>JBHJHB010000012.1:0-77460 GCA_050331215.1 Sandaracinaceae bacterium | reverse complement strand
CCCGCCCGCCCCGCGGCCCCCCCCGCCCCCGACCCGGGGTTCAGCGCGGCCGGCTTCGCGCTTGGACATGCGCGACCATCTGCTGCCCCTGCACGGCTGCGGACGGCGGCGGGGCGCCGGGACGCACGCCGCAGCCGCCCGGTAGCACCGGCCCGGCCGGGCCGGCGTCCGGCGCGACCGGGCCCGCGTCGCCGCAGCCCGCGATCGCCTCGTGCTCGCAGCCCCGACCCCCGAAGCCGCAGAAGTCCCGCGTGCACGGGTCCCCGTCCTCGCACGCGTCGTCGCTCGGGCACTCGCACTGGGGGTCGTTGACGTCGAACAAGCCGTCGCAGTCGTTGTCGACCTCGTCGTCGCACACCTCGCGGGCGCGCGGGTTGACGTCGGGGTCGAGATCGTCGCAGTCGGCGGACACGCGCTGCTCGTCCGCGTCGACGCAGTCGCCGTCCCCGTTCGCGTCGAACCCCATGCCGCAGAAGTCGTCGCCGTCCTGGTCGAGGAGGAACGTGCAATCGGTGTCGACGGGCGGCCGGTTGCCGTCTTCCCACCGGTAGGCGCGGGGCCCCGTGTCGCCATCGCAGTCCAGGTCCCGACCCGAGGTGCAGTCCTCGGCCACGCCGGGGTTCACGCCGGGGTTGGCGTCGTCGCAGTCGCCGCCTCCGGTCTCGTCCCCGACGCAGCTCCCGTCGCCGTCCTCGTCCCGGCCCACCGGGCACCACCCGTCCCCGTCCGCGTCGACGGTCCGGACGCAGGCTCCGGCCTCGTCGACCTGGCCATCCAGGTCGTTGTCGAGCTGATCGAAGCAGTTCTCGGGGGCCCCGGGGTACACGGTCGGCATCGTGTCGGTGGTCCGGACCCCGACGAAGACGACCTCGGTCGGGCCGCTCTGCTCCCCCGGGTCGGCGCAGTCCTGGTCCCCGTTGCCATCGCGGCCGACCCGGCAGTAGGTGTCCCCGTCGACGTCGCGGAACGTGACGCACACGGGGTCGGCGGAGTCCCGGGTGCCGTTGCAGTCGTTGTCGAGGTCGTCGGTGCAGACCTCCGTTGCCTCCGGGTTCACCCGGCGCCGGGTGTCATCGCAGTCGCCCGCGCCGACCTGCTCGCCCGCGGAGGTGCAGCGACCGTCGCCGTCCTGGTCCGGGCCCACGAAGCAGTAGCCGTCGTCGTCCGTGTCGAGGTACCCGGCGCAGTCGGCGTCGGCGACGCTGGCGTCGCCATCGCAGTCGCGGTCCTCGGAGGTCAGGCAGGCCTCCATCGCGCCGGGGTTGCGGGTGGCGTCGGTGTCGTCGCAGTCCCCCGGCTCGGCGAGCTCCATGTCGGTGGTGCAGGCGCCGTCGCCGTTGCCGTCCCGGCCGCCGGGGCAGTAGCCATCCCCGTCGGCGGCGAAGACGTCCGCGCACACCGGGTCCCGGGCATCGGCGACGCCGTTGCAGTCGTTGTCCAGCCCGTCGGTGCAGGCATCGACCTCCGCCTGGTCGGGGTTCACGAGCTCGTTGTCGTCGTCGCAGTCACCCGTGCCGTTGTCCTCGCCCGCGCCCTCGCACGTCCCGCTGTCGTCGAGGTCCTCGCCGATCGGGCAGAAGCCGTCCCCGTCCGCGTCCTGGTCCCTCACGCACTGGCTGTCGTCCCGGTCCGCGTCGCCGTCGCAGTCGTTGTCCCGCGTATCGAGGCAGTTCTCGTTGGCGCCGGGGAACACGGTGATCTCGGTGTCGTCGCAGTCCACGTCCCCGGTCTGCTCGTCCATGAGGAAGCAGAGGGCGTCCCCGTTCGTGTCGCGACCCATCGGGCAGAAGCCATCGCCGTCCCGGTCGACCGTGTCGCGGCACTCGTCGTCGAGGAAGGTCGGCAGCCCATCGCAGTCGTTGTCGACCGCGTTCATGCAGAGCTCGTCGCGGCCGGTGTAGATGCTCGGCTCGGTCTCGTCGCAGTCGATCACGTCGAGCAGGACCTCGCCCGCCCCGAGGCAGTCGCCGCTGTCGTCCATGTCCTCGCCCACGCAGCACACCCCGTCGCCGTCGGCGTCGGTGTCCCCCGGGGTCACCAGCGCGTCGCCGGGCGGCGTCGCGCAGGCGCAGATCGTCGGCCTCGGGTCGCCGGGCGACCACTCTCCGAGCGGGTCGCCCAGCTCGACGCCGTTGTTGTAGCCGTCCCCGTCGGTGTCGGTCGTGGCCAGCGTCTCGCTCCACGCCAGGCCGGCGGCGCTGAAGGCCGCCCCGAAGGCGGAGAGGCAGGGCGGCGCGGGGCACCCCGAGCCACCGTTCGCGTTGTTGTGGCACGTGATGCAGGGGCGGACGGTGCCGACGTCGTTCTCCGCCGTCGCCGCGCACGGCACGAGGACGGCGTAGGGCTCGAAGGCCGCCGCCGGCGTCGCCGCGCCCAGGCCGAGGAGGACCGACGTCCCGAGGAGGGTGAGGTAGGCCCTCATCGCGTGAGGCTGATCCGGAACTTGTAGCTGATCAGGTCCTCGAAGGGCTCGGCGTGCTCGACGAAGAGGTTGTAGCTGCCCTCGGCGAGGTCCTCGTCGAGCACGGCGCAGCCGGTCACCGAGTCGGTCTCCGGCCCGTCCCGGACCTGCCCGTCGTCACGCCGGAGGACGTACCGGTAGGGCGTGAGGGTCGGGTCGAAGCACGGGTCGTTGGTCTCCGGGTTGAGCGCGCGCACGGCGAGGGTGGCTCCGCCCGCCGGCACCGTGAACGCGAAGACGTCCGGGTAGGTGCACTCGTCGCCGCCGATCGCGCCCGAGATCTCCAGCATGTTGCTGGCCGGGAAGTCGAGCACGTTGGCCTCGACGGCATTGTCGTTGGGCGCCGCCTCGCTCGAGCGGTCCTCGCTGAGGACGTTCCGGCACTGGCTGTCGCACTCGTCGGAGGCCGGGTCGTCGCACGACTCCCCGTGGTCCCGCTCGCCGTTGCCGCAGAAGGGCAGGATCGCGTCGAGGAGGTAGCCCCCGCCCCCCTCCATGCGGTCGTCGATGCCGAGGTACCACACCCCGTTCTGGTCCGCCTCGAACGCGAAGTGCTCGTCCTTGCCTCCCTGGCAGACGTCCGAGCGGAAGTTGCATTGCCGATCGTCGCAGCTCGTCCCGGAGCTGAACAGGAGGTAGAGGAACGGGTCCCGGTCCTGCCGGACGGCGGGGTCCGGCCGCAGGTGGAAGTGCCAGTACTGGCCGGCCGTCACGTTGACCGCGACGAAACCGTCATTGCCGGGAGCGTCACGCGAATCGCAGCTCTGGATCTGGTCGGTGAGGTCGGTGGTGTCGATCCGGATGCTGCTCTGCGTGTCGAACAGCTCGATGTAGGGGGCGTCGGGGGTGCCGCAGGTGTCGACGCCCCGGGGTCCGTCCTCGCCGAGGTCCAGCCCCGCCATATCCGTCCCGCCCTGCGGGTCCATGTCCGGGTCCTGCGATGGTCGCAGGCTGCCATCCACGATGAAGCAACCCGTCCCGAAGAGGCACGCCCCGAGGGCGATCAGCGCCGTCCTGCCGTTCATGACGTTCCGTCCAAGGCTCAGAAGAAGCGGTAGGTGGCGCCCAGCTGGACGCCGTTGGGCCCCGCGCCGATGTCGGGGACCCAGCCTGCCTGGGCTCCCGCCTCGTCGCCGCCGCCACCGAGGGCATCCCAGTCGGTGAAGAACGCGAGCACCAGGGAGGCCGCCCCGAACGCGGCCGCGCTGATCCAGCTGATGTTGGTGAGGAGCTGGAACGTCCGGGCGTCCTGGAAGAGGGGGTCCGTGGACTCGAAGGTCGCGTCGGGCTGCTGGGTCGCCTCGACGTAGGTGTCGTTCTTGTTGTTGGTGATCAGGCCGAACACCACGGTCAGGACCCCGCCCACCACGGTGAGGCCCGCAGTGGTGAAGAAGACGGCAGGGTGCACGCCGGACCGGCCCGCGTCGGCGCCGTCCTCGGGCACCCCGGCCCTAGCCTGCTCGGCCTCCCGGCGCGCCGCCTCCTCCGCCTCCTGCTCCTGGAGGCTGGCCTCGAGGACCCCGATCCTCGCCTCCACTTCCTGCCGGTTGCGCGCCTCGGGGGCCGCCTCGAGGTAGGCGCGGAGCGCGTCGACCGTGTCGCGGTCCCGCCGGAGGCGGTCGAGGGTCTGGGCGATGTTGTAGAGGAGCCCCGGGCGGGGGCTCAGCTCGTAGGCTCGCCGGAACAGCTCGAGCGCCTGCTCGTAGTCGCCGCGGACGAAGGCGTCGCGCGCCGACTCGTAGGTCAGCCGCGCGGCCTCGTCGAGCCGCTGGGACCCGTCCGCGGTTCCGTCGGCGGGCGGCTGCGCGACGGCGAGGCCTGGCGACGAGGCGAGGCCGACGGCGAGAGCGAGAGCGACCAGGGCAGCGAGCGTGGTGGGCATCCGCGTCCGACTCCAGGGGTAGAGGGCAGGGCAGGGGTACGACCGCGTCAGCGCTCGTTGGCCCAGGGGTTGGTGAGATCGGGGGCTTGATGGTCGGGGCGCAGGCCCGGCTCGCCGAGGTGGGGGTCGGCCGGCGGGCGCTCGGGCGGACGCTCCGGGGTCGCCGTCGACGTCGGCTCCTCGGACGGCGGCGTCGCGGGCCTCGGGGGCCGCGGGCGGGGCGGCCGGACCGGGCGAGGTGGGGTCGCGGACGGAGCCGCGCGCAGGTGGACCGTCAGCTCGTCCTGGCCCGCGGCGACCGTGACCGTCCGTGTCTGGTGCTCGGGCAGATGAAGGGACACGGTCCAGCTCTCGCCCGCGGGGATCGGGAGGCGGACCGGCGTGTCCCCGAGGTCGGTCCCGTCGTGGACCACGCGCGCTCCTTCGGGATCCGTCTGGACCACGACGGGCGGAGGCGGCTCGACGTCGGCGGGCGTCGGGTCGACCGGGGGAGCTGGCGGCGGCGGCGCCGGGACCTCCGCGGGCGTCGGCGTGGCCTCCGCCTGCTCGCCGCCGAGCGGCAGGAACAGCGCGAGGGCCGCCGCCACGGCACCGACCGCGACCAGCGCCCCGACCGCCAGCATCATCGGGACGCGGCTGCTCCCGGGGGCGGGCGCCTGGGGACCGGAGCCGAAGGCCGGGTGCGGGGCTTGCGGACCGGAGCCGACCTGCGGCCCCGAGCCCGCGTAGGGACCGGAGCCGACCTGGGGCCCGGCGCCCGCGTAGGGACCGGAGCCGGCCTGGGACGCGGCGCCGGCATAGGGCCCGGCGCCGACCTGGGGCCCGGACCCGGGGTAGGGGCCGGTGCCGGCAGCGCCGCCCTGCGGCCCGGACCCGGGGGTGGCCCCGCTCCACTTCATGGTCTTCTTCGGGACCGGGTGACCGCCCGGGCCCGTCGTTCCCGAGGGATGGACGTGGCCGTGGGACGGGTGGCTCCCGGGATCCGACGGCGCCGGCATGCCCGCCGGCGGCGTCATCGCGGAGGCCGCCTGCGGCCCGGTCCCCCCCCGCACGCCGCTCGCGTACGCGGGCATCGCCCCGGATGGCGGCGGGTAGGCGCCGGAGCCCGGCTGCCAGCCGGCCTCGGCCTGGCACCCCCGGAGGGCGGTCATCAGCTCGTCCATCGACTGGGGCCGGGCGGCCGGGTCCTTCTCGAGGCAGCGGAGGACCAGCTCCTCCAGGCGCTCGCTCGCCGCGCAGCTCGGCCACGTGTCCCGGAGCCGCGGCGCCGGGCTGTAGACGTGAGCGGTCATCGCCTCGAAGGGGCTCCCCACGGGGAACGGGGGCGCGCCCGCGAGCACGTGGTGGAACGTGGCTCCGAAGCTGTAGATGTCGGTGCGGTGGTCGAGGGAGCCGGCCTTGACCTGCTCCGGCGACATGTAGTGGGGCGAGCCCATCATCACGCCGCTCCGGGTCAGGCCGAGGTCCGCCTTCTCGTCGCCGCTCACGACCTTGACCAGGCCGAAGGCGAGCACCTTGACGAACAGCGGGTCGCCCCCCCGGGGCACGAACATGACGTTGCCGGGCTTGAGGTCCCGGTGGACCAGGCCCTGCTGGTGTGCGTCGCGCAGCGACGAGCAGACCTGGAGGCCGACGTGGACCGCGTCCTGGGGCGTCAGCGGGCCGTTCTCGGCGAGGTGGTCCTGGAGCGTCCGGCCCTCCAGGTACTCCATCGCGAGGTAGAAGACGCCCTCGTCGGTGCGCCCGTAGTCGTGGACGACCACCGTGTTGGGGTGGGCGAGCTTCGCGACGGCGGACGCCTCGAGGAAGAAGCGGCGCGAGAAGGTGCCGTCGTCGACCTTCGTCTGCTCGAGGATCTTGATCGCGACGGAGCGGCCGAGGGGGACCTGCTCCGCCTTGTAGACGACGCCCATTCCCCCCGCCGCGATCCGCTCCAGAACCTTGAAGCGCCCTTCGATCACGGTCCCGACGAACGCGTCGTCTTCGGGGGCGGGAGCTTCCGATGTTCGCATGGCCAACCCCTCGGGGCGGAATCCTACCACGCCGCCACTCGGCGCGCTTCCGGCCCGACCTCGCGAGGGAAGACGGCGGACGCTGGTGGATCGATCACCGAGCTGGATCGGGGCGCCCCGCTCCGACCCGGATCGGACCGCGCGCCTTGGACGGATCCGCGAGGGCACGTCCGCGCTGGAGGATCGTCGCCTCGCCGCGTGACCAGAGGCGCCGGGCCGCGCGGCGGGCGCGCTCCATCAGAGGACGCCAGTCCTCGCCGCCGACCCGCCGGGCCGCTTCGCTGGGGCAGATCGTCGTGCCGGCGCCGCGCGCCGCGAGCAGCTCGAGGATCGCCTGCTCGAGCGCGCGGTCCGTCGCCCCCAGCCGTCCACGGCGGCAGGCCTGGCTGCAGTAGACGACCTCGTCCCAGTCGTCGGCCCATTTTCGCCGGAACGAGAAGGTCCGTCCGCAGTGCGGACAGACCTTGTCCGGCAAGCTCTTGGCCGCGCTTCGGCGTCGGCTTCTCCGCCCGTTCACGGTGTGATCGTAGGGCCACAGCCGCCCAGAAGGCTGCGATGTCGCGGTCCTCCGAGGACAAGAGGGCGGGCCACGGCGGGCGCCGTGACAGGGATGTCACGTTCCGAGACGGGCGCCCCGGCACCTCCGCGCGATCGGCCGACCGAACGTAACTGGCACACGCGCTGCAGACTATGCGAGGTGTACCCGGTCGCGGCGCTTCTCCTCTCCTCCACGCCCCCTCAGCGTACGCCCCCAGGCCCCGCGTCTCTCTCCGCGGTGCCCGCCGCGACCGGGTACGCTTTGCCCCTCCCGTGCGCACACGCGCGTCGAGGCCCCCGGCCGCTGACCCTACGAGGTCGCGGTGCCCGAGGGTCCCGAGATCCGACGCGTGGCCGACCGCCTCACGAAGGCCCTGGTCGGCGAGGTGGCCGAGGAGGTCGCCTTCGGCCTGCCGAGGCTGGAAGCCTACGGCGCCGAGCTGGCCGGCACGCGCGTCGAGGACGTGGAGTCGCGCGGCAAGGCGCTTCTGACGCACTTCGACTGCGGGCTGACCGTGTACGCCCATTCCCTCCTCTACGGGCGGTGGTACGTGACGCGCCGGGGCAACCTTCCCCGGACCGGGCGCCAGCTCCGCTTCGCGGTCCACACCCGGGAGCGCTCCGCGCTGCTCTATTCGGCGTCGGCGATCGAGGTGCTCGCCCGGGAGCGGCTTCCGGAGCACCCCTACCTCGCGGGCCTCGGCCCGGACGTCTCCACGGGGGGGCTGGACGTCGAGGTCGTCCGAGCCCGGCTCCGGGACGCCGCGTTCCGACGACGGCAGCTGGCGGGGCTCTACCTCGACCAGGGCTTCCTCGCGGGGCTCGGGAACTACCTGCGGGCCGAGATCCTGTTCGCGGCGCGCCTCGCGCCCACGCGGCGCCCGGTCGACCTCAGCGCGGCGGAGGTCCGCCGCCTGGCCGACGCGACGGTGACGATCTGCCGCCGGGCGTACGCCCAGAAGGGGGTCACGCTGCCCGCGCGGACGGCGGCCGCACTCCAGCGCCGCGGGGTGCCCCGCCGGGGACGCCGGCACTTCGTGTACGGGCGCGCCGGACAGGCCTGCCGCCGCTGCGGCAGGACGGTGCTGCGGCGGGACCTCGGCGGCCGGCACCTCTACCTCTGCCCCGAATGCCAGGACAGTGAGTGAGTGCCAGGGGTGGGCGCACCGTGGCGCGCCGGACGCTCGGCGCGAGGCGGCGATCGGGAGCCTCGGTCACCGGGGCGGAGGCGCTCGACCCCTCCCCGTCGACCTCCCCGTCGACCTCCCCGGCGCCGCCCGGCGCCTCCTTTCCTCGGGGACGCTGCGCGGCTAAGCCACGGCCGATGACGGATCGATCCCCGACGCGTGCCTTGTCCCTGGTCGCCCTGCTCGCCGCCGGCTGCAGCAGCAGCGCCTTCGAGAGCTCCCTGCCGGGCGACCGGGCCGTCGACGGGCTGAGCGACGCCGAGGCCCGCACGCTGTGCGAGGAGGTCGTGGCCTTCACGCAGGACGAGACGGCGGTCTTCGCCCGGGACGCGGAGTGCACGAGCGCCGCGATCCGGATGGCCCCGCTCAACCTGCCGGACGCCTCGATCCAGGCCCAGCGGGCGGAGTGCCGCCGGCTGCGGGAGGTCTGCCTTGCGGAGGCCGCGCCACCCCTGCCCTCCCCCGCCGAGGCGTGCGCGGACGTCGAGCCGAGCGAGACCTGCACCTTCACGGTCCGCGACGTGGAGATCTGCGTGGGCGACCTGGCGGCCGTGGTCGACCGCTTCAACCGCCAGTTCAGCTGCAGCCAGGTCGGCGTGGAGGAGCTGCCCGACGCGCCCACGGTCCCGCCGGGGTGCGCGGACGTCGCGGAGGCGTGCACCGGGTTCGTGCCGGAGGTCGGGACGGGCGACGAGTAGCTACGCCGGCGCGGGACGGTGAGCGGTGGCCCGGGACGGTCGGCGCGGAGTAGCTTGGGGGGCCGACGATGCTCCTTCGACGACGACCCCATCCTGAGCGCCGCCCGCTCGGCCTCGCCCCCTCCCGGACGCCCGGCGGCGTCTCCCTCGGTCATCCGCCCCCGCGCCCGGTCCCACGCCGCGGCGGGGCCCCGGACCTCGAGGCGCTCCCGTGACCGGCACCGACTGGGCTCGCGCGGGGGCCGACGGGGCCTTCCGCGAGGACGTGCTGATCCGGCTCGACGAGGAGTCGCAGCACCTGCACGACGTGCTCGACCGCGTCGCCGACGCGTTCGACGAGGCCCACGCGCTCGACGAGACCGACCGCGACAACGTGCGTCGGGCCCTCGCGCAACGCGGCGACGGCGGCGCCGACGCGCTCGACCACGGCGTCGCGGTGGTGCACGTGAAGCTGCGCACCGGCGCCTTCGCCCCGCTCTCCGCGCTCGTGCGCACCGTCGAGCCGATCTCCCTCGGCCCGGGCGCCGGCGACCAAGCACGGTTCGTGTGGGTCCTGGTGTCCACCTCGGACTCCCACGATGGGCTGGAGACGGCTGCGGAGTTCGCCTGGCTCCTTCGCTTCCCGACGTTCCGCCGCACGGCGCTCGCCGCCCGCACCCCGGACGAGCTCGGCCGAGCCTACGCGAGGGCGCTCGAGGACGAGATCCGCCTCCGTCGGATCCCTCCGGAGCTCAGCGCCACGGGCCGGCCCTTCGGCGGGGCGCTTCTCGACCTGCGGCGGCGCCTCCCCCACTACGTCGACGACTGGCGCGCGGGCCTGCACCCCAAGGTGCTCGGGGCCACGCTCTTCATGTTCTTCGCGTGCCTCGCCCCCGCGGTGGCCTTCGGTGGCCTGCTGGCGACGCTCACCGGCGGCGAGATCGGCGCCGTCGAGACCGTGCTGGCCTCCGCTGTCTGCGGGGTCTTCTGGGCCGTGTTCGCCGGCCAGCCCCTGACGATCGTCGGTGCCACCGGCCCGAACGTCATCTTCATGGGCATCCTCTACGGGATCTGCGTTCACTACGACGCACCCTTCCTTCCCACGGTCGCCTGGACCGGGCTCTGGACGGGCCTCTTCATGCTGATCTTGAGCGCGGCCGACGCGAGCGCTCTGATCCGCTACTTCACGCGCTTCTCGGACGAGATCTTCGCGGCGCTGATCGCCCTGATCTTCATCACCGAGGCGGCCAACGACATCGCGAGTGGATTCTCGAGCGAGCACATCGAGGACGACACCGCCCTACTCTCCCTGCTCCTCGCCCTCGGCACCTTCGGCATGGCGTCCTACATGAGCCGCTTTCGGCGGAGCCCCTATCTCCGCGGGTGGGTGCGCGACTTCCTGAGCGACTTCGGGCCCGCGATCGCGCTCGCGGCCCTGAGCACGCTGGGCTGGGCGCTCCCCACGGTCCACCTCGAGCGCCTCGCCGTCCCGGACCACTTCGCGCCGACGGTGGACCGGCCCTGGTTCGTGAACCCCTTCGACGCTCCCACATGGATCATCGGGGCCTCCGTCCTCCCCGCCATCCTGCTCACGATCCTCATCTGGACGAATCAGAACATCACGGCGAGGCTCGCCAACAGCGCGGACTATCGCCTGAAGAAGGGACCCGCGTATCACTGGGACATCGCTGTCATGGGCGTGCTCGTCGCGGCGATGAGCCTGTTCGGCCTCCCCTGGGTCGTGGCGGCGGTCGTCCGCTCCCTCAACCACGTCAAGAGCCTGGTCAAGGAAGAGGACGGCGAGATCGTGGGGGTGGTCGAGAACCGCCTCTCCAACCTGCTGGTCCACGTCCTGCTCGGCATCGCGCTGCTGCTCTTCTTGCCCCTTCTGGGCCAGGTCCCGATGGCCGTGCTGTTCGGCATGTTCCTCTTCATGGGCTTCGGGACCCTGTCCGGGAACCAGTTCGTGGAGCGCCTTCGCCTGTGGATCCTCGACCCGGAGCGCTATCCGCCGCTCCACTACCTCCGCGTGGTCCCGGCGCCGGTGGTCCATTCCTTCACGGCGGTCCAGCTCGCATGCCTCGGCGTGCTCTGGGTCGTGAAGACGAGCGTGGTCGGGCTTCTCTTTCCCTTCTTCCTCGCGCTGCTGGTCCCCGTGCGCATGGCGCTCCGGCGCACCTTTCGCTCGGAGCACCTGGCGCTCCTCGACGCCGAGGAGGTGCCGGCCGACGAGGAGTTCCGGGACTTCGGCGTGTAGCAGCCGGCTACCTCGCCATCAGAGCCGCCGCCGCTTCCTCGATCCGGGCGACGTTCGGGAGCGCCCTCGCCTCCGCGTCCCGCGCGAAGGGCAGCGTCTCGCGAACGCAGACGCGGCCGAAGCGCGGCGTCAGCCCCGCCTCGAGCGCTCGCGCCGCCAGCTCCCCCGACAGGCCGAACTGCTCGTAGTCCTCGTCCACCACGAGGAGCCGGCCGGTCCGCTCCACGCTCTCGAGCACGGTGGCCCCGTCGAGGGGACGGACGGTCCGCAGGTCGAGGACATCGCAGCCGATCCCCCGCTCGGCGAGGCGCTCCGCGGCCTCGAGGGCGCGATGGACGCCGACCGCGAGGGACACGAGCGTGATCTCGTCGCCGGCTCGGCGCCGGACTGCCTCACCGATCGGCACCGCCGGGATCGGCAGCGGCACCTCGCCCTCCGCGCCCGCCGCGGGCACGTCGAGGGTGACCGTCTCCCGGACGTCCCCGCCGAGGCTCTCGCGCCAGAGGTCGCTGAGGAGCTTGTGCTCCAGGATCACGACCGGGTCCTCGGACGCGAGGGCGCTCCGCATCAGCCCGCCCGCGTCGGCCGGGGTCGATGGGACGACGACGATCAGGCCCGGGATGCCTGCCAGCAGCCCCCACAGGCACTGCTCGTGCTGGCCCCCGTCGCCGAGGCCCCCGCCGCAGCTCGCCCTTAGCACCATCGGCACCCGCCACCGGCCGCCGGTGAACGCCGCCACCTTCGCCATGTGGTTCATGACCGCGTCCATCGCCACGCCGACGAAGTCGACCATGATCAGCTCCACCACGGGCCGCAGCCCGGCCATCGCGGCGGTGACCCCGGCGCCGACGAAGGCGCCTTCGCTGATCGGGGTGGGGAGCACGCGCTCGGGGCCGAAGTGGGCGTAGAGCTCCGGGCGCAAGCCGTGGACGTCCTCGCCGAGGACGATGATGCGCGGATCGTCCGCCATCGCCTGGCTGAGGGCGGTGTCGATCGCCTCGCCGAACCTCACGCCGCCTCCTCCTGGTCGTCGCCGGCCACGGCCCGCAGGGCATCGGCGACCGGCAGGAGGACCTCCTCGTCGATCGCCGAGACCTCGTCGCGGTGGCCCTCGAGCCGCTTCGCCAGGCGCACGAGCGGGTCCTGGCGATTGCCGCGCTCCGCGCCCCGGGCCGAAGCCATCAACCCGAGCAGGTGCCCGACGCTCTTCGCCCGCCCGCCGAGGCCGCTCCCCTTGCGGCCGAACAGCCCGCGCAGCAGGTCGCGCGTCGTCGCGCCCCCCTCCGTGAGGGGCTTCTTGGCCATCCGGACCAGCGGGTCACCGAGCAGGTGCCCGTCGAGGCGCGGGACGTGCGCAAGGAGGAACGCCGGACCCTTCCCGGTCCGGACGCGGGCGAGCAGCGTGGCCGCGGCGCTCCACACCATCGTCGCGTCGCCGCCGTCCACCTCGTCCGCGGCCAGGCCGAAGGCCTGGGCCCGCGCGCGGAGGTCCCCGCCCGTGACCTCCGCCGTCCTCGTCGCGATCGCCCAGCCGTTGTCCTTGCACACGAAGAGCACCGGGAGGGACCAGGCGGACGCGAGGTTCAGGCTCTCGAGGAGCATGCCCTGGTTCGCCGCGCCGTCGCCGAAGAACGCGAACGCCACCGCCCCCGGCTCCTGCACCTTGGCCGCGAGGGCGAACCCCACGGCGGCGGGGCCCGCGGAGCCCACGATGCCCGACGACGCGGCCAGGTGCTCCTTGCTGTAGAGGTGCATGTGGCCGCCCTGGCCGCCGCAGAGCCCCTCCTCGCGTCCGATGCATTCGGCGAGGATCGCGCGCGGGTCCACCCCGACCTCCGTCATCACCGTGCTCGGCCGGTGATCGATCGCGAAGCGGTCGCCGGGCTCCCGGTGGGCGAGGACACCGGCGACCACGGCCTCCTCCCCCGTGCCGAGGTGCATCTCCCCCGGGACGAGGCCCCGGTGCCACAGCTCCCCAAGGGCCATCTCGACGGCGCGCTGCCGCGCCATGGAGCGGTACAGATCGAGCTCGAGCATCCCGTCCCCCCTGGCGATCGCAGGTAGGTCCCGCGACGAGGGGGGCAAGGCATGGGCGTGGAGAGGCCCCCACCCCCGACGGAGCGCGGCGCGATCCCCGGCCGGAGCTCAGTGGAGCTCGTAGAGCGCGCTGACGATCCCGGGCTCGTAGCTCCGGTCCACCTCGCGGCCGAGCTCGTGCATGATGTGCAGCATCCGCGCGTTGTCCGCGGCCATCACGCCCCGGAAGCGCCGGATCCCCTGGCTCTTGGCCGCTTCCACCAGGGCGCTCATCAGCTGATGGCCGATATGGTGGCCCTGCCACTCGTCGGCGACGGTGCAGGCGAACTCCGCCTCCTCGGACCCGGGCGCTGCGCGCACGCAGCGGGCCACCGCGAGGCCCCGCTCACCGGTCGGCTGCGACGGGTCCTCCACCGTCAGGACCAGCGCGATGTGGTCGACGCCGTCCACGTCCGTGAAGTAGCGGACCATGTCGGGCGTCAGGCACGCGACGCTGCCGAGGAAGCGGGCCCGCCGGCTCTCCTCGGACAGGTGGGCGAAGCCCTCGACGAGCGCGTCCGCGTCATCGGGGCGGATGGGCCGAATCAGGGCGGGGGTGCCGTCGTCGAGCTTGACGCGCCGCATCATTCCCTCCGGAAAGTAGGCCCGGAGGACCGGCCGTCGACCGTAGAGCGCAGGTTCCACGCCCCGGTCATCGGCCGGCCACGAATGTCACCTTAGCGGGTCGCGACGCCGGCAGCCGGACGCGGTCGCTTCGTCGATGACGCGTGGCCTCGCGGCCGGGGACCTACCGCGCCAGGCGCAGCACCACCTCGGCCTGCAGCTGGTTCGACGCCTGCTGGGCCAGCCGCCGGAACTCCGGGTAGTCGTCGGGCGCGATCTCCGTGCAGGTCCGCTCGAAGGTCATCGTGAGCTCGACGCGCTGCGCCCTCTCCACGGTCTGGCGCGACATCGTGAAGCAGGGGTGCTCGACCTCGAAGCTCCGCGGGGCCCGCGCGACGCGCCCGCGGGGGGGCGCCTGGACGGTGACCCGCCAGCGGCTGCTCTCGGGCGGCCCGAGGCGCAGGGGCGTCCGGCGCGTCTCGAGGCGGGTGAGGCGCGACAGCGGGAAGGACGACGGCACCCGCACGCGGCGCTCGGCTCCATCCACCTGGATCGTCGGCGAGACGTCGAGGCTCAGGTCGATCTCCACCGGCGACCAGGTGTCGTCGATGTTCCGCTCCTCGCCGGCGAGGAGGCTCGCACCGTTGAACAGGGTGTTCGCGACGTTCTGCCGGAGCTGCGCCGCCTGCTCGTCGTTGCGCATGACCTGCCGGAAGGTCGAGCCGACCATGCCGCGGACCCGGCATCGGGCCTGGGCCGTCGCGCTCTCGCCCGTCGCCACGTCCACGTCCACGTCGCAGCCGAAGAACTGCTTCGACGGATCCTGGTAGGGGATGCGCATGAACGTGTAGCCCCCGTCGTCGGGGTCGAGGACGAGGCTCAGGGCGCCCTGGTCGTCGCTCCGGAGGTTGCCCATGTCGAGCCCGTCCGTGGTCGGGTCCATGAAGATCCCCTCCTCGATCCCCAGCTGGGGCGGGACGTAGACGATCGCGTGGTTGAACTGCTGGTTGGGCACCTCCGGCCGCACCTCGCCGGCGCCCGTGGTCCGAAGGATCGCGAAATCGACGTCGAGGCCGACCTCCCGCGCGAGCAGGATCAGGAGCACCGCCTTGTCCTTGCAGTCGCCATAGCCCCGCTCGAGCACGACCGGGCAGCTGTGGGGCCGGACCCCCGCGATCGTGGTCTCGTAGTCCTGCTGGTAGCGGATCTCCTCCGCGACGTAGTGGAAGAGGCGGTCGAGACGTTCCCGAGGAGTCTCGGCGCCCTCGGTGAGGCGCGCGGCGAGCTCCCGCACCTGGGGGCTGGCCTCGAAGACCTCGCTCAGGAGGGCCCTCTCCCACTCCGCGTACTCGTCCCAGTCGGTCAACGTGCTCAGCGTGACCATCGCGAGCAGATCCCGGGGTGGGGGCATGCCCGGCTCGCTGACGAGCGGCGGGACGTCCGACGCGGCGAAGGTGTGGACCTCGAGGTCGCCCTGCTGCTCGACCTGGTGGCGGACAGGGCCCTGGACGTGCATGGCGAGCTGGCGCCCGGCGGGGACCTCCACCAGCCACCGCCCCTCGCCGAGCTGCCGGTGCAGGCCCTGGAACAGCCAGCTCGACACGAAGTGGTTGGGCAGGAACGCGGGGGGCGGGCTGTGGACCGTGTACTGGAGCACGACCACCGAGCCGACCTCGAGCCCCCGGAAGCGGATCACGCCCCGCCGGATGGACGACGCCTCCTGCCGCGCGCCGTCCGGGGTGACGCTGTAGGCCTGGAGCACCCGCGCGCGGGGCGGGACGCCGTTGGCGATCAGCGCGTCCCGGCCGTCGTTGGTCACCGCGAGGTGCACCTGGGTCACGCGCCTCGTCGCGCTCCCGTCGTTGCGGACGGTGGTCACCTCGTCATCGAGGACGAGCACGGTGTGGGCGCCCGGGTCGAGCTCGAGGGTCCGGGCGCTGGCGACCGCGGTCTCGATCCGTGCGGCGGACGGGAGCCGCGGGTCGACCTCGTCCCCGCCGGTCAGGAAGTCGAGGCGCTCGGCCAGCCGGGCGTTGTCCGGGTCGCGCTCCTGCGCCCGCGACCACGCGCCCACGGCCCCCTCCCGGTCGCCGTCCTCGAGGTCGAGCAGGCCGAGGCGCAGGTGGGGCAGGGCCCACCCCGGGTCCCAGGCCCCCGCCTGCGCATAGGCCGCGCGGGCCTCGTCGCGCCGACCGGCGAAGCGCAGGTAGTCGCCGAGGGTCAGGAGGTGGTCGACGCTCCACGGCGCGAACGCGCGGAGCCGCTCGATGTGGCCCACCGACGCCTCGTGGTCGCCGCGCCAGCGGGCGAGCGTCGCCAGCCGCTCGAGGTTCCAGACGTTGCCGGGCGCCAGCCGGTCCGCCCGCCGGTACACCGCCTCCGCGCGGTCGAGGTAGCCCCGCGACTGCAGCGCGTGACCGAGGGCGCGGAGGCCCCAGTCCCAGTCCGGCCAGCGCTCGAGCACCTCCTCGAGCACCTCCGTCTCTTGCTCGTACCACTCCCGGGCCTCGTGGGTGAAGGCCAGCTCCATCCGCGCCTGCCGGGCGTTCGGGTTGATCTCGATCGCCCGCAGCAGATCCTCCGTGGCCCGGTCGAAGCGCCGCCGGTCGCGGTAGAAGGCGCCGCGCTGCCAGAGGAAGCCCGCCCCCCACCCCTCGGTCCGATCGACTCCGGCGTTCAGCAGATCGATCGCCTCGCCCATCTCGTCCATCGCCCAGTGGGCGAGGGCGGCCTGGTAGAGCGCGACGGGGTGCCGCGGCGCGTGCTCGAGCATCGACTGGGCGTCCCGCAGCCGGTCGAGGTCGAAGCCGTCCCGCAGCGAGGCGTGATGCTGGAGGAGGTCCCGCCTGAGCGCCGGGGTCAGGCCAACGTAGGGGAGCGACCAGTCCGGGGCGCTCGGCGGCCTTTCCGGCGGCGGGACATCGTGGAGCTCGGCGCTGACCTCGACGTCGCCCTCGCCGAGCGGGAAGCCGCGGGGCCGGGTGAGGCGCGCCGCGACCCGCCAGTCGCCGAGGTCCTGGGCGGACTTGAGCAGGATGCGGTTCCAGCCCTCGGCGAGGCGGACCGGCAGCACGAAGTTGTCCGTCGCGGAACGGGCGAGGTGCTCCTGGGCGAGGATCTCGGCTCCGTTGACCCAGACGCGGAACGGGGTCGCGGTGCTGATCCGGAGCTCGACGTCCCGCGCCTCCTCGGTGCGCACGTGCGTGAGGAGGTAGGCCGCGGCCCACTGCTCGGGGGTCATCAGGTCGGCGAGCGGCACCTCGCCACGGCGCGTCAGCCGATCGACGCGGCGCCAGCGGACCGGCACCCGGAGGCCCGGGAGCTCGCGGTCGAGGTCGATCTCCGACTCCGGGCCGTAGACCGCGTGGAAGCCTCGGCCCTGGTCGTTGTCGAACGGGCCGATGACCATCCACGCGTCGAGGGTGTCGAGGCCGGCGCCGAGCCGGTCCGCCTCGGCGTAGCGCCCCCGGCGCTCGAGCAGGAAGATGAGGTGCGTCGTCGCATCGACGCGGACGGCCGGGTCCGGATGCTCCCTCGCGAGCTCCCGCAGGACGGCGATCGACGCCGACTCCTGGCTCACGGCGAGGTCGTCGAAGAGCGCCCGGCTCAGGTAGATGCGGGCGAAGTCCCCGTCGAGGTCGGCCGCGGCGCTCAGCCAGTGGAACCAAGCCTGTCCGCTGTCCTCCCGGACCTCCGCCAGGTGGGCGGACATCTCGTGGACGGCGGCGTTGCCCGGATGCGCGGCGAGCAGGGTGGCGAGCTCCTCGCCCATCCGCGGCCCGTCGAACCCCTCCGCGGCGTAGAAGCGCTGGACCATCCGGTCGACGGCCGGGGGATGCCCGCCGTGGGTGAGCGGGATCGCCCGAGCCGCCGGGAAGTCGGCGTAGGACGGCCCGGCGCCGCCGCAGCTGGCGTTGACCAGCAGGCCGAGGACGGACGCGAGGGAGACGACGGACAAGGACCAGCGCGAGGGCACGCGCGCGAGGCAGCGCGCAGGATCGACGGGGCGGAGCATCGGCGAGATGGTGGCGGCGACCCGCGCCGTCGTCGAGGTCGCCTCGCGCGGGGATGCCCCTTTCCGCCTCGACAGGGACGCCGGCCTCGGGTTCCCTTCGGCCAGCCTGATGACGACGCCCAGGAGCGCCACGGCGGTCGCCCCGAACACCTTCGAGGTCGAGCGCCACTACTACGAGCGCGTCCTCAACGCGCACATCCATCCGCTGGTCCGCTTCTTCGCCCACCTCGGCAACGAGCGGATCGCGGCCCGGTACTGCCACCTGCATCCGCGCACGAGCCCACGCACGATCCGGGACGCCCTCGCGCACCAGCCCCGGCGCTTCCGCTGGGGCGGGTCGGACCTCCTTCACGTCACCGACCTGGAGGGAGAGCGGCGGATGGTGGTCATCGAGACCAACAGCTGCCCGTCCGGGCAGAAGTCGATGCCGCTCCTCAACGAGGCCGACGAGCAGGGCGGCTACCGGCGCCTCCTCCAGCAGGCCTTCCTGCCCCGCCTCGCCAAGCGGGGGCTCCCGGGGGGCTGCCTCGCCGTCCTCTACGACAAGAACCCGATGGAGAACTCCGGCTACGCGGCCGCGCTGGCCGACCTGACCGGGGAGACGGTCTACCTCACGCCCTTCTACGACCGGCCCGACCCCCCGGCCCGCTACGACGAGCAGCGGGTCCTCCATGTCCGGGCCGAGGACGGCGAGTGGCTCCCGGTCCGCGCCGCGTTCCGCTACGTGACGCAGCGCCCCTGGAACCGGATCCCTCCCGTGTCCCGCACGCTGATCTTCAACCCGGTGAGCGTCTGCCTCGCCGGGGGCCGCAACAAGCTCCTCGCCGCGAAGGCCTACGACTTCCACAACGCCCGCCTCGAGGGCAGCGGCCTCCACATCGACACCCCGGAGACCCTGTGGGACGTGACCTTCGGCGAGATCCCGCTCTGGGTGGAGCGCATGGGCGGCCTCGCGGTCGTCAAGGTGCCGTACTCGAACGCGGGGCAGGGCATCTACACGCTGACCCGGCCTTCGGAGCTGGAGGCGCTGATGGCGGAGGAGCCCGCCTACGACCGCTTCATCGTCCAGCAGCTGATCGGCAACGCCGCGTGGAGCTCCCGGACCGAGCGCGGGGCGCTCTACCACGTCGGCACGGTCCCCGACCGGCAGGGCCGCCTCTACGTGGCCGACCTGCGCATGATGGTCGGGGCGGGGGCGGACGGGTTCTTCCCCCTCGCCATCTACGCCCGCCGGGCCCGCGAGCCCCTCACCGAGACCCCGCCGGAGGACTCCTGGGGCGTGCTCGGCACCAACCTGTCGAAGCGACAGGAGGACGGCACCTTCACCACCCAGTCGGAGCGACTGATGCTGATGGACGCCCGGGACTTCAATCGCCTCGGGATCGGCCTCGACGACCTGATCGACGCCTACGTCCAGACGGTGCTCGCCGTGACCGCGATCGACGAGCTGGCCGGCCGCCTCGTCACCACCAAGGCCCGCTTCAGCCGACGGCTGTTCCGGAGCCTCAACCCGGACTCGGCCCTGGTGGACGAGATCGTCCGGAGCTAGACGTTCAGCCGAACGGATGAGCGACTGGATCCAGACCCACGAGACCGAGGGCTTCACGCCCGTCGACATCCTCGAGCCCGGCCGCCTCGAGCCGGGGCTCCACCACCTGGGGATCCGGATCATCGACGACGCGACGTCCCGACCGATCCGCGTGCCGGCCCTCGTCGCGAAGGGCGACCGCCCGGGACCGGTGGTCGGGATCACCGCCGCCGTCCACGGCAACGAGCTCAACGGCATCCCGACGATCCACCGCCTCCTGCGCCGCATCGATCCCGCGGAGCTCCGGGGCACGGTCGTCGGCGCCACGATCATCAACGTGCCCGGCTACCTCCGCCACACGCGCACCTACACCGACGGGGCCGACCTCAACCGGATCATGCCGGGCCGCGCCGACGGCAACGAGAGCGAGGTCTACGCGCACCGGCTCGTCCAGCGGGTGTTCCATGCCTTCGATGTGCTGATCGACCTCCACACCGCCAGCTTCGGCCGCGTCAACACCCTGTACGTCCGCGCCGACCTCAAGGACCCGGCGACGGCGAGGGTGGCGAGGGCGATCGGAGCGGAGGTGATCGTCCACAACGAGGGCGCCGACGGGACGGTCCGAGCGACCGTCGCCGAGCGCGGGGTACCCGCGGTGACCGTGGAGATCGGCGACCCGCAGGTGATCGACCGGGACAAGATCCGCACGAGCCGCATCGGCATCCGGGATGCCCTCGAGAACCTCGGGATGCTCCCCCCCGACGGGCAGAGCGCCAATGGGGAGGCGATCGAGTGCGTCCGGAGCTACTGGCTCTACACCGACACCGGCGGCTTCCTGGAGGTGTTCCCGACCCTCGGCGACCGGGTGGCCGAGGGCGAGCGGATCGCGGTGATGGTCGACCCCTGGGGCCGGCCCCGGCGCACCTACCGGGCGCCCGAGGCCGGGGTGGTGGTGGGCAAGAGCACCAACCCCGTGTGCCGGAGCGGCTCGCGCATCATCCACCTCGGCATCGAGGGCCGCATCGGCTGAGCCGGGCCGCCAGGAGGCCCTCGACCTCGCCCGCCCGTCCCCGCGTCGGCCGGCACCTCTCTGGTACGCTGCCCGTTCTTCGTGCAGAAGCTCACACAGGACCTGACCGCGAGCATCGTGGTCTTCCTCGTCGCGCTGCCCCTGAGCATGGGCATCGCCCTGGCGTCCGGCGTCCCGCCGGCCCTCGGGCTGATCACGGCGGTGCTCGGGGGGTGGGTCGCGAGCCTCTTCGGCGGGTCGCCCCTCTCGATCAGCGGCCCCTCCGCGGGGCTGATGGTCGTGGTGGGAGCCATGGTCGCGGAGCACGGCCCGGGCAAGCTGGCGGCGGCGGTGCTCCTCGCCGGCCTGGTCCAGCTCGCCGCCGGGCTGCTCCGCGTGGGCCGCCTGTTCCAGGCGGTGAGCCCCTCGGTGATCCGCGGCATGATCTCGGGGATCGGCATCCTGATCATCGCCAGCCAGGTGCACGTGATGATCGACGATCAGGTCCGGGCGAGCGGCCTCGAGAACCTGCTCGCCCTGCCCGGCGGGGTCTGGAAGGCGATCACGGACTACCAGGACCGGGAGCACGACATCGCGGCCGGCGTCGGGGTGGCCACGCTGGCCGCGGTGGTGCTGTGGAACCGGATCAAGCCGCCCCAGCTCCAGGTGGTGCCCGGCCCCCTCGTGGGGGCCGCCCTCGCGGCCGGCCTCGCCGCGATCTTCCAGCTCCCGATCCGCTACGTCGCGGTACCGGAGAACCTGCTCGACATCGTCAGCTTCCCGACCCTCGGGACCGTCGGCCAGATGGCCGACCCCATCGTGGTGGGGACGGGGCTCTCGATCGCGGTGGTCGCCACGGCGGAGACCCTGCTGTGCGCGACGGCGGTCGCCCGGATGACCGAGAGCAAGCGCCCGAAGTACGACCGAGAGCTCACCGTGCAGGGGGTCGCCAACCTGCTGTGCGGCGCCATCGGCACCCTCCCGATGGCGGGCGTGATCAGCCGCTCCACCGCCAACGTCCAGGCCGGCGCCCGGACCCGCGCCGCCGCCGTGCTCCACGCGACGTGGATCGCGCTGTTCGTGCTGCTCCTGCCGAACGTGCTCGAGCTGGTGCCCACCTCCAGCCTGGCGGCCATCCTCGTCTACGTGGGCTTCAAGCTCCTCGATCCGAGGGCGGTCCGCGCGATGGTGCCCTTCGGCTGGGAGGTCGTCGGGATCGTCGTGGTCACCGCCGTGGCGATCGTCGTCAGCGATCTCCTCACCGGCGTGGCGATCGGCCTCGTCCTCTCCGCCATCCGGATCCTCTACAAGATGAGCAACGTCGAGTTCCACCTCGAGGTGGCCGACGGCCGCGCCGACCTCCACATGGTCGGCTCCGCGACCTTCCTCGGCCTCCCGAAGCTCGCCGACATCCTCGACGAGGTGCCCAAGGGCACGGAGCTCCACCTCCACTTCGACGAGCTCGAGTTCATCGACCACGCCTGCCTCGACCAGATCAGCGCCTTTCGACAGCGCCACGCCACGGGCGGCGGCGAGGTCGTGGTCGAGTGGGACGAGCTGTTCAGCCTGCAGAACAAGAGCCTCGGGGACGAGGCGAAGGCCGGCTCGGCGATCAGCCTCCCCGGCGACAGCCGCCCGCCGACCCCCGACCCCGAGGGCTGACTCGCTCGGCTGGACCTCCTCGCCGGAGATGCCGGTCGCGCCGGTCCTCCCCGAGGAGGCCCGGACCCGTCAGGGCGAGGCGAGCTCGATCTCGAAGGCTCGCTGAACGGCGACGCTCGGGCGGTAGAAGTGCTGGAACGTGACCTGGTAGCCGCTGACCGGCTCCTGCACGTGGGCCCTCGTCCGATAGCCCGGCACCTCGACCGCCAGGGGGCCCGCGTCGGGAACGAACGCCATCACGTCGAAGGACTCGGGTCGGAACCGCTCCACGAGGGTCTTGACCAGGGCGCTCGGGTCGGGGCCGATGTCCCGGTTGGTCTCGAAGCTGACGTAGCTCCCCACGCGCTCCGGCGTGACGTGGAGCGTCACGTAGGCCTCGTCCCGCATCCCGTTCAGGGAGTAGCCCACCGGGGCGAAGACGTGCTCGTTGAGCTCATAGCCCCGGAGGATCGCGTCGAGGCCCAGCCGAGGGGCTACCGCCCCGGCCTCGGGGTGGGGCCGGAAGAGCTCCCCGAGGCGCAGATCGATCCCGTGCATCAACCCCTCCAGGGTCCGGTCGTCGGCGTCCGGGACGTAAGGCCGCGCCGTGTGGAACAGCCGCACGGCGTGCTCATGCTCGAAGCCGAAGCGGAGCGCCCGCCCCTCGAGGCGCCTCGACAGCGCCTGGGCGTCATCGAAGAAGCTGGTGGGCTGCTCGTGCGGGAAGTTCTCGTTCTTGCGCTCGTAGATCAGGACCGCGATCGCGTCGGGCGGGATGTCCTCGAGGATCCGGATCACGGCGTCCACCAGGCGGGTCCGGCCGCAGGTGATCATCGTGACGAAGGAGTCGTAGACGAACAGGCTCGATTCACTGAGGAGGTAGGCGTCGAAGGTGTCGTTCGACCGGACGCTGATCACCTGCGCCTCGGCGGCGGAGACCACCTCGTCCCAGAAGCGGCGGCCGTAGGACCGGAGCGAGCGGTGCTCGTCCACGACGGTGAGCTCCACCTTCTTCTCGGGCCCCTCGAAGAACGAAAACGCCATGCCGATGGCGGAGGCTAGCAGGGCGATGATCTTCGCTCACCGACCCGGCCGCGGCACTACCTTTCCGTCATGCCCGACGACCCGACCCCGCGCGCCGAAGAGATCCTGCGCGTGCTCCTCGGCCTGGACGTCCTCGCGGACCTCCCCCGCACCGGCTGGCTGCTGCGCGGGGTGCGCCCCTGCGAGTCGGTCGCCGACCACAGCTACGGCGTGGCGCTCGCGACGGCCTTGCTGGTCGATGCGCTCCGGGGGGAGGGGGTCGCGGTGGATGGGGAGCGTGCGCTCCGCATGGCCCTGGTCCACGACGCTCCGGAGGCGGCGACGGGGGACGTGCCCCACCCCGCCAAGGCGGCCGGCCTGGCCGACGCCCTTCGCGCCGCCGAGGGCTCGATCGCGGCGCGCCTCCTCAGCCCGCCCCTGGCCGAGGCCTTCGCCGAGGCGTCGGCCAAGGCCTCCCTCGAGGCCCGCATCGTCAAGGCGGCCGACACCATCCAGATGATGGTCAAGGCGTACCGCTACGGGCAGAGCGGGCGGGGCCGGGACCTCGAGGGCTTCTGGGCAAGCCCCCGAAACGTGGACCACCGGGGCCTCGCGGTGGTCCGGGAGGTCCTCGAGGCGCTGTGGGCGCGGGCCGGGAGGCCCCTCCCGGTGAGCGGCGAGCCCGCCGCGAGCGCGCCCGATCGCGAGGGCCAGGCCGCGCCGAGCGGCGAGCCGCGACCGGCCGACCACGGGTCCTGACGCACCGCGTTGCGGCGGACGGGGGCGCGTGGGAGCTTCGGCGGTCATGCGCGTCCTGAAGTTCGGTGGAAGCTCGGTCGCCGACCGCGGGCAGATCGAGAAGGTCCTCGACATCGTCCGGCGCCGTCAGCCCGACGAGGTCGTGGTGGTGACGTCGGCCCACCGGGGGATGACGGACGCGCTGGTGAGCGCTGCGCGACGGGCCGCGGCCGGGCACCTCGATCCGGACCCCGTCATCGACCGACAGCGGGCGATCGCCGGCTCCCTCGAGGTGCCCGAGGCGCAGCTCGCGGCGCTGTACGCCGAGATCCGCGATCTGCTCCGCGGCATTCACCTGGTGAAGGAGCTCAGCCCGCGGAGCCTCGACTACATCTCCAGCTTCGGCGAGCGGATGGCCTGCCGCTGCCTCGCCGACTTCTTTCGCCGGCACGGCGTGGCGGCGTCGGCGTACGACGCGTGGGACGTCGGCTTCGTGACCGACGGGACCTTCGGCCGGGCGCGACCCCTCGAGGGCTTCAGCGGCCGGGTCCGGGCCGCGTTCGCCGCCCTGCCCGAGGGCGAGGTGCCCGTCGTGACCGGGTTCATCGGCAAGAACGCCGCGGGCGAGATCACCACCGTCGGCCGCAACGGGAGCGACCTGACCGCGACCCTCCTCGCGTCCGCCCTCGGCGCGGAGGAGGCCCAGATCTGGACCGACACGGACGGGGTGATGACCGCCGACCCGAGCGTCGTGGACCGCGCCCTCAACATCCCCCACATGCGCTTCGCGGAGGCGGCGGAGCTCGCCTACTTCGGGAGCCGCGTGCTGCACCCGTCGAGCCTGCTCCCCGCGATCCGGGCCCGGATCCCCGTCCGGGTGCTCAACACCAACCGGCCCGAGCACCCCGGGACCGTGATCGCGGAGGACGGGCCCGCGAACCCGAGCGAGGTGACGTCGATCGCGTACAAGGAGGGCCAGCGCGTCCTCACCCTCACCTCCACCCGGATGTTCGGCCAGGTCGGCTTCCTCGCGGAGACGTTCGCCGTCCTCGCGCGGCACGGCGTGGTGGTCGACATGGTGGCGACCAGCGAGGTGAGCGTCTCCCTCACGTCGACGGACGGGCCGGCGCTGGAGGCCGCCGTCGCCGAGCTCGGCGACCTGGCGGAGGCCCGCATCGACGAGCGCCGCGCGATCCTCGCCGTGGTCGGCCAGCACCTCGCCACGCGGGTCGGGCTCGCCTCCCGGGTGCTGCGCGCGGTGGCGGGCGCCGGCATCAACGTCGAGATGATCAGCTACGGGTCGGGGGCGATCAACCTGTCGATGGTGATCCGAGAGGAGGACATCGCCGAGGCGGTGGCAACCCTTCACGGCGTGCTGTTCGACGCCGAGCGGGCGAGCTCCTCCGCGGTCACGCCGTGAAGACGGGGCTCGGCGAAGGCCAGGCGCCGGGCCATCACGCGGACCGCGTCCAGGCTGTCGTCGACCAGGATCGCGGAGCGCCGCTCCCGCGCCGCGGCCTCGCCGAGGGTCCCGCTCCCCGCGAAGAAGTCGAGCAGCAGGTCCCCCGGCCGGCTGTGGACCTTCACCAGGCGTGATACGACCCCCAGCGGCTTCTGCGTGGGGTACCCGGTCCGCTCCGATCCTCGGGTGGGCACGATCGTGTGCCACCACACGTCGGTCGGGGTTTTTCCTCTGGCCGCCTTCTCCTTCCCGACCAAACCGGGGGCCATGTACGGTATCCGGTCCATCGCTTCCCGATCGAAGCGGTAGGTCCCGGGATCCTTGACGTACCAGAGGATGGTGTCGTGCTTCGGAGACCAGCGATCGTGACGTCGGGCGCCGTAGTCGTACGCCCAGATGATCTCGTTGCGGAAGCCGTCCCGACCGAACAGCTGGTCGAGGAGCACCTTCACGTAGTGGACCTCCCGGTAGTCGAGGTGAACGAAGAGGCTACCGTGGGGGGCCAGAACGCGGCGGGCCTCGCGGAGGCGCGGCTCCAGGAAGGCGAGATAGTGGTCGAAGGCGTCGGCGAAGCTCAACGATCCGAGGGGGACGGACCGGTAGCGGCGGCCGGCGAAGCCGCGCCGGTCACCGGCCGCGTCCTGGACCGTACGGATCCGCGTATGGCGACGACGTCCGCCCGTGTTGAACGGGGGGTCGATATAGATCAGATCGATCGAGCCGGTTCGCAGCGTCGGGAGGAACGCCAGGTTCTCCGCCCGGTGGATGTCGACGGCCACACCACGACGATAGCGCCCTTCCCTCGTCGCACGACTGCCATCCAGCCACACTACACTTCAACCATGAGATCGTTCGCCGCTCTGGCCGCGGCCTTCCTGCTCGGGCTGAGCGGGTGTGGCCCCGGGCTCCTGACCCGCTCCGACGTGGGACCCCGCGGGGACGGGGGCCCGCCGCCCCCCGACCAGCAGTTCGAGGTCGACGAGGGGCCGATCGAGCCCGTCCCCATGACGGTCACGCTGGTCGACGAGTCGTCGGCGCGGGACGAGGTCTCCCGCTACGACCTGACGATCGCGTGCGCCGAGGGCCAGTACACGACGCCGATCACGGACCGGTACACCACGCCGGAGCCCGTGCTCGGCCCGTGCGACGTCATCGTCGAGGGAAGCGACGCCAGCGGCGAGGTCATCGCCCGCGGCGAGGAGCATCCCCGGGGCCGGGAGGTCGCCGAGGTCACGGTCGAGGTGCACTCGATCCTGCTCTCGACCTGGAGCCTGTGGACCGGGGAGACCGGCACCCATCCCGGGCGGATCCAGCCGACCGCGCAGGGCTACCAGGTCGACCTGAGCGACATGGCGGGCCTCTACGTGCTGCGGGCGACGTTCGACCCCCACGTCGCGCCGAGCTGGACCGCCTGGGACCCCCGGTGGACCGCCGGGCACGCGACGAGCCCCGAGCAGCTCCGCTACCGGATCACGGTCGGCGGGGTGGAGCAGGAGCTCCTGCCTCCGCGGTACCTCACCTACGACCTGACCGAGGTCGTGCGCCAGGCGGTCGCCGACGGGCAGGGCTCCCTCGAGATCGTGGTCGAGCCGGGCTTCCGCCCCTTCGGCCCGAACGTGAGCCTCAGCGTGACGGTCGACGCGCCGGCGCCGGCGCCTCTGCCGCAGGTAGAGGAGGTCCGGGCGACGGCAGCGCCTGGCGACACGCTGCTCGCGTTCCGGGAGCTCGACCCCCACCCGGCGACGATGACGTACCGGGAGCTGACCGACTTCCTCGCGGCGAACGCTCCGTCGGAGCCCGGCAAGCGGCGCTATCGCGTCTACCGCGGCCCGGTGCCCTTCGACGACGTCGAGGCCTTCTACCAGGCGGAGCTGATCGACGAGATCGGGCCCTTCACCGGCTGGAACCTCAACGCCCACGGAGCGGACAACGACTTCGAGCGGGCCGGGGGCTGCCCGCCGGGGCGGGGCGGCCGCTGCAACGCGGTCGTCCCGACCCTGCCGATCGACGACGAGACGCCGGCCGAGCCGGGGACCGGCATCTACGTGCACCGCCACGATGGGCCCGAGGAGCGGGCGTACTACTTCGTGAGCGCGGTCCACGGCGGGGCCGAGGACTTCGCGTCCCTGGACCAGGGGGCGCCGTCCCAACAGGGCCTGATGGAGAGCGAAGGACCGGGCCTGACCCTCCTTGCCCGGCGGGAGAGCCGGCCGACCTGGGGCGGCGTGTCCCTCCCGCACGAGCGCTCCTACTACGTCCGCTGGGCATCGCCGCCCTACTGGAACGTCCCGAGCCAGCCCTTCAACTACCGGGTGCTCCGCCGGCAGGATCGGCCGTCCGAGGGCGCTCCCGTCGAAGTCTGGCTGCACTGGCTGGGCGCCGAGTTCGACACCGACGCGATCTGGCGGCGCGGCTTCCGGGATGACCCGAGCCTCCTCGTGAGCGCGAACCTGGTGGTCTACAACTCGTGGACCGCGTTCCACGAGTCCCTCGGCACCCTCAAGGCCTGGGAGGACGGAACGGTCCAGCCCTACCTCGCGGCGCGCTACCTCTCCTTCCTGTTCGACTTCGTCTACCCCGCGCTCGGGGCCGACCCGACGCGGACGACGATGCACGGCGGGTCGATGGGCGGCGCCGGGACGAGCTTCTGGGGCCTGCGCAGCGGCCACCTCTTCAGCTACTTGCTGGCCGACACCGGCAACAGCTTCCCGGCCGAAGATACGGGCGTGCTGTACGAGTTCGAGGGGCAGGGCGGCTACGGCCCCGTCTCCTGGAACGCGACCTACTCCAACGAGCAGCTGGAGCGCTTCGGCTACCGGGTGGTGCGCCCGGCCGACGGCGTCTCCGTGTGGGACTACTACGACACCGAGTGGTGGCTCGCGAACAACCCCGAGGCGCGCCTCCCGCAGCTGAGCCTGTCGAACAGCTCGACGGACGTCGTCATCTTCTGGCCCACGGCATGGCGTCACGCCCGCGCCCTGGCGGCGGCTCACGCGCCCTTCGAGTTCCGGTGGACGGCCTCCGACCACAGCTCGTCGATCGAGGACCAGCACTTCCTGCCGTACCGGAGCTCCGGGCCGACGCTGGCCTTCGTGGACGGCGACTGGAGCGACGGCCTCCCCGAAGCGCCGCCGCCTCCCGGGTCGACGGGGCGCTTCAACCCGTTCCTGCGCTACCGGCCCGACTCGATCACGGAGAACGAGACCAGCCTCTCCTTCGAGGTGTTCGTCCACCGTCTGCTGCTGCCCGGCGACCCGCCGAGCGCCGACACCCGCACCGACATCGTCATCCGGGAGCTGTCGGACCTGAGCATCGGCAGCGGCACCCACGCCTACACGGCGCGACGCGACGGTGAGGTCCTGTGCGTCGGGCGTGTCGGCCTGACCGACGGGCTGCCCAGGGTCTACGGCATCCCCGTGCGCCACTCGCCCGCGGAGGAGATCGAGACTCTCGTCGAGGTGGTCCCGGCCGGCAGCGCCCCGTCCGGCCCGACCTGCCCGGGAAGCCCGTAGCGGGGCCGGCGCCGCCTATCGCCCCGCTCCCCGCGGCCCCGGTGGACGGTCCGGACGCCCTCGGGCGACCCTTTGTCTCCTCACGGACCGCGCCGCTGTCGAAACGCGGGCTCCTGCCACGACGGAGGGGGCGAGGGAGGCCGAGCGCCTCCCGAAAGGAGGAGACCATGAAGGTCATGATGCTGATTCTGGAGACCCCCGAAGACTTCACCACGCGCGGTGGCCCCGCCGGCCAGGAGTACTTCGCGGCCTGGCAGACCTACTCGAGCGCGGTGGGGCACAAGATCGTCGGGGGCAACGTGCTGGAGGGCCCGAACACGGCCGCGACGCTCCGGGTCCGCGGCGGCCAGCGCCAGATCCAGGACGGGCCTTACGCGGACAGCAAGGAAGCGCTCGGCGGCTACATGATCTTCGAGGTCGAGAGCATGGACGAGGCCCTCGAGCTCGCCTCGGCCTGCCCCGCCGCAGCCACCGGCGCGGTCGAGCTGCGGCCCGTGGCCGACATGCCCGGCTGAGTCGCCGAGGACGGACCGCGACGTGACGGTCGGCCGCGCCAGCACCGGCGACGCGCGACAGAGCGTGGAGCTCGCCGCCCGGGAGTCCTACGGGCGGCTGCTGGCGTGGCTGACCTCCCGCAGCGGGAGCCTGGAGGCGGCGGAGGACGCCCTCGCCGACGCGCTGACGTCCGCGCTGTCGACCTGGCCCGAGAGCGGCGTGCCGCAGAACCCCGAGGCGTGGCTGCTCACCGTGGCTCGACGCCGCCTGATCGACGCGCGGCGGCGGGCCACGACCCGGAGCGACGCGGCCCCTGCGATGACCTACGAGGCGCAGCTTCGCCTGCACCGGGAGGCCGCCGAGGCGACGGACCTTCCCCACCGGATGCGCCTGCCCGAGCGGCGCCTCGAGCTGATGCTGATGTGCGCCCACCCCGACATCCCGGAGGCGATGCGTACGCCGCTGATGCTCCAGGCCGTGCTCGGCCTCAACGCACAGCAGATCGGCTCGGCGATGATGGTCGCGCCGGCGACGATCGGTCAGCGCCTCGTGCGGGTGAAGCGGCACATCAAAGAGCGGGCGATCCCCTTCGAGGTGCCGGACGCCAGTGTTCTCCCGGAGCGGGTCCGCCACCTCCTCGACGCGGTCTACGCGGCCTACGGGACGGGGTGGGAGAGCGCCCCGGACCTGGCGGGTGGCGTCCGGGGGCTGGCCGGCGAGGCGATCTGGCTGGCGGGGCTGCTCGTGCGGCTCCTGCCGGACGTGGCCGAGGCCAAGGGCCTCTACGCGCTGCTCTGCCTTTGCGAGTCCCGCCGGGCGGCTCGCCGAACCCCCGACGGCAGCTTCGTCCCGCTGGAGCAGCAGGACACGGACCTCTGGGACCACGAGCTGATTCTGGAAGGCGAGAAGGCGCTCTGGCTGGCCACGCGCCAGAGGCAGGCCGGGGTCTACCAGATCGAAGCGTCGATCCACTCTCTGCACGCCCACCGGGCCCGGACGGGGACGATCGACTGGCGGGGGGTTCACTGCGCCTATCGCACCCTCGTCAAGCTCTACCCGGCGCTCGGCGCGCAGGTGGGCTACGCGGCGAGCCACGGCCGCGTGGGCGACCCGGAGGCCGGCCTGCGCCTCCTCGACGAGCTCCCCGCCGAGGCCACCCGCCGGCATCAGCCGTACTGGGCCGTGCGGGCGTGGCTCCTCGGGGTCCTCGGCCGACGGGGGGAGGCGGACGCGTCCTACGACCGGGCGATCGGGCTGAGCGAGGACCCCGCGGTGCGGGCCTGGCTGGCGGGGCAGCGGGCGGACATCGCGGCCGGGCCGACCGGGGACGACGGCTGAGCCGGTCCTGGTGCGCGGGAGAGCCCCGCGCGGGAGAGCCCCGCGCTCACGGCCCCGTCGCCAGAGCCTCGGCCCGGGTGCGGGCCTCCTGTCGCGACCGCTCCCAGACCAGCCGCGGCCCCGTGTAGAGGCAGGTGGCCATCAGGAGCCCCACGGGGGCGGCCGCGACCACGATCAGCGACTGGAGGGCCTCGATCCCGCCCTGGCCCATCACGAGCAGAAGCGCCGCGACCACCCCCATCCCGACGCACCAGAAGACCCGCTGCCAGACCGGCGGGGTCGAGCGCCCGCTGACGATCATCGACGCGGCGTAGGCCATCGAGTCGGCGCTGGTGGCCAGGAACACGAAGATCAGCACGACGAAGGCGGGCGTCAGCAAGGTGCGCAAGGGGAGGCGAGCGACGATCGCGAACAGCGCCGCGGGAAGGCCGTCGGCGTCGAGAGCGGCGCTGATGCTCCCCGGCTCCGCGAGCTCGAACGCGACGCCGGACCCTCCGAGGATCCCGAACCAGAGGTTGGTCAGCAGCGGCGCCACGACCGCCACCGCGAGGACGATCTCTCGCACCGTCCGGCCGCGCGAGATCCGCGCGACGAAGATGCTCATCAGCGGCCCGTAGCTGAGGAACCAGCCCCAGTAGAAGACGGTCCAGTAGTCGAGCCAGGCGAGGTCGCCGCGATACAGGGCGAGGCGCGGGAGCGCCGCGAGGTAGGTCGTCATCCCCACGCCGAGCTGCCGCACGATCGCCAGCGTCGGGCCGACCGCCAGGATGGTCCCGGCCAGCGCCAGGGCGAGGCCCACGTTGAGCCTGGACAGGAGCTGGATGCCGCGGTCGATGCCGCTGGCTGCGCTGACGGTGGCCACCAGGACCAGGAGGACGAGGACGCCGAGCTGGGTGACGTAGCCGTCCGGCGCCCCGAGGAGCAGCCGCGCGGCGAAGGCGAGCTGCAGCCCCAGGAAGCCGATCGGCCCGATGGTCCCGGCCAGGGCCGCGACGATCGAGAGGCCGTCGACGAGGCTGCCGACCGGCCCGTCGGCGGCGCGTCGCCCGATCACGCCCACGAGCAGCGCCCGAGGGGTCAGCGGGACGCCCCGCTCCGCCAGGACGAGCAAGCCGAGAGCGCCGAGCGTGCCGACCAGCGCCCACGCGAGGAAGCCCCAGTGGAGGAAGGACTGGGCCATCGCCGGACCGACGGCGGCCGCCGACGCTGCGGTGACCCCCGGGAAGGTCGGGGGCGGCTCGGCGAAGTGGTACATCGGCTCCGCGGCGGACCAGAACACCCCTCCGCCCGCGAGCAGCGTGCAGAGGATCACCGCGAGCCAGCGCCCGTAGGGCATCTCGGGCCGGGTCCGGCCGCCCAGGCGCACGGCCCCGAGCGGGGAGACCGCGAGGGCGAGGGCGACGAGGAACGTCGCCACCGCCAGGAGCTGCCAGAGGAGGCCGAAGGCCCGGGTCGTCCACGCGAAGGCGTCGCCCATCCGCGCGGCGGTGCCGTCGAGGTCGCCGAGCGCAGCGGTCGCGAAGCCGATGAGGGCCGCGGCCGCGACCGCCCCGGCGAGGCGGTCCGTCCCTCCGGGGCGGCGGGCGTGGTCCGCGGCCGCCGCGGGATCGCTCATCGAGCCGCGGCGTGGGCTCGGGACCGGCGGAGCCGCTCCGCCCCCCAGGGTCCGATGTCCATCTCCGGGTCCTCGCGCAGGGCCAGCTTCGCCAGCAGCTCGCCGATCAGGGGGCAGAACTTGAAGGCCTGGCCCGAGCCCCCGGTGAAGCAGACGAGCCGAGGATGGAGCCGGTCGAGGACGAAGTTGACGTCCGCGGCCATCGTGTAGGGGCTGGTGCGCACCTCCAGCAGGGCGCCCACGCCGTCGAGCTGCTCCCGGACGACCCGGTCGAGGTGCTTCACGGCATGGTTCGCCGGCTCCCGGGGCAGGGCGTGCCAGCTCGCGGCCCTCATCTCCTCGGGCGCCCAGTCGATCCCGACCTTGATCCGCCGCCGGCCGTCCGGATGCCGGTCCATGGCCGGGAAGCCGTAGTAGAGGCCACCGTCGCGCGTCGCGGGCTCCGGCCGACGGAAGCAGAACCACTGGGGGTGCTGGAGGCCGGCGTCGGCCACCTCGTAGTGGGCGAAGAGCATCGCCCACACCTCGAGCTCGAGGTCCAGGCCGAGCGGTCCGAGGAGCGCGTTCGTCCACGGACCGCCGCACAGGATCACCTGCTCGGCTTCGATCGTCCCGTCGACCGTGCGGAGGCGGGGCCGCCCGCCGCCCAGGTCCAGCTCGTCGACGTGGAGGCCCTCGCGGATCCGGGCCCCGCCGCGTCGGACCTCCTCCGCGAACAGGCGCAGGACGCGGTCGCTGAGCACGGCCCCCGCGGTGGGCTCGAAGAGCCCGACGTCCGTCGGACGAGGCCTCAGGGGGAAGCGCGCGGCGATCCGCGCCGCGTCGAGCTCCTCGTAGGGGATGCCCTGGGCGTCCATCACGCGCTTGGCGCCGGGGATCGAGCCTTCGATCGTCTCCTCGTCGAACGCTTCCCCGTAGAACAGGAGGCCGTGCTCGCGGCGCAGGGACACGTCGTGCCGCGCCTCGAGGGCGCGCCAGCGGGCGTTGGCGGCCTGGCTCATCGCGCAGAGGTAGGGGTCCGAGTACATCTCCCGGTACATCCGGGAGGCGCCGGTGCTGCTCCCCTCCCGGTTGCCGATCCGGTCGGCCTCGACGACCAGGAGGCGCCGCCCGAGGTGCCGGAGGTGGTAGGCGGCGGATAGGCCCGCCATGCCGGCGCCCACGACCGCGACCTCGACCCGCTCCATCAGCACGCCGCCCGCACCGCGGGCGCCTCCGGGCGGTAGCCCAGGCCCACCGGGGCGCGGGCCGCGCTTGCCTCCTCGAGGAGGAGGTGGAGCGCCAGGTCGGCTCCGTAGGCCGCGCTCAGGTCGAGGTAGCGGTCCGTTCGGGCCGCCACCGTCTCGCGCACGAACGCGTAGACCCCGTCCGCCGTGGCGCGACGCCACGCGACGGGGGCGTGGTGCTCGATGCTGTCGACGATCACGGCGCCGGCGTTGGCCAGGGCATCGGGGAGGACCAGAGCGCCGGCGGCGGCGAGCCGGTCGTGGGCCGCGCGGGTCGAAAAGGGGGCGTTCGCTCCGCTGACGACGAGGCGAGTGGAGAGCCCCTTGGCGATCGGCTCCGTGATCAAGCCCGACGCGCTGCAGAGGAGGTGAGCGTCCGCCGGCTCGGCCCACCACGGGTGGGCGGCGACGCGGGCTCCCGGGACGGTGCGCGACGGGTCCCGGTCGACCGTGAGGACGTCGAAGCCAGCGGCGACGAGGCCCTCGGCGACGACCCTCCCGACGGCGCCGACGCCGTGCACCAGGACCCTCCGCACGGGACCCCCCGGGACGACCCGCCGCGCGCGGTCGAAGGCGGTGAGGACGCCCTGGGCGGTGGCCGTGCTCGCGTCCACGGGGTGCTCCACCGCGGCCAGCACGTAGGGGGAGCGACGGGCGAGGAGCTGCATGTCGCAGGCGGAGACGTTGAGGTCACAGCCGGTGAGCATCCGCCCCTCGAGGGCGTCGAGGAGCGCTCGGGTGACGGCCAGGACCCGGGCCTTGCCGGCCCCGGGGTCGGCGACCCGGGCGACGATCTTGCCCCCCGCGAAGCCCGTGGCGTAGAGGCGGTGCTTGAGGGTCATCCGCTCGGCGAGCGTCCGGCCGTCCGCCAGCGCCTCCTGGTCGTCGGCGTACGGCAGGAGACGCAGGCCGCCGTTGGCCGGCCGCTCCGGGGTCGACGGCTCGGCGACGATGAACACCGCGACCTCCGCCTCCGCGAGGGAGGCGACCACGCGGACCTCCGGCGGAGTCATGCTCGCTCCCGTCGGATGCGGAGGTAGCTCTGGACGTAGTCCATCGCGTGCCGCCCGGGCTCACTGGCGATGCGGTCCCGGTAGCGGCGGTACAGCTCCGACGCGACCTCGCGTGCCTCGGCGCCGCCCCCCGCGGCGTCGACGAAGGTGTGCTCGCTCCAGGACCGAACCGTCCGCATCAGCCCATCCGCGAAGGCGTCGACGTCCCCGTCGACGTCGAAGCGAGCTCGGTACACGCAGGGGACGACCTCGATGCGGGAGCTCACGAGCCGCAGCCCCCGCTGGTGGGGCTCGCTCCGGGGGTCGCGGAGGCAAGCCGTGAGCTCCTCCTCGGACTTGTAGAAGTTCTGGAACGTGCCCCGCCGGTACGCGTCGGCGTCGATGCGCCCCTCGTCCCGGAGGTCCCGCCACAGCTCGTGGAGGGTGTCGTGCATGCAGGCACCCTGACCGGTGCGGCCGAGGAAACGCCCCTCGTCGTCCCGGGCGAGGTTGACGAGCACCATCTCGCCCCCCGGCGCCAGCTCCTCGGCCCGACGCGCGAGCAGAGCTCTCCAATCGCGCTGGGCCACCTCGGCGAAGGCGGCGCGCGCCTCGCCGTCGCCCGTGGCGTTGGCGTGGGTGTGGTCCCCGATCAGCCGCGGCCGGGCGCTCAGCCAGTGCATCGCGGTGGCGCTGAAGATCAGCTGCGCGCTCGAGGCGTCCACGCAGGGCAGGTAGAAGGAGCGCGGCACCAGGAAGCCCAGGGCATCCTCGCGCTCGCCGATGGCCGCCGCGACGTTGGCCGCGAGGTCACCGAACCCGGGGGACGGCAGGTCGTTGGCCACCAGCTCGAAGCGCTCGACGTCGGGGCGGGCCAGCGCCGCCTCCAGCACCTGATGCCAGAGCCCCCGCGCCGTGCCCCCGTCGGCCGCGCCAAGGTCCAGGAACCGGAAGCGACCGCCCGAGGCGGGGACGCTGCGGACCGCCGCCTGGACGAGGTCGAGGGCGCGCTCGAGGCACACCCGGGCGCCCTGCGTGTCGTCGGAGTAGGTGCTGGTCATGGCGATGGCCACGGCGCGTCCTTTCGTGGGGAAGGTCGGGCGCTCCGGACGGAGCGCTACGTGACGCGGCCGGTCGTCCGGCGCGTTGGGAGGCGGAGAGCGTCCCGGAGGCCCCTCCCGGGGGCCGACCGGTCGCGCCCTTCTCGCGCGGCGGCGACTTAGGAGCAGGCCCCCGGCGCGACAAGCGCCCCCGCCTCCGCGGTCGCCACGACCTCGGGGCGATGGCCCTGCGGCTCGACGGCCAACGACAGCGCGTCCAGCGCGCCCCGCCCCTCGAGCCAGCGCCCCGAGCAGCCTCGCGCCGCTCCGCTCTTCACAGGCTGACACAGCGGGGCCCCTGGCGGCTCGGGAACGGGCCATCGCGACCACCGTGGCCTTGACACGGCCTGGCTCGCGCTCACTTCACGGCTTAACAAGGGCCCACCCGCGAAGGGCCCGTGAAGGAGGCTTGAATGGACGCCGTGGCCGCTCTGTCCGGCTGGCTGGCCGGGCCGCTCCTGCCCTGGTCTGCCCTCGCGACCGCCCTCGTGTTCGTCATCCTCGGCTACTTCGGCGCCCCGTTCCTGCTGTGGGCGCTGGCGGCGCTCGTGGCCCTGGTCGGGTTCGGCGCGCCCCCGGTCGTGATCGGGGTGGCCGCGGTCCTGACGCTGATCTTCGGGACGCCGCTGAGGCGCCTGGTCTCCGCGCTCGTGCTCGGGACGCTGAAGCGCCTGGAGTTCCTGCCCAGGATCAGCGCCACGGAGAAGGTCGCCCTCGCCGCGGGCAACGTGTGGGCCGAGCAGGAGTTCTTCAGCGGGCGGCCGAGCTTCGCGCGCCTGAGGAGCGAGCTCTACCCCGAGCTGACCGACGAGGAGCGAGCCTTCCTCGAGGGCCCGGTCGAGACGGTCTGCCGGATGGTGGATGACCAGCGCGTGATGGTCGACAAGGACCTCTCGCCCGAGGTCTGGGCGTACCTCAAGCGCGAGCGCTTCTTCGGCATGATCATCCCGAAGGAGCACGGAGGCCTCGGGTTCAGCGCCAAGGCGCACAGCGAGGTGATCCAGAAGCTGGGCTCCCGCTCCGTGACGCTCTGCATCACGGTCATGGTCCCCAACTCCCTCGGCCCCGCCGAGCTCCTGATCCACTACGGGACCGAGGAGGAGAAGGCGCACTACCTGCCGCGCCTCGCCAACGGGGAGGACATCCCCGCCTTCGCCCTCACGGAGCCCGGCGCGGGCTCCGACGCAGGCGCGATCAGCTCGAGCGGCGTGGTGTTCCGCGGGGACGACGGCGAGCTCTACCTCCGCCTCAACTGGAACAAGCGCTGGATCACGCTCGCCGCGGTCAGCACCGTCCTCGGCCTCGCGTTCCGGCTCCGCGACCCGGAGCACCTGCTCGGCGATGTCGAGGACCTCGGCATCACCTGCGCTCTCATCCCGACCAGCAAGCCGGGGGTGGTCCTCGGCCGGCGCCACGACCCGCTCGGCGTCCCGTTCTACAACTGCCCCACCCAGGGCCACGACGTGGTCGTCCCCGTCGACGCGATCATCGGCGGTCGAGCCAACGCGGGTCGCGGGTGGATCATGCTGATGGAGTCCCTCGCCGCAGGCCGGGGCATCTCCCTGCCCGCCCTGAGCACCGGCGCCAGCAAGGTGGTCAGCCGCGTCGCGAGCGCCCACGCGGTGATCCGCAAGCAGTTCGGCGTGAGCATCGGCAAGTTCGAGGGAATCGAGGAGCCCCTCGCGCGGATCGGCGCGATGACCTACCTGCTCGACGCCATGCGGAACGTGACGCTCGGCGCGATCGACAGCGGGGTGAAGCCGCCGGTCGTGACCGCCATCGCGAAGTACCACAGCACCGAGATGATGCGACGGCTGGTCAACGACGGCCTCGACATCCGGGGCGGCGCCGGGATCAGCCGGGGCCCGCGCAACGTCCTGGCCAACGCGTACTTCGCCACCCCGATCGGGATCACCGTCGAGGGCGCCAACATCCTCACGCGCACGCTGATGATCTTCGGGCAGGGCGCGCTGCGCGCTCACCCCTTCGCCAAGCGCGAGGTGGAGTCGGCCGAACGCGGCGACGTGGTCGGCTTCGACCGGGCCTTCTGGGGCCACATCGGGCTCATCGTGCAGAACACGGTCCGGACGGTCGTGCTGAGCGCCACCCGCGGCTGGCTGTACACGCCGCCGGTCCGGCGGGGCATCGGGCGGGACTACCAGAAGCTCGCCTGGACCAGCGCCGCGTTCGCCATCACCGCGGACCTCGCGATGGGTCTGTTCGGCGGACGCCTCAAGATGAAGGAGAGCATCACGGGCCGCTTCGCGGACATCCTGTCCTGGCTCTACATCGGCTCCGCGGTGCTTCGGCGCTACGAGCACGAGGGCTTCCGCCGCGAGGATCTCCCCTACGTTCGCTGGGCGATGAGCCACGCGTTCTTCGAGATCCAGCGAGCCTTCGACGGGATCCTCGGCAACTTCGACGTCCCGTGGGTGGGCTGGGTCTTCCGGGGACCGCTCCGCTTCTGGTCGCAGCTCAACGCGATCGGCCACCCGCCGAGCGACGCCGAGGGACATCGCGTGGCGCGCAGCCTCCAGGTCCCGGACGCCAACCGTGAGCGCCTCACCGACGGCATCTACGTGCCCACGTCGGCCGAGGAGGCCCTCGGCCGGCTGGAGCGGGCGATGCTCCTCTGCGCCGAGGCCGAGGCCCTCGACCGGAAGCTCAAGAAGGCCGTCCGGGCGAGGAAGCTGCCCCGCATCGCCGACCCGGAGGCTCGGGCCGAGCGCGCGGTGGCGGCGGGGGTGTGGACCCCGGAGGAGGCCGAGACCTTCCGCCGCGCGGAGAGCGCTCGGGACGACGCCATCCAGGTCGATTCCTATTCCCTCGACGAGTACCGCGGGGTATCGATCGGCACCGCCGCGGTCGAGCCCCCGCCGCACCGGAGCCCCGCCGCGGCCTGATCGCTGACGGGAGGAGGGCACATGTCGAGCAAGCAAGCCGACCTCGCGGGGCCGGGGATCAGCACGTACGAGGAGGTCGCGAAGGTCCTCCCGACGGACTACGAGCCCCTGCTGCCGCCGAAGGAGCGGGCCAAGGCCCTGTTCCGCGTGAAGGCGTTCATCGAGGAGAACCTCAACCGGGAGCTGGGGCTCTTCATGGTCCCGGTCCCCCTGATCGTGACCAAGGAGAGCGGCGTCAACGACTACCTGGACCGGGACGGCTCCCGGACGCCGATCGAGTTCCCGGCGGGGCTCGGCCTCGAGCGCCGGATCGAGGCTCAGGTCGTCCAGGCGGCCACCAAGTGGAAGCGCCTCGCCCTTCGGCACTTCGACTGCAAGCCGGGCGAGGGCATCAACACGGACATGAGGGCGGTCCGCAAGGACTACTTCCTCGACCACGACCACAGCGCCTACGTCGACCAGTGGGACTGGGAGAAGGTGATCACGCCAGAGGAGCGGAACCTCGAGGTCCTCCGGGACACCGTCGAGCGGATCTGGAGCGTCATCTACGAAGCGGGGCAGCTCGTGCGCAAGGACTTCCCGGCGCTCCGCACCGACCGCTACCCGGACTTCCCGAAGAAGCTGGAGTTCGTCCATGCCGAGGAGATCCTCCAGCGCTACCCGGATCTACCGCGCAAGCAGCGGGAGACGAAGATGGTGTCGGAGGTGGCGCCGGCGATCTTCATCGTCGGGATCGGGCACGTCCTCGAGGACGGCTACCCCCACGAGATGCGCGCGGCCGACTACGACGACTGGATCACGCCGACCGTGACCAAGAACGGGGTCCAGTGCCACGGCCTCAACGGCGACATCCTGGTGTGGAACCCCGTGACCCGGCGGCGCCACGAGCTCACCTCCATGGGCATCCGCGTGACGCCGGAGACCCTGGTCCAGCAGCTCGAGCTGGCCGGCCAGCGCGACTTCCTCCAGCTGCCCTACCACCAGGCGATCATGAACGGAGAGGTGCCGCTGTCGATCGGCGGCGGCATCGGTCAGTCCCGGACGTACATGTACCTCCTGCGGACCGCCCACCTCGGCGAGGTCAGCGTCTCGATCTGGCCGCAGGAGCTCCGCGCCATCTGCGCGGAGCGGAACATCCACGTCCTGGCGTGAGGCGGCGCGGGCCGCGGAGAGCGGCCCATGCCCATGCCGTGCCCGAAGGGCACACCGGCCGGGCCCCGTGCCCGGTCAGTCCGACCCCCACTCGTGGTGGACCGCGGTGCCCAGGTCGTCCAGGCGCTCGAAGGTGTGGCTGCCGAAGAAGTCGCGCTGCGCCTGGATCACGTAGGCGCTGCCGCGCGCGACGCTGAGGGTCTCCAGCCACGCCAGGGACGCGCTGAGACCGGGCACCGGGATGCCCGCCGCCGTGGCCAGGCCGACCACCTTCCGCCAGCTGCCGATCCGCTCCCGCAGCTCCTTCACGAAGCCGTCCGCGAGGGCGAGGATCGGCGGCGGCGGGTCCTGCCGCAGGGCGTCCCGTACGTCCTCGAGGAGTGCCGCGCGGATGATGCAGCCCGCCGTCCAGATCCGCGCGACCTCCGCGAGGTCGGTGCCGTAGCCCCGGTCCGCGCTCGCCGCCTGGAGCAGGCTCATCCCCTGGCTGTAGCTCGCGATCTTCGCGCAGTAGAGGGCGTCCCGGATCTCGTCGGGCGTGACCTCCATCGGCATGACCCGCGGCAGCTTGAAGGCCTGCTCGGCGGTCTGGCGCAGCTCCCGGCCCGCGCTGAGCACGCGCGCGTCCACGGCGGCGGTGATGGTCGGGATGGCCACGCCGAGCTCGAGCGCCGAGATGACCGTCCAGCGCCCCGTGCCCTTCTGGCCCGCCTTGTCGACGATCGCGTCGACCAGGTACCGGTCCGGGAGCTTCGGGTCCTTCTCCCGGAAGATCGTCGCGGTGATCTCGACCAGGAAGCTCGCGAGCTCCCCCTCGTTCCACGCCGCGAAGGTGTCGGCGACCTGCTCGTGGGCGTAGCCCAGGCCGCCCCGCAGGATGGTCACCGCCTCCGCGATCAGCTGCATGTCGCCGTACTCGATGCCGTTGTGGACCATCTTGACGAAGTGGCCCGCGCTCCTCTGCCCACAGTAGGTGACGGTGGGGCCGTCCACGCCGTCGGCGGCGATCGACTCGAGCACCGGCGCGAGGCGGTCGTAGGCGGCCCGGTCGCCGCCCGGCATGATGCTCGGCCCGCGCAGGGCGCCCTCCGCCCCGCCGCTCACCCCCATGCCCACGAAGTGCCAGGGCCGGCCATCGGCGCGCTCGAGGCGGTCCTCGGTCGCGGCGTAGTGGCTGTTGCCTGCGTCGACGACGACGTCGCCCTCCTCGAGGAGCGGGTCGAGCCCGTCGAGGACGGTGTCCACGGGACCCCCGGCCGGGACCATCAGGATGATGCGGCGAGGCCGCTCGAGGACCCCGACCAGGCCCCCGAGGTCCTCGGCGATGGTCAGCTTCGCCTCCGGATGGTCCGCCGCGAGCTTGCGGGCCTGCTCGACGTCGAGGTTGTAGCCGCCCACGCGATAGCCCTGCCGGGCGAAGTTGCGCGCGAGGTTGCCCCCCATCACGCCGAGGCCGACGATGCCCACATCGAGTCCGGTGTCGCTCACGATTCGTCTCCGAGGTGCTGGTCCGTGTGAAGCTCGAGGCCGGGCAGGCCGACCGCGGGCAGGTCCGGGTCGCCCGCGACAACGCGCCTCAGAGCCTCGCGCTTGCCCTCGCCCGTCGCGAGGAGCACGGTGCGCCGCGCGGTGGCGAGCACCCGCCGGGTGAGGGTAACCCGGTCGGCGGGGGGCTTGGGGCTCCGCGTCACGTGGATGACGGTCGCCAGCGGGTCGGTCCGGCGCCCCACGAAGAGCGACGCGATGTGGCCGTCCTCCCCCATCCCGAGGAGCACCACGTCGAGGCGGTTCTCGAAGCCCTCGGCCAGCGCCTGGGCGCTCCGACGCGCGCTTCGGGCCGGGACCTCGCCGTCCTCCACGAGGGCGAGGGTCAGCGCCGGCGGGTCGCCCTCGTCGAGGTGTCCGTCCCGATGGGCCTGCCCCCGGTTCGAGGCACGGTGATCGAAGGGGACACAGCGCTCGTCCACCCAGGTCAGCGCGAGGCGGGACCACTCCGGCCCGAGCGCGCTTCGCACCAGCCCCACCGCCTGAGCGGCCGAGCCGCCGGGGATCGCCAGCCGCGGGTGCTCCCGCTCGCGCAGCGTCGCCCGGAGCGCCTCGGTCAGCGCCGCCGCCGCCGACTCCACCGGGACGTCGGACCGGACCACGCGGATCTCATTCCCGGCCACGGGTCCACCCCCCTTCGCAGCCGATGAACAGGTCGGTCGCCTCCTCCGGCCCCCAGCTGCCGGCGTCGTACTCGAGCAGGGGCGGCGCCGCCGGGCTCCTCCACACGGTGCGGACGCTGTCGGCGAAGCGCCAGCTCGCCTCGATCTCGTCCGCGCGAAGGAACAGGGTGGGGTCGCCGGCCAGGGCGTCGGCGAGGAGCCGCTGGTAGGCGGGCGCGGTCGGGGCCCCGAAGCGGCCCTGGTAGTCGAAGGACAGGGTGGCGGGGGCCATCACCATCTCGCTGCCCGGCTGCTTCACGCCGAAGCTGATGCTGATCGACTCCTTGGGCTGGATCCCGATCGTCAGGACGTTCGGCCGGATCAGGCAGAGGGTGCCCTCGCGGAGGTGGCGACGCAGCTCGGCGTCGCTCATCCCCTCGGGGCGGTTGAAGAGCTGGATGGGAGGGGTCCGGAACTGGACCTGCACCTCCGTGAAGCGCTTCGGGAGGCGCTTGCCATGGCGCAGGAGGAAGGGCACGCCGGCCCAGCGCCAGTTGTCGATCTCCGCCCGGACGGCAACGTAGGTCTCCGTATCGCTGCCGGCGGGGACGCCTTCCTCCTCGAGGTAGGCGGGCACCGCGTCGCCCTCGACGGAGCCGGAGGCGTAGCGGGCGCGCACCGTGAAGCGCGCCACGTCCTCCGGGTCCGGCAAGGAGAGCGCCCGCAGCACCTCGACCTTCTGGTTGCGCACCGCCTCCGGCTCGAGGCTCGGGGGCGGCTCCATCGCCACCAGCGCCAGGATCTGCAGCATGTGGTTCTGGAGCATGTCCCGCAGCGCGCCGGTCGTGTCGTAGTAGGCGCCTCGCCCCGACGGCATCCCGACCGCCTCCGCCACCGTGACCTGCACGAGCTCGACGTGGTGGCGGTTCCAGAGCGGCTCGAAGATCGCGTTGTGGAACCGGAACCCGAGGAGGTTCTGGACCGTTTCCTTGCCGAGGTAGTGGTCGATGCGGAAGAGCTGGCGCTCCGCGAGGTGCGCGTGGAGGGCCTCGTTGAGCGCCTGGGCGCTGCCGAGGTCGTGCCCGAAGGGCTTCTCGATCACCACCCGCCGGTAGGCCGGGTCCCCGTCGTCCTGGCGCTCCACGATGGCGGCCGCGGCCAGGCGCTCGACGGCGGACGCGAACAGGCTCGGCTTGAGGGCGAGGTAGACCAGCCGGCCTCCCTCCGCGTCCCCCAGCCGGTCGAGGTCCTGCCTCAGGCGGTCGAGGGACGCACGGTCCTCGACGTCGGCGCTCCGGTAGCTGACGTGAGGGGCCAGGGCGTCGAAGGCCGCCCGGTCGGCCTCCCCGACCGCCTCCCGCATCTGGGCCCGGTAGGCCTCGTCCGTGTTGTCCCGGCGCCCCACCCCCACCACGGAGAGCTCCCGGCCCCGGTCCGCGATGCGCGCGAGGGCCGGCAGCAGCTTGCGTCGCGCGAGGTCGCCGCCTCCGCCGAAGATCACCACCTGCGCTCGTGCCATGTGTCCTCCTGGCCTCCGATCTCGGGCGTCCCCCCCGGGCCCGCCAGACCTACCTCGTCCTAGTCACCTGTCTCAGCGATTCGTGGCGAATCCCGCCGGCCCTCGACGCCCGACTCGGCGTCACTTCTCCTCGAGTACGCGAAGTACTGCTCGTCGTCGTTCCTTGATTCGGGCGCCGCTGGCTCGCCGGGACTGACCACTCACCGCTGTTCCAGGTGACTAGCGCCGCCGCGCGTCAGGAGGCGAGCGCGAGGAGCCCGAACACCCCCACGAGGACGAACAAGAGCACGAACAGCACCGCGAGCACCACCAGGGCGAGGCGCGTCCAGCTGAAGGGCCAGGTGCCGAACACGAGGCTCGCGTCCTGCCCGTGCACCAGCGCGCGGTAGAGCCGATCCTGGAAGCGGTAGGCGAGCACGTAGGTCGGGAAGGCGAGGCGCCGGGTGACCAGGCGCCTCAGCAGCACGGCCGTCTTGAGGTGACGGAGCCGGCGTCCGGGGACCCAGTGCTTCGCGTGGCCCATGGCGGAGGCCCGGACCGCCTCGGCCACCGTCGCCCGGGCTGCGGAGCGTTGGACGTCGAAGCGCTCGATCACCGCGCCGGGCATCGCGTGGGGCGCCGCCCGGGCGGTGCTCAGGTCGTAGCGGGGGGCGAGCTTGGCCGTCTCCTCGGCGCTCAGCCCGCGCGACGCGCTGACCAGCACGGAGCGAAGGGTGAGCGGCGACTGGCCGGCGTGCGGCGCCCACCGGGACCGACGGGCGCCGTGGTCGCTGTCCGCGGTCCAGCTCACGAGGGCCTCGGCGTCGAACGTCCAGCCCACGAACCACAGCGGCGTGAGGCTCGCGACCTGGGCCTCGGCCAGGCGAGACGGGGCGAAGAAGCCCCGCCTCGACAGCCAGTCCTTGAGCGCCGCCTGCGCCCGGAACGCGTCCACCCGGAAGGGGAGGAACGCCTCGGCCCGCTCGAGGGGGTCCTCGCTTCGCTCGAGGTGGGCCACCGACCCGCAGAACGCGCAGCGCGGCGCCCGCACCTCGACGTCGTACTCGAGGGCCGCCCCGCAGCCCTCGCAGCGGAGCACCTCCGCGAGGGCCTGCGCCGGTCCGGCTTCGCTGGCCGGGGCCGGAAGGCTGCAGATCGCGCAGCGCAGGTCGCCCACCTCGAGGGGCGTCCCGCACCGCGCGCAGGGCGCCGGGACGGCCGTCGGCCCCGGACCGGCGCTCACGCGGCCCCCAGCAGCGCGGCGCCGCCGAAGACGACCGCCGCCACGCCGACGAGGAGGAGGAGCACCACCACGACCAGCAGCGTGACCTTGAGCCAGCTCGTCGGCGGCTTGCCGTGGATGCGGGCCGTCTGGCCGTTGACCAGGAGGCGCACGGGCGGCTTGTCGGCGCGGTAGCGGACCGGGAGCACCCACACCGGCAGCAGGATCAGCGCCAGGTCCTCCTGCTCCATCCGGCTCCGGTACTGCAGGTCCCGGTGCTTGTCGCCGGGCATGAACGCCCGGAGCTGGCGGCCGACCTCGGCCAGCGCCTCCTCGCGCGCCATCGCCCGGCAGGCCTCGAGCGGCATCGACGGCTCCTCGGCCGCCCAGCCGCTGATCAGCTTGGGCGTGTGCCGATGCATCGCGCGCAGGTCGAAGGGCTCCACCGCCTCGAGCTCCGGGTTCGGGATGCCTCGGGACGCGGTGACGACCCGGTCGCTGACGTAGGTCGCGTGGCGGCCGGCCAGGTCTCGCCACTCGGTCTTGGTCCGGGTGCGGGTCTTGGTCTTGCCGTTCTGCTGGTAGGTCTCGGTGACGGTGTAGTTCTCCCCGATGCGCGCCGAGAACTCGCTGTAGACCGCCGCCGAGTACAGGTAGGCGGGCAGGTAGAGGCCCTGGATCTCGGCCACCTTCGCCCGCCGGAAGGCCTCCGGGGCCAGGAGGGGCCGACGCACCCAGCGGCGCGCGATGGCCAGCGCCCGCTCCGGTTGGACGACGAAGGCGAGGGTGAAGGCGGCGGTGGGGCGGTCCCGGGTCGGGGGCCGCTCCACCACCGAGGGCGACGCGCAGTACGCGCAGCGAGCGGTGCGCTGGCTCGCGGTGACCACCAGCGCGGATCCGCACTGCTGGCACTCGAGGGCGAGGCTCGGCGCCGCCGTCACGACCGGATCAGCGCCGGAGCGCCGCCCGCGCCGCCTCGGCGACGTTGTCCGGGGTGAAGCCGAAGTGGGCCATGACCTCCTTGCCCTTGCCCGACGCGCCGAAGGTGGTCATGCCCACCGACCGGCCGCCCGGGCCGGTGTAGCGCTCCCAGCCGAAGGTGGTCCCGGCCTCGACGCTGACCCGCGGCGCGTCGCCGAGGACCGCGGCTCGGTAGGCGTCGTCCTGAGCCTCGAAGAGCTCCCAGCAGGGCATGCTGACGACGGCGGCGCGGGTCCCGCTCTCGGCGAGCTGGTCGGCGGCCGCGACGGCGAGGCTGACCTCGGAGCCCGTCGCGAGCAGCGTGACCTGGCGGCCGCCCTCGGGCTCCCGCACCACGTAGGCCCCCTTCTCGCTGTAGCGGACGCTCGGGTCGAGCCCATCGCCAGCCTTCCGGATCGCCGGGAGGCCCTGGCGGGTGAGCGCCAGGATCGACGGCCCGGAGAGGCTCAGGGCCAGCCGCCAACACTCGAGGGTCTCCACCGCATCCGCGGGCCGGAAGACGTGGATGCCGGGGATGGCCCGGAGCGCCATCACCTGCTCGACCGGCTGGTGCGTCGGCCCGTCCTCGCCGAGGCCGATCGAGTCGTGGGTCATCACGTAGATGACCCGGGCGTGCATCAGGCTGCTCAGGCGGATCGAGGGGCGCGCGTAGTCCGTGAACACGAGGAAGGTGCCGCCGTAGGGGATCAGCCCGCCGTGGACCGCGATGCCGTTCATCGCGGCGGCCATCCCGTGCTCGCGGACGCCGTAGCGGACGTAGCGGCCGCCGTAGTCGCCGGGGGTGACGTCCTCGGTGGCGCCGACCTTGGTGTTGTTGGACGGGGTGAGGTCGGCGGAGCCGCCGACCAGCTCCGGCACCTCGGCGGTGAGGAGCTCGAGGGCGATCTGGCTCGACTTGCGGGTGGCGATGCTCGGCGCGTCCTTCAGGAGCGCCTCCACCTTGGCCTGGACCGCCGCGTCGAGCCCGCTCGGCAGCGTCCCCGCCTGGCCGCGGAGGAACTCCTCTCGCGTGGCCGCGTCCGTCGCGGCAAGCCGCGCCTCCCAGGCCTGCCGGGTCGCCTTGCCGCGGGCGCCGATCGCCATCCATGCGGCGCGGATCGGCTCCGGCACCTCGAACGGGCCGTAGGCCCAGCCGAGGTTCTTCTTGGCGGCGTCCCGCTCCTCCGGGCCCAGGGCCGACCCGTGCACCTCGGCCGTGCCCGCCTTGGTCGGCGCGCCGTAGCCGATCGTGGTCCGGCACGCGATCAGCGAAGGCCGGTCGGTCCCCTTCGCCTCCTCGATCGCCCGGTGCACCGCCGCCGGGTCGTGGCCGTCGACCCGCCGCGCGTCCCAGCCCTGGGCCTCGAAGCGCTTCACCGCGTCCTCGCTCGTCGCGAGCTGGGTCGGCCCGTCGATCGAGATGTGGTTGTCGTCGAACAGCACGATCAGCTTGCTGAGCTTCAGGTGACCGGCGAGGCCGATCGCCTCGTGGCTGATCCCCTCCATCAGGCAGCCGTCGCCCGCGAACACGTACGTGTGGTGGTCCACCAGGTCGCCGCCGAACCGGGCGTTCAGGATCCGCTCGGCCAGCGCCATGCCGACGCCGTTGGCGAGCCCCTGGCCGAGGGGCCCGGTCGTCGTCTCGATCCCCGCCGCGTGGCCGTACTCCGGGTGGCCCGCGGTGATGCTGCCGAGCTGCCGGAAGCGCTTGATCTGCTCGAGGGTCATGTCCTCGTAGCCCGTGAGGTGGAGCAGGGAGTACAGCAGCATCGAGCCGTGCCCGTTCGACAGCACGAACCGGTCCCGGTCCGGCCAGCGCGGCGACGTCGGGTCGAAGCGGAGGTGGTTGGAGAACAGCACCACCGCGATGTCGGCCATCCCCATCGGCATCCCGGGGAGGCCGGAGCTGGCCTCCTCGACGGCGTCCATCGAGAGGGCCCTCAGCGCGTTCGCGAGATCCTGGTGGGGCACGGCGCCTGCGTCGTTCGGCATGGCCAGGTGTTTACCAGAGCCGGCGTCGGAGGCGGAGCCCCCGCGGGCGCCAGGCGAGCCACCGGGCTTCGCGGCTCGACGCGGCCGCTCGGTCAGCCGGGGTCGGGGCTTCGCGGCGCGACGCGAGGCGCGCGCTCGGTCGCGTCCCCCGACGCCACGACCCGGGCCTCGAGGAGGGCGACCAGCCTGTCCTGCGCGTCCTCGTCCCGCGCCATGGGCGCCGGCAGGGCAGGCTTGGCCTTCATGAAGTAGGTCCCGGTGACGGCGGCGAGGTCCGGGTCCACGGCGAGGCGCACCACGTGGCGGGCGGCGGCGCCGGGGCCCGGGAAGAACAGCCGGGCGAAGCCCACCAGCAGCGCGAGCGGGAACGGGAAGCCCTTCTGGACGTTCGTGCGGGCCGCGCCCGGGTGGAGGGACGTGACGGTCACCCCGCTGCCCTCGAGGCGGCGCGCCTCGGCCATCGCGAGCATGATCAGGGCGAGCTTGCTGTGGCTGGCCACGTCCATGTAGCCCCAGCCCTCGGCGAAGGTCGGATCCCCGAAGTTCAGCGGCACGCGTCCGTGCATCATCCCGGCCACGTGGACGATGCGCCCGGCGCCGGGCGCATCGTCGGCGGCCCTCCGGAGGGCGGGCTCGAGGAGCCGGCTCAACAGGAACGGCGCCACCACGTTGACCGCGAACGTGAGCTCCTCGCCGTCCTCGGTCAGCGTTCGCTCGGCCTGGTAGCCCACGCCCGCGTAGTTGATCAGCGAGTGGAGACGGTCGAGGCGGGCGAAGAACGCGTCCGCTGCGGCGCGGACCTCGGCCTGGCGCGACAGATCGGCGACCAGGAGCTCCGTGGACCCGGACGGGGCCGTGCGCGAGATGCGGTCCCGGGCGGCCGCCCCCCGCTCCTCGGAGCGGCACAGCATCACGACGTGGGCGCCCCGCTCGGCGAGCTGGCCCGCGGCGGCCTCGCCGATGCCCGAGCTGGCGCCGGTCACGAGGACGACGCGGCCGTCGAGGTCGTGCATGCTCGGTCGAGCAGGTAGGCGCCGCCGGGTGGCGAGCAACGCGGGGGCGGTGACGGGCGGGTTCGCGGAGGCCGGGTAGCACACGCTCGCCGAGGTCTTCGATGGCACGGGGGTTCGGTCATGGCCGCGTACGCCCCGGCACCGGGCCGCTCGACGGCGAGAGCCCCATGCGCCGTGCCCGATGACCGGGTTCGCTCAAACCCCGGGCTCCCCGCTGGCCTGCGCCAGCACCGCCAGCAACCTCTCCCCGTAGCGCTCCAGGCGCCGAGCTCCGAGCCCTGGCACGGCCCGTAGCCCCTCCACGCCCTCGGGCGCCTCCCGCGCCAGCTCCCGCAGGCAGTGAGCCGGAAGAACGGCGTGGGCCGTCACGCCCCGGCGCTCCGCCTCCTCGGTCCGCCACGTCCGGAGCCGCTTCTCCCGCGCCTTGCGGTCCGCCCGGACCTCGGGCGGCGGCGCGGGCGGCGAGAGCACCGCCGCCTCCCGGGGCGGAGGCTCCCCCGCCGCGCGGCCCTCCTCCACGGCCTCGAGGACGGCCCGCACCGGCATCCGCCGCGCGCCGCGCACCCGCGACAGAGCGTCGGGGTCCGGCGGTCGCCGCCGGGCCACGGCGATCAGGGCGCGATGGCTCAGCACGCGATGGGGCGGCACGTCCCGCTCTTCGGCGATGCGCTCCCGCAGGTTGGCCAGGGCGCGCGCCACCGCCTGCTCCTCGGCGCTCAGGTCCCGGATGCCGGGGAGCTTCGTCCAGGGCGGCCGGGTCGCTTCGGCCGACCCCGCCCGCTCGAGCACGTAGGCCATCTCGACCGCGACCTCGTCCTCCAGGTCCTGCTCCTGCGCCTCGTGCTCGAGCGCCCGGTGGAGCCCGGGCAGATGGCGGACGTCGTCGAGGAGGTACGCGAGCCGCGCCGCGGGGAGCGGGCGCTCCGCCCAGTCGGCGAGCTGGTCGCCCTTGTCGAGGTCGACCCCGAGGTGGGCCTCGACCAGCGCCGCGAGGCCCGTGCTCGGCTCCCCCAGGAGCCGCGCCGCCGCCGCCGTGTCGTACACGCGCTCGAGCCGGAGCCCCCGCGTGGCGAGCATCTTCACGTCGAAGGTCAGGTCGTGGATCAGCTTGAGCGGGCCGTCGGCCCCGAGGAGCGGGGCCAGGGCGGCGAGGTCCAGGTCGGCGAGCGGATCGATCACCACCGCGTCGTCGGCCCCCGGGTGCTCCGCACCGCGATCGGCCTCACCGGGCAGGCGGGCCCACGCGAGCTGGATGGTGCACAGGCGGGCCCGGTAGCGATGGAAGCCGTCGCCCTCGGTGTCCAGCGCCAGGACGTCGGCGTCCCGCGCCGCGTCCACGAGGCGCGCGAGGTCCGCCGGGTCGACGATCGGGCACGGCCATCGGGTCATGGTCGGCAGGTCGCGCGGCAGCGCCTCCGGTCGGCGCAGGCGTGGTTCGGCGGCAACCTGCTAGGCTTCCTAGCATGGCGAAGCGCCGCCGGCGGGGAGGGGAGCCCCAGCTCCTGGGGGACGTGATCGACCGGGGCGCCAGCCGGGCCCTGATCGATACGTTCAGCTGGTGGGACCGCGCCGTGCCGCAGCGCATCGCGCAGGCCGCCCGGCCGGTGCACCTGCGGCGAGGGACGCTCGTGGTCCACACGAAGACCGCGGCGTGGGCCCAGGAGCTCAGCTACGTGGCCGCCGAGCTGCTCCGCTCCGTGAAGGCCCGGGTCCCCCGCGCCCGGATCGAGCGGCTGCGGATCCGCGTGGGGCCGATGCCGCGCCCCCCCGCGCCGAAGGCGGAGCGCCCGCCCCCGGTGCGACCGATGCGCGCGGTCGACCTGCCGCCCGACCTCGCCCGCGCGCTGGCCCACGTCGGGGACGGACAGCTCCGGGACGTGCTGTCCCGCGCGGCCTGCACGTCCCTCGCCGCGGCCGCGCAGTCCCGCCGACGTACGTCGACGCGGAGGCTCGGCCGATGACGTCGGCCCGGCCGCCCGACCCCGACCTCGCCCGGGGGCGCCCCGCCCCGGAGCGCTGGTTCACCCGCCTCGAGGGCGGCCGGGTCCGCTGCGATCTGTGTCCGCGCTACTGCACGATGAAGGAGGGGCAGAGGGGCTTCTGCTTCGTGCGGGGCGTCCACGACGGCCAGGTGGTGCTCACCACCTACGGGCGCGCGAGCGGCTTCTGCATCGACCCGATCGAGAAGAAGCCCCTGAACCACTTCCTGCCCGGGAGCAGCGTGCTCAGCTTCGGGACCGCGGGCTGCAACCTGGGTTGCCGCTTCTGCCAGAACCACGACATCTCGAAGGCGCGCCAGATGGACACCCTGGCCGACCGCGCCACCCCGGAGGAGGTCGCCCGCGCCGCGGCGGAGGCCGGCTGCCGGAGCGTGGCCTTCACCTACAACGACCCCGTGATCTTCGCGGAGTACGCCATCGACTGCGCCCACGCGTGCCGGGAGCGGGGCATCCACGGGGTCGCGGTCACGGCCGGCTACATCACCGAGCGCGCCCGGGAGGCCTTCTTCGCGCCGCTCTCGGCCGCCAACGTCGACCTCAAGGCCTTCACCGAGGACTTCTACAAGACGCTGACCTTCGCCGACCTCGGACCGGTGCTCGAGACCCTCCGGTGGCTGGTCCACGAGACGGACGTCTGGGTCGAGGTCACCACGCTCCTCATTCCCGGCAAGAACGACGCCGAAGAGGAGGTCGAGCGCCTCGCCACCTGGGTGGCGACGGAGCTGGGCGTCGAGGTGCCACTCCACTTCACGGCCTTCCATCCGGACTTCAAGATGACGGACGTCCCCCGGACACCGGCGACCACGCTGACGCGGGCGCGCCGCCAGGCGCTGGAGATCGGCCTTCGCCACGTGTACACGGGCAACGTGCGGGACCCGGAGGGGCAGTCGACCACCTGCGCCGGCTGCGGCGAGCTGCTGATCGGACGGGACGGCTATGCCCTGGACGCGTGGAACCTCGACGACGACGCATGCTGCCAGCGCTGCGGGCGTGCCCTCGCGGGCCGCTTCGAGGGTCGGCCGGGGACCTGGGGGCCGAGGCGGCGACGGCTCTTCATCGCCTAGAGGCCCGAGGGTAGGACGCGCGGAGGCGAGCCGCCGCGCCGGCGACGCCGGCCCCGCGGACCGCGGCGTGCGCCGAAGGCGGTACCGCACGCGCGCTCGATGCGCGCATGCCCTCGCCGTCCTCGCCCTCGCGATGCTGACGACCGCGGGGAGCTGCGAGCGCTCCTCGGACCGCATGCGCCGGGAGGTCAGTGAGGCGGCGAGCGAAGGGGGCCCGCGCGCACGCCTCGACGCGGTGGCCGCCTACCTCTGGCAGGGCGGCGGCTACGACCACCGTCGGACGATCGGCGACAGCGGGGCGCGCCTCTCGGTGATCAGCGAGCGGACGGACCCGACGACGTTCGTGCGGCAGGTCCGCCAGTTCAAGCGCGTCGAGCTGCGCGCTCACGCGGTCCGCATGTGGCGCCTGTTCCGCGCCCTCGGCCCCGAGCACCCGCTCCGGGAGGTCCAGGTCACGCTCCGCATCCCGGTCCGCGGCGACGACTACGAGGGGACGCGGCCCTACGACTTCCTGATGTTCGCCGGCGAGCGGGACGAGATGGCCGCGGTCGCCGGCTTCACCGCCCGAGACCCGTACGACATCACGAGCCTCGGCTTCTTCGACCGGGACGGGGAGCGCTTCGTCCTGCGCCTGGTGCGGACGCTGACGATCACGCGCGACGGCAGCCTGGAGATGACCATCGAGTAGGCCGCGGCCCGGCGGACGACACGGCGCGCGGGGTCGGCGCGCTGACCCCTCGACCGCTCCCTACAGCACCAGCTCGTAGCCGAGGAGCCCGGTCACGGCGAAGCCCCGGTCCGCACCGGAGAGCGGCGTGTCGCCGCGGCCGCCGAAGGTCAGGTCGTAGCGCCGGTACACCGCCTCGACGCCCCACGTGAGGCCGACGTCGACCCGACCCTGGATGCGACCGCCCACGTCGTAGCCGATCGCGGAGTTGTCCACGCCGAACAGGGCCGGGAGGTCGCCGAGGCCGAGGGGGAAGCGGAGCCCGAAGGTCGACTGGACCTCGAGCACGCGGGGCAGGATCACCGCGCCGAGGTACAGCACCGGCCGCAGCGACGGATAGGTCGCGCTCGCGAGCTGCCGGTTGAAGTCGAGGCCGTAGTGGTCCAGCAGGAAGCCGAGCCCCGCGCCGACCTCCAGAGCCTCGAGGAGAACGCCGCGCAGCGCGGCCGTCGCTTCGAAGCGCGTGAAGTGGCTGCGCGTCGACCCGTCGCCGCTCGGATCCTGCGTGTCGAGGCCCACGCTCGAGGCGAGGGCGAGCCGCACGAACGCGAACCCCCACGCCCGGGCCTCCACCTCCAGCCCGAGGTCGGGGTAGACGCCGGAGTCGAAGCTCGCCCCGCGCCCGTCCTCGGAGCGCAGGTCTACCCGCCGGTCGCGGATCCCGGCGGTCGCCCGCGCCGCGAGGCGGAGCCAGGGAGCGGCCGACGCCGCCTGAGGGTCCGCGGCCGACCCGCCCTCGGGCGCCGGGACCGGCTGCGCCGCCGGGACCACCGCCGCTGGCAGCGGAGGCGGCGGCGCGGGCTCCGGCTCCGGCGGCGCGCGCGAGGGCAACGCGACCATCCCCTCCGTGAGCCCGAGCCGGAGGGTCTCGACGGCCTGCCGACCGATCAGCGGGCCCTCGATGCGCGCGACCTCGGCCCCGTCCGGGTCGCGGATCCAGACCTCGAGGCTCGGCGGGCTCCCACCACGCGTCTGGCCGCCGATCACGCCGTCGACATCGTGCTCGGCTGCGCGCGCCGCGGCCCCCTCCGGACCGTCGGCGTCCTCGCCGCCCTCCTCGAGGCGGCGGACCTCGGCGCCCTCCGCCTCGAGGGCGGAGGCGACCCTGCGCTCCACCCCCGCGCGCCCCGGGCCCTGGAACGGGACCAGCAGCACGATGCGCTCCACCGGCGCCCGGCGGGGCGCCTGGCCGGCCGCCGCCCCCGGGGCGCCCCACCCCACGAGCGCCACGAGGGCCACGAGCCTCCACCTCGGTCCGCGATGGGCGTCCGGTAGGTCCATGAACCGAAGCAGCGTCGCGCGGGCGCGCTCCTGCGCCCCGCTCAGCCGATCAGGGCGGGGACCGGGTCGACCCGGAGGTCGGCCTCGTCCTCCTCGAGGCCCGAATCCACCAGCAGCGTGCGCAGGATGTGCTCGGGTCGGATGACCTCACCGTCCGGCGACACCCGGCCCGTGGTGAGGTCGACGGGCTGGGGCGACATCCCGACGTCCGAGCTCTTGCCGATCACGCGCCCGCCGTTGACGTTGCCGCCGAGGAGGAAGCACGAGTTCGTCAGCCAGTGGTCGCGGCCTCCCCGCTGGTTGATCAGCGGCGTGCGGCTGAACTCGCTGAAGCCCACGATCACGGTGCGGTCGAGGAGCGACTCGCCGGTGTCGCCGTACGGGAGCTCGCTCAGGTGCTTCGCGAGGCGGGCGATCGCGTCGAAGCCCTCCTGCTGGCTCGGCCCCTGGTCGTCCTCCCAGTTGTCGAAGTGCGTGTCGAGGCCGCCGGCGGCCTGGATGGTGACGACCCGGGCCACCCCCTGGGCGAGGGCCTGCGCCGCGAGCGCGGCCTGCGCCGCGGAGCCGGACCGCTGGTTGGGCAGGAACCCGTAGCGCTCCCGCAGCGCCACGATCTCCGGGGTGTTGGTCCGGAAGTCGAACAGCGCCTGCAGGTCCGCCTCCAGCACCTGGCGCATCCGCCGCTGCGCGCTGTCGGCGCTCCGCAGGATCGGCGAGCCCAGGGTGCGCTCGCAGGACGCCTCGTCGTCCTGGAACGTAGCGAGCAGCGCGTCCACCTCGGGCTCCAGCGTCGGGTCCCGGCGCCGGAGCAGGGACGCGAGGTCGTCGGGGCCGCTGACCTGGAGGGCCGAGACCTCGGTGGGGAGATCGGGGTTGAACGCTTCCACCCGGACGGACAGGTTCGGGATGAGGCGCTCGGCGCCGAACCGGTTCGCGAGCCAGGCGCTCCCCGTCGAGCCCCGCGCGGTGAGCCCCGACGGGGCCTTGCCCGTCAAGAAGCGCCGGCGCCCCACCTCGTGGGGCAGCGTGTCCATGCTCATGCCGCGAACGATCGCCATCCGCTGCCAGATCGGCGTGCCGTCGGCGAGGGTGCTCGTGGCCAGCTCCCCGAGGAACGGGCCCACGACGACGTCCTCGCTCAGCGCGACCGGGGCCAGGTCGGGGATCGCGAGGTTCTCGTAGGCGGGCTGGATGCGCGTGACGCCGACCTGCTCGCTGTTGAACACGCCCGGGTCGCGCGGGTCCAGGCCGAGCAGGACGTCCCAGCCACCCGAGAAGTAGGCGAAGACGTAGAAGCGGTCCTCCGGCGCGGGGGCGTCCTGGCCGCGGGCGAGGCGCGCCAGGGCGCCGACGCCTCCTGCGCCGAAGGTCGCGGCGCCGGCGCCGAGCAGCAGGTTCCTCAGAAAGGGTCGGCGCCCGGTCGTCCGCGCGCCCTCGGCAGCGTTGGTCTGGTCCTTCGTCATGGCCGCCTCAGTACGTGTAGAAGTCCGGGTGAGTGATCAGGGCGACGCACAGCACCTCCCAGCCCCGCTGGGCCGTGCCGCCCTCGCTCTCCTGGACGCGATGCCGGAGCCCGAGCCAGGGCCCGAGGGACGGGTCGTCCACCGCGACCCGGCGACCGTGGAAGCGGAGCAGGAGCTCCGCGACCTGCGCACGAAGGGTCTCGAGGGGGACCTCCGTCGAGCCGACGTCCACCATGCGGAACACCGCAGCGCGCGCCGCGGCCTCGGCGTCGCCGTTACCGAACACCAGCCGCCGGCACGTCGAGCGGGCCGCGTCCTCGAGGAACTTGGTGAAGAGCAGGTTGACCGTCAGGTCCTCGGCCGAGCGGTTGACGAAGTCGGGCACGCCCAGCGTGTCGGCGAACACCACGAAGCCGCTCTGGTTGTTCACCATCCAGGAGAGGCCGCCCGCCGCGCGGGTGAGCGAGGCGTCGAGCTGCTCGAGGTCCATCCGGCGGCGCTCCCGCCAGGGATCGTCGCCGAGGTCGACGGTCCGCGGATCGCCGAAGGCGCCCTCTTCGAGGTCGACCGGGACCCGGTCGGACGCGCAGCCGCCGGCCAGGGCGACGAGGGCGAGCGCGCCGGCCCCGAGGGCGAGCCGCGCGGGCAGGTTGCGAGCGTTCACAGCGCCCTCCGATAGGTCTCGTGGGTCACGATCGCCCGGACGAGCTCGCGGTAGCTGAACTCGCCGTCGAGGAACTCGCGGGTGAGCTCCGCCACCAGCTCCTGCTCCCGCTCCAGCGGTTCGCGACCGAAGAGCCAGGTCACGGTCCGCCGCACGGAGCAGCCGGTGAAGCGGCCGTCGGCCACCCCGGCCATCACCAGCGCGGAGGGGCCCGCCTCGACGTTCGGCCGGTGCTCGTCGCGGAGGAACTCGAAGGCGCGAAGCGCCCCGAGGTAGGGCTCCTCCTCCGGCGAGAGCGCCCGCGTGATGTAGTTGAAGCGGCAGTCCTCGCTGCACACCTCGAGGCCCCGTCCGCAGTCCGCGCACTCCTCGCGGTACTCGGGGTAGGCCACCGGATCGAGGTAGCCCGCGCCCTGCTGCGTCCACCGACCCCAGTGGGCGGCGGCGGGCTCGAGCACCGCGTGGCAGTAGTTGCAGCCAGGCCGCTGCTGGACGTCCGGCTGGAGCGCGGCGACCTCGTCCTCGACGGCGATGCCACCCTCCGGCGGCTGGAAGGGCTCGCACAGGAAGGCGTCGTAGAAGCGGTTGGCGCGCGCCCGGTTGGTCTGGAATCGCAGGAGGTACACCGGCGTGGTCAGGACCCCGGCGTGGACCTCGGGCAGCTCCACCGGCACCATCGACCGGTCGGTGTAGTCCAGGTCGGGAAGGCGCTCGACGTCCATCGCGACCGGCTCGAGCGTGATCCCCTGGTGGACCGCGGTGAGGTGCGTCCAGTAGTGAACCAGGGGGCCACTGACGAAGCCCCGGGTCGACGTGAACAGCTCGTAGTAGGGCTCGTCGCGGCTGCCGTCCGCCCCGGCCAGGACGTGGGCCACGACCCGCTCCTCCACGTCACGGTTGAACTCGCGGAGGATCTCGAGCTCGACCCCGTTGGGGGCGCACCACTGGAGGTTCGGCCCGCAGCCGCAGCCCGGGTCGTTGACCGACGCGCCGCCCGCGCAGTCCGTTCCGCGGAGCCCGACGGCGGCCTCCTGGGCGTCGAACGCGCACACCCGGATCTGCGTCCCCGGAGCCCAGTAGGGCTCGACCATCACGTAGCCCTCGCGGGCGGCGCCATCGACCATCCGCGTGACGGGCCGCCCCATGTCGTCGAAGGTCGCGGGCTCGTTCAGGCAGGGGACCGCCATGCCGCGGTAGAGCTCGCGCTGGCGCCGGGTCGTGAGGTTCCAGAGGCTCTGCCCATCCGCGCGGCTCGTCCCCAGGGCCCGCCGGAACGTGATCAGCTGCCGCTGGTTCTCGATGTTGGGCCACAGCAGCTCCCGGTGGCGACGCGCGACGCGGCGGGCGAAGGCCTCGTCGGCGAGCCACTCGTCGATCCGGGCCTCGACGTCCTCGTGGCTCTCGACCCCGTCGTACTCGGTGACGGTCGGGATGGTGCCGCGCAGGTCGAGGCTCGCGGCGCGGAGGTAGCCCTCGGGAGTCAGCCGGGTGGTCAGGGGCTGACAGAGGGCCGAGTCATCGCACGCCGCCTCGCTGGGCCGGGCCAGGCCGACCGCCCAGAGGGCGGCGCCGAAGGCCACGGCACCGAGCGCAGAGGCGAGGGCGAGTTGGCGGCCGGTCGTGCGCATCACCTCACTCCATCGGGAAGTCGTTGAGAGCCCACGCCTCGATGACCGCGACGGAGCGCGGCGCGAGGGGCGGGCGCCCGAGCGGCATCCTGCCGTCTCGAACGTTCAGGAGGATCTCGTCGATCCGGGTCTGCCAGAGGTCCGGGGCGTTCAGGAGCGTCACCGCCGGCCCCTCCTCGTCGTGGCAGCCGGCGCAGTGGTCGGCGAACAGGGGCTCCACGTCGGCCCTCCAGCTGGCGGCGTTGATCACCTCGAAGGTCCGCGCCACCTCCGAGGGGAGCGTCCCGTCGTCGTAGGCGACCCGGATCCGCAGCTCGTGCGGGCCGTTCGACAGGTCGGCGGGCGCGATCCGCACCTCCGTGGCGTCGTCCGCGATCTCGAGAGGCTCGCCGTCGAGGAAGGCCGTCGCGCGGTACCCCGCCTCGGCCCGGATCGGGAACGTGGTGGGCGCGACGAGGTAGCTCCCGTCGGGCGGACCCTCCACCGCGACGATCCGGCGAGGCGCGTAGCGGCGGATGCCGGTGGGCGACGCCGTGACGAGCGCGCCCCTCGGGTCGACGCCGCCCGGCGTTCCCTCCACGGCGACGTCCTCCACGGCGTGGAGGCGGCCCTCCGCCACGAGCCACGCGGCCCCGTCCGGGCCGACGACCCAGACCTCGTCGCTCCAGCTCGCCCCGTGGAGCGCGTCGGCCTCGATCCCGAGCGCCCGGAGCTGCCGCTCGCGGTCGAACACGTGGAGGCCGGCCGGCGTCCGAAGCCACACCTGGCCCTCGCCGTCGCCCACGGCGTCCAGCACCTCGACGCCGAGCAGGAGGCGGGCCACGCGGACCTCGGTCCCGACCACCCACGTCTCGAGCACGCCCTCCGGGCCGATCACCCAGAGCGCGGGCCCGCCGCCCGGTCGCCGAGCGCGCGCGATCCGCACGTCCGGGAAGGTCACGGGCAGATCGAGGGGCGTCAGCCGGAGGCCCTCGAGCAGCGACAGGGACGCGTCGGTGAGGACCCAGGTGGCCCCGGGCGTGCTCTCGTCCGACAGGAGCATCCGGACCGGCCCATCCAGCGCGTCGCCGAAGGGGCTCGGCAGGACCGTCGTCCCCCGAACGATGAAGGTCCCGCGCTCCGCGAACAGGAGCAGCCCGTCGTCGGGCAGGATCTCCGCCCCCTGCAAGGCGCCGACCGACGCGGTCGTCGCGACCGCCGTGACCTCTCCGCTCCCGGGGTCGAGCAGCGTGATGTCCTCGCCCTGGGTCAGGACAAGCCGCCCGTCCGGCAGCGGCAGCACCGCGTCCACCGCGTCATCCAGCGGCCGGTCCAGCACCGGCTGGAGCGTCGGCAGCGCTTCCTCGCCGCAACCCAGGGCGAGCGCGGCGAGCACGAGGCCGCACACCAGCGTGGGTCGGGTGGAGGATAATGTCATCGGTGGACTCGCTACCGCGTCGAACATCGTCGTCCCGCCGGGCGGAAAAATCAACGCCGAGCCGTCGATTTCCGGAATACTCCGCTGTCTCCGCCTTCCATGCGGTTGAGATCGCTATCATGATGAACCGGCTCGGCCGGTGCAGACACCCTTCGAACGACGCCCCCCCGAAGCGGCCGCCACCGCGCTGGCGGTCGCGCTGCTGACGCTCGGCTGCCAGGCGGACCTCGCCACGTGCGACCTCCCCGCTGCGCAGCGGCCGGCCTACGACGAGGCCACCGGCCTCGCCGCCTTCGAAGGGCAGGCGCTCCTGATCCGGGGCTGCGGCGCGGGCGCCTTCTGCCACGCGGACGGCGTCGAGGCGGAGGACCGCTTCGGCGCGCCCGCCGGGCTCGATCTCGATCTGTTGCCCGTCGCGGTGGACGGGACGGTCGACGAGGAGGCCTCGGCGCGCCTCGCCCGCAACCAGTGGACGGCGCTCCGCGAGCGTCACCGCGTGTTCGCCTCGGTGGCGTCCGGCTGGATGCCGATCCTCAGCGGGGCCGGCGCCGACGTCGCCGACGCGGCCCCCGCCTACGTGCGGGTGGACCCCGACAGCGGGGACCTTCAGCCCCTGCCGGAGCTCGGGACCGCCGACGCGAAGGAGATCCTCCGGAACTGGCTCGCTTGCGACGCCCCGGTCGTCGCACGGCCCGAGCCGCGCGACGACGGACGCGCCTCCGTCGGCTTCATCGTGCCGTCCCGCAGCGTCGCTCCCCTCGAGGCCGAGTGGGCCGACATCTACGAGCGCCTCGTCGCCCCGCGCTGCAGCAGCACCCTGTGCCACGGAGCGGGCCGGGACAGCCAAGCAGGCCTCGACCTCGTCGGCCGGGACGACGCCCTCGCTCGGCTGCTCGGCGGCGCCGCGAACACCGACCGGGAGGAGTCGGCGTGCGCGGACAGCGGGATGGATCTCCTCGTCGCCGGCAACCCGGAGCAGTCACTCTTCTATCGCAAGCTGACCGGGGAGCCCGGATGCGGGGACCGGATGCCCCTCGAGGCGTCCGCCGTGCGGGAGGAGAGCCTCGCCGCGATCCGCGCCTGGATCGTCGACCTCGAGTAGCCCGGCCGTCGGAGGCCCCCATGCGCCCTGCCCTTCGCCTCGTTCTCCTCGCGACCCTCGCCGTGCCCGGGTGCTCCGGGTCCTTCGAGGAGCCACGCCGCCCCGAAGGCGGAGAGCCCCTCCGCCTGGCCTGCGCCGACCTCGGAGGACCGCTCCGCCTCGAGCCCACGGCGGTCCCCCTCGCCGAGGGCCCGCTCTTCCTCCTGGAAGCCCGCGGCGGGACAGCGGCCTACCGGTTCCGGATCCTGAGCGCCGACTCCGGCGGCGAGGTCGATCCGGTCAACGGCCTCTACCTCGCGGGCCGGGTCACCGACCCGGCGGGGACCGAGGACGTCGTCGTGCTCGAGGACGAGGGCTGCCTCGGGGAGGCCTCGGCCACGATCACGGTGATCGAGGCGGCGCGGGTCCAGCCGGCCCAGGCCGAGGTGGAGCCGGGGACCGTGCTCGACCTCGGGGTGGTCGGGGGCTCCGGGCCCGTTCGCTTCACCGCGGGCAGCCCCTGGGAGTCGGGCGGCGCGGTGACGGAGGACGGCCGCTACACCGCGGGGGCGGGCCTCGGCCGGGACGTCGTGATCCTCACCGACGCCGGGCTGCCCGGAGAGCCTCAGGCGAGCGCGACCATCGACGTCGTCCGGGAAGCCGGGCTCGTGGCGGGCGCCACGACCTGGGTCGTCCCCGTCGGGAGCCGCCTCCCGCTCCCCGTGAGCGGGGGCAGCTCGGTCTACGACGTCGACCTCGGCGGCAGCGGCGCGCTCCGCCTCGAGGACGGCGAGCTCGTCGCCGTGGCCGAGGGCCTCGCCTCCGCCACCGTGCGCGACCGCTTCACCGCCGACGCGATCGACCTCCAGCTCGCCGCCGTGGCGCCCCTCGCCGCGCCGCGCCGCCACCCCGGGGACCGCTCCGAGCTCGGCTTCGCGCTGGGGCGCGGCGACCTGAACGGGGACGGCCTCCCCGACGTCGTGGTCTCGATGCCCCAGCTCAGCGGCGAGCGCCTTCGCTCCGGGGTGGTCGCGATCTACCGCGGCGTGGACGGCGGCCTCGACCCGACGCCGGCCCGGGTGATCGAGGGTACCTACCGGGACGGCGAGCTCGGTCGCGCGGCCGTCCTCGCCGACCTCGACGAGGACGGGCTCCTCGACCTCGTGATCGGCGCTCCGCGGGACGATCCGACGCAGCGGGACATCGGCGCGGTGTACGTGTACGCGGGGGCGCCCGACCGGTTCTTCAGCGAGGCGCCCACGCGGACCTTCCTCGGCGGGGCCGGCTTCACGCGCTTCGGTCACAGCGTCGCGGTGTGCGACATCAACGGCGACGGTCACCCCGACCTGGCGGCCGGTGTGCCGTTCCAGGAGGATCGCGAGGCGTCACCGTTCGCGAACGACCAGGGCGCGATCCAGGTGTTCCTGTCCTACGGCGATGGTGCCTTCGTGTCGGCGCCGGACCAGACCGTCTTCGGACGGGTCCCGGACGGCGCAGGCGGGATCGGGGGCGTGACCTCGCTCCGCCTCGGCCTCGGGATGGTCGGCGGCGACCTCGACGGCGACGGGCTGTGCGACCTGGCCGCGTACGGGTACCAGCCGAGGGAGGACCGACCGGACGCGGGGGTGGTCGTCGTCTACCGGGGCCGGCCCGTGGACGGAGCGGACCGCGGAGGCATCGGCACGGATCCCGTCCTGGCCCTCGCCAGCGACGCCCCGGAGGACGAGCGCGGCCGCTTCGGGCGCGCCCTCGCGGCCGGAGACGCGAACGGCGACGGACTGGCGGACCTCCTCGTCGGTCAGGACCGGCACGATGGCGCGGCCGGCATCGACGCGGGCGCCGCCTACCTGTTCGTCGGCCGGGCGACCCTTCCGAGCGCCCCCGCCACCGCGATCGAGGGCGTCGAGGCGGCGGCCTGGAGCGCGGAGGGGACGGGCTCCTTCGACCGCTTCGGGGGCCACGTCGCGCTCACCGATCTCGATCGCGACGAGCGGGACGACCTGATCGTCGGCGCGAGCCGCGCCACCCCCGAGGGGAGCGAGCTCGGCCGGCCGGGCGCGGTGCTGGCCTTTCGCGGAGGGGCGGTGGCGCCCGACGACACGCCCTTCCGCGTCTACGCGGGAGCCCAGGCCAACGAGCGCTTCGGGCTCGGCCTCGGCCCGGTCGGCGAGATCGACGGGCGACCCGGGCCCGATCTGGTGGTCTTCTCGCCTTACGCCGACAGCGAGGGCGTCGCCGACGATCGAGGCGCGATCGTCCTGCGGAGCGGCGACGACCCGGACGCGCCCTCGCTCGCGCTCGACCGGGCGACCCCGCCCGCGGGCCAGCGGACCGGGCAGCGGCTGGCGCTGCTGGACCTGGGGCGCGATGGCCGGCCCGAGTTCGTGGTCGGCTCGCCGGACGCGGATCTCGACGACGTGGGCCTCAACGTCGGCGTGGTCACGCTGCACCGCGGCGCCGACGACGGCTTCGCGCCCGGCGTGGTCCAGCGCCTCTCGAGCCCCCTCGCGAGCGAGGGGGACCAGCTCGGCTACGACATCGCGTCGCTCGGCGACTTCGACGGGGACGGCCTCGACGACGTCGCGGTCCTCGCACGGGGCGAGGATCGACCGGCCTCCTTCGACCCCGCGCGCTACGCCGTCGAGGAGAGCTGTGCCGGCGCCGCCAACAACGTCGGGGCGGTCCTCGTCTACTTCGCCGGCGCGGGCGGCACCCTGGCCGACGAGCCGGGTCTCTTGATCTTCGGGCCCTATCCCAACGAGCGCGCCGACGTCCTGGCGAACGCCGGCGACATGGACGGCGACCTGCGCGCCGACCTCGTCGTAGGTAGCCGTGGATGGACGGCCGGCGGCCTCCGCGCGGGCGGCATCGCGGTCTATCGGGGTCGCCCGCGGCCCGGCGACGGGCGCATCGGCGTCGTCTGCACGCCGACCCTGCTCCGCAACGGGGCGCCGGACGAGCGCCTCGGGCACGCGGTCGCTCCCCTCGGGGACCTCGACGGGGACGGCTGCGCCGAGATCGCGGTCGGCGCGCCGGAGGCCGACCCGCGCCTTCGCAACGCCGGCGTGGTCGAGGTGCTCTTCGGCGGCGGCGACCCGTGCGCCACGGTGGACCCGAGGATCCTGCGGCTGGAGGGCACCGACCCGGACGCCCAGGCCGGCTTCGCTGTGGCGGGCGGCGAGGACGTCGACGGCGACGGAGTGCCGGAGCTCTTGGTCGGCGCCCCGCGCTTCCGGAACGCGGACGGCGAGGTCGGTCGAGCGATCCTGGTGTCCGGCGCCCGCCTGCGCGACGCGACGGGGCGCGCGCTCCCCCTGGTCGCGGGGGACCTCACGGGTCGGGTGATCGACGGGGCCTGGTCGGGCGGCCGGCTCGGCTGGTCCCTCGCCCTCACGCGCACCCCCGACGGCCCGGTCGCGATCCTCGGCGAGCCCTTCGGCGCGGCGACGGGGCAGAGCGACACCGGCGGCGCCGCGCTGCACCTCCTGGGCCCGGCCGGCTTCGCCCCCCAGCCCTTCGGGCGCGTGGTCGGCGAGCCCGTGGCGGACGGGGAGCTCGGCGGGTCCGTCGCGGCCCTCGCGGGCGCGGATCGCGCCTGGGTGGCCCTCGGCGCCACCTGGTCGAGCGCGGCCGGGATCGAGGACGGCGCCGCCTACGCCTTCGTCCTCGAGTAGATCCGGGTCAGCGACCGAGCAGCTGCTTGACCAGCTCGATGACCCGAGGCGCCTGGATCGGCTTGGTCACGTAAGCGTCCGCGCCGAGGGCGAGGGCGCGCGTCCGGTCCTCCGCGGACGACTCCGTCGTGATCACGACGATCGGGACGCCGGCGTGCACCCGATCGGCCCGGATCCGCTCGATCAGCTTGAGGCCGTCCATCAACGGCATGTTGATGTCCGCGATCACCAGGTCGAAGGGGCCCGGCGCGGCGGCGAGCTTGCGCAGGGCATCGATGCCGTCCTCCGCCTCCGTGACCGCGGCCGGGCCGATCCGGGCGAGGGCGAAGACGAGGAGCTGACGCATCATCGGCGAGTCCTCCGCGATGAGGCAGGTGAAGGCGGTCATGACGAGGAACGAGACCAGACCGGGTCCGGCCTGGTCAACCGCCGATGCGATCACGGTTGGCGAGGCTCGTCGCCGCTCGGGAGGCGAGGCGGGGCGCGGGGAGGCCGAGGGTGACCGTGGAGCCGATCCCGAGCTCGCTCTCGACCCGCGCCGTGCCGCCGAGGCCCGCCAGGCGGGCGCGCACCGCGTCCATCCCGACGCCGCGGCCCGACAGGGAGGTCACGCAGGACGCGGTCGTGCCGCCGGGGAGGAAGATCAGGTCGATCCGCTCCTGCCGCGTGAGCCCCTCCAGAGCGTCGGCGCGGATCGCCCCGACGCGGACCGCGCTGGCCGCGATGCGGTGGGGGTCCATCCCCGCGCCGTCGTCGGCCACCTGGACGAGCACCCGGCCCCCGTCGCGGCGCGCCCCGACGGTGAGCAGGCCAGAGGACGGCTTGCCGGCGCGCGCCCGGGCCGTGGCCCCCTCGATGCCGTGGTCGAGGGCGTTCCGGGCGAGGTGGACCAGCGGATCGAACAGCTCCGCGGACACCGCCGCATCGACCAGGGTCTCGCCGCCCCACGCGACGTAGCGGACTTCCTTGCCGAGGGCCCGCGCCATCCGCTCGACCCCGCGCCCGATCCGGTCGAACGTGGGCCGCAGAGGGCGCAGGCGCGACGGCGGCGCGCCGCCGTTGGGCCCGTCCTCTGCGGGGCGCGGGAGCAGGAGCAGCGTGGGGTCTCCATGGCCGGCCAGGCGTCGTCGGAGCTCGCCGGGCGGCGCGGGCGACGCCACCACCAGCTCGAGCAGCAGCGCCTCCGGATCGGGGTCGGCTCCGCGCACGATCGTCGTGACCACCTCGCCGAGCCCATCCGCGCGCCGCCGCCACGTATCGATCCGCGCCTCGATGTCGGCGAGCGGACAGCGGACCCGGATCCGGTAGACGGGGACCCCCCGCTGGAGCTGCCGGCGGAGGCGGTGCTCCTCGGCCGCGGTCAGCACGGAGAGGAGGTCCGGGTCGAGCGGGAGGTCTGCGGAGGGCGGCGGCGAAGGGAGGCTCCGGCGGCTGGCGCCGACCGCGGCCTCGAAGGTCCTCAGGTCGTCCTCCACACCCGGCGGGTCGGCGCCGAGCCGACGACCGATCAGCTCGACGCCCTCGTGAAGCAGACCGCGGACCTCCGCCGTCCGGTCGAGGTCGCCTCGCCGCAGGCCGTCGAGCAGGTCCTCGAGGCCGTGGGCGGCGCGGGTCAGGCCGTCCCCGCCGACCAGCCCGACGATCCCCTTCAGGGTGTGGACGCCCCGGAACATGCGATGCACCAGGTCGGGGTCCGACGCCGCTGGCCCCGCGCGGTCGAGCGCGGCGAGGTCGTCCACCACGCCGGCGAGGAGGGCCCGCGCCTCGGCGAGCACCTCCTCCCGTAGACGGTCGCCGTCGTCGCCGTCGATCACGCGTCTCCCTTCCGCCGCCCTGGGAGTGGCGCGCAAGTGTCCTTCACGCGGCGGAGCACGTCGAGGGTGCATCCCCCGACGCGCGGCCGGGTCCCCTCACCGCTCGAAGCGGCGCTCCTGGACGTCCTCGGCCGTGATCTCGCCGAGCTCGCCGAGGGCACGCAGGTGGGGGAAGGCGTAGATGCCCGTGCCGTGGCCATCGCCCCAGCCGAGGCGCAGGGCGTAGTTGCCCACCTGCTCGAGCACCGCGAGCTCGAGGTCCGCGTCCTCGGCGCCCGTGACCCACCGGATCGCGCCGTGATGCCCCTGGCACGTCGCGCAGGGGCAGAACCCGCGAAGGACCGCGTGGTGGGTGCGGGTCGTGACGCCGTCGGCCCAATCGATCTCCAGCCACCGGGCCCCGGCGGGGGCCCGGACCTCGACCGGCGTCGTGCTCTCTGCCTCGCTCACGGCGCTCCTCCTACCTGGAAGGGGTCAGCTCCCGCACCTGGGCCACCGCGCTCCCGCCGCGGAGCCGCCGGCCGAGATGGTGGGTGACGAAGTCCGTGACGGCGGTCCGCGCGACCGCCACCTCGGGGGACGGCCAGGCCTCCACCGCCGTCCAGCGGGGGCCGAGCGACGCGGTCATCCGCGCCCGGAGCGACCCCGACAGCTTCCACGGGGCGCCTCCGCACGCGCGGCACACCAGGGCGCCGAGGACCGGGTCGAACAGCGCGGCGCGGCCCGGCGGGGCGGGCCGGTCGCACCTCCCGCAGCGCTCGAGGCCCGGGGCGAAGCCGGTCAGGGCGAGGAAGCGCAGCGTGAACGCGATCCGGAGCTCCTCGGGCGGCGCGCCCGCGTCGAGCGCCTCGAGGAGGTCGACCACCGTCGGGAGCCAGCTCGGGTCGGGCTCCCGGGGCGGGAGCAGCTCGCGCACGAGCTCGAGGCACGCGCCGGCCGTCGTCATGCGGTCGAGGTCGGCGAGCAGCGCGGGGAACGCGCGGACCAGGCGAGCCTGCGCGAGCCGGCCGAGCTCGCCGCGCCCGAGGGCCACCTCCACGTCGAGGACGCAGAACGGCTCGAGGGCGCCCGCGAAGCGCCGCGTGCTCTTGCGGGCCCCGCGCGCCAGGACGCCGACCCGCCCGTAGGCCTCGGTCAGCAGCGTGAGCACCTGGTCGGCCTCGCCGTAGGCGACGCGGCGAAGGACCACGGCCGGGGTGAAGATCGTGCGGGCCACGGCGGTGAGAGGATACCGCGGTCGCGGTCCACCGCTCGGCGGCACCCTCCCCGTCCAGCGCGCCTGACACGACGGCACGTCCAGCAGGAGGCACAACTCGTGACGTTCTCGCCAGGACCTCTCCTTCACTCTCGCGCCGCGCCGCGGATGGGCCCACCGTGCCGCTCGATGTCGTCCATTCCCGCACCCTCCCCCGTCGCGTTTCTGCTCGCCGCGATGCTCGCGGTCATCGCGGGCATGGGGACCGGCATGGGGACCGGCATGGAGACCTGGTCGGTCGAGCTCCCGGACCTCGGCCGCTACGACCTCGCGGGGGACGCGTTCGAGCTGGGCTGGCAGGGCCTGCGCTGAGCCCGCCCGCCTCGCGCGGCGCCGGCCCGACCCCCCGGCGTGCCGCGTCGCCGGGATGCGCGCAGCGGCCCGTTGCTCGCTAGGCGAGCGGCGCGGGCAGCTCGACCGGCGCCGTCACCTCGGACAGCTCGATCGGCGTATCGCGCCGCCGGGGCCGGTGGACGATCGACAGCGCCAGCGTGAACAGGATCAGAAGGATCACCAGCGCGATCGCGATGCCGAAGCGCCGCCCACGCTCCGGCGCGCTCGCGGCGGGGATCGAGGGCGAGGAAAGCTCCTGCTCCGGCTGGCGAGCCTCGCCGTGGCTCCCGTAGCGGGCCAGCACCTCGCGCGAGGACAGGCCGACGCTCGACGCGTAGGACTTGAGGAAGCCGCGGGTGAACACGTCGCCCGGGAGCGCCTCGAAGTCGTTCTGCTCGATGCGCTGCAGGGTCCGGAGCGGGATGCGGGTCGTCTGGGCAACCTCCTCGAGGGAGATCTGCCGGAGCTCACGCTCCGTGCGGAGATAGTGTCCCAGAGACTCCATCATCCCTCCATGGGGGGCCCGACGAACCGCGTACTCGTTTCGTGCCGGGAAAGGCCCTGACAGGGCGCAGGTACTAGCACGAATCGCCCGGTCTGCGGGCAACCTTCGACCAGTAGCAATGATTTCAGCTGCTTGCGTCGGCTCGAGAGCTCTCCTGGGCCTCCGGAGGCGCGGCGCTGTCCTCGCCTGGGGACTCTTCAGGGTCTCGCGTCGCCGCCGAGTCGAGTAAGCGGCGGCATCGGTCTCCGTCCTCCGTGCGGTCACCGAGCGTCACGCAGCGCTCGAGGGCCTCGACCGCCTCCTCCGGCCGGGACATCAGGGCGAGCACCTCCCCCCTCAGGCGCCAGGCCGGCTGGTTGGCCTGGCAGGTGGGGTCCTCGACGTCCACCGCGCGGCCGAGCGCGGCCTCCGCCTCTTCGAGGTTCCCCTTGGCCCGGAGCGCCTGGCCCACGCGGAACCAGCCGATGCAGAAGTCGGGCTGCAGCTCGACCGCCTGGCGAGCCGCGTCCAGCGCGTCGTCCGCGCGCTGCGCCTCGAGGTAGGCCCAGGCCAGGTTGCCCCAGGCGAGGAAGGGGGTGCGGTTCAGCAGGTCGCCGGCCGAGGCCGAGAGCTCCCGGATCGCGTCCTCGAGCCGACGCTCGTGGATGTAGAGCACGCCGAGGCTGTTCTTCACCTCCGACGGCAGGCTCGGGCGCGAGGCGGTGCCGAGGGACGCGTGGGCCCGGAGCGCCTCGCGGAAGTGGCGCTCCGCCTCCTCCGCGTTGCCGCGGAAGGTGAAGAAGTTCCCGAGGAGGAAGTGGGCCTCGGCGTTGTCCGGATCGAGCTCGATCGCGGTCTGGAGGTGTTGGTAGGCCGCGGCGCGATGACCCTGATGGAACAGGCCGATCGCCGACTCGTACTCCGCTTGGCTGCGGCGGACCTGGTCGCGGCTGGGGCCCGCGTAGCAGGCGGTCGACAGGAGCGCGACCAACACCGCGGCCCGGGCCCGGCCTCGCGATCCGGGGCACGCGCTGCGCGCCCGCTCCGGGCCTCGGGATGGCAGCCCGGGCCCGGCGAGCGGGCTCGGAGAGCTAGATGACCCCACCGCGGACCTCCTCCTTCTTGCCGAGCAGCTCGTAGAGCTGACGGAGGGCGCCGAGGTCGGGCAGGATGATGCGCTCGTCCTTGATGTGGAGGTAGCCACCGTCGCGGAGCTGCTGGATCGACCGCTTGACCGTGTCGACGTCGAGCCCGACGCGGCTCGAGAGCTCGAGCGGGCTGATCGTGAGGGCGCGCCCCTCCGGCTCCTCGTCGCTGGCGGTGGCGGCCAGCCTCAGAAGTGTGTTGACGACCCGGGATGGCGAGTCGCGGAGCATCGCGTTCTCCAGCTGCTCCTCCGCGTGCCGCAGCCGCCGGACCACCTGAGCCACGAGGCGGAGGGCGACCTCCGTGGACGACTGGGTCAGCAGCTCACCGAAGGTGGCCCGGTCGAGCGCCAGGACCTGGCAGTCGGTCAGCGCCACCGCGGAGGCGCTCCGCACCGTACCGGGCAGGAGGGCGTCCTCCCCGAAGAGGTCGCCCGGGCCGAGCACGGTGAGGCTCCGGTCCGAGGAGCGGACGCGCTTCACCAGCCGCACGCGTCCCCTCTCCAGCAGGAAGCAGTGCTCGGCGGGCTCGCCCTCGCCGAAGATCGGCGCGCCGGAAAGCACCTCCCGCCCGAACCGCTCGACGAGCCGCTGCCGCTCCGCGTCTTCGAGCTCCGCCACCGCCGCCGGTGTACTAGGCCGATCCGACGCCGGCAACCGGGCTCGGAGCCTCGGGCGGCCCCCCCTCGGCGAGGTGGCACGCGACCTCCCGGCCCGGCCCGATCGGCCGGAGGGCGGGGGTGTCCCGGTCGCAGCGTCCCGCCTCCGCGATCGGGCATCGCGGGTGGAAGGCGCAACCGGGGGGAGGCGCCAGGGGGCTCGGCACGTCCCCGGAAAGGACAACGGACGCTCGCTTTCGACGCGGATCGGGGACCGGCACGGCGGACAGCAGAGCCCGGGTGTAAGGGTGCTTCGGGTCGTCGTAGATCGCCGCCCGCGACCCCACCTCGACGATCTTCCCGAGGTACATCACCGCGACCCGGTCGCTGACGAGCTCCACCACCTTCAGGTCGTGGGCCACGAACAGGAGCGTCAAGGCGAGCTCCTCCTTCAGGTCGGCGAGGAGGTTGACGATCTGGGCCTGGATCGAGACGTCGAGCGCGCTGACCGGCTCGTCGGCGACGAGGAAGCGAGGCTCGACGGCCAGCGCCCGCGCGATCCCGATCCGCTGGCGCTGGCCCCCGGAGAACTCGTGGGGGTAGCGCCGCATGTGGTCCGGCTGGAGCCCAACGCGGGCCAGGAGCGCCGCCACGCGGTCGGGCTCGACGGCGCCGTGCGGCGAGGCGAGCCGGAGGGCCTCGCCGAGGATCGACCCGACCGTCATCCGGGGGTTGAGGGACCCGACGGGGTCTTGGAAGACGATCTGCATCCGCCGCCGAAGGGGGCGGAGCGCCTTCGCCGACCAGTGGGTGATGTCGACCCCTTCGAAGCGGACCCGTCCGCCGGTGGGCTCCTTCAGCCGGAGCAGCAGGCGGCCCAGGGTGCTCTTTCCGCACCCGGACTCGCCGCCCAGGCCGAGGGTCTCGCCCTCCCGGATGCGAAGCGTGACCCCGTCGACCGCCCGCACGCGGTCGGCGCGGCCCCCGAAGAACCCGCGTCGGGTCACGTAGTGCTTGCGGAGCTCCTCCGCCTCGACCAGGGGCGGCCCGGTCACGCAGCGGCCTCGTCGTCCCCGGCGACCACCCAGCAGGCGAGGCGCCGGCCGCCCTCGAGCGTGCGGAGCGGCGGGTACGCCTCGCGGCAGCGCGCTTCGACGAGGGCGCAGCGGTCCTGGAAGCGGCAACCGACCGGCCAGGGAGAGCTCGGGACGCTGCCGGGGATCGTACGGAGCCGGCGCGCCTCTCCGCCGGCCTGCCGGGACGGGACGCTCGCGAGGAGCCCGCGCGTGTAGGGGTGGAGCGGCTCCGCGAAGAGCGCCTCGACGGCCGCCTGCTCCACGATGCGCCCGGCGTACATGACCGCGACCTCGTCGGCGACCTCCGCGACCACCCCGAGGTCGTGCGTGATGAACAGCGTGGCCATGCCGAGCTCGTCCGACAGGCGCTCGATGAGCTCGAGGATCTGCGCCTGAACCGTCACATCGAGGGCCGTGGTCGGCTCGTCGGCGATCAGCACCTTCGGCCCGCAGATCAGCGCCATGGCGATCATCACCCGCTGGCGCATGCCGCCCGAGAGCTCGTGGGGGTAGGCGCGGTACCGGTGCGCCGGGTCCGGGATGCCGACCGCGCGCAGCATCTCGACGGCCCGCTCCCGCGCCTCCTGCCGGGACGCGGCGCGATGGGCGCGGTAGCCCTCGGCGACCTGCGCCCCGACCTTCATGACCGGGTTGAGGGCGCTCATCGGCTCCTGGAAGATCATCGCCAGCTGCTCGCCCCGGACTTGCGTCAGCGCGCGCTCCGGCAGCGCCAGGAGGTCTCGCCCCTCGAGCAGAACCCGGCCGCCCTCGATCGCCCCGGGCGGCGAGGGGACGAGCCGCAGCAGCGACAGGCTGGTCACGCTCTTGCCGCAGCCGCTCTCACCCACCAGGGCCAGCGTGCGGCGCGCGTCGAGGGTGAAGCTGACGCCATCGACGGCCCGGACCACGCCCTCGTCGGTGCGAAACACGGTGACGAGGTCCTCGACCGATAGGAGCGGCGCGCCCACGGAGGCCGCGAGTCTAGCAGGCTGGTCCGCGGGACGAGGGCCCCGGGCGCCCAGTCAGTCGCAGGGGACGGTGCGCCGGGTCAGGCCCGGGTCGGGACGCTGCGTGAAGTCCTCGGGGCGCACCGGCCGATCCACGGGGTTGAGCTCGATCCAGCGGAAGCTGACCAGCGTGTCCACGCCCCGGCGGGGGTCCTCGAAGCGCACGGTGAACGGCAGCACGACCCCGCGCTTCGGCTCCTCCGCGTCGGCCGGGTCCTCGAGGAACCGATAATCGCCGTAGGTCACGCGCCAGCGGGTCGCTCCGTCCGGCCCGAAGACCTCGGAGCGCCGGAGCCGCAGGCGCTGCTCGGCGGGCGGCCCCTCGAGATCGGCCGGTCGCACCTCGAGGTCGATCTCCTGCCGCGAGCCGTCGCGCGCGACCCGGGTCATGCGGTACGTCCCGCCGTGGCACGCGAGGCTCTCGCTCTGCGCTTCGATCCGGGGCGACTCCCCGAGCAGCAGGCGGGTGACCTCCGACGCGGCGAAGCGCAGGCCGAGCAAGCGCTCGATGTTCGCCGGGCACGTCGGGCCCTCCAGGAACACGTTCTCCCGCTTGTCGGTCAGGGCGAAGAAGGCGCCGTCGCTCGTCAGCGTCGCCGCGGGGCCGAACTGGGTCATCGCGTCGAAGCGAACCCGATCCGGGCGCTGGATGATCATGCGCACCGTGCCGCGGATGCGGCCCTCCCGGTCCCGCCGGTCCACCCGGGCCTCGGCCCGGATGACCCGGGCGGGGCGTCGCATGTCCCGGTACGCGCTCAGCGCGTTCTGCGCCTCGTGGAAGGGCTGGGTCGGGCAGGCCCGGCCGGCGCAACCGGCGGCGGAGAGCGCGACCACGACCGCCCCGAGGACCGGCAGCGGGCCGACGGCCCCGCGCCGCGCGGGGCGCGTCAGAGGCAGGTGAAGTCCTCGTCGACCATGGTGGGCTCGTTCGGGCACTCCGGCTGGACCATGCAGACCGGCTGTCCGCCCTCCAGGACGACTCCGCACGTGCCACGCATGTCCGCGATGCACTGCTCGCACGCCGCGTCGCCGTCGCCCGGGGTGCAGGCGCCGCACTCGATCCAGACCTGGAAGGCGCAGACCCGCTGGTCCGTGAGGGGGTTGCCCGCCAGCGGCATCCGGCTGCCGCACTCGAAGGCATCGGTCACCTTGCTGAAGAGCAGGTTCCGCGCGGGCACGGGGTCCGCGGCGCTCCGGTCGAGGAGCGGCGCCATCGTGTCGCCGCAGCTCCAGTCCTCGCTCGCGATTACCGGCTGGCCCCCGGGCGTCACGAATCGCCCCAGCACCCGCTCCACCGCCGCCGCGCGCTCCGCCTCGGTGGTGGGCACCATGTCCAGCGCCAGGTCGAGGTCGCCGAGGCGATCCTCGGGCGTGTGGCAACCGGTCACCGCGCAGCCGGGCTCGATGATGTTGTCGTAGATGCTGCGCCAGGTCGGGTCTACGCAGATCCGCTCGCAGGCGGGCTGGGTGATCCCGGCCTCGTTCTGGCCGATGCGGCGCGGCTCGGTCCGCTCGACCACCGGCGTCCCGCACGCGAGCCAGTTGCGCAGCAGCTCCCGCGACTCGGCCCGGGCCTCGGGGTCGTCGTCGTTGAGCCGCGGCAGGGGGAAGAAGGTGACCCCGTCGTCCATGACGCGCTCGTAACCCACGCGGGTCGCCTCGAGGACCCGCTCCCCCTCGCCGCTCGGCGGCATCGTGCCCGCGCTGACCTCGCCCCACACCCCGTCGCGGTTGCTGAAGGTGACCTGCTGGGCCCGGCTCAGGCGGTCGGTGGAGTCGTCGTCCTGGGCGAGGCGCAGGTCGAAGGTCAGGCCCCGGGGCGCCCCGAAGCGTTCACCGTTCGCGATCGCGTCCGCGTGGCAGAAGCCGCCTCCTCCGCAGCTCTCGATCATCAGGGCCTGACCGAGGAAGGCCGGGGTCCCATCCGGGGCGTAGACGATCTCGAGGGGGTCGACGTCCTCCGAGACCGACCCGAGGCCGGAGCACCCGAAGATCATCGGGACGAAAGCGAAGCAGAGCGCGCGGTGCATCCAGCCTCCGGACCGAAGGGTGGTCGGTTGTCGGGATCGGTCAAGAAGGAAAGGCGCGGACGGCCCGGCAGGCTCAGGCCGCGATGGGCTCGAAGGCGAGCAGGCGGTCCCGGAGCTTGCCGCGGGCGCGCGCCTCGAGCTGGCGGATGCGCTCCTTGCTGACCCCCATCTCCCGGCCGAGGGACTCGAGCGTGCGCGGGTCATCGCGGAGGATGCGCTCCTCGATGATGCGGCGCTCCCGGTCGGACAGCGCCCCGAGCGCGTCGTCGAGGCGAGCGCGCACCCCGCTGATCGTCTCGGCCCGGGCCCCCGCGTCCTCCGGGGAGGCGCTGACGTGGTCCTCCAGCCGGTCGAGCGCAGGCCCGCGCTCATCGGTGGCCGCGTCCAGCGCGAAGTCGCGCTGGGTCAGGAGCGGCCAGAGCTTCTTGGCCCGCGCCATGGGCATGCCCGAGGCCTCGGCGAGCTCCTCCACCGACTCGATGCCATCGCGCCGGAACGCGCGCATCGCCCGCCGCTCCGTCCGGGTCGTGCCGAGGCGGACGATCCGGTAGCTCCGGACGACGTAGTCGCGAATCTCGGCGCGGATCCAGTAGACCGCGTAGGTGATCAGGCGGCAGCGCTGCTCGGGGTCGAACTTCTGCGCGGCCTTGAGGAGCCCGAGGTTGCCCTGCTGGATCAGGTCCTCCATCGGGATCCCCCAGCGCCGGTACTCCTTGGCCACGCGGATCACGAAAGGCAGGCTCGCCTTGACCAACCGGTCCCCCGCCCGTTGATCCCCTTTGGCCCAGGCGCGGGCGAGGTCGCGCTCCTCTTCGGCGGAGAGGGGCGCGACGTCGCTCAGGTCGCGGCGGTAGCTGTCGAGGCTGAGGGGGCGATTGCGGGACACAGGGGACCTCCAAGGCGAGCTGGCGAGCCCCTCCCCCTGGGCCCGGCCGGCGAACGCCTTCCCCCTGTGCACCCGGCGTGCCAATCGCCGCTGGCGCGGGAGCCAAGGCCCACGAGCCGTTCCGGGCGTGCCCACCGCAGGAACGCCGCGGCAGCTTGCCGCGGCAGCTTCGTGGGTCGTGTGGGGGCTAGGGCCAGGCGCAGGCGGCGTCCACCGTCCTCAAGGCTCCACACGGAAGCGAAAGGACACGGACAGGTGCGTCGAGGCCACCGTCGGCCGGACCTCGGCGAGCGGCTCGGCCAGGCAGCGGAGAACGGCCGTCCGATCCAGGCGGACCACCCCTGGCGCGAACGTGTCGCGCCACAGCACGCGCGGCTGCGCCGAGCCCCGGTACACGAGGCGCAGGTCCGCCCGGCCGGCGCCAGCCGGGGCGTCGGGGCAGGCCCCGAGCCCCCGGACGATCCCCCAGACCTCGGCCTCGAGCGCCTCGTCCCGGGGGCACCGGGAGGGCCCAGGCCCCGTGAGGGGGACGCCGTCACAGCGCAGGTAGGCGACCCGACCGGGCACCACCCGGAGCGTGGGACGCGGGTCGACCGCCCCCCGGCCCGGCCGCCGTGCGCCCTCGCCAGTGGTGGCCTCGGCCTGATCCACGGCGCCGCCCGGGGCTTCGTCCGCGGCGACGGGCGCCGCACCGGCCTCGACCGCGGGGCGCACGCTCGGTGCCCCCGGCGCCTGCTCCTCCGGGACCGGCGCCGCACCGGCCTCGACCGCGGGGCGCACGCTCGGCGCCCCCGGCGCCTGCTCCTCCGGGACCGGCGCCACGTCGTCCTCGTCCGCCGCGCTCCGCCCCTCGCGCCCCTCGTCCGGCGGCCCCCCTCCACCGCCCGCGGAGGGCGCTCGGACGCCGGCGCCGGGGCCTCCGCCGGACCGGTCCACGGCCGTGTCGGCGCCCGTCCCCCAGTATGCCAGGGCGAGCCCCGCGGCGAGGCTCAGCAGCGCGGTGAGGACCAGCGACGGCAGGCCAACCCGGTCCGTTCGGGGGATGTCGATGCGAGGGGGCAACGGCTCGGCCGAGTGCTCACCCGCTTCGGCTGGACGTGCAAGCGGAGCCTCGTCACAGGGCCGTTCCGGCGGCCGAATGACCTTTTGCCACGTCGCGGGGCTGTGCTAGCTTCGCGTCTGTGGAGGTCGTGCTCCGGAAGGTGGGTCGCAAGCCTGGCCGTGCCGTGATCGGCCGGCTCCTTCGAGCACCCCGGAAGGGCTCGGTCCTGGTCATCGAGTTCCCCGACGGCCTGCACGAGTACGTGACCACTCCGGTCAAGCGGATCCTGCGCCTCTGCGGCCGCGAGGTGTACTACCTCCAGACGGCGAACAGCCGCTACCGGCTCGAGGTCCGCTCGGGCGACCCGGTGCCCCTCGAGGCGCCCGTGGCCAAGTAGGCGCTCGGGCCCAGTCGGCGCCCGCGGCCGGTCCGCGCCGGGAGCCCAGTCGGCGCCGGGGCCCAGCCAGCGCCGGGAGCCCGTTCGGCGCCCGCGGTAGGGGCCGCGTGGCCAGGCAAGCCTCCTTGGCGGCGCTCAGGCGAGCTCGACGCGCCCCAGCCGCCGCACCAGCTCGGTGACCCAGCGCTGGACGAGGTCGAAGCCCTCGTCCTTGGGCCGCCCGGTGTCCTCGTGGACGTACAGGGCCCGGTTGAGCTCGATCTGGACCGCGTGCCAGCCCTCCCGGGGCCGGCCATAGTGGGTGGTCGTCCAGCCGCCCCGGTAGGGATCGTCGTGGCGGACGGACAGGCCGATCTCCTGGAAGTACCCGTCGACGCAGTCGATCAGCCGCTCGTCGGCCGTTGTCCGGCCGCGGGTTCCCGGCACGACGTCCGCCCGCGGGGCACTCCGGCCCAGCCCGCGCGAGGCGGACGGCATCGAGTGCGCCGCGAGGAGGACGGCGTGGCCGAAGCGCTCCCGCTTGCGACGGAGCTCCCGCTCCAGGGCGCCGTGGTAGGGGTCGTGGAAGTCCCGGAGACGGCGCTCGAGCTGCGCGTAGCTCAACGGGCGACGCAGGGCGGGGCGCCCGTCGGTGGTCAGGCGCCACACGACCCCTCGCGGTTGACTTCCCCGAGGCCGCGGATGGTCGGGCACGGTGTGGGGGTCGACGTCGTCCGGCGCCCGGTTGAGGTCGATCACGTAGCGCGACACGCTCGACGCGAGCAGCGTCGCGCCCGCCTCCGGCGTGGCGGCGTAGAGCTTGTCCACGTAGATGTCGCTGTCGCGGACGACGGTGTCCGGCGACACGACCAGCTCGTCGCGGACCGCCTCCGGGATCGCCCAGCCCGCGTGCGGGACCTCCACCAGCACCGGCGTCTCCGGACCGATGGGGGCCGTGAGGGTGTAGAAGGGCATCGACCGGCGCGGCCGGCGACGGACCGGCGCGGCCGGCAGCTATAGCACAGCCCTCCCGCCTCGGCCGGGTCAGCCGACCGGCGCCCCGGGCCCTCCCGCGTGCTCGGGCGGGCTACTCGGCCTGGTCCTCGGTCCCGGGCGGCGGGATCGTCGGCGGCGGAGGCGGCGGGGTGATCTGCTCGATCAGCCAGGCGTCGCTCGACAGGAACTCGATGCCCTCCACCTCGTCCTGGTCCGCGAGGTCGGGGTGGTCGGTCACGACCCGCTCGACGCCCGCGGCCTTCGCGCCCGCGACGAGGGCCTCCGTCCACGCGTCGGGCCCGTGGGTGCCTTCGCTCTCCACGAGGTCCGTCCTCTGGCGGATGATCTCGAGCTGGGGCTCGACCGCCTCCTCCCGGAAGTTCGGATGGAGGTGCAACATCGCCTCGACGCGCTCCAGGATCCACGGCGTGGTCTTGGCCCTCGCCTCCCCGCCGAGCACTCGGTTGACGACCTGCTCCGGCGCGAGGCCCTGGCCGGCGACGGATGCGTTCACGTACACATCGGGAGCGAGCAGGATCTTCACGTCGTCCTCCTCCGCGCAACGGCGACAGTGGAATCCTCCCTGAAGCCGGAAGACCGGGTCAAGGGGACACGACGTCCGTGTCCACCACCCGGGTACGACCCGGGTACGGAGGGCCGGGCGTTCCCTTGCCCCCTCCCCGACCCGCTCGCTACAAACGCCCCACGCGATCGCGGGGCCGGGGCGCCACCCGCCCCGGACGCGACCCGTCATGAAGCGGACCTCCCTGTTCATCCTCCCGGGAATCCTCCTGAGCGTCGTCGCGGTGACCGCGCTCCTCGGCTGGCGGTCGGGCGAGGGCCCCGTCGACGCGCGCCTCGAGGCGGACGACGAAGCCGAGCCTGCGGCGCGGCCCGGCGAGAGCGCCGAGGCCCTCGCGGAGCGTCGGCGCGCGGCACGGCGGGCCCAGATCGACCGGACGTTCCCGCTCCATGGCCTCGTCACGGGGCGGCAGATCCAGGTGCATGACGAGCCCGACGGAGGCGCGCCGGCCATCGGCTGGCTCCGCCTGGGCGGGCGCGTCCGGCTCAAGGCCGAGGGTCGGCCGCGCCCCGGCTGCGCGAGCGGTTGGTACGAGGTAGCGCCGCGGGGCAGGGTCTGCGCGGGCCACGGCGTCGAGGTAACCGAGGACCCCCCGGAGGCG
>JBHJHB010000011.1:0-73529 GCA_050331215.1 Sandaracinaceae bacterium | reverse complement strand
CACACCCCACCTCCACCGCCCGCCGGAACCCCACCAGCTCCGACTCCAGGACCCTCGCCCGCATCTCGACGTCCGCCAGCCCCCCCGCCATCGCGACGAGGACGTGCGCCGACGATCCCCCCCCGCACAGCACGACGGTCCGCTTCTCGCCGGTCGAATCGCTCATGTCCATCCCCTGTTCGCCGTGACTAACGCGGCGAGTATAGAAGGGATGGGGGCGCCGGGCCTCGACCCCGGGCCTCGCGCCGTCCTCCTCTCACCGCCGCAGCACGTCGCGCCCCTTCACCTCGAGCACCGGCACCCGCCCGATCCACCAGTGCGGCTCCGACGCCGTCCCCCGCACCTTCAGCCGGCCCCCGTGCTCCCCCTCCAGGTGACAGAAATCGCAAGGAGAGCAGAGGTTCTCCGCCTCGTCCCCGCCACCGCGACTCCGGTACGTGATGTGGTGCAGCGTCACCGACCGTGAATCGCACACCGGCGAGGTGCACCGATGCCGATCCCGGTTGTAGATCGCCTTCCACTTGTCGCCCTCGAAGAACCGCGGCCCCCACGCGGACCAGAAGCTCGTGGCCAGGAACACCACGAAGGAGCCCGGCAGGCCGCTCTCCCGGTACACCGCCTCGAGGCGGCGATAGTCGAGGATGACCTCGGCGCGCGCTCGCACCGTCATCCGCGCGTCACGCGTCGCGAAGCTCACGGACATCGGGACCCCGTTCAGACCCCAGCCACCCGGCCCGTCGTCGGAGCACACCAACCTCGGGAGCCCGGGAGGCCACTTCGCCGGACCCCCGGACATCGAGACCGCGGCGTCGCCCTCGGCGACACCTCCGGACATCGAGACCGCGGCGTCGCCCTCGGCGATACCTCCGGACATCGAGACCGCGTCCCCACCCTCGGCGAGACCTCCGGACATCGAGACCGCGTCCTCATCGCCGCCGGCCAGACCCCCGAGCAGCGACCGGGTCATGGTCTCGCCGCTCAGGACGCCCCGCTCGAAGGCGAAGACCGCCTCGAGCTCCTGGCGGGTAGGCGGCTCCGCGCGCTGCGGCGCTTTCCCGTCGATCTGGGCCAGCAGCTCGGCCGCGCGCACGTCCTCGCGCAGGTGCTTGTACGTCCGGCGTCGAGCACGCTCGATCCAGGCCGGCAGCGTGTCCGGGTTGGCCACTCGCGAGATCAACGACGCCTTCTCGTAGCCGACCACGGCGCCGACGACGGCGTCCCAGAGCCCATCGAGCCACTCGCAACGCCGGGCGAGCGTGACCCGTCGGCGTGCCGTCGCCCGAGCCATGCCCAGGCGCTCGTCGAACCACTGCTGCTCCGACGCGTAGCCGAGCCGCTGCCACCCGCGCGCGAGCAGGAACCGCGACAGGAGCGCGCCGAACCAGAGGTCCCGGCTCGCCAGCCGAGCGGAGAGATCGACGATGATCCGATCGAGCGCGACCGGGTCGTCGGTCTCGATCGGCTCCTCCATGCGCAGCTCGTCCTCGTCCTCCGCGGCGAGGGGTGGCGACGTCCGCGCCTCCTCGGCCACGGCGTCGTCGGGGCGGCGCCGTCTCACCTCGGGTGGGTCCTCGAACCGGTGCGCGAGATCCGGGCGCAGCTCGAGCATCGTCGACGTCGCCTCGAACACCGCGCACTCGAGCCACAGGCCCGGCTCGCCCATGCCCCCGTTGACGTGCTCGATACCCATCTTCGTCGCCTCGAGCGCCAGCAGCTCCGTGCGGCTGACGGAGATGTCGATGGTCCGGAAGACGTCCTCCTCCTCCTCGTCGTCGACCTCGGTGCCCCGCTCGCGAAGCACGGTGCGCACCTCGCGCACCGTCAGGCCCACGCATGCGGCGAGCAGCTCGGCCTCGTCCTCCGGCGTCGAGTGCCGGGCGAGCAGCTCCGCGAGGCTCCAGCCGATACGTCGCGAAGCGAGCGCCGCGCGGATCGCCGGCCGCTCCTCCAGCCGCTCGGCGAGCGCTTTCGAATCACTGCACCAGCGAGCGTTCTGGGACGCCCGCTCGCGCACGTACATCGCGAACGTGCGGAACCCGAGCTCGCGGAACCGACGCCCGAGCCGATGAAGGGCCTGGCCGAGGACGAGCCGGCTGCCCGTGTTCAACCCCGCGAGGCGGTACAGCTCCGCGTCGATGCGCTTCAGCTCGTCGAGGTCGAAGTCGGATTCGATCGGCGCGGGCACGGCTCCCCCGGGACCATACTGAACGATAGTCCAGCACTGATCAGGTGTCAAGTGAAAAGAAGGCGGCGTTCCGCCTCCGCCGCCCGTGCGATGACGCGACCGCGCGGGGGCCGCATCGGGAACGGGGAACCGTGAAGATCTGCGCCAACCCCAAGACGCGGTTGGCCATCGCGCCTCCGCGGGCTCATCCGCCGGTACGTGCCGCTCGAGCGCGACAAGGGACGGGGTGTCGGGCGCAGAGGAAAGGAGGCCTCGCCGACGCGCCCCTGCTCGCGTAGCCTGTGGGCGGGGGTTGAATGAGTACCGTATTGGTGTTGCTCATCGGGGCCGTCACCTTCGCGCTGGCGGTGGTCGCCCTCGTGATTCAGTCGCTGCTGCGGCTCCGCTTCCGCCGTCCCGACGTGCGCTGGGTGCACGGCGACACGGTGCCCATCGTCTACTGGCGCCTCTACCAGCCGGTCGGCGCCAAGCTGGAGGACCTGGGCTTCGCGCCCTGCTTGTGGCTCCGGGTGGAGTCGGTCCTCGCGTCCCGCTGGGGCACGGTGTATCGGCCGGTGCTCCGCGCCGCGGATGGGGTCTTCGCGCTCCCCGAGGAGCACGAGCTGCTGAGCCCGAAGCGCCCGATCAACCTCGTCTTCGGGTCACTCTTCGACGACGACCGCTGGCTCCTCACGCACAACCACATCCTCCACCTCACCGTGGCCCTGGACCCGGAGGGCCTTGACGAGGACGGCTACTGCGCGACCGTCGAAGGGCACCTCGCGGGGCATCGGCGCCGCGTCGCGGAGCTCGGGGCCGAGGGTCGCTCACCCTGGCCCGAGCCGTCGGAGGAAGAGGGCGTGCGCTCGCTCGGCGCGGCGATGGTCCGCGGCGTCGACGCCATGGCGTCCTCCGGCCGTGCCGTCCCCGGCCCCGACGGGCTCCAGTACACGCTCGTCGCGGCCGCCCGGAAGGGCTGGCGCGCGCTCATCGGGCAGGCGCGGGCGCCCGGTCCGCAGTCGTTCCTCCAGCTCGACCCGGACGGCGTGCCGCTCGAGCTGAAGCTCGAGTCCTGGCATCGGCACGAAGAGAAGAAGGAGCGGCGGAGCTTCCGGCTGACCTGGCTCTGGGTCCTCGCGATCAGCGCCGCCGCCACCCTCGCCTCCTTCGCGGGGTGGTTCGACCCCTGGACCGGCGTCGTGATCCTGGTCGTGCTCGCGATCCACGAGGGCGGCCATTTCCTCGCGATGCTCGCGTCCGGCTATCGCAACGTGAAGGTGTTCTTCTTGCCCTTCCTCGGCGCCGCGACCATCGGCAAGCCGATCGATCGCACGCTCGCGAAGGAGCTCTTCGTGCTGCTCGCGGGTCCGGTACCGGGCGCGCTGCTCGGCATCTCGCTGCTCCTGGTGCCCGGCGCGAGCGACAACCCTTGGACGTCACCGCTCATCACGTTTCTGATCGGGCTGAACCTGGTCAACCTGCTCCCCTTCGTCCCGCTCGACGGCGGGCGCGTGGTGCATGCGCTGGTCGGCGACATCCATCCCTGGCTGTCCTTCGGCGCGAAGCTCCTCGCGGGGCTCGCCTTCGCCCTCGGCTGGTTCCTGCTCGACGAGCCGCTGCTGCTCCTGCTGACGATCGTTGTCGCGCTGACCTTCACGCTCGAGTCGCGCGTGGCGCAAATCGAGCGGGACTGCCGTCGCAACGGGGTGAGCGAGCCGAAGGACGTGCTGGCGCGGATCGTCGCGATCCCGGGCATCACCGCCCCGAAGACCATCAGCACGATGACTGCGGTCATGGACCGCCTGTCCGCGGCGGTCCCTGGCAGCGCATCGCGGCTCGTCGGCGGGCTCGTCTACGGCGGTCTCTTCGGTGGCCTCGTCTCCGCTCCGATCGTGGTCATGGCGGCGGCGGGGGTGTGGAGCGGGCAGCACACCGAAGTGAGCTGCGAAGACCCGCAGCTCGTCGTCGCGCCGGGCGGCGACGCGGTTCACCTGAGGCTGGAAGCGCTCTTCGCGTCCCCGGCCGATGCCGAGCTGACGGCGGCGGCGATCGGGGTCACCGAGGACGACCTCTGCCCTCATCTGCCGTGGAGCGACGAGGCGCCGACCGAGGAACAGGTCCACGCGCGGCGCACGATCTCGGCCGTACGAAACGTGGAGTGGGACATCGCGGAGGACGCCAAGGACCCGCTCGCGGCACAGCAGCGGGACGCGGCGGCAGAGCGCGTTCGACACCATGGCGGCGAGTGGGTCGATGAGGAGCTCCTCGCGACCTACGTCAAGACCGGGTCCGTGCCGGCGGACGCGGAATCCCGGTTCGGGATGCGCCGCTGCGAGGAGACGGCACCCCGCGTGTACGCCACCGCGGGAGGGCAGACCCTAACCGTCGACGTGCTCCGCCCAGACGCGGACTTGGCGGTGGAGATGGTCCGCTACGTCTGCACCCGGAACCCGGAGTGGGTCGCCGCGACGACGCCGGGGGTGCACTGAGCGCAGGACGATCTGCTGGGACAAGCGCAGGGCGAACATGCTCGGCGGCCGGAGGCAGGATCGCGAGCTTCCCGAGGTGGGGAGGACGGGACTGCAGGCCCCGACCCCGAGGCGTATAGACACCCTATGCTCCGGCGCGTCCTCCGCTGGGCCCTTCGCGCCCTCGCCGTCGCCACCGCCCTCGTCGCGGTCGCCGCGACCCTCGGGTACTGCGCCAACACGCCGACAGAGGCGGTCCCCGCCACCGTGATCGACGACCCGTCCCTCCCGCGCTTCGAGTTGGAGGAAGTGACGCTCCACGGCGAGGCGCGCGGGGACGAGGGAGCTCCGGTGGCGGTGGTCCTCCACGGGGGGCCGGGAGCCGACTACCGCGCGCTGCTGCCCCTCGAGGCGCTGACCGACCGCTACCGGGTGGTGTTCTACGACCAGCGGGGAGCCGGGCTCTCGGAGCGGGTGACCCGGGACGAGGTCTCGATGGAACACCACTACGCGGACCTCACCGCGATCATCGATCGCTTCGTGGGTCCCGACGGACAGGTCCGCATCGTGGGGCACTCCTGGGGCGCGATGCTGGGCATCGCCTACGCGGTGCGGCACCCCGACCGGGTGAGCCACCTCGTCCTCGCGGAGCCCGGGTTCCTGACCGACGAGGCGGGGGAGAGCCTCATGGAGTCCACCAACCGAATGACGCCGCCCCTGACGATGGCCACCCTTCGCGCCGTCTGGGACGCGTGGTTCGCGTCGTTCCACGTTCGCGGTCCCGACGACTCCGCGGGCCGCGACTACATGATGTGGCGCCTGATGACCTCCGACATCCCCGGCCATCCGATCGCCGGCTACTGGTGCAACGAGGACGCGGGTACGGGCCACATGCCGATGTGGCGCTTCGGCGCCGACGCCTCGCAGTGGCTCATCGGGCGGTCGACGGCCGACGACGGCACCATCGACGTCGACTTCCTCGACCCGCCGCCCTTCCCGGGACCGATCCTCGTGTTGACCGGGAGCTGCAATCGCCTGCTCGGCACCGCCTACCAGCGGACCCACCACCTCCCGCACCTGCCCGGCGCGGAGCTCGTCGAGGTGGAGGGAGCCGGGCACACCATGATCGGCGAGCGCTCCGAAGCGTCCCTGGCCGCGATCCGGGCGTTCCTGGACCGACGATGACCGCGTGATGCTGTTCCCGGTGGGCGATGAACCGGAACACGTCGCGCTCCAGGAGCTCGGCGGTCGCCTCGGGGAGCACAAGATGGTAGCGAGCGACGGGCTCGAGCTGGTGGATGGTCACCCGCTCCCCGGGTCCAGGCGGGCGAGGGACACGTGGTTCTCGACCTGCCGATGTCGCCTACTGAACACTAGTTGACCACACGGACTCATGGCGACGCCCTCAGCCGTCAAGTTTCAGAGTATCGCGCGGCTGCAGTTCGGAGCGCGTCCGCGAACTGATAGATCTCTGCCGGGGCTTCGATCGGGTGCCTTGTCTCGCTCTTGTCCTCGTCGAGCAAGCCGATGTACTTCTGGCGGCTATTGAACCAAAGTCGACAGATCGGCTTTCGATTGTTGTTGTCGACCAACACGGCGAAGTACGTCTTTGCGTCGCGATAGCATACCCGCTCCACCCGGAGGACATTGCAGACGATGGCCCGCACAACGTTGAAGCCTTCGAGCTCCTCGGCCGTTGTCTCGATGTCCGGCTCGCCTTCCTCCGAGGGCGGCGCGCCCTCGTCCGAACCCGTCTCGGCGGTCGCCGAGGTACCGGCCGGGAGCTGCTGGTCCTTGGTCTCCTCCACTTCCAGCGCCGACCTGAGGCGACCGCTGACCCTGTCGCGCACGGCCGTTGCCAGGGCTCGCTTCACGAGATCGGTAAATTGCTCCTTCGAGCTCTGCGTGAAGCGACCCGACGACACGCGTGCGTGAAAGAACCGAACGAAGTCCTCATCGGGATCGTTGAACTGCGCATCGAGCAAGAGGCGAATCTCGCGCAGGTACTTCAACTCTCCGGCGGCACTCATCATGTCATCGAGCGAAAAATGCTCCTTCGTAAGCCGCCGTGCCTCGGCCAGCGTGTCCTCGCGCAGCGCTCGCAGATCGATGACAAGGAATGGGCGCTCATCCATTTTGTTTGTCTCTTCAAGATCGCTGAAGAAGCGGTACTCGATCCCGTTCGTTAGCATTGCAATGCGTGCCTTCGTGACAGAGAAGTATCGGTAGAGCTGCGATGCGTGTCGCACGTCGAGTGCCTTGCCAGCCGCCTTGCATTCGACGACTATAATCACTGCACCATCCTTCTTTATTGCGAAATCAACCTTCTCTCCCTTTTTGATTCCGACGTCGGCGGTGAACTCGGGCACAACTTCGGTAGGGTCGAAGACATCGTAGCCAAGGGCAGCAACAAAGGGCAGCACTAGAGCGGTCTTCGTCGCCTCCTCGGTCTCGAGGTGTGCAACAAGATTCGGAATCCGATCTGCGAGGGCGCGGACTTGGTCTGTGAAGCTCATCGCCGGATGATACACTTCACAGGGAGGGTTGACGAGCTCCGCGCTTGCGTGGCTCAGGGGTCCTTCGTCGCCGATCGTCCGCCCGCGACGTACCCACGCGGTCGCCGTGACGGCATGGGGAACGACGCCCGGTTCGGGTGGACCTCCCTACGGATGAGCACGCATGGATGGCCCGGGTTGCCACTCTCCCGGGCTACGCGACGCTTGCCCTAGCACGCGACCCGTCTGGTCCCGGCTCAAGTCCTCGTGGGCCTCCGGGGCGCGGGGGCCGCGCAAACCGCGCACCTGGTTGATCCATGGTCCCTGGTGGGAGCTTCCACGGGATCGCCGGTGCGCTCCGGGGCGATGGTCTTCAGCACGACGTGCGTTCCGCCGCGCGGTGGACAATGGCGGAGGTCATCTTCGACATCCCGAACAGCACGGCTCGAGCACGGCCGATGACGAACGGCGCTATCCTCGCGCGCCGGCACCCGCCTTCCACTACCGAGAACACCCATGAGCAAGACCCGCGACACCCGCATCTCCCTCCCGGCCCCGCCCGAGGCGGTCGTCGAGGCTCTCACCTCCGAGGCCTTCCTCATCGATCGCGAGACCTCCCAGGGCGCCCTCGAGGTCGCGGTGTCCGAGGCGTCCCGGGACGAGAACGAGCTGGTGCAGGTGGTGCGCATGATCCGCTACGCCCACGGCTTCGGGGGCATCGACCGCAGCCGGACGGAGGAGTCCGAGATCCGGATCCACTGGGACCTTCCGGCCCGCTCCGCCACCTGGTCCCACACCGGACCCCACAGCGACCGCGCGGCGGTCTCCGGGACCCTACGCATCGAGCCCGAGGGCGCTGGCTCGGCCCTCGTCGAGACCCTCGTGATCGACGTCCGGGTGCCCTTCATCGGCGGGCGGATCGCCTCGATGATCCTCAAGGGAATGAACAAGGGGTTCCCGACCTACGAGCAGGTGGTCCGGCGGCACGTGGAGGGGTGAGAGGGAGGGACCTGATGGTGGAGGTGGTCCCCCCGTCCCGAGGACGCTCGCCGCGGCCGCATCGACAGGATGGCGGACGACGCGAGGTTCGGCGTGCCTTTGTCGTGGAGCGTGGATCGTCGACCGGTCGACCTGAGGTCGCCAACACGAGGGGGCCGCAGAGACTGTCCCATTGACCGGTCGGGGTCGCGTCGGCATCCTCGCCCGGTGGGGTCGAGATACGGCGTCGTCGCGCTCGCCGCCTCGGTCGGGATGGGATGCGGCCCGCGCCCTCCGGTGGCCCCGGACGGTGGAGACCTGGGCGTGCCGCGACGGGAGCCGGCCCTCCCGGAGGCCCCCCGCATCCCCTGGCTCGAGGCTGGCCAGCCAGACATCGTCGCCCCCGACATCCCCTGGCTCGAGGCCGGCGTGCCTCCCGTCGACTGGGGCTGCCCCGACGGGTGGAGGGCGGTGACCGCCGACGGGGTGACCACTTGCGAGCCCTACCCCACCGGTGGGCCACGGGCCTGCCCGGCCGGAGAGGCACACTTCCCGGGGGAGCCCGGCTGCCGTCCGATCGGTGCCCCGTGCGGGCCGGGCCCGTTCCCCGCCACGCGCGACCTGCCGCGGGAGACGACCCTCCTCCATGTACGCGGGGATGCCCCCTCCGGAGGGGACGGATCAGCCGAGGCGCCGCTGCCGACCCTCGCCGGGGCCCTCGATCGGAGCGCGCCGGGGACCGTCATCCTCCTCGCCGCGGGCACCTACCCAGTGGACCGCACGTGGCCGGACGGGGTGGGGCTCCGGGGTCGCTGTCCCCGGGACAGCGTCCTCGTCGCGCCGGAGGACAGCGACCGGAGCGCGGTGATCGACGTGGCCCGGCACGAGGACCCGGTCCGGATCGAGAACGTCCGCATCGGGCCGGCCCCCTTCGTGGGCGTCCGGGTCCGGCGGAGCGGCGCCCCGGTCCTCCTCCACGGTCTGGAGGTGGTGGACGTGACCGGGGACCCGGCCGGGGTGGTCGTCACCTCGGGCGCCGTGGTGGAGGCCCGGGACCTCGTGGTCCGGGCCTCCCGCGACCCCTCGGCCGGCGACTTCGGCGGCGCGGGGCTGAGCGTGGAGGCCCGGGCTCGGCTCGTCCTCCAAGACGCGGTCCTCGAGCGGAACCGGGACGCGGGCCTCCTGGTGCGGGGCGAGGAGGCGGAGGCGGACGTCTCCGACCTCCGGGTGGAAGGGACCCGCGGTCGGGCCCGCGCGGGCACCCGGGGGGGCGGGATCTGGGTGGAGCTTGGACGGCTCGGCCTCAGCCGAGCCATCGTCGACGAGAATCGGGACGCGGGGCTCCTCGCCCTCGGGCCGGGCACCGAGGTCGTCGCGTCGGACCTCGTCGTGCGCGGGACCCTGCCCCAGGCGTCCGACGGAGACCTCGGCCGGGGCTTGAGCGCGGAGGGGGGCGCGCACATCGAGCTGTCCCAGGCCCTGGTCGAAGGCAACCGGGAGGTGGGGGTGCTGGCCAGCCAGGGGGGGTCGGCGACCCTGCGCGACGTGGTGGTGCGGGACACGGAGCCCCGGCAGCTCGGCGGCGTCCGGGGCTGGGGAGTCGGCGCGGGGGGCGGCGGCTCGGTGCCCCTGGAGCGGGTGCTCCTGGCTCGGAATCGGGAGGGCGGGCTGGTGGTGGTCTCGACGGGGAGCTCCGTCGTGGCGACGGACCTGGCGGTCCACGACACGCTGCCCCGCGAGGCAGCGGGCCGCGAGGGCACCTCGGTGTCGGTGGAGCTCGGGGGGGAGCTCACCCTGTCGCGCGCCCTTCTGGTCGACCACCGCGCCCGGGGGCTGCTCCTTCTCGGCGAGGGCACGGAGGTGGAGGCCGAGGACGTCGTGGTCCGAGGCGGGATGGCCGGGCCGAACGACGCGGTCATCGGGGGGGTAGTGGCCATCGGCGGCCCCGACCTGGGCCTGAGCCTCCGCCGGGGGGTGATCGAGGGGACCCAGGGGGCCGGGCTCGTGGTCTCCGACGGGGCGGGGGCGACGGTCGAGGACCTCCTCGTGCGGGACACGGGGCGCAATCCCTCCCCCGACCTGAGCGGTGGGATCCGGGTCGAGGCTGGGGGCCGCCTCGACGTTCAGCGCGCGCTCCTCGAGGGCAACGCGGCCAATGGGCTCTTCGTCCAGAGCGAAGGATCGGAGGTCGACGGCCACGGTCTGGTCGTTCGGGACACCCGGCCGGACCTGGCCCTCGCCGGAGGGCAGGGCTTCGGCGTCGCCGTCAGGACCGGAGGGCGCCTCGAGATCAGCGAGAGCCTGGTGGAGGGGAATCGTCACCTCGGCGTCTCCGTGTTCGGCGACAGCCGGGCGGTCCTCGAGGACCTGGTGGTGCGGGACACGCTCCCCCAGGCCGGCGAGTCCCCCACCGCGGGGCCCGGGGAGTTCGGACGAGGGGTGAGCGTGGAGCGCGGGGCGGAGGTCGTCCTCACGCGCGTCCTCTTGGCCCGCAACCGGGAGGTCGGCCTCTTCGTCGGGCTCGAGGCCACCCGGGTCGAGGCGACCGACCTTCAGGTCGTCGGTACCCGACCTCAGGAGCTCGACGGGCTCTTCGGGCAGGGCGTCCAGATCCAGGGCGGACCGATGGCTCGCCTGGAGCGGGTGCTGGTGGAGGGCTGCCGCTACGCGGGGGTCCAGATCCTTCAGGCGGAGGCCCGGATCACCGACCTCACGGTCCGGGACACGGAGTCCCAGGCCAGCGACGACGCCTGGGGTCGAGGGGTCAATCTGGCGGCAGGAGCGGACCTGACCCTCCGGCGGGCTCGCCTCGAGGGGAACCGGGAGATCGGCCTCGCCGCCTTCGACCCGGGGACCCGGGCCGAGATCGAGGCGCTGACCGTCGTCGGCACGAGGGCTCCGGCGTGCGCCCCCGCCTGCGCGGCCAGCTCCGACGCGGTCAACCTGGGCGTCTACCGCGGCGCGGACGTCGACGTCGTCGACTTCACCCTGGAGGGGGGCGAGACCTGCGGGGTCCAGCTGACCGACGACGTCGAGCTCGATCTGCGGGACGGGGTGGTGGCCGGCCACCCCCTCGGCATCTGCTGCGAGCGGGACTACCCCCTCACTCGCTTGAGACAGGGCGTGGCGTTCCGGGCCAACGACACGCAGGTGGAGTGCTCGTCCCGTCCCGTCCCGGACCCGACCCAGCTCCTCCCGGAGCCCTAGTCCTAGTTCTAGCTCGTGGCTTCGCCCCTCAGCCAGGCAGCGAGAGCCGCCCAGCGGGATCTCCAGCTCGACGAACGGGGACAGGGCCACCGTCTCCTCGTCCCCGGCGCGAGGGCGCGAGCCGCGCGGGCCTTTCGCCTTCGAGCCTAGCGGCGGGTCGACTCCTCGCCGGGTCCCTAACCGGGCGCTCTCAGAAGTCCAAGTACGTCGCCGTCGCCCGCCCCGCCCTCACCAGCACCCCCCGCTCGAACGTCCGCCCATCATCCAACCTCACCTCGAGCCGGACCACGCCGGCCGGAAGCTCCACGCCGTTGAGCGGGGTCCGACCCAGGTCCCGCCCGCGGTAGAAGACGCGCCCCGGATGCTCGGTGGTGAGCGTCAGACGACCCATCGGACCGCCCACGGGCGCATCCGCCGGCCGCAAGGCCACGGCGACGTCCAGCACCCGCCGCGCGCGGACCTCTGCCTCACCCTCGTGGGGCAGGTAGCCGTCCCGCTCCAGCCGCACGACGCGGCTCCCGGTCGGCACATCGGCCACGAACAGCGGGGTCCGCCCCCGCTCTTCGCCGTCAACCCACACCGTGGCCCCCGGCGGGTCGCTGGTCACCGAGAGGCTCCCGGTCAGGACCACCGCCACCGCCTCCTCGGGCTCGTGCCCGAAGAGGTCGACCGCGAGCCGGACGACGACCGCCACCATGAGCAGCAGCGCCAGGCCGCCCGCGACGTACCAGGCCCGCGGCGGGATGCGCTCGAGCCACTCCTCGACCGGCGCCATGTCGAAGGACGGTAGCGCGAGGCGCGCGAGGAGCCCCCGCTCGGGAGGCTTCGCGCGCTCCGTCGTCCGGATCGACGGGACCGGGGCGTCCGCGGGCCGGCGCGGAGGCGCCACCGTCGCCGGCTCGAGGGCGCCCACGGCGTCGAGCTCCGGAAGCTCGAGGTCGGGGCCGCCGCGCCCGCGAGCGCGCGCTGCGCTCTGGTAGCTCGCCCCGAAGGGCATGGTGTCGAGCACGGGGCCGCCGCGCTTCTCCTTGGCGAAGAGGTCGTCGAGGTAGGCAGCGAGGTCCACGGACGGGGGATCGCACCCCCTCGTCCGGAGGTGTCCCAGGAGCGCGGTGCGGAGCTCCTGGGCGCTGCCGAAGCGTTGGCGGGGATCCTTCGCGAGGCACCGGGCCACGATCGCGGCGAGCTCTTCGCCCTCGGCGCTGCCATCCGCCGGCAGGCGCGGGACCTCCCCGTGGACGATCGCCTCCATGGTCTCGAACTCGGTGTCGCGGACGTAGAGGGGCTGGCCCGTCAACGTCTCGTGCAGGCAAACGCCCAGGGCGAACAGGTCGGTCCGCCGGTCGACGTCCTGGCCCCGGCACTGCTCGGGCGACATGTAGGCGAACTTGCCCTTCACCACGCCGGCCTGGGTCCTCTGGACCCGGGTCGAGGCCTTGGCGATGCCGAAGTCGAGGAGCTTCACGCGCCCCTCGAAGCTGATCATGACGTTGTCGGGGGTGACGTCCCGGTGGACGAGCGCGAGCGGCCGCCCGGCCTCGTCGGTGGCCTGGTGCGCATGGGCGAGGGCCGCCGCGACGTCGGCCGCGATGGCGCACGCGATGTCCGGCGGCACGCCGCCGAAGCTCCGGGCGCGCCGGATCAGCTTGCCGAGGCTGACCCCGTCCACCCACTCCATCGCGATGTAGTGGGCGCCCTCGAGCTCCCCGAAGCCGTGGATGACGACGAGGTTGGGGTGGCGGAGGCGCTGCCCGACCTTGCCCTCGTGGAGGAACATCTCGACGAAGGCCTCGTCGAGCTCGTGCTCGGGGAGGATCCGCTTGATGACGAGGTGGCGCCGGCTCGGGTCGGCCTGGTCATCCCGGGCGAGGAGGATCTCCGCCATGCCCCCGATCGCGAGGCGGCCCACGATCGCGTAGGGGCCGTAGCGGCCGATCACGGGCAGCTGCGTCGGCCGGCCACGGGTGCGGCCCGGGGCCTGGGACGCCCGGTCCTCGGGCGCCGGGATCAGCTTCGGCGCGGGCGCCAGGGTCGCGGGGGCGTCGGCCCACGGCGGTGGACGGCCCTTCGCCGGCGAGCGGTGCCGGCCCGATAGCCCCCTCGGCCGCACCGTCGGGGCGGCAGGCGCACGCGGGGACTTGTCGGATCCGGCCGTCATGACGCGACGCCGGCCTCACGTCCGGCACGTACCGGTCGAACGGTCGGTCCGCGCTCGGTTGAACATCGCCGCCCGCGCGAGCGGTCCGTCGAGGGGCGCGCCTCGGCGGACGCCCCGACGGCTTCGACGACGTCGGCATCGACGGCCCCAGGGGCTGGCTGCTGCTCGACGAGCCGCCGCTTCACCTCGGCCGCCGATATCCGGGTCCCGTGCTTCGCCGGATGGCGCCGAGAGCGGCTGACGGCGGTCCCGGACGAGGCCTTCGAGAAACGTCGCCACGGGCGCCAGCGGCACCCGCGGCTTCCGCAAGCCTGCGGCCGCGATGGAGGCTATCGATTCGTGGGAGGTTCGAGGGATGCTCAAGAAGGTCGCATTCACGATGTATCCGGTCACCGACGTCGCGGCGGCCCGGTCGTTCTACGAGACGCAGCTCGGTCTCACGACGGGGCTCATGGGCGGTCAGGGCGACCAGCAGTGGGTCGAGTACGACCTGCCGGGCGGGGGCTGCTTGGCCATCACGAACGCCACGCCGAACGCGCCGAGCGCGAGCCAGGGCGGCACCATCGCGTTCGAGGTGGAGAACCTCGACGCGCTGATGGCCAGGCTGAAGGACGAAGGCGTCGAGTTCCGCACCGACGTGATCCGCGGGCCGCACTGCCGGATGGCGGTCTGTCTGGATCCGTCCGGCAACGGCGTGCTGCTGCACCAGCTCGACGCCCCCGACTGAGGGGAGGGGCGCGACGGGAGTTGCGCCTGGAAGGGGCCGTCCGCCTTCGACGTCCGGCCCCCTCCTTTCGATCACGTCGAGCGACTACAGCTCAGCCGGCCCGCTGCAGCGGAGCGGCACGGCTGGCCGGACCTACTCCGGAAGGGGGACGGACTCGATCGTGTAGATGCGAGTTGCCCGGTTCCGGAACACCTCGGCCTTCTCCGCCGAGAGCACCTTCGCCTCCACGAAAGCGGTGAGCAACAAGTTGGCTCGGGGCGCGTTGGCGATGAACCAGCAGGGGACCCGCGGCGGATTGGGCTTCTCGCATTCCGGCGGGAGGTTTCCGAATGTGTGGCCGTCCACGTCGAGGAGCCGCGCTCCGAGACCCATATCGATACCGGCTCCGCGCAGGTACCCCGAGCCCCAGATGAGCCCGGTCTGTACGGGGACATCGAAGCCATCGATGATCACCCCGCCCTCCCGGATCAGCCCGTTCAATGATGCCCGCGCGACGGCCTGCGTCAGGATGCCGCATGAACAGAGTTCGTGAAGCAGCACGACCTCGCCCAGCAAGAGCCTGGGTACTGTGCCCCGAGCCGCCGTGGCGATCACCCAGCAGAAGGGGTCCCACGGATTCCTGCGACAGTACTCGTCCAGGGGACTGCCAGGGACGGGAATCATCGTGCCTGCGGTGACCGACGTGACCGCAGTCGCGACGCGCCGCACCTGAGCCGCGACCTTCTCGTCGGGCAGCGAGGCGGCCAGGCCGACCGCGAACGCCGATGCGTCGATCGCGGGGTCCGCCAGGCGCGCAAGCTCGAGCGTTGGACCCACGTCGTGCTTCTCCACCATCTGCTCGAGGATCAGGCGTCGAGAGACTCGCACCACGGTGTCGAGCTTCGGCACGCGCGCGTGCCCGTGCGCGAAGCGGCACCACCATGGGGGATCCGGCTGGTCGCACGGACTGACGGTCCCCGGAGCCGGGATCGCTAGCTCATCATGGTGGAGGATGAGGGCGGTCGCGACGCGCATACGGAGGTCGAGCTCCTCATCCTGCTTTGCCTCGTACAGCAGGTCGAGAAAGGGGGTCTCAAGGCGGATCGATGCATCGCAATGGCAGCTCATACCGAGCCCTTCTCGGGAGAGGCACCACGCAGCACAATCGCCGCCGTGACGGAAGCCGAGTCAAGCCCCCGCATCTCCCCCGAGAACGAACCCTACCCCCCGCGCTATCGAGAGGCTACGACGACGACGTAGTCAATTCGCGCCGCAGGCCCGGTGGGACTTCATGGCGTGCCATCCCCGGGAACACCGCGGACAGAGCGGAGCCGGATGCCGTCGTCGATCTGTGGCCAGCCCGCCATGAGGGAGGCGGGTCGGCCCGAATCTCGAGAGCGCCCGACCGTCGGGAGCTCGACGTCCGGGGGTTGGACAGGCAGCTCCCACGCGTCCGGAGGTCCTGACGCGCACGCACGCGGGGTCTCGATGTCCGGGGGTTCTCGAACGTCCCCGACGCAGCAGCGGTCACTTCGCGCGCGGGTCGAAGGTGGAGACGCGCGCGAGCTGCTCGTAGAGCTCTCGCTCCTCGGGCTCGAGGGTCCTCGGAACCTGGATGCGGACCTCGACGTAGAGGTCGCCCCGGCCTCCCGACTTCTTCGGGAAGCCGCGCCCTCGAAGGCGGACGCGCACGCCGCTCCCCGAGCCCGGCGGGACCTTGACGTTGACCTCGCCCTCGAGGGTCCTCACCGGGATGGTGCCGCCGAGGACCGCCTCGGTGGGGGAGACCGCCACGCGGGTCGACACGTCCTCGCCTTCGAGCTTGAAGCCGTCGCTCTCGGCGACCTGCACCCGGAGGTAGAGGTCGGCGCCGCCCTGGCCCTGGCCGGCCAGGCGGATGCGCTGGCCGGGGCGGATGCCGGGCGGGACGTGGACGGCCAGGACCTTCCGGTTGTCGTGGGCGTCGGTGTAGGCGAACTGGCGCTTGCCCCCGCGGAAGGCCTCGAGGATGGAGAGGCTGAGGGTGGTCTCGCTGTCGCGCACCCGGACCGGTGCGTCGGGGTCGCGGCGGCGGCGGCGGCGGCGGCGGCCGAAGAGCTGGGACAGGAGCGAGGAGGCGAAGCTCTCCTCGTCCTCGCCGGCGGCGTCGTCGGCGTTCTCGGTCAGCGTCGACGCCTTGGGGGGCGGCACGTCGGACGGCGGGCGCCGACCCATCGTGGGCCGCGGGGGTGGCGGCGAGCGCGGCGGCGAGGGGCGCGGGGCCGACGTCGCGCGGGGCGGTGCGCTCGATGAGCCCCCCCGGGGCGGGCGCGAGCCCTTCGGCGCCTCCGAGCCGAGGCTGCCGTCCTTGTCGTAGCGGGCGCGCTTGGCCGGGTCCTTGAGCACGTCGTAGGCGACCTGCACCTCCATGAAGCGCTGCTCGGCGTCCGGCTCCCGGGAGACGTCGGGGTGGTAGCGCCGGACCAGCTTGCGGTACGCCTGCTGGATCTCGGCTTCGCTCGCCTGAGCCTTCACCCCGAGGACGCGATAGGGATCCAGAGACCTCACCTCTCACCGCCGGCCGCTCGCCCGCCGCGGGGGAGCCTACCGAAGAACCGCGCGCGGGTCGCGCTCCCCCATCGAGGGACCCCGGATGGGGACGCCGTGACCCCGGCCAGCACCTCCGCCACGACCGCCCCCGCGAGGACGCCGACCTCGAGGCAGAGCACCCAGCCCGCTTCGGCCCCGAGAGGGTCGTAGCGCAGGTAGGTGAGCATCGACGCCAGCCCGAGCGCGGCCACGGCGCGGCTCCCCGCCAGGAGCGAGAGGAGCAGCACCGGCAGCAGGTACCAGGGATGGACCACGCGCGCGAAGCCGAGGTAGCCGAGGAGCACACCGGCCGACGCGGCGTAGAGCCGGGTGCGCGGCGCAAGCGCGGCCAGGGCCGCGCCGAGGGCCACGACGAGGAGGGTGCCGGCGAGGAGCCAGGGGCCGCGCTCGGCGTCGCCCGGGTCGGTGACCCCCTCGACGTAGCCGAGCCGCGCCCGCGCGGCGTAGTAGAGAGGCGCGTTGAAGGAGAACACCTCGCTGTACAGGAGGAGGCTCGAGCGCACGTTCGGCCAGAGGCTCGGGCCCAGCACCGGCAGGAACCCGACGCCGAGCACGCCGAGCACCGCGACGGCGAACGCCGCCGCCCGCCGGGGGCCTCCGCGCCGCAGCGCGGCGGCGAGCAGCACCGGGCCGAGGATCAGGGCCGTCAGCTTGGCGCTCGCCGCCGCCGCGAGGAGCCCGCCGGCGCGGAGCGCGCGCTCCCGCCGCAGCGCCGCCAAGGCGAGGACGAGCAGAGGCAGCATCAGGGCTTCGGTGTGGCCACCGGCCGCAACCTCCCAGACCACGAGCGGATGGAGCGCGTAGAGCAGCACCCACGAACGGGGGCGCCCCGCCGCTTCGAGCAGGCGGAGGAGCAGCGGCACCACGCCGATCTCGGCGGCCACGAAGAGCGCGCGGAGCACCCAGGTGCCGTCGATGGAGAGCCCCTGGTCGACGCCGGCCGCGCCCGCAAAGAGCGCCTGCGCGAGCGGCGGATAGACGGAGTAGTAGGCGGGTGAGTTGAGCCGGCCGAGGAGCGCGAGGTCGAGCCCGGGCGCGAGGCCGACGGCCTCGGCGGGCGAGAGCGCATAGGGATCGAACCCGTGCAGCACGAGGCGCCCATCCCAGAGGTAGCGGTAGGCGTCGTCCGACAGCGAGAGCGGCACGGCCAGCGCGCCGAGCCGGAGAAGGAGCCCGCCCCCGACGGCGAAGCGCAGGAGCGATGAGCGCTCGGCTCGACCGATCCGCCGCCCGGCCGCGAGGAGGAGAAGGGAGCTCAGGCCGACCCAGGCCAGCCAGGCCGGCACCGCCTCGCGCGGCGCTCGCCACGCGCCGAACGCGATGGTGCCGAGCGCGACCACGAGCAGCAGCGCGGCCGGCCAGGCGGGCACGCGACGGCTCGCGACTCTCTGCGGCTCCGGGCGACTCAGGACACCAGGTCCTACGCAGGGTCGCCGCGCGGCGCTACCCCGGCCCGGTCGGGCCTCTGGCGCCGCGCGCCGGGCGGCGGCCACGGGGCCCCGGCCTCGCTCCCCCGGGGACCTCGTGGTACGCGGCGCCCATGGCGGAGCCCACCCGGATCCTGGTCACCTCGGCCCTCCCCTACGTGAACGGGCCGCTCCACCTCGGCCACCTCGCCGGCGCGTATCTGCCGGGCGACGTCTTCTGCCGCTACCACCGCCTGCGGGGCGCGGACCTCGTCTACATCTGCGGCTCCGACGAGCACGGCACCGCGCTGGTCATGCAGGCGTTCCGGGAGGGAACGACGCCCCAGGCGATCGTCGACAAGTACCACCCGCTGGCGGAGGAGGCCTTCCGGCGCTTCGGGATGAGCTTCGACCACTACGGCCGGACCACGAGCGCCACCCACCGCGAGACGAGCCAGGCCTGGTTCGCGAAGCTCGCCCGGGACGGCGCGTTCACCGTGCGCACGAAGTCCCAGCCCTTCGACGCCGACGCGGGGCTCTTCCTCGCCGACCGGTTCATCGTCGGCACCTGCCCGGTCTGCGGCTACGACCAGGCCTACGGCGACCAGTGCGAGCGCCACGGCGGCGACCTGAGCCCGGAGGAGCTCATCGAGCCGCGGAGCGTGCTCACCGGGGCCGCGCCGGAGTGGCGGGACACCACCCACTTCTTCCTCCCCCTCGCGGACCACGAGGCGTTCCTGCGGGCATGGCTCGACGAGCACGGTGACTGGAAGAGCAACGTGCGCGGCCAGGTGAAGGGGCTGATGAAGAGCCTGGTCGAGCGCTCGATGACCCGGGACCTCCCGTGGGGGGTGCCCGTGCCGGAGGAGGCGGCGCGGGGCGCTGGCGTCGAGGTGGAGGGCAAGGTGCTCTACGTGTGGTTCGACGCGCCGATCGGCTACGTGTCGAACACGATCGACTGGGCCCGGGCGCAGGGCGACGCTGAGCTCTGGCGGCGCTACTGGCAGGACGACGGCACGCGCCTGATCCACTTCATCGGCAAGGACAACATCATCTTCCACACGATCGTGTTCCCGGTGCTGATGAAGCTGCACGGCGACTACGTCCTGCCCGAGAACGTGCCCGCGAACGAGTTCCTCAACCTCGAGGGCCAGAAGCTGTCCACCAGCCGCGGCTGGGCGGTATGGCTCCACGAGGCCCTCGAGGACTTCCCGGCCGATGCGCTGCGCTACTCCTTGCTGCGCGTCCTGCCGGAGACGCAGGACGCGGACTTCACCTGGGACGCGTTTCAGGCCCACGTCAACAACGAGCTGGCCGACAACCTCGGCAACTTCGTCAACCGGACGCTCACGTTCGCCACGCGGTACTTCGGCGGCGAGGTCCCGCCCCGCGGCGAGCTCACGGCGGAGGACGAGGCGGTGCTGGCGGAGCTCGCGACGTTCCCCGCACGCATCGGGGCGCTGATCGACACCCACCGCTACCGCGACGCGCTGCAGGAGCTCATGGCGCTCGGCCGCGTCGGCAACAAGTACTTCAACGACACCCAGCCCTGGGCGACCCGGACCAGCGCGCCGCCGCGGGCGGCGACGACCATCCACGTGTCGCTGCAGCTCTGCGCGAGCCTGAGCATCCTCGCCGAGCCGTTCCTCCCGTTCCTCGCCGAGCAGCTCCGGGGGATGCTGGCCCTCGCCGGCGTCCGCCCGAGCGGCCCCCGCGGGGAGGCCGAGCCGGGCGCCACCCTGGGCTGGGACGATGCCGGGGCGCCGCTCCTCGAGGAGGGCCACGCCCTCGGCACACCGGCGATCCTGGTCCACAAGGTCGAGGACGAGGCGGTCGCGGCGCAGCGCGCCAGGCTCGAGGCACGGGCCAAGGCGAGCCAGGCGGAGGAGGAGGCCGAGGACGCCCCCTACGCGCCGCTCGGCGACACGATCACCTTCGACGATTTCGCGCGCCTCGACCTACGCGTCGGCGAGGTGCGGGCGGCCGAGAGGGTGAAGAAGTCGAAGAAGCTGATCCGGTGCGAGGTCGACCTCGGCTTCGAGACGCGCCAGGTGCTCGCGGGCGTGGCGGAGCACATGAGCCCCGAGGACCTCGTCGGGCGCCGGGTCGTGGTCGTCGCCAACCTCAAGGCACGCAAGATGGTCGGCCTCGAGAGCCAGGGGATGCTGCTGATGGCGGAGGACCGGGAGGGGCGCCTCGTCCCGATCGGCGCCGACAGCGAGCCCGGCTCCACGGTCCGATGAGGTGGTCCGGCGAGGGCGCCGCGGTGGGGGACCGCAACGGCGAGGGCGGGCCCTACGACAGCGAGAGCGGATACTTATGCCCAGAGGGCGTGGATTTCACCAAGAAACCACCAAATGGGGCTACCGACCGGGCGCGCCTGCCTCCACTCTCGCGGCTTAACAACCATCTTCACGTGCTTAGCCGACCGACTCGGGTCAGACCCTGCCCCGAACCTCCGACGGGACCGATGCGCTGATGGGAAGGATCGTCTACTCCGTTTCCGGTGAGGGACGCGGCCACGCCGCGCGGGCGCGGGCCCTCGCCGAGGCCCTCGCGGGGCGCCACGAGGTCCGCATCTACGCCTACGGGCAGTCCTACGAGCTGCTCGCGCCGGTCTACCTCGGCCACGACCGGGTCGAGGTGCAGAAGATCGCGGGCATGGAGTTCCAGTACGGCAAGAGCAAGCGCCTCGACTACGTCAACTCCTTCCTGAAGAACGTCCCCTACCTGCTGTCGGTCAGCGACCGGGTGGCGCTGCTCGAGGCCGAGATCGTGCGCTTCGGGACGGACCTCGTCATCAGCGACTTCGAGCCGCTCCTGCCCCGGGCCGCCTACAACACCGAGATCCCGTTCATCACCCTCGACCACCAGTCCTTCCTGGTGAGCTGCGACCTGTCGGCGCTGCCGGCCAAGCTGCGCGGCTTCGCGGCGTTCATGTCGCCCTTCGTCCACGCCTTCTACCCCGCGGAGCGGGTGCTGGGGCTGGTGTCGTCGTTCTTCCGGGCGCCGCTCCGGGCCGACGTCCACGACGTCCGGCAGATCGGGGTCCTCCTGCGACCCGAGGTGCGCAACGCTCGGCCGACCACTGGCGAGCACTTGCTCGCCTACCTGCGCCGCGACGCGTCCGACGAGCTGGTGGACGCCCTGGTGGCGCTGGGCGTGCCGGTGCGCCTCTACGGCCTCGGCGAGCGCCCCCGGCGGGGCAACGTGGAGTTCCGGCCCGTGTCCGCGGTCCGCTTCGTCGAGGATCTCGCGAGCGCGGTCGGGCTCGTGTGCACCGCCGGCAACCAGCTGATCGGCGAGGCGATCCACCTCCGGAAGCCGGTCCTCGCCATGCCCGAGAGGGGCAACTACGAGCAGGAGATCAACGCCCACTTCATGCGCGAGACCGGAGCGGGCATGACCGTGGACGCCGGCCGCCTCGGCGTCGCCGACCTGCGGACCTTCCTGCGCTCCCTCGACGCGATCGCGGCCCGGCAGCGGAAGCTGCGCGCGGACGGCACCGCTCAGGCGGTGGCCTGGGTCGAGGGGCTGATCCAGCAGCCGGTCGACCACTTCGACCCGGTGCCGACCAGCCCCCCCGTCGATGGGCTGGGCGCGGGCTCCGTCGCGCCCTCCTTCGACTCCTGAGGGCCGCCGGGCGTGATGCGGGACCGCCGCCCCGTGGTCGGCGTGATGGGCTCCGGCGTCGAGCCCCATGAGCCGCTGGCGACGGCGGTCGGGACCTGGATCGCGCGCTCGGGCTGGCACCTGCTCACCGGCGGCGGGGCCGGGGTCATGGCCGCGGTGAGCGCGGCCTACGTCGCCGTGGAGGGCCGCGCCGGCCTCTGCCTCGGCGTCCTGCCGGGCGCTGTCGAGGGGGAGGCGTACCGCGCACCGGAGGGCTACCCGAACCCGCACCTCGAGGTGGTGATCCGGACCCACCTGCCCGGGCGCAGCGCCGACGGGCTGGCGCGCACCAGCCGCAACCACATCAACGTGCTGAGCGCCGATCTGGTCGTCGCCCTGCCGGGCGGCGCGGGGACCCGGTCGGAGGTGGTGCTCGCGCTCCGCTACGGCCGACCGGTGATGCGCGTCGGGCCGGAGGCGGCGTTCGTGGGCTTCCCCGAGGCGGCGCCACGGGTGGAGGAGATGGCGGCGCTCGATGCGTGGGCGCGCCGGACGCTCGCGTCGCGCGGCGCAGGCCATCCCGCGTGAGGCGCTCGACGCCGGCACGACCCGCGGGGCGGAGGGGCGCGCAGGCGCCCGGCCCCGGGTCGGGTGCCCGGGACCCGGGAGCTGCTAGACCCCGAAGCGATGGCCCGACCCGGCCCGACCCCCGCCGAGTACCGTCGTCGCCTGCTCGCCTATGCCGTCATCGGCGCGGCGGCGCTCGCGGCCGCGGTCGTGATGGCGCAGGCGGTGCGGCGCTCGCCCGGCGAGGCGGAGGGGGAGGACCTGAGCCCCGGCGGCGCCGCCGGTGAGAGGCCCCAGGGTCAGGCCGTGGAGCCCCCCGCCGAGCCGCAGCCCCCGGCGCACCTGAGGGTCGTCGTCCACGAGCGCTACCCCCACCAGCGCGACGCCTTCACCCAGGGCCTGCTCTGGCACGACGGACGGCTCCTGGAGAGCACGGGCCTGCACGGCCAGTCGAGCCTGCGGGAGGTCGACCTCCGGACGGGCGACGTGCTCCGGGTCCGCGAGGTCGACCCCGAGCTGTTCGCCGAGGGCCTCGCGCTCGTCGAGGATCGCCTGATCCAGCTCACCTGGGAGGCCGGCCAGGCGCTCGTGTGGGGGCTGGACGACTTCGCGCTGCAGCGCCGCTACACGTACCGCGGCGAGGGCTGGGGCCTCTGCTTCGACGGCGAGAGCCTGGTGATGAGCGATGGCTCGTCCTTCCTGACCTTCCGGGACCCGGAGACCTTCGCGGTGCGCCGGCGCGGCGAAGTGCTCGAGGAGGGCTTGCCCGTTCGGAACCTGAACGAGCTCGAGTGCGTCGATGGGGCCGTCTGGGCCAACGTGTGGATGCAGGACTGGATCGTGCGCATCGACCCGGGCTCGGGGCGGGTCCGGGCGGTGGTGGACGCGGGCGGCCTCCTCAGCGCCGAGGAGCGCTTCCGCACCGACGTGCTCAACGGCATCGCCTACGTGCCCGAGCGCGAGCGCTTCCTCCTGACGGGCAAGCGGTGGCCGTGGGTGTTCGAGGTCACCTTCGAGCCGACCGGCCGCGACTGATGGCCGGACGAGGGAGATCGCCCGCGGTCCAACGCCCTTCGGGCGCTGGCACTCGCCCCGCAAAGCCGGCCGAGCGCGGCCCTCTCCGCCCGGGTCAGAAGATCGTGACGGGATGGACGGGAAGGTCTCCCCGCCCGAGGAGTATGATGCAACCCCGACGGCCTGGGGGACGAGGCAGGTCCCGTTCCACCGACGCCGTCCGCGGGCAGGCGGGTACCCACGGTGGGCGTCCGCCCGCGCGCACCCTCATGGAGACTGGACAATGACGCTTCAACTCGGGCAGATCGCCCCCGACTTCACGCAGGACAGCACCGACGGCCCCATCTCGTTCCACGAGTGGGCCGGCAACAGCTGGGTGGTCTTCTTCAGCCACCCGGCCGACTTCACGCCCGTCTGCACCACCGAGCTCGGCATGGTGGCCAAGATGAAGGGCGACTTCGACAAGCGGAACGCCAAGGTCCTTGCCCTCAGCGTGGACCCGGTCGAGTCCCACAGGGGCTGGATCGGCGACATCGAGGAGACTCAGAAGACGACGATGAACTTCCCGATCATCGCCGATCACGACAGCAAGGTCGCCAAGCTCTACGGCATGATCCACCCGGAGGCGGACGCCAAGCTGACCGTGCGCAGCGTCTTCTTCATCGACCCGGCGAAGAAGGTCCGCGCGATGATCACCTACCCGCCGGCCACGGGCCGGAACTTCGACGAGGTCCTCCGGGTCCTCGATGGCCTCCAGCTGACCGACAGCCACTCCGTGGCCACGCCGGCCAACTGGACCGACGGCGACGACGTCGTGATCGTCCCGTCCCTCAAGGACGAGGCGGTCCTCAAGGAGAAGTTCCCGAAGGGCTACACCGAGCTCAAGCCCTACCTCCGGATGACCCCGCAGCCCAACAAGTAAGCGGGACCCATCTCCCGGCGCGCCGAGCCGCGCGGGGAGGCGGGCGGGATGCACCGGCCCGGGGCGACGGCCCGGGGCCGGTGCGCCTTCCTGGGCCGGCGCTCTGGACGGGGCGGACCCCGTTCGCCAGCCTGGCGTCGAGCGCCCCACCGGCGCGGCGGCGCGCGGGCCGCGGGAGGTCGTGAGCATGAAGTACGTCACGCTGCGCGACGACGACGCCAACGCCACGACCGAGGCCGCGTGCGTCGAGCACCTCTACGGCGACCTGCTCGGGCGCGGCGTCCCGATGGCGCTCGCGCTGATCCCCGAGGTGCGCACGGACACCCGGACCGCCGAGGGTGACCTGGAGCTGTACCTGCGGGGGGCGCGGGCGGGCGAGCCCGGCACGATCCCGATCGCCGACAACGCCGCCCTCGTCGAGCTGGCCGCGCGCTTCGAAGTGCTCCAGCACGGCCTGACCCACGAGCGGACCGACGACCACTACGAGCTCGAGACCACCGAGCCGGTCGGCGACCGCCTGGACCGGGGGCGGCGCCTCCTCGAGGAAGCGGGGCTGTTCGCCCAGGCCTTCGCCGCGCCGCAGGACGCCTACCGCCGGCCGAGCTTCCGGGCCGTGCAGGCGCGCTACGACACGATCGTGTGTGGCTTCTACGGCTGGCGCTGGTTCGATCCGTGGCACTGGGCCGCCGTGCGGCAGGCTCCGCGGCGACCGCGCCGGATCGGGCAGGCGACGCTGCTCACGCACCGCGGCGAGCCCGACCTCCGCGACCCGGACGCCGTGGTGGCCTCCCTACCGGAGGACGAGCCGACCGGGCTCGTCGTCCACCACTGGTCGTTCTTCGACGAGGCGGGGCGCCCGGACGCGGCGCGCGTGGCCGCGCTGAGGCTTCTGCTGGCGAGGCTGGTCGAGGGCGACGACGTGAGGGTGATCAGCCATCGGGAGGCGGCACAGCGGGTGCGGGCCGGCGGACGATAGGTCCCGCGATCACGGCCGGGCCACGGAGGGGCGTCTGCGGACGACCCGCACACGGCGAGGACGATCCGGTATGGCGACGGCGCCCCCGCAGACCCACCTCGCGGCGCCATGAAACCCCTCGGCTACGGGTCGACACTGGAGGCATGACCCGCCTGCCTCGCTACGACCAGCATCCCTCTTGGCATCGCTACCGGGCGCTCCTCGCCGAGCGCCTCGGCTGCACCATCGCCACCGCTCCCCGGGAACGTGCGTTGTCCTGGGAGGGGCACGACGTCCACCTCGACGAGTGGCCGGCGCGCGGCCCCACGCGCGGCGCGGTGATCCTCGTCCACGGCGGCGGCGGCCACGGTCGGCTCCTCGCCCCCCTCGGGGACGCCCTCGGCAGGCGCGGCTACCGCTGCATCGCGCCGGACCTCCCCGCCTTTGGCCTCACCCGCACCCGCCCCGGCTGGCGGGCCGACTACGCGGATTGGCCGCGGCTGGTCGCCGACCTGGCCCGCGCCGAGCCTCGCCCCGTGGCCCTCTTCGGCCTCTCCATGGGCGGCATGACGGCCGTCTTCGCGAGCCAGCAGGCCCCCGTCGACGCCGTCGTGGCGACGACCCTCCTCGAGCTGGCGCGGCCGGCCGACTTCCGCCGAGCCGCTCGCCATCCCTGGCTCGGTGCGCTGTCCCAGGTGGCCTTCGCGACCCTCGGCGGCGCCCTGGACGGCCTCGCCCTTGCCCTGGCCTGGGTGGCGCCGCTCCGAGCCCTCACCGCCGACGCGGAGCTGGCGACCTACTTCGCCACCGACCGCCTCCTCGGGCGCCGCCGTGTGCCCCTCGGCTTCTGGCGCACCGCCGTCGCCTACCGCGCACCCCTCGCCTGCCCAGTGCCCTTCGCGCTGTTCCACCCCGGCGCTGACACGTGGACGCCGACGTCACTCAGCCGCGGCCCCTTCGAGCGCCTCGACGCCCCCGAGAAGCGCTTCCGGGAGCTCTCCGGGGGCGCCCACGCTCCCTTCGAGGCCCCGGTGCTGGCGGAGCTCGTCGACGCGACGGATGCCTTTCTCGGCGAGGTCTTCGAGGGCCAGGGGAGGAACCGCAAGTGTCGACGGTCGTGATCGCGGGCGCCACGGGGTACCTGGGACAGTTCCTCGTGACGGAGTACCTACGGCGAGGGGACCGGGTCCGCGCATTGGCCCGGCGCGCCGATCGCGCCCCCGCTGCGCTCTTCGACGCGGAGGTCGTCGAAGCGCAGGCCACGCAGCCCGCCACGCTCCGGGGGGTGATGGAGGGGGCCGACCTGCTGGTCTCGAGCCTCGGGATCACCCGGCAGCGCGACGGGCTGACCTACCGGGAGGTGGACTATCGGGCGAACGTCCATCTCCTCGAAGAGGCCGTCCGGGCGGGCGTATCCCACGTTGCCTACGTCCACGTGCTGAGGGCCGCCGAGATGGCCCAGGTTCCGCTCGTCGCCGCCAAGCAGGCCTACGTCGACCGCCTGCGGGCGGCGTCAGTCTCCTCGACGGTCATCTGTCCGTCCGGGTTCTTTTCCGACATGGGCGACATCCTGGAGATGGCCCGCGGGGGGCGCGTGTACCTCTTCGGCGACGGGACGCCGCGCCTGAACCCCATCCACGGCGCCGACCTGGCCTGCGCCGCGGCCGACGCGATCGACGAAGGTCGCGAGCTCTTCGAGGTCGGTGGGCCGGATGTCCTCACCCAGAACGAGGTCGCCGAGATGGCGTTTCGCGCCCTCGGGAAGCCCGTGAAGATCACGCATCTTCCCGACTGGCTGCGCCGCGCCACGCTGGCGGTGCTCCCCTGGGTCACCCCGCGCACCGTCCACGGTCCGGCTCGCTTCTTCCTGAGCGCTCTCGCCATGGACATGGTCGGGGAGTGCCGTGGCGAGCGTCACCTGGCCGACCACTTCGCGGCGATCGCCGCGGAGTAGGAGCACGGTTGCGCCCACGCGCGGTCGCCTTCAGCCTGGTGGGATGGGGCGGCGACCAGGGTCGAAGTGGGCAGCAGTGTTCTTATCCGTCGCGTGCATGGCGTCGACCGCCTTCGGATGCGACGACGCGGAGACGGCCGAAGTCGCGGCGGCGAGCTCGACACCGGAGCCGGAGGCGGGCGAAGCGCCCTCCGAGCGGGCGCCGGCATCCGCCGAGGGCGACGGGCCCTCGGGGAGCGTCGACGGCGAGCCGTTCGTGGTGCGTGGGGTGCTGGCGCAGCGGATCGCCAGCTCCAAGATCGAGGTCCGGCTGTTCAGCCGGCCGGTGCGCTGTGACAGCTTCGAGGAGGACTACGTCCTCAGCGAGGACGAGAAGGTCATCGTCGTCATCCTCGCGTGGCCGAAGGACGGGGGGGAGGCGATCCGGCTGGGGGCGTCGAACACGACAGACTTCTTCAAGTTCTGCCACGGTCGCGAGAGCGGCCGAGCCGTGTGCACCCCCCGCGCACAGGAGCAAGGGACGCTCACGGTGGTCGACGCGAGCGAGACCGGCGGCGAGCTCTCCTTCGACGTGTCCAGCGACGAGGGCGCCCTGACGGGGAACGTCGAGTTCACCCTCTGTGACGGCTAGACGGGCGCCCAGCCAACGCGACGAGCCCCGTCGGCGCCGCGCTCTGCCGACGCTCACGGGGCCCGTCTCGTAGGCGCCAGTCGTTCATCGCTCGACGCAGGCCACCTCGCCGTGGGCGAGGGTGCGGTGGCGGCAGGGCTTCCGGTCCTCGTGCTCAGGGGCGGGCGGCTCTGTCGCGAGAGCTCGCGTGACGAGGAATCGGGTGACGAGCGCTCGGAGAGGAGAGCTCGAGGTCCTGCCGTAGCTGCGCCCACGTCCCGGGCGACAGCTCGGTGCGGGCCGCGAGGCCGGGGAGGCCGAGCTCCAGGGCCACGGGTCCCGCCTCGGCGTGGGCGCCGTGGCCCTCGAGGTCGAAGCGGATGAACCGCACGGGAGAGGCGCGGAGCTCGCGGGGGTCGGCGAGGCGAGCGGGGACCCTCCGGTGGCCGAGGACGAGAGCGAGCCCGCGCCCGCGCGCGAGCGCGTCCGCGAGCTCGCCGCCGAAGCCCGGCGGGCCACCGTCGATGAACAGCGTCGCCGCGACCGCGCCGGGCGGCGGAACCAGGCCCTCGTAGGCCCGGAGCTCGCGACGGATGCGCTCGGCGGCCCCCCCCCCCTCGATGTGGAGCACCTCGTGGAGCTGCCACCGCACGGTCCACCGGTTCTCGAACACCAGCGTGATCCGGTCGGCGACGGACACCCGGCGGTCCTGCTTGGCGCGCATCACCGCGCGGCGCCAGGACCGGCGCACGGCCTCGTAGGCGGGGGCCGGCAGGATGTCGTCCGGCGTCAGGGGCCCGGCGCCGGCCGGCGGGGGCCCCGCGTCGGCTCCGGTCGATGGCCGCGCCTCCTCCGGGGGCCCGGAACGCGCCGGGGGCCCGCTCGGTCGACCCCGCGACGAGGCCCCGCTCGAGAGCGCCACGCTGGGGCTCTCCTCGTTCATGAGATTCATTCTCATTATCACGTTCTAGGAGAATCGGCCCTCGTTCGCAAGCGATTTCGGTGGCGGCCCTGCGAGGCGTCCTCAGGTCGGGAGCGAGCCCTCCGCCACCGTTCCCGCGGACGACGCCCCGTCCGCCTGCCGGCGCCCGCGGAAGCCGAGGCCCGCGGACGCGAGGAGCACCCCGGCAAGCAGGAACCCGAGGTCGACGGCGACCGCGCTCGGCGCGGCAAGGGACGCCGAGCCCACCGCCCACCACCCGGCCACGGGCAGGGTCAGGTACGCCAGTGCCGAGGCGAGCAGGACGAGCCGGAGCGCGAGGGCCGGCGTGAAGCGAAGGCCCGACATGCCCGAGAGCAGCAACCCGCCGCAGAAGGCCCACGTCATCGCAGCCCGGGGTGGCCCACCGAGCGCCACGGTCGTGCTCCAGGCGAGCACGGAGAGCGCCACGGCGAGAGGCAACCCGGCGCTCGCGGCGGCCACGACGCCGAGCGCTCGTTCGCCGAAGCGAGGGCGCGCTCTCCCCTCGCGGACCGCCCACAGCGCGAACCCCGTACCGGCGAGCGCGCAGGTGACGAGGCCCAGCAGGAACCAGACGACCTTGGTCGTCAGCCCGGCGAGGGTCCCGAAGTGGAGCGCTCCGATCAGCCGGAGCAGGAACGTCCCGACCGAGGGGGCGGAGCCCAGCCCAGGGGTCTCCCGGAGGAACGTCCCACGGTGTCCATCGTAGAGAAAGGCCCGGCGGCTGAAGGCCCAGCCGGGGTCGGCGACATGCACGGTCACTTGCAGCCCGCCGCCCTCAGCCGCGCGTAGGATCTCGACCCGCTCTACGGCGCTCCCGCTCCTCGCGACAGCGTCCTCGATGACCGGAGCGAGCGGCGCGACCGTTTCGGCCACCTCGACGTGGGCACGGGGCCGGACCGCGGCCGCGATCGCGTCGATGTCGCCCCCGAGGGCGACGAAGGCGAACAGCGGGATCAGGAGGCTGCCGGCGAGGCTGAAGAAGGCCCCGGTGAAGCCGAGGGCGGCCGTGAACGGGACGCTCCACACGCCGAGAAGGGTGTGGAGGTCGGCGAGGAGCTTGCGCGCCCCGTCCCGCCGGGGTGCCTCGAGCGCCCGCTTCCGGTTCGGCCAGTGGACGTAGAGGCCCGTGGTGAGCAGCAGGAGGAGCGCGAAGCCGGCCAGGCCAGTCACCCAGAGGCCGAGGCGGCCCGGCATCAGCAAGCGGATATGCAGGTCGAGGAGGAACCGCTCGAGAGCCTCGGGCGGGGGGACGTCGAGGAACACGGCCGGGGACGTCCCCCGGCGCTCCGAGCTCGCGACCCCGCTCGTGGGATCGACGCGTCGCACGACCACGGGCTCGTCACCGGCGCCCTCGCCCTCGCGGTGGACCGTGAGCGTCAGGTGGCCTCTCTCCGCCCCGCGGAGATGGACACGCCCCTCCCGCTCCGGGTCGAAGGACGCCGCCGCCTCGTCGACGATGGCGTCGAGCGTCCCGGCGCGCGCGAGATCCACCAGTGGAACGAGCGGCCGGGGCGTTGGACCCCGAAGAAATCGAACACCCGCTCGTCGGTGATGTTGTGGACCGCGAAGGAGGCGGTGACGTCGACCGGCCCCGGGAGGCGGTAGGTCAACGTGAGATTGTGGACGAGCTGGGCGTCGACGGTCTGCTTGAAGGCGCGCAGGCCCTGACTCTCCCAACCCCGGAAGAAGCCGTGGACGTAGCGGGTCTGCCACGCCGCGGCGAGGCTGTCGTCGGCCGACAGCACCTTCGGCAGCTGTAGCGTCAACGACCCGTTCGCGAAGAAGTACGGCCGGCTCGGGAGCCGATCCCCCGCGAAGTCGCCGAACGTCCCCTCCGTCGAGACGTTTCGGCTGTCCACGTAGGTGGTGTTCGCGGTCACGGCGACATAGCGCCCCGGCGAGACCCAGCTGCCCGACAGCTCGAGGCCCAGGGTCCGGGCGCCGAACACGTTCTGGTAGCTCAGCGCCCGGTCGTTGCCGAGGAGCACGATCGCCCGTTCGGTTTCCCGCCAGAAGAGCGTGAGCTGGCTCTTCCACCGACCCGTGGCCCTGGCCTACGCCAACCAGAGCACCGGGGACCTCGTCGCCTCGGTGGGAGTGCTCGCCCTCGCGGCGGATCGGGACGAGGTCCTCGGCATCCTCGAGGACGAGCGCTGCGCCCTCTCCGGAGGCGGCTTCGTCGACGCCAACGGCGACTACTACGTGCTGGGCGACTCGGGCGACGGCGCGTTCGACATCTTCGGCGTCGTGGAGCTGCCCGAGCCGTGCCTCGTGCGCCTGCCCCGGGGAGCGGATGCGTTCGATCCCGACTTCGTGCTTCGCGTCGCTTCGCTCGTGGGCGCCCCGCAGGTCGCCGGGCTGGTCGGCCGCGGCGACCGGACCTTCCTGACCCGGACCCTCGACCCGCGCTTCGATCTCACGACCATCACCAACCCCCTCGACTACTTCCGCATCGAAGCGTGGATCTGGCAGGCTGTGTCGGTCGACGATGGCACGGCGATCGATCTCGGCCTCCCGCCGAGCGGCATCTCCTTTGCGCCCTTCGTCGTGGACGGGGACTTCTACGTCCAGCAGCTCGACGAGGACACCCAGCGCTCCACCCTGGTGCGCTTCGACGGGACGACGACGAGCCCGAGCTTCACGGTGACCGGGGACATCCAGAGGGTCGCGCGGATCCGGTGAGGCGCGGTCGGGGCGGCCGGTCCCGGACGGGCGCGCGGGTCATCCCGGCCGTCCCAGGTCCACGAAGGCCAGGCGGACGAGGCCCTCGTCGTTGTGCGTGGACAGCACGAGCACGCGCCCCCGATAGGGCATGACGTGGGCGTGCCGGGTGTCGAAGGGGAGCGCTTCGAGCGCGACGTGCCAGCGGTCCGCCTCCGGATCGTAGACCTCGACCGAGCGGTCGCTCTCCATCCCGTCCTCGCCACGGTAGGAGCCGCCGACCAGCACGAGACGCCCGTCGAGCGCGAGGAGGTGAGCGGACAGACGCGTTCGCCGTGGGCACGCGATCGACGTGAAGGTCCGGCTGTCGAAGGCGAAGGCGACGCAGCTGTCGACCAGCTGGAAGCCCTCGCGCATGCCGCCCACGAGGACGTAGCGGTCACCGAGGCGCGCACCGGCGAAGGCCCGGCGGGGCTCCGGGAGCTCGACGTCCGTGGGGGCGAACGCCGCCTCCGGGCGGCCGGCCGGGGCCCTCAGCGTGCCCGTCTCGTGCTCGAAGGCCGCCGGGCCGGACCGGGCCGGGTCGAAGTTGAGCCCGCCGAACACCCAGAGGTGCTCGCCCTGCTCCACCAGCCCGAACTGGGTGCGCCCCCGCGGCAGCCCTCCACGCGCGCTCCAGGTCTCGCTCGCGAAGTCGAAGGCGAAGGCCTCGGGCTGGGTGACCGCCGCCGTGCCGTCGTGGCCGCAGACCCCGACGGCGATGCCTCCCGCCTCGCGCGTCACCGTCTGCATCGTCTGGCGGCGGGCCGGATAGGCCGAGGTCTCGGCCCAGCGCAGCGACGGGAGATGGAAGCGCCAGCCGTCGGCGACGAAGTTGTCGGGGGCGAAGTCGTGCTGGCCCAGGCTGTTGTTGCCGCCGAAGAGGTAGACGAAGTCGTCGTGCAGGAACGAGGCCTGCCGGTTCTTGGCCCGCCCCGGGTACGGAAGCGTGACCGTCAGGAGCCTTCCCTCGCCCTGCCGGCCGAGAAGCAGCCGCTCCGTGATCCGGGTGCGGCCGTTCGTGTGCATGCCGCCGATGCCGCCGAGGGCCACCAGCGACGAGCCTGCCGAGACGAGCTGATGGAAGAAGCGCGGGAAGATCAGGGTCCCGGCCTCCGTCCAGCCATCCTCCCCCAGGCGGTGACGGTAGACCACGCCGTCCCGGCCCGACGCGTAGACGGCGTCCCCGACCCCCACCGCCGACACGCCGAAGGCGTCGGCCGGGAACTCCGGGCCCGCGGACCAGGCGGCCGTCTCCGGGTCGTAGACGTCGACCCGCGCGGAGACCTCGCGCTCCGGGGTCAGGCCTCCGATCACGACGAGCTTGCCGCCCGCGCTCGCCACGCCCACCGCGCGACGCTGGAACGGCGCGGGGATCCGGCGCCATGCGCCCTCACCGGAGCGGAGGACGAGGAGGTCGTCGGCCCAGGCCGCACGGGACGGGCCGCCACCGCCGATGCGCCAACCGCCGGCCACGTAGGCGGTGTCGCCGATCACGGCCGCCTCGTGGGAGGAGCGCGCCTCGGGAAGGCTCGGCAGGGACCTCCAGCTGCGCGTCGTCGGGTCGTAGCAGGCCGCCTCGGCCAGCGAACGGAGCTGCACGGGCTCGCCCTGCGCGTTGAGCACGCGGTTGCCGCCGAGACGACAGACCCGTCCGTCGAGGGCGACCAGCGCCACGCCCTGGATGCCCTGCTCGAGCTCGTCGATCCGCTCCCACGCCCCCCCGTCGAGCGGGAGGCGGAGGAAGGCGCGCGACTGCCCCGCACGGTGGTAGTCGTGGGGTGCGCCGTGGTAGCCGCCGAGGACGTAGGCGTACCCCTGCTGGACGGCGGCGCCGAAGCTCGTGACCGCCACCGGCATCGGGGGGAGGTTGCCGTCGCCGACGGTGACCCGGTCACCGGTCGGCGCGCGCTCGGCGCTTGTGGGGCCGCCCAGCGACGGACTGGCCGTGGGGAGGGCCGGGCCGCCGCATGCGGTCAGAACGAGGAGGGCACAGGCCAGCGGGAAGACCTGACGTGGCGAACAGAGCTGCATGAACATGATAGTCGTTCTCACTATGGCTGGCCGAGGAGCCAGGTCAAGCAGGGCGCGGATAGATAAATCGTTCAGCGCTGGCGGCTCGATGAGGATGGCGTCCTCGCGCTCGAGGACGAGCTCAGCTTCGGAGGCCTGGGCATCCCGAGCGCCATTGGAGGACGCAACGCCTACCACTTCCTGAGCGACACGCGGGCCTACTTCATCGACTCGGTCACGCTCCAGGTCGACGAGACCGTCGCTCCCATCACGGCCGAGAACGTCGACGACCTGATCCGCCTGCCCGCTTGGTCCTACTGGGCGGTCGACCTCGCCGATCCGTCAGGAGGGGCCACGGAGGTCACCTCTCTCCCCCTCGGCGCCGGATACGGCCTCGGGGTCGTCGTCGACGCCCCGGACGGCGGCCCGACGCCGCACATCATCAGCGTCGCCGGGGACCTGTCGGAGGGCACCTTCTTCGACGTCAGCGACGCGAGCGCCTTCGTCGAGCGCGTCACGGCCCCGGGCTTTCCGGGCCTCGCCCTACGGATCCGCTGAGGCGGGGACGCGCGGCGGCGATCCGCCCACCACGCCCGCCCTACACGCGCCGCCGCAGCTCCTGCCAGCCGGGCAGCCCGCGCACCTCGTCGAGGGCCTCGTCCCGGTCCAGGGCCGGCCCGTCCTCGAAGCCCGCCTCCACGGCCCGCTCGAGCCACGTGAGGGCCTCCTCGGGCCTCCCCTGCTTCGCGCGCGCGCGGGCGGCGAGGGCGGCCTCGAGGGGCTCGCCGAAGCGCTCCCAGCCCTCGATCGCCACCCGGGACGCCTCCTCGAAGGCGCCCTCCTCGAGGAGCACCGTGGCGGCGAGCTGCAGGGTGAGGCGGTCGACGTCCGACGCCTCGAGGACGACCGCCGCGGCGCCCGGCGCGTCGCCGGCCCGGACCCGGGCCGCCACCAGAGCGCGGCGCCAGGCCTCGGGGGCCTCCTCGCTCGCCATCCCCTCGAGCTGCGCGACCGCCTCGTCCGGCCGCCCGGCGGCGTAGGCGAGCATCGCCGCGAGGAACGGCGATGGCTCGAACTCCGGGGCGAGGCGCGCCGCGGCCGCCTCGGCGGCGTCGACGTCCCGAGCGAGCAAGTGCATCCAGGCGAGCAGCTCGAGGCGCGACGCCCGCTCCGGACCCGGCGCCATCCCCTCCACCAGGTCCTCCGTCTGCTCCGCCTGCCGGCGCCACTCCGGGTGGGAGCGGCCGAGGACGATCGCGGCCACCCGCTCGGCGAAGGTCCGGCGCAGCGCCTCCTCGGTCTGCGCGGGGCTCGGCGGCGGGGCCTGGGCCTGGCGCACGTAGGCCAGAGCCCGCCAGCCGGCCAGGATTGACAGGCCGGAGAGGTAGGCCATCCACAGCCACCCGGGGGACTGGAAGGCGAGGTAGAGCGAAGCGGCGGTCGCGATCCCGGCCAGGACCACCGTGACCGCGCCCGCGGCCCTCAGCCCGCGGCCACGGGTCACGAGATCCAGCCCCGCGGCCAGGATCAGCCCCCCGTCCCAGGGCAGCATCGGGACGAGGTTGACCAGGCTCCAGAGCACGTTCGCGTACAGCAGGAGCGTCACCGCGCGGCCGACCACCGAGGCCTCGTCCACGCCGAAGGGCAGCTGGAGCAGGAAGACCGCCGTGCCGAGCAGGAGACCTGCGAACGGTCCCGCCGCGGACACCACGATGCGCTGCCACGGCGTCGTCGCCTCGCCTCCGCCCCAGACGGTCACGCCCCCCAGCCCGTAGAGCTCGATCGAGGCGCGGTGGCCGAACGCGCGGGCCGCGACCGCGTGGCCGAGCTCGTGCCAGAGGATCGACAGCGGCACGATCACCATCCACAGGCCGAGGTCCGCGAGCGCGCCCGGCTGTCCGCGCATCCCGGCGACGCCCAGCAGCCCCACCACGACGAGGAAGATCGGCCGGATCCGAACCGGGAAGCCCAGGACGCGCAGGCGGGGCATGGGCAGACCATAGCGCGTTCCTCCGTCGGGTCGCCCCCGGCGAGGTATCATCCACAACACATCCGGCCGCGCCGCGGTCCCGAAGCCAATACCGCTAGTAGACCGGCGAGGAGCGCTCGTCACCTGGAAGAGCAGGGAGTCGTCCATCCCGAATCGCCGGGGCAGGTGACTAGGGCGCCCCGCCGCGCCGGAAGCGGGCGATCGCGGTCGCGCTCGGATTGACCCAGACCAGGCCATCGACCGCGTCCACCAGGAGCCGGTCGCCTTCGCGGGCCCAGGCGTAGAGGCCGGCGACGCCCGCCACGACGGGCAGCCCGGCCGCCCGCGCGACGGCGACCCCGGGGCCCTCGGCATCGACCGCGCCGCCGACCGCGATGGCCGTGGCGCGGGAGCTGGCTGCCGCGAGGGCCCACAGCGCGGGGAGCTCCGCCGGCAGCAGCAGGGCGGCCCCCTGCGCCGGGAGCCGCACGTCGACCACGCGCGCGGCCACCTGGAGGCAGAGCGCCTCCATCTCGCCGGACCGCTCGCGCAGGCTCCGGTTGACCTCCTCCGGCCCCGCGACGTCGTAGGGCGCGCGAGCGTAGGCGCGAGCCATGTCCCGCAGGATGTCGACCGGGTTGGGCTCCTCCTTGGCCCGGGCCGCCAGCTCGCGGACGAAGCGCTGGTCGTCCCACACGAGCGCGAGCGCCTCGAGCCGCCCCCGGTCAGCGGGCGGGAGCGAGCCCTCGAGGTCGCGACGGGCGCGCGCGAGGACCCGCCCGGTCTGCTTGACCGCGCTGGCGACGGCGCGGGAGCGCTCCTCGCCGGAGAGCCCGTCGTCGGTCAGGCCGCGGGCTCGGGCCAGAGCCGCCAGCCCCTCGAAGGTGGCTGCGGTCTCGGCTCGGCCCAGCGCCCGCCCGGGGGCGAGGCCCTGGCCCATCAGGCGCGCGGTCCGCGATGCCCGACCGCCCCGCGTGTTGCGGCCCGCCCGGGCCCGCTCGAGGGCGTAGGCGAAGGCCGTGGTCAGGGCCGTCGCGAGCACGACCTCGTGCTCGGAGAAGGGGTGGTCGACGCGACGCTGGAGCACCACCACCGCCTCGGCGCGCCGGCCGACGAGCACCGGGAGGGCCAGGAACGTGGGGTACTCCTCCTCCGGGAGGCCCGGGACCGGCTTGTAGTGCACGTCGCCGGGGGCCCCCGACACGGTCACGGGCAGCATGCACTCGGCCGCGAAGCCCGTGATGCCTTCGCCGATCGCGAGCCGGACGCGATGGATCGCGCGGCCCGGGAAGCCGACGTTGGCGCGCAGCACGAGCTCCTCGGTCCCGGCGGCGGTGTCGCCCTCCCCGTCGCTCCGCTCCCGGACGTACACCGACGCGACCGGAGCGGCGACCACCAGCGCCACCTCCGCGCACAGCGCCCCGAGGACCTCCGGCAGCGGGCGGGGGCGGGCCGCCTCGTCGATCAGCTCCAGGATCCGGCCGATGCGGGGGTCGTCCCCGCGATGGACCCGGAGCTCGGGCGATTCGGGGCCTCCACCCACGCCCGAAGGATAGCGCCGGGGACCTGCTCCGGCAGTGCCTCGGCGCCGTCGAGGCGGCCCGGGAGGCGCGCCCCACAACTCCGCGCCGGTCCGCGCGCGATGCTAAGCTGCCCCGACCTCCCGTGATTTCGATACCGGCATCCGACGTCGAGGCCGAGGGCGCGCTCCATGAGTGAGGGCCGGCGCCGGCGGCGCAGTCGAGAGCAGACCCGCGACCGCATGCTCGAGGCGGCGGTCGAGCTGCTCCGGACCGAGGGCCCGGGGTCCCTGACCACGGTCCGCCTCACGCGCGAGGCGGGGATCGTGCAGTCCGGGTTCTACGCGCACTTCAAGAACCCGGACCACCTCCAGGAGGAGCTCGCGGAGAAGTCCGGCCAGGCCCTCCGGGAGTCGATGGCCCGCTGGATGGCGGCGCTGAGGAGCGACCCGAAGACCGACCTGGACGCGCTCACGGCGCGCTTCGAGGAGGTGCTCGCGCTGTTCAGCGAGGAGGCCGACCTCGTTGACCTGTTCCTGCGCTACCGCCGGAGCCCCGACGCCCTGGGCCGGGTGATGGGGCACCTCCACACCCAGCTCCGCGCCGACATGTTCCAGTACCTCCGGGACCGCTGCGGGCCGCCCGACGCGCTCCGGCCCCACCTCGGCACGCTCGGCATCCACGCGGACATCCTCGTCGCCGCGATCCTCGGCGTGGCGGAGGGGGTGGTCGAGGGGCGGTCCGCGGACCGGCGGGGCGCCGCGCGGGGCCTCGCCGCCCTGGCGATGGCGCCGCTGCGCGTGCTCGGCCTCCCCGTCTGACGGCACCCAAGGCGGCCGCGGCGAGGCTCAGAGCGCCTCGAGCCGCTCCTCCGCCGCCTCGACGCCGTCGGCGTTGCTGCCCCGCTCGAGCTCGATGTACCGCCGGTAGGCGCGCACCGCGTCCTCGTCCCGCCCGAGCTGCTCGTAGCAGTAGGCCACGTCGAACAGCGCGCCCGTGTCGTCGGGCCGGCCCGCGAGAACCGCCTCGTAGTGGGGGACCGCGTCGGCCCACCGGCCGAGCGTGCGGTACACGATCGCGAGGTTGCGGTTGAAGTCCGGGTGCTCCGGGTGGCGCGCCAGCGCGCCCTGGAGCATCGCGATCGCCTCCTCCGGCCGCCCGAGCCGCCGCAGCACCACCGCGTAGTTGTTGAGGAGCTCCGGGTCGTCCTGGTTGTGCTGCAGCCCCTCGCGGTAGGCCGCCAGGGCCTCCGTGGTGCGCCGGAGCCGCCGAAGGCAGACCCCCAGGTTCGACCAGCTCGAGGCGTCGGACGCGTCGAGCTCCACCGCCCGGCGGAGGGACCCGACCGCGTCCTGGCAGCGACCCATCCGGGCGAGGACGGCCCCGACCATCGCGTGCCCCGGGGCGTTCCGCCCGTCGAGCTCGATCACGCGCTGGAAGGACCGGAGCGCCGCGTCGAGGTTGCCCGCTCGCCGCTCGAGGGTCCCGATGGTGAAGTGGGCCGCGGTGTGGCTCGGCCGGAGGCGGACCGCCTCCCGCGCGGCCGCCAGCGCCTGCTCGTCGCGACCGGCGCGCTTGTGCCGGAGCGCGAGCCGGTACTGCACCTCCGCCTCGTCGGCGGCCGCCACGGAGGGGGCGAGGCCCCCGAGGGCCGAGAGGGCGAGGGCGAGCCCCGCGACCAGGGCGATCCGCCCCTGCACTGTCCCCGTTCGATCCATGGCCATGCCGTCCTCCGACGCCCCGGTCGCGATGCCCATTCTCCGCTCCCGCGGCGCTCAGTCTCCCCCGGCGGCGAGGGCGGAGCCGTTCGCGCCCGCGTCATCCGTCGTGTCCTTCGACGCGCGCAGCGCATCCGCGCCGCTCACGACGTGAAGGTCACGCTGGGGGAACGGGATGGTGATGCACTCGTCCCGGAAGGCCTGGTCGACCGCGAAGCGGAGGTCGCTGCTCGTCTCCGGGCGGTGGGCCGGGTCGGCCACCCAGGCCCCCAGCATGAAGTCGAGGCTGCTGTCGCCGAAGCCCTCGAAGAACACCTTGGGCGCTGGGCTGTCGAGCACGTGGTGGTGCTCCCGGGCCACCCGGAGCAGGCACTCCCGGACCTTCGCGGTGTCCGAGCCGTAGGCGACGCCCACCTCGATCCGGACGCGGGTGCGCTTGGTCGGCGCCGACATGTTGCTGACGTTGCTCGTGATCAGCTCGCTGTTGGGGACGAGCACGCTGATGCCGTCGAGGGTGATGACCCGGGTCGCGCGCATCGCGATGTCGTCGACGTGCCCGACCACTCCGCCGAGCTCGACGAAGTCGCCCCGCTCGACCGGCCGCTCGAGGAGCAGGATCAGGCCGCTGATGAAGTTCTGGGCGATGTTCTGCAGCCCGAAGCCGATGCCCACGCTCAGGACCGCGCCGAAGGCAGCGAACGCGGTGATCGAGATCCCCACGTTCTCGAGGCCGACCAGGACCCCGACCAGGATCACCGTGTACTGGACGATCCGCCCGATCGCGTAGGTGACCCCCTCGCTGATGCCGGGCCGGGGCCCGAGGACCCGCCGGATCAGCGAGCGGGCCAGCCGCCCGAGCAGCATGCTGACCACGAGCGTGACCAGGAAGACCAGGACCGACACCGGCGTGACCGGCGTCGACCCCAGGCGAAAGAGCTCCAGATTCCAGAAGGCGGCGAGCTCCGCGAAGACGTCCATCGAAGGACAGGGTGACCGGTCCCGACCCCTGACCTCAAGGCGGCGCCACCCCGGGGGTCAGGGCTCGGGGTAGTCGGGCAGCGCGTCCACGTCGACCGCGAGGTCGCCGCATTCCCCGCCTCGACACGCCTGCTCGGGCGGGCAGGCCACCCCTTGGCACGCCGCTTCGATCGACACCGGGAGGCGCACGGTGCGCTCCTCGGCATAGCCGCCGGCCACCCGGGCCGCGCTGAGGGGCGCGCCGCCGTCGTCGCGCGCCACCGCCTCGATGCGCCAGCCGCGCCGGTCGTCCTCGAGGGGCACGAGCGCGATGCGGCGGGGCAGGTCCGCCGGCCGCAGCGTGGCGCCGTAGCGGCGCGGGTAGAGGCGCGGGTCCTCCGCCGCGGGGCCCCCGAACACCACGACCTCGACCGACGCGACCGAGGGGCGCAGCGCGTCGTCGACGTCGAGCTCGACCATCACCTGGGTGCGCGGCGTGGGGCTGGCGCACGCGGCGACGAGCGCCGCGGCGTACAGGGCGGGCCGCGGCCTCACGGCCCCTCGACCACCGTGCGCACGACGAAGCCGCCGTCGCCCGGGAGCGGGTCCTGCACCCCCCCCGACCCCGCGAGGACCAGCGTCGTCACGAGGAGGGACACGGCGCCGATCCCGATCACCGCCCAGAACCACGGCTCGTCGATCACCTTGCGCCCCGAAGGCCGCTCGCCCTCGGGGCCCTCGGCGGCGGCCGGCCCGATGTCGACGGCCCCCGCGCCCCCGCCCTCGGCCGGCCCGGCGGCGGCGGGCCCGCGGAGGATCGCCAGGCGGGCCCGCACCTCCGCGGCGCGAGGGCCGTCCGGGTAGCGCGCCAGGTAGGCGGCGTACGCCTCGGCGAGCTCCTCGTCGCTGCGCAGCGCCGTGAGGACCTCGATGCGTGCCCACAGGCGCGCCTCCGACGGCGCGAGGGCGTCCGCGGCGGCGTAGTCGTCGGCCGCCTCGGCGAGGCGCCCCGCCTGCCGCGCGAGGTCCCCCGCCCGCGTGCGGAGCGCGGCCTCCCGGTCGGCCGGCGTCGGCGCGGCCTGGGCCTCGGCGACGGCGACGGCGACGGCGACGAGCGAAAGGGCGAGCGTCAGGACCCGCATCGCGGGTGGCGTAGCCGCGGGGCGTGCCCCCGTCGAGGGATGGCCACGGGGGATGCTATCGATCCGCCATGGTCGACCCCGCCGACCGGCGCCCGGCGCGCGCCCGCCCCGAGGCGTTCGGGGCTCTCGTCCAGCTCGAGACGCCGCCGGCGGTGGTCGCCGTGGACCGCGCCCTCGCCCGGCGCCTGGGCGTCGACGGAGGGGAACGTTGGTCGGGGCCGGACCCGGGGCTCGACGTCGAGGCGCTCAGCGCGCCGGTCGAGGTGCACGTCGCGGCCACGGCCCGTTGCCCCGCCGGCTGCCGGTCCTGCTACCTCGACGCGACCCCGGACGGGCACGAGCCCACCTTCGCCGAGGTCGAGGCCCGGCTGGAGGCCCTCGCCGCGGCCGGGGTGTTCCGGGTGGCGTTCGGGGGTGGCGAGGCGACCCTGCGGCCCGACCTCGGGGCGCTCGGAGCCCGGGCGCGAGCCCTCGGCCTGGTGCCCACGGTCACGACGAGCGGCCGGGGCCTGAGCGCGGAGCGGGCCGCCGGGCTCCGCGCCTTCGCGCAGGTCAACGTGAGCTACGACGGAGGCCCGGAGGCCTACCGCGCGGTCCGGGGCCACGACGCGACGGCGCTGGCCGAGCGAGCGATGGCGCACCTCGCCGCGGCCGGGGTCCCCTTCGGCGTCAACGTGGTGCTGACGCGCCGGAGCATCGACGCGCTGGAGGACACGGTGGAGCGCGCGGAGCGCCTCGGCGCGGTGGAGGCGCAGCTCCTCCGCTTCAAGCCCTCGGGGCGCGCTTCGTTGACCTACCTGGCGGAGCGGATGACCGCGGCGCAGGTCGACGCGTTCCCGGCGCGCCTCGCGGCGCTGAGCCGCACGAGCCGCCTCGGGCTTCGGATCGACTGCGCCCTGCTACCGTTCCTGGCCGGCGCAGACGCGGTGCGGCCGGAGGACGTCCGGCGCTTCGCGGTCTACGGCTGCGAGGCGGGGCGTTCCCTCCTCGCGGTCCGGGCCGACGGGGCCAGCGCGCCCTGCAGCTTCTGGCAGGACGGCGGCCGGCCGTTTCCGGAGGCGTGGGAGGCCGACCCGGCGATCGAGGCCTTCCGCGCCTTCGCGCAGCAGCCCCCCGAGCCCTGCGCGAGCTGCGCGTTCTTCGCGTCCTGCCGGGGCGGCTGCCGGATCGTCGCCGGCGCGCTGACGGGGGACGCCTTCCAACCCGATCCCGAGTGCCCTCGGGTGCGCCGGCGATGAGGCCGACGAGCGGCGCGGGGCCTGTTGCGACGGGGCCATCGAGGCGTCACGTGCGCGCCAAGGCGTCGGGCGATCCCTGGCGGACCTTGCCCCGCGCCCCCGTCTGCCGGGGCGCCGCCGCGCGCTCCGCCCTCCTCCTCGCGTTGGCCGCCGCCGCCTGCCCCGCCCGCGCGGCCGCGGACAACCGCGTCTGGGCCCAGGAGGCGGACGACGAGGACGGCGACGGGGAGCCCGACGGCGAGCCCGAGCGGTGGCTCGACCTGACCGCCTTCGCCCAGCCCGGCTTCATCGCCCGGCTGGCCCTCGGCGACGAGAACTCGCCCCTGACCGACAGCGGCTGGTTCCTCCAGCGGGCCCGCACCGGGCTGCGGGCCCGCCTCGACCGCTACCTCCTGATCCGGATCGAGGTGGAGCTGACGCCGACCGCCCTCTTGCAGGACGCCTACCTCGACATCCCGATCCTCCAGGAGCTCCAGATCCGCCTCGGCCAGTTCCTGGTCCCGAGCCTGCGGGTCTACAGCTTCAACGAGCTCAACCTCGGGTTCATCGACCGGCCGATCTACGTCCCGGTCAATCCGGACCGGAACTTCCTGCGCTACCTGTCCCCGCGCGACATCGGCGGGATGTTCTTCGGCTACTTCGGCGACCTGAGCCCCGACGCGACCCTGCCGGTCCTCGAGTACCGGGCCGGCGCCTTCGTCGGGCGCGGCGCGAACGTGCCCCAGAACAACGACGACGTGTTCCTGCTCGCCCTCCGCCTGCAGCTCCACGTCCTCGGCTTCCCGCGGGGCGAGGAGGCGGAGAGCGACATCGCGTACAGCCTCCGGCCGCGCCTCGGCACCGCGCTGAGCCTCTACTCCAACTGCGACGACCGGGGGAACTGGAACCGGGGGTTCACGGTCGACGCGGAGCTACGCTTCCGCGGGCTGTACGCGTCGGCGGGCTGGGTGTGGTACCGGAACAGCCCGGGCACCTTCGAGGGCGGCGCGTTCCTGGCGACGTCGGGCCGATGCCCCGGCAACCCGTCGCCCAACCCGCCCCCCGACGACCCGAACGCGCGCCTCGACTTCGTGTCCCGGGGCGGGCACGTCCAGGTGCAGTACGTCCTGCCGCGACCGGCCTTCCCCCTCGACGGAATGAACCTCGAGCTCCTGGTGCGGGCGGACTACGTCGACCCGGCGTCGCCCCACGTGAACCGGCGCAAGTTCGGGGGCGCCTTCGGCGGCCCGCTCTTCGGCGGCGGGCGCAACACGCCCGGCTACGTGGCCCCGGCCAACTACACGGACTCCGACAACCCGCCGAGCCGCTACCGGTTCACCTTCGGGATCAACTACTTCCCGACCGGCGTGCAGAGCCTGCGCTTCGGCATCAACTACCAGCTCAACCTCGAGGCGGAGACGGTGGTCACGCCGGAGGGGACGATCCGCGCCATCCGCAACGATATCCTGTGGCTCCAGTTGACCGCGGGGCTGTGACGCCCCAGGGTCGCGCTCGGAGGTGGACGTGCAGCAGGGTTCCGCCAGCCCGCCCGCGGGCCCCCGCGCCAGAAGAGCGGCGGCGCTCGCGCTGAGCTTGGGCCTCGCCGCCTGCCAGCCGACCGGGCTCCAGCCCTTCGGGGACGCCTCCGTCCCGAGCCAGCTCACCTACACGCCGGCCGGCTGCGACTACGAGGTCAGCACGCCCGAGGTCAGCGAGACGAGGCGCGGCGTCGACTTCTTCGACGACGACGACGCGGTGGATCACGTCCACGTCAGCTTCGCCTCGGACAGCTCGAGGACCTTCGCCGTCAACTGGCGTAGCGGCATCCGCACCCTCGCGTCCCGCATCCTCTACGGCCCGGACCGCGCCACGGTGGAGGCCGCCGAGGCGCCGCGAGGCCTCGTGCAGGGCAGCAACGGCCACCAGATCCTGTTCCGCGGCATCGGCGCCGGGACCCGCGTCCACGAGGTCCACGTCTGCGGGCTGAGCCCGGACACGACCTACTACTACAAGGTCGGCGGGCCGGGGCACTGGAGCGAGGTCTTCGACGTCACGACCGGCCCCGCGATCGGGTCGACCGCCCCGTGGTCCTTCTCGGCGACCGGCGACAGCCGCAACAACCTCGAGAACAGCTGGCCGCTGACCCAGCAGGCGATCTTCGACGCGGGCGTCGACCTCCAGCTCTTCAGCGGCGACGCGGTGTTCCTCGGCCTGAACCAGGCGGACTGGGACCTGTTCTTCGAGGCGTCCACCGGCGACTTCGACGTGCAGGACAGCCTCGCGCGGACCCCGTTCATGATGGCCAACGGAAACCACGACGCCCTGGCCGTGAACTTCGTCGCGCAGTTCGCCTTCCCCCAGGAGCAGAGCCCCGAGGAGCGCGCCCAGGGCGAGGAGTGGTACAGCTTCGACTACGCCAACGCCCACGTCGTGGTGCTCAACGACACGGTGCTGAGCAACGCGGTCCTGGCGGGGGCGCAGGCCGAGTGGATGCGGGCGGACCTGGCCGCCGTGGACCGGGACGTGACCCCGTGGGTGTTCGTGGTCCACCACCGGCCGTTCTACACGTGCCAGAGCAACCACCGCCCGGACACCTCGCTCCGCGCCGCCTGGCAGCCGGTCTTCGACGAGCACGGCGTCGACATGGTCTTCACGGGGCACAACCACGTCTACGAGCGCTCCCAGCCGATCCGGGGCCTGGAGGCCGGGCAGGGGATCGTCGCGGGCTCGGATACGAACGGCCGGCCCACCTACGCCCCCCAGGGGCGCCCGAGCGGGACGGTCTACGTGGTGGCGGCGGGCGTGGGGGCCGAGCTCTACCCCGTCAGCACCGAGTGCCCGACGTCCTTCACCGGCCAGCGGGTGCGTCCCTACGTCCTGGTGGAGGTCGAGGATCGCACGCTCCGCTATTCGGCCTACAACGCCCTGAGTGGCCAGGTCATCGACCGCTTCGAGCTGCGCAAGCCCTAGGCGCAGGCACCGGAGGAGTCCTCTGGCGCACGGCGCGTGGGCGGCGGCGCTCGGGCTCGGCCTGGCCGCCGGCACGGCCACCGGGCACGCTCAGGCCCCACACGCTCAGGCCTCTCCGTCGGACGCGGCCGCCCTCTACGGCCAGGCCCGCGCGGCCGAGCGCGCGCTCGACCTCGCCGCGGCCGCCGAGGCCTACCGCGCGGTCCTCGAGGCGGCGCCGTCGAGCCGCCTGGGTCGCGTCGCCCGACGAAGGCTCGCCTACCTGACGGCCCGCTCAGCCGGCGGCTACGCGCCCCTGGCCACGACCCTCGCGTTCGCCCAAGAGCGGCGTACGCCGAGCGAGGTGGAGGGCTTCGAGGCGGCCGTCGCGGCCTTCCCGGCCGGGCTGGTGCGGCGCGAGGCCCGCGTCCTGCTCGGCGAGGCCTGGCTGGCGGCCGGGGACGGCGCTCGGGCCGCCGCGGCCTACCGCGCGCTCCTGCAGGAGCCGGACGTGGCGGACACGGAGCGAGCCACCGCCCGGGCAGGGGTCGCCCGGGCGATGGCGATCCAGGGCGCCCCCGGCCGGGGGGCCGCGCTGCTCGCCGAGGAGGGCATGGCCGGCACGCCGACCCACCGTTCGCTCCGGCGGGCCGCGCGGCGCCGGTGGGGGCGCCCCATCGCGTGGGCCCTGCTGGTCGGCTTCACCGCCCTCTGCGTCGCCGCGGGGCGGCGCGACCTGGTCTCCGCCGCCGCGCTCCGCCGGGCCTTCGCGCCGCTGCGGGTGGGGCTGGTCGCCCTGCTCCTCGCGTTCCCGGTCTGGCTGGCCCAGCGCTACGAGCCGGCCGCCGCCGTCCCCTTCGCTCTCGTCGCCGCGGGCAGCGCCGCGCTCCTCGCGCTCAGCGCATGGACCTCGGCCGCGCTCCACGCCCGCCGCGCCCCGAAGGGATGGCGCTGGGCCCTGGGGACGGCAGCGGTGGCGGCCCATGGCGCGCTGGGGTATCTCGCGCTGGAGGCGGCCCCTCACCTGTTCGGGTTCGCATGAGCCACGCCGATCGACCGCGCCGGGACGACCCCCCCGACCCCGAGGACCAAGGGCGGGTGCTCTCGGTTCACCTCGGGGAGAGCGCGAGCTGCTCGTCGGTGGGGAGCTTCGTCGACTTCCTCTTCCTCTCCACGGTGGCCGGCGGGGCGGTGCTCAGCGCCGTGACCCTGCTCGTCGAGGACGCGGCACGCGGGGGCGCGGCGGAGGATCGGGGCGACGCGGAGGGCTCGCCGAGCCGGCCCGAGGGCGAGACGAAGCCAGGTGACTGAGCTGCGACGACGCCTCGCCCGCGCCGGCGCGGCCTTCGCCGTGGCGGCGCCGGTCGCCTACGTCGCCGCGCGCCTCTTCGAGGTGGCGCGAGCGCCGGTGCCCGCCGACCCCACCCTGATCCTCGCCGACGCCCACACGGCGCTCTACTGGCGCGCGGGCGTCGCGCTCTGGTGGGGGGCGGTGATCGCGCTGGTGGTCGGGCGGAGCGGGCCCAGGGGGGCGGGCCCACGCGTCGCACCGTGGCGCTGGGTCGTGCCCGTGGTCGTGGCGCTCGCGGCCCTGGCCTGGCACTTCCCGTGAGCCTGCTGCGCCTCCTGACGGACATCCACGGCCACCTCGGGGTCCTCGCCGCCGTCGCGCTGATCCATCCGGCGCTGCTGCTCCGCCGAGGGCGGCCACTCACCCGAGGCATGCGCTGGGCCGTCACCCTCAGCACGGGCCTGGTCACGCTGGCCTTCGGCCTCGGGATCGGCCTCTACGAGCCCTACCGCGCCGAGGTCCGGCGCCCGCTCTTCTTCGCCAGCCGTACGGCCGGTCTTCTGTTCGAGACGAAGGAGCACCTCGCCTTCATGGCGCTGTGCCTCGCGCTCGGCGGAGCGGCTTGCGCCCTCGGGGCGCCCCGCGGGGATCCGGGGCTGCGGCGCCTGGCCGCCGCCCTCTTCCTCGGGGCGGCGCTCCTCGCGGGCGCCGTGGTCGCCCTCGGCACCTACGTCGCGTCGGTCCGCACCTTCGCAGGCTGAGAGCCGACCGGGCCGCGCCGGTCGCCGGGCCTGTCGTCACCACTTCTCGAGGATCGCGACGAGCTCCTCGTCCGTGACGTAGATGTCGACGACCTCGTCGCGGTCGATCAGGGCGTTCAGGAAGGCCTCGGCGCGGGTCTCCGCCCGCCCGCGCCCCTCGATGAAGGGCTCGACCACCGCGGCCAGGGTGGCCACGTCGGCCCCCTCGGCCAGCTCCAGCCGCTCGCTCTCGATCAGCACGTTGAGGAACCGGACCGAGGAGGGCGGCTGCTCCGGCGCCGCCGGCGGGGGGTCCCGGGGCAGCCCCTCGGTCAGGCGCAGGAGCGCCGCGAGGTCCTCCGCGGTCAGCTCCTCCAGCTCCTCCTCGGCGCCCTCGAGGAGGTCGTCGTCCGCGAGCGGGGCCTCCGCCTCCGGCGTCGGCTCGGGCGGCGGCTCCGCCGAGGGCTCGGGCGCCGACACCTCCGCCGCCCTCGACTTCTTCTTCTTCGCCGAGGGACGGGAGGGGCGGGCTCGGCTTCGATTACTCCGCGAGCGAGTCACGCACGTACTTCACGAAGTCGGCCTCGGTCAGGATCCCGACCAGGCGTCGGTCTTCCGTCACCGGCAGGCAGCCGAACTTGTTCTCGAGCATCATGTTGGCCGCCTCCTCGAGGAGGAGGTCCGGGCCGACGCACTCGGGGTCCTTCGCCATCAGCTCCCCCACCCCGATCCCCGACAGCGCCTCGCGCTGGCTGCTGACCGGCAGCTGCTCCAGGGACGCCATGGCGTACTTCGACAGGTCCCGGTGAGTGATCAGCCCGACCAGGTCCCCGTCCTCGTCCACGACCGGAACGTGACGCACGTGAAGGTCGTCCAGAACGTCGTAGACCTCGGTGAGAGTGTCGCTCACGTCCACCGAGCGAACCTCCGACGTCATCAGATCGCGTACTCGGAGCTGGGCCATGGTCGCCTTCCTTGTCCCCGGCCGGGCCCGCCGCTGGCGGACAGGAGGCCGCGACGGGCAGGCGTACCACGGTACGACGGAGCTGCCAGGGAGTTCCGCCCGCAAACCGCCGTCCGGCGGCTTGCCATCCGCGAAAACCGCCCTACCGCCCCTAGCGCTCCGGCGGAACAGCCTCCCGGACCGCGGAACGGACTGCACGCCATGCGCCGCACATCATTCGTCAATCTCCGAGTGGACGACGCAACGGTTGCGCGAGACGCGCGGGCGGGTGCGGACAGCGCCGCCGTGCGGTCCTGGCCTGGGGTCTGCTAGCAGCGGGAGTCGTGCGGGCGTGATGCGGGAGCGGACCTTGGCGAGACGCGACGTGCGCCCAGGAGCTCCGGGCTCCGGAGCCCTCCGCCGGGTGGACTGCTTGCATTGCGGCACTCCGATCGACGGCGGCCGGAGCGACCCCTTCTGCTGCGCAGGATGCGCGCGGGTGCACGCGGTCCTGCGCGATGCCGGCCTCGACCGCTTCTACGAGCTGCGGGGCGCCGCGGTCGGGCTCCCCGTCGGGGAGGACGGCGGGACGGACCGCGGGTGGCTCGATCCCCTCGAGGCGGAGCTCGGGGCGACGACCGGGCTCTGGCGCCTCGCGATGGACGTGCAGGGGATCCACTGCACGGCGTGCGTATGGCTGATCGAGCAGCTCTTCGCCCGCCACGCCGGAGGGGCGCGCTGCGTCGTCAACCCGAGCCGTGGCCGCCTCGAGCTGGTGGTCGGCCCGGCCTTCCCGCTGCGGACGTTCGTGGCGGAGGTGGAGGAGCTCGGCTACCGCCTCGGCCCGGCGCTGAAGGAGCGCTCCATGGCGGCGGACGACCTGAGCGTCCGCCTGGGCCTGAGCGCCGCGCTCGCCATGAACACGACGCTCTTCGCGGTCGCCCAGTACCTCGGCCTGGAGGAGGGGCCGCTCTACGACCTGTTCCGGCAGCTCGCCTTCGCGATGGCCGCCGCGACGGTCGCGATCGGGGGCTGGCCGTTCTTCCGCTCCGCCTGGCGAGCGCTGCGGCGGGGGCTCCTCCACCTGGACCTGCCGATCGCGGTCGGCATCCTCCTGGCCTTCGGAGGCTCCGCGTGGTCCTTCGCCACCGACGCGGGCGAGGGCTCCTATGGCGACAGCCTGGCCGTGTTCGTCGCGCTGATGCTCGGAGGGCGCTGGCTCCGGGAGCGGGTCGTGGCGCAGAACCGGGCCCGGCTCCTCGCCAGCGATGGGGTCGATGGGCTCTGGACGCGGCGCCTCTTTCGCGGAGGTCGCGTCGAGCGGGTCCGCTGCCGGGCCGTGGAGGAGGGTGACGAGCTGCTCCTGGCCCCCGGCGACCTGCTCCCGGTCGCCGGGCGGCTGTGCTCGGCTCGAGGCGCGTTCCGCCTCGACTGGATCGACGGCGAGAGCGAGCCGCGGGTGGTGCGTCGGGACGGCGCCATCCCCGCCGGGGCCTTCAACGCGGGGGGCGAGGCCCTCCGCGTCAGGGCCGCCGAGCCCTTCTCGACCTCGACGCTCCTCGACCTCTTGTCGGCCTCGACCGAGCGGGAGGCGGGGGGCGGGCGCTTCTGGGACCGCCTGAGCCGCGTGTACGTGGTCGGCGTGCTGGTCGCCGCGGCGGGCGCCTTCGTGCTCTGGTGGGGCCTGACCGGCGACCCGAGCCGCGCCGTCGCCGTGACCACCGCCGTCCTGGTCGTCACGTGCCCCTGCGCGTTCGGGATCGCGACCCCCCTCGCCTACGAGCTCGCCCAGGCGGGCCTGCGGCGCGTGGGCCTCTTCGTGCGCCACGAGACGCTTCTCGACCGCGCGGCGGCCGTGCGCCAGGTCGTGCTGGACAAGACCGGGACGTTGACCACCGGCCGTCCGCGGCTGCGGGACGCCGCGCCGCTGGCCGGCCTGACGGACGCCGAGCGCGCGTTGCTCGCGGACCTCGCGCTGCGCAGCACCCACCCGAAGAGCGCGGCGATCGTTGACGCGCTGGCCGGCGAGGAGCGCCTCGACACGAGCCTCCCGGTGCACGAGGCGGCGGGAGCAGGCCTCCAGACGTTCGCCGAGGGCGCGCTCTGGCGCCTCGGTCGGCCCGACTGGGCCGCGCCGGAGGCGACGGTGGAGCCCGAGGTGGACCTCGTGCTCGCCCGGAACGGTCGCCCGCTGGCCTGCTTCGTCACCGAGGAGGCGCTCCGGCCGGACAGCCGCGCCGAGCTGGAGCGGCTGGCCGCCCGGGGCCTCGACCTCCGCATCCTCAGCGGCGACGACCCGGCCAAGGTGCATCGCGTCGCGGCCGCCCTGGGCGTGCCGGACGATCGCGCGGTCGGCGGCTGCTCCCCCGGGGACAAGGCGCGGTGGCTCCGCGCGCACGACCCCGAGCACACCCTGTTCGTCGGCGACGGCATCAACGACAGCCTGGTGGCCGAGGTCGCCCACGTCTCGGGGACGCCCGCGATCGATCGCCCGTTCATGCCGGCGAAGACCGACTTCTACTTCGTGACCGCCGGCCTGGCCCCGATCCGACACCTCCTCGACACCGCCGTGAGGCTTCGGGTCGTGGTTCGGCGAATCCTCGCCTTCGCGATCGTCTATAACGCGGTCGCTCTGGTGCTCGCGTACCTGGGTCTCGTGGAGCCGTGGGTAGCGGCGGTGCTGATGCCGCTGAGCTCGCTCTCCACGATCGGGTTCACCGTCGCCGTTCTGGCACGGAGTCGATCATGGAAGTCCTGATCATCACGGTCAGTGTCAGCCTGGCGCTGGCGGCGGGCGGCGTGGGGTTGTTCGTCTGGTCGGTCCGCCAGGGGACCTTCGAGCACTCGGACCGGCTCGCCCTCCTTCCGCTCGAGGACGAGGACGCCACGACGGCGCCGCCGGACGGCGCCACGGACCACGAAGACGCATCTGCCAAGAGGAGAAGCTGATGGGGAATGGATCCGGTGAGGCGCGCACGGTGACGGTCGTCTACAACGACACCGTCGTCCGGCAGTTCGCCTGGGCCACGGTGCTGTGGGGCATCGTCGGCCTGCTGGTCGGCGTCGTGGTCGCGCTTCAGCTCGCCTACTGGCCGGCGAACTTCGCCCCGTGGCTGACGTTCGGACGCCTGCGCCCGCTCCACACGAACGCGGCGATCTTCGCCTTCGTGGGCAACATGATGTTCGCCGGCGTTTACCACTCGACGCAGCGGCTGGCCAAGGCCCGGCTCGGCAGCGATCTGTTGAGCTCGATCCACTTCTGGGGCTGGCAGGCGATCATCGTCGCGGCGGCGATCACGCTCCCGCTCGGGCTGAGCCAGGGCAAGGAGTACGCCGAGCTGATCTGGCCGATCGACATCGCCGTCACCCTGATCTGGGTGGTGTTCGCGGTGAACTTCTTCTGGACCCTGGCCCAGCGCAACGAGAAGCACCTCTACGTCGCGATCTGGTTCTACATCGCGACGATCATCACCGTGGCGATGCTCTACATCGTCAACAACCTGGCGATGCCCGTGGGAGCGCTCTTCAGCTACTCCCTGTTCGGCGGCGTGCAGGACGGCCTCGTTCAGTGGTGGTACGGCCACAACGCGGTCGCCTTCTTCCTGACCACGCCGATCCTCGGGATCATGTACTACTACCTCCCGAAGGCGGCGAACCGACCGGTGTTCAGCTACCGGCTGTCGATCGTGCACTTCTGGGGGCTCGTCTTCATCTACATCTGGGCCGGCCCGCACCACCTGCTGAACACGGCCCTGCCGGAGTGGGCGCAGAGCCTGGGGATGATCTTCAGCCTGATGCTCTGGGCGCCGAGCTGGGGCGGGATGCTGAACGGGCTGCTCACCTTGCGTGGCGCCTGGGACAAGCTGCGGAAGGACCCGGTCCTCAAGTTCTTCGCCGTCGGCGTGACCTTCTACGGCATGTCCACCTTCGAAGGACCGCTCCTGTCGATCCGGTCCGTGAACTCTCTCAGTCACTACACCGACTGGACGATCGGGCACGTCCACAGCGGCACCCTCGGCTGGAACGGCTTCATGGCGGCCGGGATGCTCTACTGGCTCGTGCCGAGGATGTACGGGACCAAGCTCAAGAGCATCGGCCTGGCAGACGTCCACTTCTACATCGGGACCATCGGCATCCTCATCTACGTCGTCTCGATGTGGGTCGGCGGCGTAACCCAGGGCCTGATGTGGCGCGCCGAGACGGCGGAGGGCGGCCTGCTCTACCCCAACTTCGTCGAGACCGTGAACGCGATCCGGCCGATGTACTGGGCGCGGCTCGTCGGCGGCTCCCTCTACCTCGTGGGCTTCGTCATCATGGCCTACAACCTCGTGGTCACCGCCCTCGGCCACAAGCCGACCACCACCGAGGTGAAGGTCGTGGTCGAGCCGCCGCCCGAGGAGCCGAGCTGGGTCGCCGTCCTCACCTCCCGCGAGGTGCTCCTGACGGTGGCCGTCGGGCTCCTGGTCGCCCCGATCGCGGTGGTCAACGAGCTCGCGTCCACGCTGTTCGCCGTGGTCGCGGTGATGACGGCGGTGCTCGGCGTCGTCGCCCTCCAGCTCAGCCGGTCGGTCGAGCACGGGTGGCACCGGATCCTCGAGGGCAAGGCGCTCCTGTTCACGCTCCTGGTCACGGTGGGCGTGGTCCTCGGCGGGGTCGTCGAGCTCATCCCGATGGCCGTCCGCATGAACAGCGTCGCCGAGGGGGCGACCCACCAGACCTACTCCGCCCTCGAGCTCCGGGGGCGGGACATCTACGTCGCGGAGGGCTGCTACAACTGCCACTCCCAGATGATCCGCCCCTTCACGTGGGAGTCGTCGCGCTACGGCGCGGTGTCCACGCTGGAGGAGAGCGTGTGGGACCACCCGTTCCAGTGGGGGAGCAAGCGCACGGGCCCCGACCTGTCGCGGGAGAGCGAGCGCTACCCCGGTGAGGCGGGGCAGGTCTGGCACTACAACCACATGCTCGACCCGCGGAGCACGTCGCCTGGGTCGATCATGCCCGCCTACCCGCACCTCCGCACGACGCCGGTGGCCTTCGACACCCTCGGCGCGTACCTGCGGGCCCAACAGATCATCGGCGTTCCCTACACCGACGAGGAGGTGCGGTCGGCGCCGGCGATGGCCCGGTCCGAGGCGCGCGCCATCGCCGAGAGCCTCCGGACGGAGGTCGAGTTGGACGGTCCCCCCGACGGCGTGAGCGTGCCCCTCGAGGAGAGCCAGCTCGTGGCGATGATCGCGTACCTGCAGCGCCTCGGCAGCCCACGCCGGGTCTGGACGCCGGGCCCGGAGGACGTCGGCGGTCCGCCGATCCAGGTCAGCCAGGCGGAGCCGCAGGAGGCCTCCGATGAGTGAGATCGCGCGGATCGTCCTTGGCGATCAGGCCTCGTCCACGGGGCCGGTCGTCGCGCTCCTACTGTTCATCGCCATGTTCTCGGTCGCCGTGCTGTGGGCGCTCTCGGCCCGGCGAGACCACGTCGAGCGGGTAGCCCGCCTGCCGCTCGAAGGAGAAGAGGAGACCGACCGTGTCTGACGTCGAGCGGCATGACGCCATCCAGGGCGAGATCGTCCACGAGTACGACGGCATCGAGGAGGCGGACAACAGCCTTCCACGCTGGTGGCTCGCGACGTTCTACGGGGCGATCGTCTTCTCTCTGCTCTACTGGTTCTACTACCACGAGTACGAGATGGGCCCGCTGCAGCCCGACGTGTACGCGGAGGAGATGGCGGAGCGGGCCGCGAGCGGCGAGGTGGACGAGGAGACGCTCGTGAGCCTCGCCTCTCAGTCCGCAGTGGTCGCGTCGGGCCAGGAGGTCTTCGCCAGCAACTGCGTCGCCTGCCACCGCGAGGACGGAGGCGGGAACATCGGCCCCAACCTGACCGACAGCCACTGGCTCTACGGAGGAACCGGCGTCGAGATCTACACATCGATCCACGAGGGCAGGCCGAACGGGATGCCCGCCTGGGGCTCGATCCTCGGCGAGACCCCGGTCCGCGCGGCCACCGCCTACGTCCTGTCCATGCGGGACACGAACGTGGCCAACGGCAAGGAGCCCCAGGGAGACCCCTACGATCCCAATGCGCCCGCGGGCGGCGGGCAGAGCGCCGACACGGCCGAGGAGACCGCCGGGGAGGGTAGCGAGGCGACCGGAGCGGCGGCCGGCGACGCGGTGGGCGGGGAGGACAGCCCCGGTGCCGAGAGCACGGCCGGAGCCCGCGGCGAAGGCGAAGGAGGCGGAGCCGGCTCCGCCGGCGAGGCCGGATCCCAGGCCGGGGGCGAAGCCGGATCCCAGGCCGGGGGCGAAGCCGGATCCCAGGCCGGGGGCGCGGCTGGCACCGGGGCCGGGAGCGAAGCCGGATCCCAGGCCGGGGGCGCGGCTGGCACCGGGGCCGGATCGGCCTCCATGGCCGCCGCGGGAGGGGGCCGCGTGGGGACCCCGTGACCGGCTGAGCGGGCCCCCGCGGGACGGAAGGCGTCTCGCCCCCCCTGGCGCGTGGCCGCCAGGGCTCTACTCCTTACATTCCCGAACGGAAGCGAGCAGTTCCCATGAGCAACGTGCACCTCGATGTGGTGGACGACCTCGCGAGCTCCGTCGCGCGCGACGGCACCCGCAACTACGTCCACCCTGCCGACGTGCGAGGCCCCTTCGTCAAGGCCCGCTACGTCGTCTACGCCGTCCTGATCGCGATCTGGGCGACCCTCCCGTGGATCCCGATCAACGGTCGCCCGGCGGTGTTCCTCGACGTCCCCGCGCGGCGCTTCTACCTGTTCGGGAGCTCCTTCAACGCCCAGGACTTCTGGCTCGTCTTCTTCCTCCTGACTGGCGTCGGGCTGACGCTCTTCGTCGTGACCACCGTCCTCGGCCGCGTGTGGTGCGGCTGGGCGTGCCCACAGACCGTGTTCCTCGAGGGTGTCTTCCGCCGCGTCGAGCGCTGGATCGAGGGCCCCCGCAACGTCCGCATCCGCCGAAACAATGGCCCCTGGACCGTCGACAAGGCCTGGCGGAAGGTCCTCAAGCACGCGATCTTCGTCCTCAGCGCGCTGGTCATCAGCCACATCTTCCTCAGCTTCTTCGTGTCGATGCCGAGCCTGCTCCAGATGGTGCAAGGCTCGCCGGCGGAGCACCCGACCGCGTTCACGTGGATGGCGGCGTTCAGCGTCATCCTCTACTTCAACTTCGCGTGGTTCCGGGAGCAGCTCTGCCTGATCATCTGCCCCTACGGCCGCCTCCAGTCGGCGCTGACCGATCGGGACAGCCTCGTCGTCGGCTATGACCGCATCCGCGGCGAGCCCCGGGGCAAGGCGAAGGACCCGAACGCGGGGGACTGCGTGGACTGCGGTCGCTGCGTGGCCGTGTGCCCGACGGGCATCGACATCCGCAACGGCCTCCAGCTCGACTGCGTGGGCTGCACGGCCTGCATCGACGCCTGCGACGAGGTCATGACCAAGCTCAAGCGGCCGAAGGGCCTCGTGCGTTACGACAGCGAGCGGGGCCTCGATCACGAGAAGCGCCGGCTGATCCGTCCGCGCCTGTTCCTCTACGCGGGCGTGATCGCGGTGTGGGCCATCGCCGCGGGCTTCGCCCTCAGCGGCAGGACGACCTTCGAAGCGAACCTCCTGCGGATGCCAGGGCCGCCCTACCAGGTCAGCGACGGCGAGGTACGCAACCTCTTCCAGCTGCACCTGATCAACAAGGACGACTCCCCCCGCGACTTCGTCCTCACCCCGGTCTCGGCCGATCGCCAGACCTTCATCGTCTCGCGACCCGCGCTGACCCTCGACGGCGGCGCGAGCCAGCAGATCTCGGTGATCATCCACACGCCGGTGGACGGCTTCGAGGCGGGCTCCCTTGCGCGCCTCCGCGTGACCCGCCAGACGGAGGACGGGGACCCGGAGGAGGTCGTCCTCACGGCGCCGCTCCTCGGGCCGCGCCGCTAGAACGCTCGGAGGAGGGACGCGGAGGCGCGTGAAGCTGATCGTCACGCACGAGGCCACCGACTTCGACGCCTTCGCGGCGGCGGTCGCCGCCCAGCGGCTCCACCCGGGGGCGGTCATCGGCCTCGGCCGCCACCTCGCCCGGCCCGTGCGCGACTTCCTCGCGCTGCACAAGGACCGCTTCCCCTTCGTGCGGTGCACCAGCATCGAGTCGGCGGCGGTCGACACGCTGATCGTGGTCGACGTGCGGTCGCGGCGCCGCCTGGCCCACGCGTCGGCCGTCCTCGACCGCCTCGACGAGATCGAGCAGCTGTACGTCTACGACCACCACCCGGCCGCCGACGACGACCTCATCGGCCACGTCGACGTCGTCGAGCCGGTGGGCGCGGTCACGACGCTCCTGGTCGAACGGCTCCGCCGCGTCGGCGGCGACATCGACGTGATCGAGGCCACGCTCTTCGCCCTCGGCATCTACACGGACACCGCCGCGCTCACCCTCGGCAACACGTCGCCGAGGGACGCCCGCGCCGTGGCCTGGCTCCTCGAGCAGGGGGCGAGGCTCCCGATGATCAACCGCTACCTCTACCCCCCGCTCGACGACGCGCAGCGCCGCGCCCTCGGGCAGGTGCTGGGCGACCACGAGGTGGTGACGGTGGGAGGGCTCCGCGTGGGCTTCGGCCTGCTCCGCACGACGCGCCACGTGGAGGGCCTCGCCGTGGTGACGACCGAAGCGTGCAAGCTCGAGAACCTCGCCGCGCTCTTCACGGTGTGCGCGGTCGGCGGCCGCTAGGTGGAGATCGTCGCGCGGAGCCGGTCGCCGCGGGTCGACGTCGCGGGCCCGATCCGGGAGCTCGGCGGGGGTGGCCATCGCGGGGCGGCGTCCGCCGTGGTGAAGGGCGCCGACGCCGAACGGCTCCGGGACCATCTCCGCGAGCGCATGCTCTCCTGCCCTCCGACGACGCGAAGGGTCATGGACGTGATGACCAGCCCCGTCTGGACGGTCTCGCCGCGCCTCTCGCTCCGGGAGCTCGACACCGAGCTCCGGATCCACCGGGTCACGGGCGTCCCGGTCGTGCACGACGGCGAGCTCCTCGGGGTGGTGTCCCGCCGTGACGTCGAGCGCGCCCAGGCGGCGGGCCGGGACCACCTCCCCGTCGCGAGCCACATGTCGAGCGACGTCTGCACGGCCGAGGCGGACGCCTCCGTCGACGACGCCCTGTCGGTGATGATCCAGGCCGACATCGGCCGCCTGCCGGTGCTGCGGGCCGGGCGACTGGTCGGGATCGTCAGCCGGTCGGACCTGCTGCAGCTCCTCTACCCCGACCGCTGAGCCTCAGCCGTCCCCGTCCGACGCGTCGTCCGACGTCTCGCCGGTCAGCGGCACCGTGAGGACCGGGACCTCGGAGGTGCGGACCACGCGCTCGGCCACGCTCCCGAGCAGCAGCCGTTCGAGCCCGGTCCGGCCGTGGGTCCCCATCACGATCAGGTCGCAGTCGAGCTCCTTCGCGCGCCGGATGATCTCGGCGTGGGGAACCCCCTCGACGAGGTGACCGTCGAGCTCCTCGTCCGGGTGCTGGTCCAGCATCTCCTGAAGCGCCTTGTTCGAGTCGTCCTGAAGGCGGACCGTGAACTCGGGTCCCGGCAGGAGTGCACCGTCCGGCAGGGCATAGACCGGCAGCTGGTAGACGTGGAGGACGTGCACCTCGGCCCCGAGCTGACGGCGCAGGAACACGGCATAAGCCAGAGCCCGCTCGGAGCCCGGCGAGAAGTCGACGGGGCACAGAACACGTTCGATCCGAGGCAAGCGGTCCTCCTCTCCGGTTCGTGGTCCTCCGCCCGCCGGGCCGAGGGCCGAAGCCCCACCTTGACCGGAAGGCGCCCGAAGCTCAATGGGCACTCATGGTTCGACCCTCGATGCTTCAGGAGCTCTTCGACTACGTAGGCTTCGACGAGCAGGAAGCAAGGGTGCTCCAGCGGATCGGTCCCCACCTGGCCCCGTTCCTGCCCGAGGTCGTCGATGCCTTCTACGAGGCCGTGGAGCGCTCCCCCAGCGCCCGGGCGGTGTTCGTGGGCGGCCAGGCCCAGATCGAGCGCCAGAAGACCAAGCTCAGCGCCTGGATGGAGGAGCTCTTCTCGGGGCTCTACGACGAGGCATACTTCGAGCGCCGCGCCCGGATCGGCCGGGTCCACGTGCTGATCGGCCTCGACCAACGCCTGATACTCTCCGCGATGAACGTGATCCGGCGGAACCTCCACCGCGCGCTTCGCGCGTCGACGGTCCCTCCGGCGGACCTCGACCAGGGTCACGACGCGATCGACCGTATCTGTGATGTGGACCTCGCGATCGTGCTCGAGACCTACCGGGAACGCGACACGGAGAAGGAGCGGGCGCAGGAGCGCCTGGCCACCATTGGGCAGCTCGCAGCCTCGATCGGCCACGAGCTCCGGAACCCGCTGGCCGTGATCGAGACCTCGGTGCACCTCCTCGGGCGGCGCCTCGACGACCCGCAGAGCGCCCGGCACCTCGGCCGCATCAACCAGCAGGTCAAGCTGTCCGGCGCCATCATCGAGGACCTGCTTGCCCTCGCGCGTGACCGCCCCCCCGAGCCCTCCGAGCTCGACCTCGGCGCGCTCCTCGCCGACGCGGTCGCCGCGGTCCCGCGAGCGACGGAGGTGGAGCTGCGGACGGAGATCCCGGCCGACCTCGGCCCGGTCTGGGCCGACGGCAGCCAGCTCCGTCAGGTCCTGATCAACCTGCTGTTGAACGCGGTGCAAGCGATCGGAAAGGAGCGGATGGGCGTGGTCACGGTCCGGGCGAGCCGGGACGAGGCGGGCGGGCTCGTCCTCGAGATGATCGACGATGGGCCCGGCATCCAGCCCGATGTGCTCCCCCACCTGTTCGAGCCCCTCGTCACGTCCCGCCCGGCGGGCATCGGCCTCGGCCTCGCGCTGTGCGAACGGATCGTGGCCAAGCACGGCGGCACGATCGTGGGGGGCAACGAGCAGGGAGGCGGCGCGCGCTTCGAGATCCGCCTCCCGGGGAGGGACGGATGAGCGACCGGGTGCTGGTGGTCGAGGACAACCGGGACCTCGCCGAGAACATCCAGGAGCTCTTCGAGGAGGTGGGGGCCAAGGTCGTGGTGGCCAAGGACGCCCAGGGCGCGCTGTCCGTCGGGTCCGGTGGCTTCGACCTGGCGATCGTGGACATGCGGCTGCCCGCGGGGACCGACGGCCTCACCCTGGCTCCGCGCCTCCGGGAGATCCACCCCGCCGGCGAGGTCATCCTGATGACGGGCAACGCGACCCTCGGCTCGGCGATCGAGGCGGTGCGGCACGGGCTGTTCGCCTACGTCCAGAAGCCGTTCGACCCGGAGCACCTGTTGACCCTCGGCCAGCGTGCGCTCGCGCAGGTGCGCTTGCGTGAGGAGCGGGCCGCCCTCGCGCAGGACCTCTCGCGCTCCGAGGCGCTCCACCGGGCGGTGGTGGAGAGCGTCGACTCCCTGATCATCGGGATGGACGAGGACCAGCGGGTGCGCATGTGGAACCGCTCCGCCACGGAGACCCTCGGATGGGCGTCGACCGAGGTCCTCGACGAGGACGTCGGGGCCCGGCTCTTCCGGGCCGACGCGGAGGACGCGTTCCGGCGGGCCGCGGTGGCCGCTGCGCAGGAAGGGGTGTCGACCCAGCTCCGGCTCAACGCGGTCACGCGCGATGGCCGCCTGAGGTGCATCCGATGGCGCGTGACGCCCATGAGCCCGGAGGGGAGCCGAGTCCTCGTCCTCGCGGTCGGCACGGACGTCACCGAGCGCCTCGCCCTCGAGGCCCGGGCGGCGGAGGCGGAGGCGATGGCGGCCCTCGGCCGCCTGACGGCCGGGCTCGCCCACGAGATCCGCAACCCCCTGAACGCCGCGACCCTTCAGCTCGAGCTGATGCAGCGCACGGCGCGCCAGCTCGAGGACGGCGACCTCTCGGACCGGCTCACCTCCCGGGTGGGGATCGTCCGCGACGAGCTCAGCCGGCTCTCGCACCTGCTGGACGAGTTCCTCGGCTTCGCCCGCCCGGGCCTGTTCCAGCTGATCCCCGTCGACGTCCAGAGCCTCCTCGAGCAGGTCGCCTACGTGCAGCGCCCCGTGGCCGAGAAGGCGGGGGTCGAGCTGACGTGCACCATGCTCGGAGGCGAGGCCACCGTCCTGGGTGACGAGGGCAAGCTCAAGCAGGCGCTGGTGAACCTGGTGGTCAACGCGCTCGACGCCGTGGGCGGCCAGGAGGGGGGCGCGATCCGGCTCGTCGGCGAGATCGTGGACGCCGACGCGATCGAGATCCGCGTCGAGGACAACGGCCCCGGCGTCGACGAGTCGCGCTCCGAGGACGTGTTCCGCCCCTTCGTGACCACGAAGGTCGGGGGGACCGGCCTCGGTCTGCCGATCGTGCGCAAGATCGCCGAGCTCCACGGCGGCACGGCGACGATCGCGGCCCGCCCCGAGGGCGGCACCCAGGTGAGCCTCCGCCTCCGGCGCCCGTGGCCCGAGCGCGGGATCGGCGCCGCGGTGCTGCGCTAGTCACCTGTCTCAGCGATCCGTGGCAAATCCCGCCGGCCCTCGACGCGCGACGGGCCGCCCGTGGCCCGAGGGGCCGAACGGTGCCACCGTGCCGAACGACCCCACCATGCTGGACGTCAGCCTCAGCGCGCTCGGGGCGGCCCTCTTCGCCGGCCTCGCGGCGATCCCGCACTGCGCGGGAATGTGCGGACCGCTCGTCGCCTTCGCGTCGACGCGCGACGGGCGCGCCGCCGCGGCTCGCTACCACGGCGGTCGGCTGCTCGCCTACACCACGCTGGGCCTCGTGGTGGGCGCGACCGGGCCCCTTCTCGGGTCCCTCGTCGGGGTCCGGTGGGCGGGCGCCGTCGCCAGCTGGAGCCTCGCCCTCGCCCTCGCCCTCGCGGCGCGGCGCCTCTGGGGCGGCACCCGGCGCCCGCCGGGGTTCGACGCCGAGGTCCCGCTGCGCCGGCGCGCTTCGGGCCCTTCCCTCACCCAGCGCGCCTTCGCTCTCCTCCCGAAGGAGCCCTTCGTCCTCGGGCTCCTGACCGCCCTGCTGCCGTGCGGGGTGCTGGCCAGCGCGCTCCTGCTCGCGGCGGGCGCAGGGTCCGTGCTCGGGGGCGGCCTCGCGATGCTGCTCTTCGCGGCCGTGAGCGCGACCGGCCTGGCCCTCGTGAGCACGCTCGCCCGGGGCATCGCGCAAGATCTGCGCCCCGGTTCCGGCCTCGCGCGGGCGCTCGCGACGGCGCTGATCGTCGGCGCGATGGTCCTGCTCGTCAGGCCGCTGTCGGCGCTGACCCGGGACGAGCCGGCGCCGTGCCACGTCGACCCCGCTACAGGCCCCGCGCTTCCTCCTGCTCCGCCTCCTCGGCCCACTCCTTGAGCCGGTACTGGATCTTGCGACGGCTGATGCCGAGGACCTCGGCAGCCCGGGCGGTGGAGCCCCCGACCGCCTCGAGGGTGCGCTCGATCGCGAGCCGCTCCAGCTCGGCGAGGGTCATGCCGGGAACCAGGAGCCTCAGGTCCTCGCTCGCGGAGCGGGCCTGGCCGCTCGACGGGAGCAGGGAGCTGTCGATCCGGCAGTCTGTCGCGAGCACGACGGCACGCTCCACCGCGTTCTCGAGCTCCCGGACGTTGCCCGGCCACGGGTAGGCGAGCATCGCCTCGATCGCTTCGTCCGTGAACCCTTCGATCGACCGGTCGTTCTCCCGCGCGAAGCGCTTGAGGAAGGACCGGGCGAGGATCGGGATGTCGCTTCGGCGGGCCCGCAGCGGCGGGACCTCGAGCGTGATCACGTTGAGCCGGTAGTAGAGGTCCTCCCGGAAGTCCCCCGCCTCCACGCTCGCACGGAGGTTCCGGTTGGTGGCCGCGACGATCCGGACGTCCACGCGGAGCGTCTCGTTGCCGCCGACCCGCTCGAACTCCTTCTCCTGGAGGAAGCGGAGCAGCTTCACCTGGAGGGGCAGGGAGATCTCGCTGACCTCGTCCAAGAAGAGCGTGCCCCCGTCGGCCTGCTGGAAGCGCCCCTCCCGACGCCCGACCGCTCCGGTGAAGGCCCCTCGCTCGTGCCCGAACAGCTCCGACTCGAGGAGGTTCTCGGCCAGCGCGGCGCAGTTGAGACGGATGAAGGGGCCGCCCCGGCGCTTGCTGTTCTGGTGGATCGCGGCGGCGATCAGCTCCTTGCCCGTCCCGCTCTCGCCCTGGATCAGCACGGTGGCCTTGCTCCGCGCGACCTGCGCGACGACCTTGAGGAGGCGCTGCATGGCGGGGTGGTCGCCGATGATCTCCCCGAAGGCGAGGCGGTGATCGAGCCGGTCCCGGAGGTCCGCCGCCTCCGCCCGCAGGCGCGCCTTCTCGAACGCCCGGCTGAGCAGCGCGGTCAGCGCGTTCAGGTCGAGGGGCTTGGTCAGGTAGTTCTCCGCCCCCCGCTTGATGGCCTCGACCGCGGTGTCGATGCTCCCGAAGGCCGTCATCACGAGGAACGCCGCGTTCGGCGCCGCCCGCTTGCCCCTCTCGAGGAGCTCGAGGCCGTCCACCTTCGGCATCTTCAGGTCGGTGAGCACCACCTCGGGGTCGAAGGGCTCGAGCAGGCCCAGCGCCTCCGCACCGTCCGCCGCCGTCTGGATCTCGTAGCCCTCGTCGCTCAGGAGCGCAGCGAGCGCCTCCCGCGCGTTGGCCTCGTCGTCGACGACCAGGATCCGACCTGCGTTGAGCGTTGCGGTCATCCTTCCGGCTCCCGCCCCGGGGCGGCGCTCCGTGCGGGCCTCCGACAGGCTACGCCACCTTCTCGTGAAGGGCCGTTCGCAGCTTCTCGCAGGCGCGCTTCTCGATCTGCCGGACCCGCTCCCGCGACAGGCCGAGGGAGAGCCCGATCCGCGCCAGCGTCTCGCGGTCCTCCGACAGCAAGCGCCGCTCGACGATCTCGCGCTCCCGGGCGTCCAGGAGCTCCAGGGCGCCCTCGATGCAAGCCGCGTTGTGGGCGGCGCGCTCGCTCTCTTCGACCCGGTCCTCGGGCGTCCCGTCGACGTCGGGGACCTCGAAGGCGGGGCCACCGTCCGGGCCCGGCCCGAGGGAGACGTCCCGGCCCCGGAGGGCCGCGTCCATCATGGCCACATCCGACGGCGCGACGTCGAGCTCGTTGGCCACCTGCTCCCGGGACGGCGGCTGGCCGAGCTGCTGGGCGAGGCGACGCTCCGTCTTGCGGAGGCTCGAGAGCAGGCGCCGGGCGTTCCGGGTCGAGGGCGCGCCCACGATCCGACGGTTCGCGATCGTGTAGCGACGGATCAGCGCACGCACCCACCACGCCGCGTAGGTCGCGAACCGATTGTCCCGGCTCGGGTCGAAGCGCCGGGCGGCCTCGACCAGGCCGAGGTTGCCCTCCGCCACGAGGTCCTCGATGGGCACGCCGTGGCTGGCGTACTTGCGCGCCACGGATAGGACGAGGCGGAGGTGAGAGGTCAGGAGCGCGTCGAGGGCCGCCGTCGGGTCGCTGTCCGACTGGAGGGCCTTCAGGTACGTGCGCTCGGTCTGCGCATCGAGCATCGGCGCATCGGCAGCCGCGCGGAGCAAGTCGGGCGCTGGCCCATCCCTTCGCGTCCCCATCCCTGTACCTCCGGCCCCCCCACCGAGCAGTCGGCGTGCCACGGGCAAGGAGGCCGTTCCGGCGTGGTCGGGGCCCCCGGGGCGCGAAAGTCGTGCGCACCCATCTTGCGCGGCGAAGGAATTGCGCGTCTCGTGCCGGCAGCGCACCGCGCGCCGTCCCCCGGTTCGCGCGCCGCGTCGCGCTCCGCGATCCATCCGGAGGCCTTCGGTAGCCTGCTAAAGTCTCGCCGTGGCCTTCACCGAGCATATCCTGGTCCCCACGGACTTCTCGGACGCCTCCCGCCTCGCGCTGCGTGCGGCCCGGCTGCTAGCCGAGCAGTTCGACGCTCGGATCACCCTCCTTCACGTCCACGACCCGGAGGCGCTTCGGCCGCCGGCCACGCTCGGCTACACCGGGGACGACCAGCGCCGCCTCGAGGCCGAGGTCCTCACCAACATCCGGACGTCCCTCGAGGAGCTGAGGGACGGCCCCCTCGGCGGGCTCGAGCGGGTCAGCATGGCGATCGTGCACGAGAGCGCGCCGGCTCGCGCGATCGTGCACCACGCGGCCGACGCGGGCTGCGACCTGATCGTGATGTCCACCCACGGCCGCACCGGGCTCCAGCATCTCCTGATCGGGAGCGTCGCGGAGCGGGTGGTCCGCCACGCCACGGTGCCGGTCATCACACTGCGCAGCACGGCGAAGGACTGAGGCCGGCCGGCCCCGCCGATCGCCGCGATGGGCAGGCGGAAGAGCGCGCAGGCTCGGCTCCTCCCCGAGCGCTGACCCGTTCAGTGAGGTCGCACACACGGTGCGCCGCTGGCGGGACCTAGGAAGGAGGCCGGGTGAGGTGGTCGGGGTCCGTTCGGGCGCGACCAGTCGGCGCGGCGGAGCTACGGTTCCGGCGGCGCCCCGAGACCGTGGCGGCGTCGCCCACTACCTGAGCGAGCGGAAAGGCGATCGATGAAGCGGGTCAGCGAGGTCATTGGCGGCAAGAGCCAGGCGGTCCTGTCGGTCAGCGGGGACACGAGCGTCCACGAAGCGCTCGCGCTGATGAAGGAGCACGACATCGGCGCAGTCGTGGTCCTCGACGGCGACCATCTCGCGGGCATCTTCTCCGAGCGAGACTGCGCCCGGAAGGTCGTGCTCCAGGGCAGGAGCTCCAAGGACACGACCATCCGCGACGTCATGACCGCGCGCGTCCTCTGCGTCCGCTCGGAGCAGACGGTCGACGAGGCGATGGCGCTGATGACCGACAAGCACGTTCGCCACCTCCCCGTCCTCGACGAGCAGAAGGTCGTGGGCGTGATCTCGATGCGCGACGCCGTCCGGGAGGTCATCTCGGAGCAGCAGTTCGTGATCACGCAGCTCGAGAACTACATCACGCGGCCCTGAGGGAAGCTGCCGCGAGGGGCCGGGGCCACATCGCGGCAGGTCGTGCAGCTGCGCGCCCTCGTCTCCGCGCCTACCCGCCCGCCGCCGCCGACTGGACCGTCCGCGTCCCGCGGCGCGGAAGGATCGGCGCCAGGTACGTCCCCGTGTGCGACCGCTTGGACCGGGCGACCTTCTCCGGCGTGCCCGTCGCGACCACCCGCCCCCCGCCGGCGCCGCCCTCCGGGCCGAGGTCCACCACCCAGTCGGCGCACTTGATCACGTCGAGGTTGTGCTCGATGACGAGCACGCTGTTGCCCGCGTCCACCAGGCGCTGCAGCACGGCGAGGAGCTTGCGGATGTCCTCGAAGTGAAGGCCCGTGGTCGGCTCGTCGAGGACGTAGAGCGTCCGGCCGGTCTCCTTCTTGCCGAGCTCCCGGCTCAGCTTCACCCGCTGGGCCTCGCCCCCGCTGATCGTGGGGGCCGGCTGGCCGATCGAGAGGTAGCCGAGCCCCACGTCCACCAGGGTGGCGAGGATCCTGGACAGCTTGGGGTAGCTCGCGAAGAGCGCGAGGCAGTCGTCGATGCTCATGTCGAGCACATCGGCGATGCTGTTGCCCTTGTAGCGCACCGAGAGCGTCTGCTCGTTGTAGCGGCGCCCCCCGCACACCTCGCAGGGGACGTAGACGTCGCTGAGGAAGTGCATCTCGACCTTGACCACTCCGTCGCCGGAGCAGGCCTCGCAGCGGCCGCCCTTGACGTTGAAGCTGAAGCGGCCGGGGGCGTAGCCGCGGGTCCGCGCCTCCGGGAGCCGGGCGAAGATCTGCCGGATCTCGTCGAAGGCCTTCGTGTAGGTGCCGGGGTTGGACCGGGGGGTTCGCCCGATCGGCTTCTGGTCGATCGCGATCACCTTGTCGAGGGCTTCGAGGCCCTCGATGGCGTCGTGGAGCCCGACCCGCGCCGTCGAGCCGTGGAGGTGGCGCCCCAGCGCGGGGAGCACGATCCCGTTGACGAGGCTGCTCTTGCCCGCGCCGCTCACGCCGGTCACCGCCGCCAGCACCCCGAGGGGCAGCTTCACGTCGATGCCCCGGAGGTTGTTCTCGCGGGCCCCGCGCACCTCGAGCCAGGCCTCCGCCTTGCGGCGCGTGCGCGGCGCCTCGATGCGGCGCCGCCCCGACAGGTACCGCCCGGTGAGCGTGTCCGCGCGCTCGAGCTCCTCGGGCACGCCGCTGAACAGCACGCGCCCTCCGAGGCGCCCGGCGTGGGGCCCGAAGTCGACGACGTGGTCGCTGGCCCGGATCGTCTCCTCGTCGTGCTCGACGACGATCACGGTGTTCCCGAGGTCCCTCAGGCCCTTCAGCGTCTCGATCAGCCGGCGGTTGTCCCGCTGGTGAAGGCCGATCGACGGCTCATCGAGCACGTACATCACGCCGGAGAGCTCGCTGCCGAGCTGGCTGGCAAGGCGGATGCGCTGGGCCTCGCCGCCCGAGAGGCTCGGGCCCGCCCGGTCGAGGGTCAGGTACTCGAGGCCGACGTCGAGGAGGAAGCGCAGCCGGCTCCTGACCTCCCGCAGCACCCCCGCCGCGATCCGCGCCGCGTTGCCCTCGAGCTCGAGGCGGCCGAAGTGCTCGGCGGCGCCGGCGACGGTCATCGACGCCACGTCCGCCACGGACCGGTCGGCGAGGCGGACCGCGCGGCTCTCGGGCCGCAGGCGCTGCCCGTCGCAGGTCGGGCAGGGCCGCTCGCTGAAGTAGGCCAGGTAGCGCTGGCGCATCTTCTCGCTGGAGGTGTCCTTCATCCGCCGGGTCAGGAGGTTCAGGATCCCCTCGAAGCGGACCGCGAACTCCCCCCGGCTCCCCGTGCGGTCGCTCTCCCACGCGACCTGGATCCGGTCCTCCACCCCGTGGAGGACCTGGTGACGCTGCTTCTTGGGGAGCTTCGCCCACGGGGTGTCGAGGTCGCCCCCGGTCGCCTCGGCCATCGCCTCGACGATGCGGAACCGCCAGCCCTCCCCGCGCTCCATGCTGGTGGCCCAGGGCTTGATCGCTCCGGCCCGGAGCGAGAGGCTCGGGGCGGCGATCACGAGGTCCGGGTCGATCGCCATCGCTCGCCCGAGCCCGTTGCAGTCCATGCACATCCCGAGGGGGCTGTTGAAGCTGAAGCTCTGCGGGCTGAGCTCGGGGTACGCGCGGCCGCAGCAGGCGCGCGACTCGCTGAAGGAGAGCTCGCCCCCGCCCTCGACCGCCACCGTCACCTCGCCCTGCCCCTCCCGCAGGGCGAGCTCGATGCTCTCGGTCAGGCGCCCCCGCTCGTCCGGGCCGACCCGGACCCGGTCGACGACGACCTCGACGTCGTGCTTGCGGCGCTTGTCGAGGTCCGGGACGTCGTCGAGGCGATGCACCTCCCCGTCGATCCGGGCCCGGACGAACCCGGCCTCCTGGAGCTCGCCGAAGAGGTCCCGGAACTGGCCCTTGCGGTGCACGACCTTCGGGGCGAGCACGGTCAGCCGGGTGCCGTCCGGGAGCGACGCCACCTCCCTCACGATCTCGGCCGCGCTGCGCCCCTTGACCGGCTTGCCGCACGAGGTGCAGTGCTGGACGCCCGCCCGGGCGTACAGCACGCGCAGGTAGTCGTAGATCTCGGTGATCGTCCCCACCGTGGAGCGGGGGTTGCTCGACGCGCTCTTCTGCTCGATCGCGATCGTCGGGCTGAGGCCCCGCAGGCGCTCCACGTCCGGCCGCTCGAGGCGCCCGAGGAACTGCCGGGCGTAAGCGGACAGGCTCTCGACGTAGCGGCGCTGGCCCTCCGCGTAGAGCGTGTCGAAGGCGAGGGAGGATTTGCCGCTCCCGCTCACCCCCGTGAAGACCACGAGGCGCCCCTTCGGGAGCTGGAGGTGCTCGACCGCGAGGTTGTGCTCGCGCGCACCGAAGATCTCGATACGCCCGAGCTCCTCGGGCTCTCGGAGAAGCCCTCGACCGTCGTCCATGCCCATCCCTCCGGCGGTGACGCCGGCCGTAGTGCGAAACCGTCTTCCGGTCTAGGCTCGAGCGCGTCCGGCCGAAAGGGCGATCGTGGGAGCACGGATCGGGTAGCGACTGGGTGGCAGCCCGTACGGACTGACTCCCGGTCGCCGTTTCTCGGGCATGCTGGCGACGGGCGAGGAGCGGCCCTTCCCCGGCGCGCCGGCCTCGGCCCGGCTACCTCGAGGAGACCCGATGACGCGGCGACGGATCGATGAGCAGGGGGCCCGGCGGCCCGCGAGCCGAGGCGCCAGCCTCCTGGGGCTGGGGCTGCTGGGGGTCACGACCCTGGCCGGGCTGACGCCGAGCCCGGCGGACGCCCAGAGCTGCAGCTGCACCGCGGAGGGCGAGGCCTGCTGCGGGACCTGGGACGCCACGCGCTACGAGGTGCGTGGCACGGTCACGTCGGCCGGCCTGACCCTGGGCGAAGCGACGGCGACGGGGGCGGCGCCCGCCCCGGAGGCCACGCCGTCCACGGCTGGCGTGCCGTCCCGGGTGCCGTCCCGCGGCAACCGCATCCGCGGCGTCGATCGGCCCTCACCGATCGCCGCCGGGCCGCTGCTGCCACCGTTTCCGGTCGAGCTCCCCCGGGACCACCCGATCGTCGGCACCTTCGTCGAGCCCTACGCACGGCTCGTCGAGCTCTCGCGCCAGCCCGGCGCCACCGCGGAGGCGCAGGACGTCGCGTTCGGTCTGATCCAGGGCCTCGGCACCGACGGGGGCGACGTCTCCGAGCGCTGGCTCCTGATCGGCGACGTCCGGGTCCGGATCGCGGAGCTTGCCGTCCGGGTGGCCCGGGAGCGATTCCAGGCGTGCATGGCCGACGGCGACCCGACCGCGTGCGGGGCTCAGCCGCGGCTGAGCCTCGAGTACGCGCGCCGGGCCTTCGAGGCCGCGGCACGGACCGGCGCCGGGACGCCCTACGCCCTCGAGGGCTTGCTCCGCGCCGCGGAGACGCTGGTCGACACGCCCCGCCATGGGGAGGCAGGCCTCGTGTTCGACCGGCTGACCGCCGTCGAGGACGCGCGGATCCGCGAGCGGGCGCAGGCGCGCCTGACCGAGACGCGCCTGCTGGAGGGGAACGTCGTCGCCGCGGCCCGGGCCGCGGGGGCGGTGGAAGGTGAAGGCTACGAGGTCTTCCAGGCCTACGTTCGGATGGCCGGCCTGGCGACCGCGGGGCCGGCGCCGCGGGCGCGAGAGGCGGCCTACGCCTTCCTCGCGCTGCCCGAGGCTCGGGTCCCCGAGGACTTCCGCCGCTACGCCGCCCGGCTGGCGGCCGTGGTCTCCGGCGAAGCCGGCCGGGAAGGCACCGATGCCTTCGACACGGCCCCCGAGGGCTCCCGGCCGCTGCTTCACGCCGCGATGGCCGACGTGACGTGGGAGGCGCGGCACCGCATCCTCGCCCTCGCCCACGCCCGGGCGGGGCTCGAGGCGTTTCCTCCGGAGGCGCGACCGCTGTGGGAGGAGCGCCTCGGCATCGCGCCGGAGCCGGAGGAGACCGTCGCCGAGACGCCGGAGCCCGAGGAGCCGACGACCGTGGTCTACGGCGCCGAGCCGCCGGGGGCCGAGGATGGCGCGGTCGGCTGGCTGGGCTTCGTGGCGCGGCGCTGCCTGGCCGAGGCGACCGCCGCTCGCCCCCCGTTCCGCGGAGGGCGCGTGCGGTGGTTGATCCGGATGCGCGGGACCCAGCAGGTCGCGCAGTCGGCCGTCCGGGGCGGCGCGGCGGGGAGCGGCGCGGTCGTGCGGTGCCTGAACGCCCCCGGGGAGCCGCCCGTCCGGCCGGCCGAGGAGATCCAGATCACTGCGACCCTGGACCTCGAGCCCTAGCTGGCTAGAACGCCATCGCCACGCCGATCTGGATCTGCGCGTCGGAGTGCCCGGCGACCAGCCGCCCGTCCTCCACGTCGTAGATCGGCAGGTCGCTGCCGGGGAGCTCGTAGAGCAGCGCGCGGACGTCGAGGAACGGACCGAGGGAGACGCTCCGGCTCAGGCCGATGAGGTAGCGCGCAGCGATCGCACCGCCGAAGGCCGGCCGGACGCCGCGGTGGTTGTGGACGATCCCCCCGACCAGCCCGCCGCCGAACATCAGCCGCTCCCCCGCGACGTGAAGCTCGCGGCGGATGAGGAGGGCGAGCGTCAGGAAGCCGACGTGGCTGTCGCCGCCATCCGGCTGGGGGAGGGTGACGACCGAGGCGGAGTAGGAGAGCTGGGTCTCGAGCCACTCGAGGGGGACGAGGCCGACCGTCAGCGCCGGGGTGTACGTTCCGACCGGGGCTCCGTAGGTGCCGCCGTACCAGTGGGCGAAGCCGACGGAGACGGTGACCAGGTACGGGTCGAGGGTCGGCGTGTCGTCCCCGCCTTCCGCGTCGGCCTCGCCGTCCTCCCCGCTCGCCTCGGCCTCGGCGGCGGACGGGGGCGCCGGCACTTCGCGGGCATCGCCGCCGGGGCTCGGGGAGGGGGTCGCCCGCTCCGCCGGGGCGTCGGCGCCCGGGACGTCCCCCACCTCGCTCCCCCCCGCCTGGGCCGCCGCGGGAAGGGGCACCGCAGCGGCGACGGCGAGGCAGAGCGCTGAGGCGGGGACGGTCGCACCCCGCCAGGCGGCAGAGGGGGGCACCGGGGTGGGCGGAGGCGGAACGAGGGTGGCGAGAGGGCGCTGGAGCATGGAGAAGCCATACCCGCCGCGGCGCACTCCGCGAGAGGACCTTCACCGTCCAGGATCGGGGCGGCCGGCCAGGACCTGCGCCTTCCGGAATCGCCATGGCACTTCGCGAGGAGGCTGCTACGGCCGTGGAGGTGGCCCTGGGGGCGCGAGTGGGAACGCGATGGGGGTGGACGGTCGCCCTCGCCTTCGCCCTGGTGCCGTACGCAGCGGCGGGGCAGGGGCTGGACGCCGAGGCGGAGGCACGGCGCGCCCGCCTCGGTCTCGGCTCGACCTCCGCCGCCGTCCGGCTGCTGTGGGAGGGGGCCCCCGTGGGCTGGGCCCGGGAGGCGGGCGACCCGGCCGCCCTCGACGGCACGCTCCGCCTTCCCGTCGCGGGCGGTCGCTTCCTCCGCGGCTGGGGCTCGGGGGCCGGGGCCTACCACCTCGCCGTGGATATCGGCGCACGACCCGGCACGCCGGTCCACGCCGCCGCGCCCGGCCTCGTCGCCTACGCCGGCCGGGGCCTCCGGGGCTACGGCAACCTGGTGGTCCTGGTCCACGCCAACGGCTGGGTCACCGCCTACGCCCATCATCGCCGCAACCGGGTCCGCCCCGGCCACGTGATCGCGGCCGGGGCGGTCGTCGGGGAGGTGGGGGCGACGGGGCTCGCCCGCGGCCCGCACCTCCACTTCATCCTCGCGGTCGACGGGCAGCACTGCGACCCGATGCCGCTCCTGCGGCCTCGACCGCTGGGCGCGGACGGTCGGCCGACCCCCGGGATGAGCCTGGTGTGGGACAGCGCGCACCGGCCGTCCGGCATACGCTGCCTGCGCCGGGACCAGGCGCCGCATCCGACCCGTCGCTGGCTCCGGACACCGCGCTAGGAGCCGGCCCGCCCAACTCGTCTCGTCGGCTGCTGCGCTAGCTGCGGCGCCGACCCCGCTGGCCGGTGAAGCGCACCTCGGAGCGCAGGCGCGGGAGCGCGTCGAGCTCCTCGGCCATCGCGTCGGCGCTCGGCCACGGGAGGCCGAGGCCGAAGGAGGACCGGATCCGGGCCGGATCGAAGGACGGCCCGAGGGTCGAGGCCTCCGGGAAGAAGACATCCACCACCGCGCTCCGATCGTTGAGCCGGAGGCCGCGCTCGGCCGTCTGGACCGCGTGGGGGAGGATCTGGCCCTGGTCGTTGACGTTCATCCGGAACGCACGCACGACGACGCCGTCCCGGCGGAGCTGGCAGGCCCAGCGCCCCGCGGAGGCGTGGTCGGGCGCGACCACGCCGCTCGACGCGACGCTGAGCGGGATGTTCTCGACCGTGGCGAGGTAGCGGGACCAGTAGAGGTCCTCGACGACGACGTCGCCACGTCGGCTGACCCGGTTCTGGACGTGGAGGCTCGGCTGCGCGTTGCGCACGACGCTCGCCACGCGATGGCCGGACCAGGCCCCGCCGTCCTGACGGCAGCGGAAGCTCCACTGACCCCGGGGGATCTCGGCCTCGGCGTGGGCCGTCCAGAAGTGGAACGCGAGGCGGCCGGGGCCGTCGTAGATCTCGAGCTGCTTGACGAACGCGAAGCCGAGACGGTCGTCGCCCGAGACCTGCCAGCTTCGGACGTGGATCGCGCGGCGACCCTCGTTGCGGACCCACTGGCGGGTCTCGATCACCTGCAGGACGGCGTCGTGGATCGGCGTCTCCTGGTCGGTGGTGCCGTCGATGTAGGTCATCCGGACCCGCACGGCGCCGGCGTGGTCGAGGGTCGGGTCGGTCTCGCAGCGGGTGCGGCGCGGGGTCTGGTCGTAGCTCAGCACGACGGGGCAGCGGACCTGGGCCGCGACCTGGCGACCGCGGAACCACTCCACCCGGACCGCGTCGCCCTGCTTCACGTCGGCGCCGGCGAGCTGGAAGGCGAACCGCGCCCGGTAGCGGCCGCGGGGCGGGTTCGTCGCGTGGTCGACGTCGCTGCCGAGCGCGATGTGGAGGTCGGTCTGGTCGATGTGGACGGCGGCCTGGGCGCTCGCCCGCCCCGCGGCCGCGAGGGTCAGGGCCAGACCGAAGGCCAGGACGGGGGAGGAAACGGGGACACGGAAGCGGGGATGTCGGGTCATGAGTGCTCCTGAGCTAGGCCGCCCGTCGTGGGCGGCCCCCGCGCCCCGAGCAGCGCTCGTGCCACGTGGCCCTACCCGGCGCCCCCGCGGCCCACGACCGCCCGAGGACCGTCGACCGTCGATCGACGCGTTGCCTCGCGATCAACGCTGGCCGCAGCCCGGGTCAGCGAGCCCGGGGCGGCGCGCGGTTGCCGCGGCTCGCCTCGGCCGGGGCCCCGCAGTGGGGGCAGGCCAGGAGCTCCATCGGGAACGGGCCCGAGCAGTAGGAGCAGAAGATCCGACCGGCGATCGACTCGGGGGCGATCAGCTCGAGGTCCGGGTAGAGCTGCTCGAGCTCCGCCGTGCTCATCCGGTCGTTGTCCTCCGCGGGGGACCAGATCACCTCGAGGGCGCCGAGGTCCCGGGTGGTCAGGCCCGCCCGCCGGTCGAGGGCGGCCCGCACCCCGTCCGCGTCGGCCCCCTCGAGGCCCGACAGCGACCGGTAGGCGGCGATCAGCAGCTGCACCACCACCACGCCTTCCCCCTCCTCGGCGCGGGCCTGCATCTCCGGGGCCTCCCGGCTCTGCACGTCCCCGCCCTCCGCCCGGACCACCTCGTGCCGGAAGGCCGCCCGGGCGTTCATCGCGAGCTGCCGGAACCGCTGCTCGGCCTGCGGGGGGGCGAAGGGCCCCTCGCCCTGGAACCCGACGTAGAGCCAGGAGAGCTCCGCCCGCCGGAGCGCGAGGACCGCCTCCTGGAGGAGGCGGGCGAGGCCTTCGGGGCTCGACGTGTCCCCGGTCTCGGCGAGGCGCCGCAGGTCGGCCTGGAGCTGCCGTCGGGCGCGCCAATCGATCCCGAGGCTCAGCTGGCTGACGTGCATCGCGTCCGGCCCGACGTGCGGGCCGCCGCCCCCCGGGCCGCCGGAGGGGCCGCCCCGGCGG
>JBHJHB010000010.1:0-143090 GCA_050331215.1 Sandaracinaceae bacterium | reverse complement strand
GGGGCGGGCGGTTCGTTGCTGTTTCCCTTGTTTTCCCCGCTATTCACCCTTCTTCTCCCCCTCCCCTCGTATCTCGGGTGGCCGGCGTCGCCCGCCCCCCGCGGCGGCGGCGCCCTCGCCGAGCGCCTCGGCGCCTCGGTTACCCTCATCCACGTCTGGGACGCGGAGGCCGTCGGGGCGCCGCCGGCCACCCTCGGGTGGTCCGCCGGCCAGCAGCAGCGGCTCGTCGAGAGCCTCCGGCGGCACATCGACGAGGGGATGGAGGCCGCGCGAGCCGCCATCCCCGCCGGCGTTCCGGTGGACGTCGTGGTCCTCGAGGACAGCGCCCCGGCCGAGGCGATCGCGCGCTACGGCGAGGCCAACGGGTACGACCTGATCGTCATCTCGACCCATGGCCGCACCGGCGTGAGGCGCCTTTTTCTCGGCAGCGTGACCGAGAAGGTGGTCCGCCTCGCCCGGCTCCCCGTGCTGACCGTACCGGCGGCGTAGCCCGCGCGCAGACAGAGGAGGCCCCGAGCGAGCCTCGGGGCCGCGGCCTCGGTCGCCGCTCAGACGGGCTCGGGGGCCGGGTCGCCCCCCGCGATGTGCCCGCCGCCGGGGTCCACGGGCACGGGGACGATCGGGACCCCGGACGGGCCCCCGGGCCGCGCGCCAGGGCTCCCCTCGCTGCCGTCCGGCTTGTCGACCGAGTCCCGCACCTCGTGACCGCTCCCGTCGAGGTCCGCCCCGCCCTCCGGACGGGTCTCGTTCGCCGTGGCGGCGGCCTCCTCCTCGGACTCGTCGGGCTCCGCCTCCTCGCCGCCCTCCGCCTCCGAGTCCTCCTCGAGCACCGCGGAGGAGTCGACGCAGACGATGTCCCCGTCCGGCCCGACGACCGCCCGCAGACCCGGCTCCCCCTCGACCGGCTCGACGGTCGCGTCGTCCGGGACCGGCCCCTCGCATGCCGGCGCGTCGCGCCAGTCGGCCTCCGGGACGGGCGGATCGGTCTCCTCGAGGTCGGAGCTCCGGCCGTCGATCGCCGGGTCGCCCACGCAGCCTGCCAGGAGCAGGAGCGCCAACGCGCTTCGGAGGAGCTCACGCATCATCGTCTCCAGGGACCACCCGAGGGTCGTCCTTCAAAGCATAAGCCTTGACGAGCTGCGACACCCGCGGGCGGGTCATGCCGAGGAGGCGGGCGGCCTCCGCGATGTTCCCGCTCGTCTGCGTCAGGGCCCGCGCGATGGTCTCGCGCTCGAGGTGCTTCCGGAGCTGGTAGATCGAGCCCCGGTCGCCGACCGCGTCGAAGAAGAGGTCCTCGAGGGAGGTCGCGGCCTCCGCGGTGGGTGGAGCGCTCCACCGCGCCGCCGAGGGGGCGAAGCCCGCCAGGTCCTCGGCCCGCAGCTCGGTCCGCCCCGACAGCAGCACTGCCGAGCGAAGGACGTTCTCGAGCTCCCGGACGTTGCCCGGCCACCCGTGGGCTTCCAGCCGGTCGAGGGCGTCGCGCGTGAGCCGGACCGTGCCCTCGATCCCATTCTCGCGCCGGATCCGCTCCAGCAGGACGGTGGCGAGCTCCGGGAGGTCCGCGAGGCGCGCCCGCAGCGGCGGCAACCGGAGGTGGAGCCCCGCCAGTCGGTAGAAGAGGTCCGCCCGGAACGACCCCTGATCCACCATCGCCTCGAGGTCCCGGTTGGTCGCCGCGATCACCCGCACGTCGACCCGGAGGGTGCGCGTCCCACCGACGCGCTGGAAGGTCCCTTGCTGGAGCACCCGGAGCAGCGCGCTCTGCGTCGCGGCCGACAGCTCGCCGATCTCGTCCAGGAACAGGGTCCCGCCGTCGGCTCGCTCGAAGTGCCCGAGCCGCTGGCGGTCGGCCCCGGTGAAGGCCCCGCGCTCGTGCCCGAAGAGCTCGCTCAGGAGGAGGGAGTCGACGAAGGCCCCGCAGTTGACCCGGATGAAGGGCGCGGCGGCTCGGCTGGACAGGCCGTGGACCGCCTCCGCCACGAGCTCCTTGCCCGTGCCGCTGTCGCCCGTGATCAGGAGCGTGGCGTCGACGGGGGCCACGCGCTCGATCCACGCGCGGACCGCGCCCATCGCCTTGGAGGAGCCAACGAGGCGCCGGAGCGGACGGGGACCCGGCCTCCGGTCGCTCCGGGCCTGCCGGCCGCCGAGGGTGCGCTGAAGGCGCGCGAGCTCGCTCGCGACCCGACGGAGCCGGAACGCCTCCCGCAGCTCCTCGGGGACCTCCTGAACGCTCTCCGTTTCCAGGCGCGCGGCGCGCTCGACGTGGCGCGCGGCGTCGTCGAGCATGCCGAGCCGCTCGAGGCACCCGGCGTGCAGAACGACCGCCTCCGTCTCGAGGAGCCGGTCGACGCCCCGCCGGGCCGCCCCGAGGCCCCGCCGGCTGGCGTGAACCGCGGCCTCGGGCGTCGGGGCGAGGCGCGCGGCCAGCATCCAGCGGCGGAGCTGGAAGCGCGGCTCGGCGAGGTCCCCGGCGCGATCCATCCAGGCCTCCGCGTCCTCCACCTGCCCCTCGCGGCGCGCGAGGTCGGCCCGCTCGAGCGCCGACAGGGTGGCGCGGCCCCGGTAGCCGATGTCGACGGCGACCTCGTAGGCCTCCTCGTAGGTCGACTTCGCCGCGCCCGCCTGCCCCGCCAGGTCCAGCGCCTCCGCCTTGAAGAGCAGGTGCTCGGCGAGGACGGTCGGCCGCAGGGCCGTCCGGTCCATCCGATCGGCGACGGTCAGGACCGAGAGCGCCCGGGCGGGGCTCCCCAGCGCCGTGAAGAGCTCGGCGAGGTTGCCGGCCAGGCGCGCGAGCATCCTCCGGTGCCCGAGCGGCCGCATCAGGCGGCCGGCCGCCTGGTAGTGGCCGATCGCCGCCTCGTAGCGACCCTCCAGGCGGTCGATGATGCCGAGGTTCTCGAGCGCGATCGCGCGGTGGACGACCGCCCCCTGCTGGTCGGCGAGCTCCGCGGCTCGCGTGAGGGACCGGCGGGCGCTCCGGAGGTCGTCGCGCCCGAGCGCGACCAGGCCGAGGTTGTTCAAGGCGGCGTGGAGGGGGCCGTAGAGACCGGCGCGCTCCCCCCGCTCGCGGATGTCCGCGAAGATGGCCTCCGCCTCGTCGAGCCGGTGCTCGCGCCACGCGACCTTGCCGACGGTGTTGCGGGCCTCGAGGCCGAGCTCGGCGAGGCCCGCCTCCTCCGCCCGGGCTGCGACGCCGTCCGCCAGCGCGCGCGCGTCGTCGTAGCGCGCCTGCTCCAGCGCGAGCTCGGCGAGCTCCTGGTCCGCCCGGAGGCCGCGCTCGCCGTCTCCGACCAGCTCGGCGAGGGCCCGGACGCGCACGAGGTGCTCCGCGGCTTCTTCGTGCTGGCCTGCCCGGCGCAGCAGGCGGCCGAGCCGGAGGTGGGCGGACGGCGACTCCGGGTCCGCGGCGAGGGGACGGCGCGCGAGCTCGACCGCCTCGGCGTGGTCGCCGAGCAGCCAGCGGAGCTCGGCGAGCTGAGCGCGGAGCTCGGGCGGCTCCCCGGTCGAGCGCGCCTCCTCGAGGACCGCCGCTGCCTCGGCCAGGGCGTGGCGTGCGAGCAGACCGTCCGCCTCCCGCAGGGCCTCCTCCGGGTCGAGCCGCGACCGGGGGACGACCCGCAGCGGGACCGGCGCAGGGGCATGGTCGGCCGCGGCGACCGCGTCGGCGGGCTCGGCGGTCAGCAGCTGCTCCACCTCCTCGAGGAGGCCTCCGGTCCGCGCCCAGACCGCCCGGGCGACCTCCGGTCGGGCGAGGTAGGCGGCGACCTCCGCCGGTCCGAGGGGCGGCACCGTGAGGAAGCGGCTGGCCTCGAACCGGGTCAGCCGCGCGAGGTCCGCCGCGCGCTCGGACGGGGGCGGGAGCCCCGCGCTCCACAGCGCGCCCGGCCCGATCGAGGTCGTCGCGGACAGGCCGTCCTCGCCGAGGACGTACCCGAGCAGGTCGGCGCTCCCCGGGTCGAGGTGGGCGAGGTCCTCGAGGACGATCAGCGGCGGGCGGTCATGCGCGCTCAGGCCGCTGACGAGCTGGCGGACCGCCTCGAAGAAGCTGACCCGCCCCTCCGCGGCGCGCTCCCAGGGGAGCGGGTCGAGCGCCGCGTCCGCCTGGTGCTCGAACCAGAACCGGTGGCAGCCGCGGAGGCAGCGGAGCGGCCGCTCCGGTAACGTCGGCCGGAGCCCGGCTTCCCGCCAGCGCTCGACCGCCCCGACCACGACGTCCTCCAGGGCTGAGTAGGGGACCCCCGGTCGGGCGCGCCCCCGCAGCACCGGGCCGGTCCAGCGGCTCGCCGCCTGCTCGAGAATCCAGTCGAGCCCGACGCGAGGCGGGCCGTCCAGCAGCACGAGCCGCATCCCCCGGCGCGGTAGCGCGCCGAGCGCCTCCTCGATGACATCGCCGAACGGCTCGGCGGCCGCGGAGGCCAGGTGGTCGGAGGGCTGACGGGACACCGGGCGATACCTTCCGCTAGCTTTAGCAAGGAAGGCCTGGTGGTGTCAGGATGCGTGGGGCGGTCGACGTGAGGAAGCGGGTGATGGGCGGTTGGTCGAGCGGGCGTCTCGCGGTCCTCGGGACCCTCACCGTGGCCGCCCTCGCGCTTCGGGTCGGCGCCGCGGCCCAGGCCGGGCCGCCGTCCGGCGCGCTGGCCGTCCGGACCCTGACCCTCGGTGAGTGGACCGAGGCGGTCGCAGCGCTGCAGCAGCAGCGGGAGGCCCAGGGCCGCACGGTCTGGGTGGTGGTCGAGGACGCGCTCGGGCAGCGAGCGGCCTGCGGCACCTACCGGCTCGCCCTCGACCCCGCTGGCCAGGCGGCGTTTCGACCGGGCGCCTGTGACCCGGGGACCGGGGCGACCCCCTTGGTCCTGGTCGACCGGAGCGCTCTGTTCGTTCACGGCGGCGCCGTGGCCCAGCCGCGGCGGGTCGCCATCTCGGCCCTGGAGCAGCGCACGGGCCTCGCGCGGGGCGGAGCCTCCACCCCCGTCGAGTCGGAGCTGCGCTGCACGCTCGGGGTCCGGCCCTACCTCGTCGACCTCTACCGGGGGGCGCGGGTCCGGGCGACGCCGGACCGGTTCCTGATGCGGCCCGTCGGGGCCGGCGTGGAGGCGCGGGGCGAGGGGGACGGCTGGCTCCTGCGGGCAGCCGCCGTCGACGTCGAGTACGAGCTGGTGGACCGGGCAACGGGGGACGTCGTGCTCCGCGAGCGGGTCGCGCTCGCGTGCGGGCGCTCCCCCCTTCCCTCGGCCGAGCCGGCGGCGGCGCGGATCCCCGGCATCATCCCGCTGCACCCCGGGCGCGTGTTCCGGGGCGCGACCCTCACCCGGGGCCCCGATGTCGCGGGGAGCTGCGGGGGCCAGGCCGGGCCCGAGCAGTGGTACGAGGTGCGGCTGGAGCGGCCGAGCCGGCTCGGTCTGCGCCTCGTCAGCGAGTTCGATGCCGCGCTCTACCTCCGGGAGGGCTCCCCCACGGGGCCCGAGCTGCGGTGCCACGACGAGCCGGGCCGCCTCGAGACGATGGAGATCAACCTGCCGCCGGGGGCGTACTACGTCGCCGTCGACGGCACCGGGACGCACGGCCGCTACCGGCTGGTCGCCTTCGAGGAGGCGATCGACCCGCAGGTGTTCCCGCCCGTGCCGCGCGGGGAGGTCGAGCTCGGGGGTCGCCGCCAGGGCACCCTCCTGTCCGCCCCCTCCCACTACCACGGCAGCTGCGGCGGGGTTCAGGCGCCGGAGCACGTCTACTACGTGCGCCTCGAGCGTCCATCGTGGGTGACGGTCCGCCTCTCGAGCCGCTTCGACCCGGCGCTCTACGTCCTGCGGGCGGACGGGTCGGAGGTCGGCTGCCGGCGGGCGATCGGGCGGGACGCCAGGGCCCGCCGCGTCCGCTTCGGGGCCGAGCTGCCCGCCGGGCTGTACTACGTCGTGGTCGATGGCGAGAGCGCCGAGGCGGGCTCCGGCCCGTACCGGCTCCGCCTCGATCGCCTGTAGCTACATCGCGTCGAGCTCGTCGGTCTCGTCGACCAGGTCGAGCGCGTCCAGCTCCTCGTAGCCGTCGAGATCCGTCGTTGTCGCGATCTCGGCGCTCGCCTGCTGCGCGCTGCGCCCGTTCCCGGTGGTCGACCGCGGGTCGACGTCGGTCTCCCCGTCGAGGTCGTCCGGGCTGCCCTCGCCGAAGGTCGGGAAGGACGCGAGGGCATCCACCACCGCCGCCGACGGGGGGCCCGAGGGCTCGGGGTCCCCGAGGGCGGTGCGGCGGGCCTCGAGCAGGCTCAGCGTGTCCGCGTCGAGCGCCTCCGCCGCGAGGCTGTCGAGAAGCCGCCGCAGGTCCCGCGCCCGCCCGGTGGCCTCGGCGCGTCGCTCGAGGAGGTCGAGCACCTCGGGGTCGACCCGGATGACCGCGGCCTCCGCCAGCAGGTCGAAGGCTCGCCGGTCGTCGCCGAGCTGCTCGCTCCAGATGCGGGCGGCGCGATGGAGGAGGCCATGGCTGACGCGCGCTCGCTCGCTCGCGGCGACGCTCTCGTACGCCTCGGCGAGGGGGCGCCAGAGGTCTCCACGCCGGTCCATGTCCCCCACCAGATGCTCGACGCGGTCCATCGCGGTCGGGTCGCCGGCCGTGATCAGCGCGCCCTCGGCGAGCAGCGCCTGGGCGACCGGGCGGTCGTGGAGCTCCCGGATCGACAGGCGGAGGGCGGCCACCAGCGCGTCGACCCGCAGCGCGAGCTCGGACGCGGTGTGCCGGCGCCGCTCGTAGATCGCGAGCAGATCCCGAGGGCGGTCGGCCGCCCTCGCGCGGGCCTCGGCCAGGCGGAAGATCTCCTCGTCGTGCGGCTGCGCCCGCGCGGCGAGCAGCGTCTCGTCGAGCGCCCCGCGGGGGTCGCCCGCCTCCTCCCGGCGCTCGGCGTGCCGCAGCCGCAGCGCGGCCCGGGCCGCGTCGTCCGGTGCGCGCGCGACGAGGTTCTCGTAGACCCGCGCGAGCCGGGACCACGCGCCGCTCGCCGCGGCGAGGCGGTCCGCCTCGTCGAGGAGCGGCCCGTCCCCCGGCTCCAGGCTCAGCGCGCGGATCACGGCCTCCAGGGCACGCTCGGTCGCGTGGAGGTCGCGCTCGAGCACCTCCGCGGCGGTCATCCAGCGATGGCGCTGCGTCTCGGGGTCGGCGCCCAGCTCCCCCAGCTCCAGGTGGAGCTCCGCCAACGCCTCCGCGCGCCCCGTGCCGAGGGCGAGGGCGCGCAGCTCGTCCTCCGCCGGCCGGTAGTCGTGCTCGATCGCGGCGCTGAGGCGGGCCCAGGCCCCGTCGACATCGCCGAGGCGACGGAACGCGACCTGCGCGGCCTGGGTGCGGAAGCGCCCTGCATCCTCACGTGACCCGAGCCGGGCCGCCTCGTCGAGGACCCGCACCAGCTCCTCCCACCGGCTGCTCGCCTCGAGGAGCGGGGCGAGCCGCTGCCGTGGCTCGGGGTCCTTCGGGTCCGCCGCGGCCCAGGCCTCCAGGGCCTCCTCGAGCCGCGCCCGATGCGGCACCGCGCCCTCGTGGAGCTCGACCAGTCGCCGCGCGACCGCGAGGCGCAGACCCGGCTCGTCGAGGAGGCTCAGCTCCCGCCAGAGCGTGTCGGCCAGCCCCGCCGAATCGCCGGCGGCCTCCTCCAGCGCGGCGAGGCGATGGAGCGCGAGGACGTGGGCCGGGGCCCGCTCCCGTACCAGGCGACGCAGGACCGCGGCGGCGTCGGAGGGACGCCCTAGCTCGTCCGCCAGCAGATCGGCGGCCTCGAGCCCCGCCTCGACCGCCTCGGCGTCATCCGGGGTCGCGTCCACCAGGCGCTCCAGGACGCGGGCCAGCTCCGGCAGCGCGCCCCGGTCCGCCAGGTATCCGCGCAGGAACCTGAGGGCCTCGGCGTCCTCCCCCGCGGCCAGCACCTCCTGCCACGCCGCGAGCGCACCCTCCCGGTCCCCGAGGCGCTCCCCCAGGACCCGGGCAACGCGGCGGTGCAGGTCCGCCCGCCCGGCGAGCGTGGGGTGGCGGGCCGCCTCGGCGCGCAGCAGAGCGACCAGCTCCCGGTGCGTCCCGGCGGCCTCGTGGACGCGGCCGAGCGCGTCGAGCACGTCCTCGCCGACGAGGCCGAGGGCCCGGGCCTCGGTGAAGAGCGTCGAGGCCCGCTCCAGGTCCCCGAGCTCCTCCGCCAGATGGCCCATCCGCACGAGCAGCCTCGGCCGCGCCGCGGGCCCCGCGACGCGGGCCCGCTCCGCGAGCGTCTCGAGGAGCTGGTCCTTGCGGCCCGCCTCGAGGTCCAGGCTCTCCTTACGCCCCAGCGCCTCCACGTCGCCCGGCACCTCCCGGAGCAGGGCGCTCCACGACCGGCGCGCGCCCTCGGCGTCGCCGAGCTTCTCCTGGAGGCGGGCCGCGGTGCGCCACCGGGCCGGCCGCTCCGCCGGCGCTGCATCCTCCGCGCCGGTCAGCAGCAGCGGGAGCGCGTCGGCCTCGCGCCCCGCGGCGATCAGGGCGTCCGCGAGGCGGTCCCTCGTCGCGCCGTCCTCCGGGTAGAGCTCGGCGATGCGCCCCAGGGCGTCGGCCGCGGCTGCCGGGTCCTGACGCGGGCCGAGGTGCAGCTCCGCCAGCTCGGTGAGGTAGGGCGCGGCGCTTCGCTCGGTCGCCCGCGCCGCCTCGGCCTCCAGGGCCTCCGCGAGGTCGTCCCACCGCTCGTCGATCGCGAGGAGGCGGCGGCGCTCGGCCCGCGCCTCGGGGTCGTCCTCGGCCAGCCGCGCCGCCCCGGCGTGGGTCGGCTCGTCCCGCCGGAGCTCCGCGGCGTGGGCGGCGGCCGCCGCGTCCTGCCCCCTCGCCTCGAGGAGAGCGTTCAGCTCGCGGCGGTAGGGAGCGGACTCCGGCGCGGCGAGCGCGGCCGCGGCCACGGACAGCGCCCGGATCCGCGCGCTCGGCCGGTCCATCGCGCGGTAGAGCTCGGCGAGGCGGACCGCGGCGCGCGGGTCCCCCTCCTCGAGGAGCGCCTCGAGGCAGGCGACCTCGAAGTCGGTCTGGCCGGCCGTGCGGTAGGCGTCGGCGAGGGCGAAGCGTCGCTCGGCCGCGGCCGGGCCCGTCGGGCGGCGCTCGAGGAACGCCACCCTCCGCGCGGGGAGGAGGTCCGTGCGCCGCTCGGTCGCCATCTGGCGCTCGTACAGGACGAGGGCGCCGAGGTGGTCCGGCGCGAGGTCGAGGCTCCGCTCGAGGTAGGGAGCCCGGTGGAGGACCGGGAGGTGCGTGGCCACGTGGTAGAGCTGATCCGCCGCCCGGTGGCGCTCCGCGGCCGCCACGTGGGGGTCCTCCATCCGCTCGGCGCGGGCGAGGTGGAGCTCGGCGAGAGCCCCCATGGTCTCGAGGTCCTCGGGGGCCAGCGCGAGGGCCCGCTTCAGGGCGCGGATCGCGCCCTCCGGGTCGTCCAGCCCCTCCATCCGGAGGCGCGCGAGCTCGCGGTAGAGCGCGAGGCATCGGGCGGGGTCCCGCTCGGCCCGCGCCTCCTGTTCGCAGAGCGCCGCGGCGGCCCGGAGCTGACCCGACGCGCGCAGGATCTCCCGGGCCGCGTAGAGCGCCGGCACCAGCTCGGGGTCGAGCTCGCAGGCGACCCGGAAGTACGCGAGGGCCCGGTCCGGCCGATCGAGCCGGGTCGACCAGAGCGTCCCGATCTCGTGGTAGAAGAGCGCGACCTCGGCGTTCGGGACCCCGACCTCCGCGAGGCGCGCCGCGACCCGCTCGTGGAGCTCCACCAGGCGGTCGAGCTCCCCCCGGTCCTCGAGGAGGGCGCGGCCTCGCGCGAGCGCCTCGCCGTTGGTCGGGTCCCGCTCGAGCGCGTCCTCGAGGAGCGCCAACGCCCGCTCGGGGTCGCCCCGACCCGCGAGGACGTGCTCCGCGGCCTCGCCGAGGGCCCGGGACGCCGCGCCGTCGTGGGGTGAGCGGTCCGCCCAGCCCTCGAGGAGGTTCGCGAGGGAGGCGAAGTCGCGCTGCGCGAGGTAGTGCCCGCGAAGCTCGCGAAAGGCCTCGGCGTCGTCGGGGTCGCGCCTCAGGCGGGCGACCAGCTCTTGCGCGGTGGCGTCCATCCCCGTGGCCTCCCGGGCCGTCGAGGCCAGCTCCACGCTAGCATGGCGGCCCGCGGTGGCGGAGGGCCCGCGGGCGACGGCCCGAGCCGCGGCGCTGGACCTCCTAGCGCTGGGGGGAGCCGAGCTGCCGGCGCTCGAAGAAGCGGTGCTCGCCGATCGCCCGGCGGCTCGCGAGGTCGCCGCCCACCTCGTGGAAGTGCGCGACCGTACGGTCCCCGAGGCACCAGCAGAGCACGACCTCGCGCTGCCCGTCGAGCACGGTCGGGAGGTCGACGTGCCCCCGAAGGACCTCCCGGACGTCCACGCCGAGCCGCGAGAGCCTTCGGAGCTCCGCTTCGACCAGCGCGTCGACCGACCCGGCGACGGCGAGGGTGGGGAGCAGGTCGGCGGGGACCTCGTCGGGGCGCGGCACCGGCCCCTCGGCGCCGAGGACCCCCTCCTCGATCAGGACCTCGAGCGCGAGCCGGCGCTCGGTGATCAGCTGCGTCGTACGGGCGAAGGCTCCGACCAGGACGGGCACGAGGGCTCGGGCGTCCTCGAGGCTGAAGGTGCGGACCCACCCTCGCGGACGGGACGGGTGCGACGGCGGCGCGTGCGGTGGGTTCATGGCGAGTCGGGGGCCGCGGTTGTCGGGCCGCCCTCCGACGTTATGTCCGTGTCGTGACCGAAACGCACGATCCCATCGCGACGTTCCTCGCTGCCCGCGCCCGGGCCCAGGATGCCGGGGAGCCCTGGCACGCGACCGCCACGGTGCTCGCCACCGCGGACGAGCAGGGCCAGCCCCACGCGCGCTACGTCCTGGTCAAGGAGGTCGAGCCGGACGGGCTCTACTTCAACACGAACTACGAGAGCACCAAGGCGCGGGAGCTCTCGGCCAACCCCCGCGCGGCGCTGTGCTTTCACTTCGCGACCATCGGAGAGCAGTACCGGGTAGAGGGCGAGGTGGAGCGCGCCTCCGTCGAGCGCTCCGAGGCCTACTTCCGGTCCCGACCCCGGGAGAGCCAGCTCGGCGCTTGGGCGTCGGATCAGAGTCGACCGCTGGGCTCTCGGGCCGAGCTCGAGGCCCGTCTCTCCGAGGTCCGTTCGAGGTTTGAGGGCCAGCAGGTACCGCGACCTCCCCACTGGGGCGGCTACCGGCTCTTCCCGATGGTGGTCGAGCGTTGGGTCGAAGGGGATGCGCGGCTCCACGACCGCTTCCGGTACACCCGCCAGGGCGAGGTCTGGACCCAGGCCCGCCTGTCCCCCTGAGGGGGAAAGCCCCTCGAGAGCCCGTCCGCGAACGGGGACGTTTCACACGCGCGAAAAGTGCTTGACTCGCAGAGTTCGCAGTTTAGTCTTGCCGCTGCCCTCGGGGGAGCATGACGGGAACCGAGGCGCTACCGACTGCAGTGAATGTCGGGCTTTGGCGTGTCCGACATGACCTCCGGGCTCAGGCGACGCGTTCGCGCGGGAGGGCGTATGGCACTCGGTACCGTGAAGTGGTTCAACAACGCCAAAGGCTGGGGCTTCATCCGTCAGGATGCGGGCCCTGACGTCTTTGTGCATTACTCCCAGATCTCCGGCGACGGATTTCGCACGCTCCGCGAAGGTCAGCCGGTGGAGTTCGAGCTGAGGGACGGGCCCAAGGGCCCCCTCGCCGAGCGCGTCGTCAAGATCCCGTAGCTCGCCTCGGACGGCCCTCGACCCGACGGTCCTCCAGGCACCCCCGGATCCACGGCCGGGCGCGCCCGAACGCAGGGCCAGGGCGCCGAAGGTGCCGAACGCTCGTCGTCGGCGCATGGGGATGGCACCCCCGGTCCCTCGGGGGTCGCGTCGGCTTCAGCCGGGCTTGCGGAACCGGAGCGTCATGCGGTCGCTCTCGCCGATCGCTTCGTAGCGCGCGCGGTCCACGTCCCCGAGGCGGAGCGAAGGCGGCAGCGTCCAGACCCCCTCCGGGTGCTCGTGGGTGTCGGCGGGGTTGCGGTTGAGGTCCGACCGCTCGTCCAGCACGAAGCCCGCCTCCTCCGCGAGCTGGATGACGTGGCTCTCGGGCACGTAGCCCTGCGGGGCCGTCTCGCTGGGGTCGGCGCCGTCCTCCGCGCGGTGCTGGACGACGCCGAGGACACCGCCGGGGCGCAGGACCTGGAACATCGCGGCGAACACGGCCGGGGCCTGCGCGCGGTTGACCCAGCCGTGGACGCTGCGGAAGGTCAGGACCAGGTCGGCGCTCCCGTCCGGGCCGAGGGAGCTCCGCTCGGGGGGCTCGAACACGATCGGCTCGACCCGGTCGTAGAGCTGCGGGCTGGCCTCGAGCTTCTCGAGGTAGGTGCCGTAGTAGGACGCATCCTCCGGGTCCCGGATCGCGACCGTCAGCTTGCCGTGGTCCCGGAGGACCGGCGCGAGCACCTCCGTGTACCACCCACCCCCCGGCGCCATCTCCACGACGCGCTGGTCGGGGCGCAGGCCAAAGAAGGCCAGCGTCTCGCGAGGGTGCCGGTACGGGTCGCGCGCCCGGTGCTCGGCGGACCGATGGTCGCCGCCCAGGGCGCGCTCGATCGCCTCCTCCGCCGAGGGAGCGGGCGCCGCGCTCGCGCCCGCCGCCGCGGTCGGGGCCGGAGCCTGCTGGGGCTCCTCCGAGCCCGTGGATCCTCCGCAGGCAGCCACCGCGAGGACGCTCAGGAACACGATCGTGCGAGTCATGATGGCCCTATGGCGCGGTCGCGGCGGCCCTGTCAACGCCGGACCCCGCGCCGACGCACGGCCTTGCCCCCGGTCGGGGGATGGCTCAAGCCGTGACGGCGTGGCTGTTCCCCGACGCTCCTCCGCGGCCCGTCCGCCCCTGGCGGTCGCCGCGACGGCTGCGGCTGCCGTGCTCGGGCTCACGCTCACGGCGGCCGGGCAGACCGCTCGCGACCACGCGTTCACGAGCGAGGAGCGCCGGGCGCTCCGCGCCGGGCGCCTGGTGCGCCGGCCTCGCCAGCACCGGCGCGGTGGCTTCCGCTACATCGGCGGGACGAGCTGGCAGCGCGTCCGAGCGCCGCGCCGCGACGTGTGGGCGGTGGTGCTCGACGTCCGCAACTATCCCCAGCTCATCCCGGCCGTCAGCGAGGCCCGCGTGGTCCAGGACCGCGGCGCGCGCCGGCTCCTGTTCCTGAGCCACCGGATGAGCCTGGCCCAGGTCTCCTACTTCGCGTGGGCCGAGGTGGACGCGACCTCCCGCACGATCCGCTTCGAGCTCGATCGCAGCCGTCCCCACGATGTGCGGGACGGTCGCGGCTTCCTCACCGTGGACGCCTACGGGGCCGAGGCGTCCATCGTCACCTGGGGCGTGATGGCGGACCCCGGGGTCGGGGTCCTGACCGGTCTGATCGGGCCGAGCCTCCAGGACTGGATCCTTCGCGTCCCGTGGTGCCTGCGGGGGATGGTCGAGCACCGCGCGCCCGGCTGCTGACCCGGTTTCCCGGGCCCGTGACCTCCCGCCGTCGACCGCAAGGGACACTTCTCGCTTGGCTCCGGCCGCGCGAGGTCGCACGCTCGGCGCCATGGAGCTTCTGATCGTCAGGCACGCGATCGCCGAGGATCGTCGCCCCGGGCTCCGGGACGAGGACCGGAAGCTCACCGCGAAGGGCAAGAAGCGCTTTCAGCGGCACGTCGCGGCCCTCGGTCAGCTCGGGCTGGCCCCGACCGTGATCCTCCACAGCCCGTGGCGCCGGGCGGTCCAGACGGCGGAGCTCGTCGCCGCGATCGGCAAGGCCTCCCTGCAGGTCGAGGCCGGGCTCGCGCAAGGTCCGGACGAGGCCCTGCTCGCCGCGCTCGCCGCCTTCGAGGGGCCGGATGCCCGGCCGATGGTGATCGGGCACCAGCCGTGGCTGAGCGAGCTGGCCGGGTGGCTGGTGTGGGGTCGAGCTCAGGGCGCCGACGAGCGGCTCCGCCTCAAGAAGGGAGGCGCGGTGCTCCTGGAGGGGGTGCTCAGCCCCGGCGCGATGCGTCTGGCCGCGCTCCTTCCGCCTCGGGTGCTCCGCTCGATCGCGAGCTGACGGGCGCCGAGGGCGGCGTCAGAAGAGCTCGACGCCGAGGACGACGGTCCCATCGAACGTGAGGTCGTCGGCGGGCGGGAGCCCGAACGCGGCCGTCCGCCCCGAGGCCCCCTCCTCGAGGTAGGGCTTGAGGTCGACGGTGGCGTCGGTGACGAAGGGCAGCGTCCGGCCGTCGTCGATCGGCGCCTCGGCCTCCGCGACGAGCACCGTCGGCAGCGACGACCGGGCATCGACGGGCTCGGCGTAGAGCTCCGCGCGATCGAGGAAGAGGAAGTCGTCCTGGTGCCCGTCGTCCTCGGCGGACGGCGTAATGCGCAGCTCCAGCTCGAGGAGGCGGACCCGGGTGGCGCGCTCGAGCCCGTACTGCACGGCCTCCGCGTTCACGTCGAAGGCGATGTCGAGGGGGAGCGCTCCCACCTCGGCGGCCAGGGGCGTACCGACGAGCCGCTGCTCCTGGAGCGGCACGGTGACCGGGAAGGTGATGCAGCCTTGGGCGAGGGCGCTCAGCCCGGCCAGCGCGGCCAGCCTGCGGAAGGGGTCCATACCTCCGGCAAACGGCCCCGCGGAGCGCGTTCCGGAGGGTCAAGAGTCGTGCGGGACGGCCGTCCGCCGCCTCGGGGGTCGGGCCGCGGGACCGGGTCGACCGGCGCGCGCGTGGACGTGGACGTGCACGTGAACCCTCGTCAGGCGGCGGGTGCGGCGTTGGGCTCCGCGACGTGGGTCCGGCCCTCCTGCCGGGCCTGCTCGAGGAGCGCTCTCAGCTCGGCGCGGGCCGTCGTCGAGTCGGCGGGCTGGATGATCACCCGCGCGCTTCGCCGCCAGGTCAGGTACGAGTATGCCCACTCGATCATGACCACGGCGCGGTTGCGGAAGTCCACGAGGAACATGACGTGGATCAGCGCCCAGAGGAGCCACGCGAAGAACCCGCTGAAGCGGCTTCGCCCGACCTCGGCGACGGCGCGGTGGCGGCCGATCGTCGCCATCGAGCCCTTGTCCCGGTAGCGGAAGGGCCGGACGAGCTCCCCCTGGTCGCGGGCGCGGCGTGACACGGTCCGCCCGACGTACTTGCCGCTCTGGAGGGCGAGCTGGGCCACCCCGGGGAGGAGCTCGCCGTCCTGCCTGCGATGGATCAGGTCGCCGACGATGAACACGCGGGGGTCGCCGGGGATCGTGAGGTCCTCCTCGACCGGCACCCGCCCCGCCTTGTCGAGCTCGACGCCCAGGTCGGCGGTGAGCGGCGACGCCCGCACTCCGGCCGCCCAGACGACGGTCCGCGCGGGGATCAGCTCATCGCCGGCGCGCACCCCCGCCTCCGACACCTCCGTCACGAAGGTCCCGAAGCGCAGCTCGACGCCAAGCTCCCGGAGCGACGTCGCGGCCCTCGCCGACGACTCCTCCCGGTAGGCCAGGAGCAGCCGGTCGGCGCCCTCGATCAGCAAGACCCGCGTGTCCCGGGCCGGGTCGAAGTGGTCGAAGTCGCTCGCGAGGGTCCGGGTGGCGATCTCGGCCAGGGCCCCCGCCATCTCGACTCCCGTGGGCCCGCCCCCGATCACCACGAAGGTCAGCAGCGCCTTGCGCTCCTCGTCGCTCAGCGCGCGCTCCGCCGCCTCGAACGCCTCCAGGATACGGGCGCGGATCACGAGGGCGTCCGTCAGCGTCTTCAGGCCGGGGGCATGAAGCGCCCACTGGTCGTGCCCGAAGTAGCTGTTCACCATCCCTGTCGCGAGGATCAGGTAGTCGTACGGGATCTCCCGGTCGGGGAGGAACACCGTCCGGGACGAGCGGTCGATGCGCTGGACCTCCGCCATGAGCACGGTGCAGTTGTCGGCCGACCGGAGCAGCTTGCGGATCGGAGCGGCGATGTCCGGCGCCGCGAGCGCGCTCGTGGCCACCTGGTAGAGGAGGGGCTGGAACAGGTGGTGGTTGCTCCGGTCGATCACCGTGACGCGGACGGGGGCGCCGTCGAGGGCCTTGGCGGCCGCCAGGCCTCCGAAGCCCCCTCCGATGATCACCACGTGGGGCTTGTCCTCCATCGTCCTCTCCTTCTGCGCGAGGCCGCTCGCCCCGAGGGTAGCCTGGGCCCATCCGCCCTCGTCGAGTAGCGAGGCCAGCAGGGCGAGACTCCGAGGTGTCGCGAGGCCAGCAGGGCGAGACCCTGCGGTATGGTCGCGCCATGCCGCCCGAGCCGCTCGCGCCCGACGCCCTTCGCCTCACGGTCGACCCGACCCAGCTCGACCTCGCCCCCGCGCCTGGAGATGTCCAGGACGGCTTCCCGGTCCTCGGGCAGGAGCGCGCGGAGGAGGCGCTGCGCTTCGGTCTGGCCATGGGCCGGCCTGGCTTCAACATCTACGTCCTCGGTCCCCCAGGGGCCGGTCGGGATCGGCTGGTCGAGGGGATCGTCCGCGCCCGGGCCGCCGCCGAGCCCGTGCCCTCCGACTGGGTCTACGTCCACTGCTTCGAGACGGAGGACTGTCCGCGGGCCCTCGAGCTCCCGCCGGGGCGGGGTGCGCGCCTCATGGAGGCGATGAGCGGGCTGATCGACGACCTCCAGGCCGTGATCCCGGTCGCCTTCGAGAGCGACGACTACCGGGCCCGACGTCGGGTGATCCAGCAGGAGGCGGAGAGTCAACCGGAGGAGGCCTTCACCAGCCTGTCCGAGCGGGCCGAGCAGCGCGGCCTCCGGCTCCTCCGCACCCCGTCCGGCTTCGCCTTCGCGCCGATCGTCGACGGGGAGGTGCTGAGCCCCGACCGCTTCAACCAGCTCCCCGAGAGCAAGCAGGAGGAGCTCAAGGGCCACCTCCGGGCGATGGAGGTGGAGCTGCGGGACGTGATGGGGCGGATCCCCGGCTGGCAACGTGACGCCCGGCGCGCGCTGAGGGCCCTGGACCGCGAGTACGCGGCCCGCGCCGCCGCCGCGACCATCCAGGAGGTGCTGGACGCCTTCGCCGACCTCCCGCACGTGCACCACTGGCTCGAGCAGGTGAAGAGCGACATCAGCGAGAACGCGGCCGAGCTATTCCGCGTGGAGGACGAGCAGGCCCGCCCGTTGATGGGGCCGTTCCCCGTCCGCCCGCCCACGCGGAGCTCCCCGGACAAGTACCGCGTGAACCTGTTCCTCGACCGCTCCGGCCTCGAGGGCGCTCCCGTGGTGTACGAGGACCACCCGATCCTCGAGAACCTGATCGGGCGGGTCGAGGCCCGGCAGCAGTTCGGCGTGCTGCTCAGCGACTTCCGGCTCATCAAGCCCGGGGCGCTCCACCGCGCCAACGGCGGCTACCTGCTGCTCGACGCCACCCGGGTCCTGACCTCCCCCACGACGTGGGACACGCTCAAGCGGGCGCTCCGGGCCGGCGAGATCCGGATCGAGAGCGCCCTCAAGGCGGTGGGCCTCGGCAGCACCACGAGCCTGGACCCGCAGCCGATCCGGCTCAGCGCCAAGATCGTGCTTCTCGGCGATCGGCGGCTCTTCTACCTGCTGTCGGCCGCCGACCCCGACTTCGGGCAGCTCTTCAAGGTGGCGGCGGACCTCGAGGACGAGGTGCCGCGCGACGCCACCCGGGTCCGGGACTTCGCGCGCCTCCTCGGCCAGGTGGTGGCCGCCGAGGAGCTGCTCCCGCTCGACCGCTCCGCGATCGGCCGGATGGTCGAGCGCGCGGCCCGCCTCGCGGACGACCAGGGCAAGCTCAGCACCGACGTGACGGCGATCGCGGACGTCGTCCGGGAGGCCGACCACATCGCGCGCGGCGCGGCACGGGGCGAGGTCACGGGGGCCGACATCGCCGAGGCGATCCGGGCGGCGGAGCGCCGCTTCGGCCGGCTGCGGGAGCGGGCCCTCGAGCGCTTCGACGACGGCACCGTCCTCCTCGACACCGCTGGCTCCGTCGCCGGCCAGATCAACGGGTTGAGCGTGCTGGCGGTGGGGCCGTCGCGCTTCGGTCGGCCGAGCCGCATCACGTGCCGGGTGCGGCTCGGGGGAGGCGAGGTGGTCGACATCGAGCGCGAGGTGGAGCTCGGCGGGCCGATCCACAGCAAGGGCGTGATGATCCTCGCGAGCTACCTCGGCGCGACCTACGGCGTCGAGACGCCCCTCAGCGTGAAGGCCACCCTGGTGTTCGAGCAGAGCTACGGTGGGGTGGACGGCGACAGCGCGTCCCTCGCCGAGCTCTGCGCGCTGCTCAGCGCCCTGAGCCGGGTCCCGATCCAGCAGCGCTTCGCGGTCACCGGCTCCGTGAACCAGATGGGCGAGGTGCAGGCGATCGGTGGCGTGAACGAGAAGATCGAGGGCTTCTACGACGTCTGCCGGGAGCGCGGGCTCGACCCGACCCCGGCCGTCCTGATCCCGGCGTCGAACGCCCGCCACCTGATGCTGCGCGAGGACGTGGTGGCGGCGGCCCGGGAGGGTCGCCTGCAGGTGTTCGCCGTGCGGACGGTCGACGAGGCGCTCGGCCTGCTGACCGGCGAGGACGTCGGGACCCCGCAGCCCGACGGGACGTACCCGGAGGGCACGGTCCACCGGCGGGTCGAGGACCGCCTCGCGTCCCTCGCCCAAGCGGCGGTGCGGGCCGCCGCGGCTCGGGTCCCGGGCCAGGCGCCGGGACCCGAGGGTGGGGAGGCGACGTGAGCGAGCTCGTCGTTCGCCGGGTGGTCGTCGCGATCGACAGCGACGACCGGTCGACCGCGTCGGTCGTCCGTCGCGCCCTCTCCCTCGCCACCCAGCTCGAGGCGGACCTCGAGGGGCTGTTCGTGGAGGACGAGACGCTGCTGGGCATGGCCGCCTCGGACCTCGGCCGCCACGTGAGCGGTCACCCGGAGGCGGAGAGCTACGGGGCTCGCCAGCTCGAGCGGGAGTGGCGGGCGGTCGCGCGGGTGGCGCGACGCGTGTTCGAACAGGAAGCGCGGCGCGCCACGTTCGCCGTCGCGCGAGCGCGGCCCGAGGCCCTGCTCGAGGAGCGCCTCGCGCGGGGCGGTCTCGTCGTGGTCGGGTGGCGCGGGCGCCTGTCCTCCGCCCCACGGCAGGCGCCCCCCGTCCAGGTGGTGGTCGGGCGAGGAGCCTCGAGCGAGCGGGGCCTCGCCGTAGCGCGCCGGGTGGCTCCAGCGGGGACCCGGCTCCGGGTCTGGTTGTCGCCGGAGGTGCCCGAGGCCTTCGAGGTCGGGCTCCGGGCGAGCCTCGCCGGCACCGACGAGGAACCGGGGCCCGCGCGGGAGGGGCGGATCCGCGTGGCGCGCCTCCCGGCGGACGCCCTCGCGGCCCTCCGCCGTGCCATGGCCGAGGAGGGGAGCGAGGTGCGCGTCGTCCCGGCCGACCACCCCCTGGCCGCCCTGCTCACGCGTCGCTCCGTGCGGGCGCCGCTCCCCGGCATGGTCGTCCTGGTTCGCTGAGGCGCCGCGAGGACGACGCGCCCGCTCTACTCGCAGGCGGCGAGGCCGGCGATCCAGGTCTCGAGGAGCTGGAGCGCCCCGAGGTCCCTCGCCGAGCTCGCCAAGGGGGGCATCCGCTCGCCTCGCACGCTGTTCATGCGGGCCAGCAGGACGGAGCGCTCCGGCGCGCCCGGCGCGACCACCCGGGCGTCCTCGAGCCCGAGGTCGTCGAGCCGGGGTGGGTCGCACAGGCCGGTGCCCCCGAGCGGGACCTCGGCGCGGAGGTCGAGCGCGGCGCGGGTCGAGTGGTCCGGGCGGTGGCACCCCGCGCAGTTCGCGTGGAGGTAGCTTCGCACCCGGGCCCCGAGGGGAGCGCGCTCGTCGCCGGGATCGACGAGGACCGCGGGCGGATCCGGAGGGGAGCCGAACACGCCGGCGTCGGTGAGCACCTCGAGCTGCGGGCGGGCCTCGCCGCCGTGCTCGACGTCCCGGGCGAGCTGCCTCAGGTCGAGGCCGAGCGTGCGCCCCGCCGCCTGCGTGTGGCAGCGCAGGCACTGGCCGGGGCCCGGATAGAGCCAGTCCTGGCCGCCGACCGGCGCGGTGACGGGCGCCTCGACGAGCCTGGCTTCGGCCGGCGACGTCCACCGGTAGGTGTAGCCGACCCACTCCCCTGGCGCGCGGTGAAGGAGGAACCGCGTCTCGAGGCGCTGCCCGTCCAGGGTGAACTCCTTGGCGGCGACGGTCCCGACCGGCACGTCCAGGTCCCCGTCGGGGCCGATGCCGACCTCGGCCCCCTCCGGCAGCGCGAGCCACCGGCGCTTCGCGGCGCCGTCCGACCAGAGCGGTGAGACCACCTCGTACGGCACGAAGGCCTCGGCGGGCTCGGTGGGGTCGTCCGGGGACATGCAGCCCGTGGCGCTCAAGAGCGGCGGGACGTCCTCGCCGAGCCCTGCGCCGGGGACCATCGTCGCGATGACCGGCTGGGGCAGCCCGAGGAACCACAGCTCGCCGTCCTCGTCGGCGGTGATGTCGACCGGCGCGAGCCCGAGGTCACCGAGGTCGACCACCTCACGCTCGCCGTAGGGGTCGAGGATCGCGGTGCCCCGCCGGCTGCCGAAGTCCCCGAACACGTATGCGCCGTAGAGCTCCGGGATGGCCGCTCCGCGGTACACCCGGCCGCCCGTCACGCTGACGCCGTCGTCCCGGCCGTAGGCGTAGACCGGGGGGACCAGCCCGTCCGCCCGGCAGTCGGTGACGGAGCCGTCCGGCGGGAAGCAGGCGAACCCCTCCCGGATGGGCCAGCCATGGTTGGCTCCCTTGCGGACCAGGTTCACTTCCTCGAAGGTCCGCTGGCCCACGTCGCCCGCCCAGGCCTCCCCCGTCCCCGGGTCGAAGCTCCAGCGGAAGACGTTCCGCAGGCCCCAGGCCCACAGCTCGGGGGCGCCTCGCCCGGGGTCCTCGCCGCCGTCCGCGAAGGGGTTGTCGTCGGGGATCGCGTAGGGCTCGGCGCTGTCGACATCGAGGCGGTACATCCCGCCGAGCAGGCTGAAGGTGTCCTGGGCGTTGTCCGCGGGCTCCGGCTGGTCCGCGCCGTCGCCCATGCTCCCGTAGAGCATCCCGTCCTCCCCGAAGTGGAGGGCGCCGCCGACGTGGAGCCGCGTATCGCGCTGGAACGCGAGCAGCTCCAGCTCGCTGGCGGGGTCGATCGTGCCGTCGGCCCGCGCGGTGAAGCGGCTCAGGCGTGCCCCCATGTCCTCCACGGCGTACTGGAGGTAGAGGAACCCGTTCTCGGCGAAGCGGGGGTGAAAGGCGAGGCCGACGGCCCCGTCGTCGCGTCGCCACGCGACGCGCTCCCGGATGTCGAGCAGCACCTCTCTGGTGGTCACGTCGGGGCGGTTGTCGAAGCGCCAGAGCACCCCCTCCCGAGCGAGCAGGTACCAGTGCCGCGCGTCCCCCGGAGCCTGCCGGAGCACGGTGAAGGTGAAGCTCTCGGGCTCCCCCTCGAGGTCCCAGCGGGGCAGCGACGTGAACCGACGGGCGAAGGCCACGCGCGCGGCGGGCCGGAGGAAGAGCCCCCGGCAGGCGCTGGGCCCCGCGGTGCACCGCACGCTGGCCGGCTCCGCCTGCTCGGGCGGGCCGACGCGCCCCGCGTCGACGACCGCGCAGAGCCGTGGCGGGGCCTGCGGCTGAGCCCGCACCCAGAGCTCGGGCCGGGCGCCCGCCGGGAGCCTCGCCGCGAAGGTCACGTCCCCGTCGGTGTCGACCGCCTGCTCCTCGACCACCTCCTCGACCCTCAGGGCGAGCACGACCGTCCCGCCGGCCAGCCCCTCGACCCGCGCGGTGACCGAATACGTCGGGACCGGCCGGTCGACCCGCTCCACATCCGGGGCCACCCCGGCCGGCGCGCCGCCGCTCGTGCACGCCGCCGCCGTCCCCAGGACGAGAGGAGCAAGGCAGGAGGTCCGCATGGCGATCGGCATAGCGAGCCCGAGCGCCCCGTACCATGCGTTCCGCGCCATCCACCCCGCGCCAGGCGTCCCGCGCCATGCGTCCCGCGCCATGCCCCGCGCCATGCGTCCCGCGCCATCCACCCCGCGCCATGCCCCCGCGCCGCCCTCTCGCGTCGCGCCCTTCGCTTGCCGCCTCGAGGCGAGGGTCCCAGGTGGGAGCCATGACGCAGGGCGACGTGCGCGGCATCGAGAACCCCTGGCCCGCCCTGCTCAGCGTGGCCCTCGGCCAGTTCATGGTGGTGGTCGACGTCACCATCCTGAACATCGCGGTCCCCTCGATCGCCCTCGACCTCGACGCGGCGCTGCCCGACCTCGAGTGGACGCTGATCGCGTACTCCTTGACGATGATCGGGCTGGTCCCGCTCTTCGGCCGGATCAGCGACGTCGTGGGGCGCAAGCGCCTCTACCTGACGGGGCTCGCGATCTTCGCAGCCGCCAGCGGCCTCGCGGCGATGAGCCAGGGGATCGGTCACCTGATCGCGGCTCGGGTGCTGCAGGCGGTCGGCGGGGCCCTGATCACCTCGAACACCCTCGCGATCCTCACCGATGTGTTCCCGCCGGGCCGGCGCGGCATCGCGATGGGGCTCCAGTCGGTCGTGATCAGCGGCGGGGCCGCCCTGGGTCCGGCGCTCGGCGGGCTGCTCGTCACGAGCTTCGGGTGGGAGGCGGTCTTCCTGGTCAATGTCCCGGTGGGCGTGCTGTCGGCGGCGATGGCCCTCGTCGTCCTCCCCGAGCTCCGGAGCGGGCGCCGGGGCGAGCCCCTCGACGTCGTGGGTGCAGGTCTGCTCCTGGGCGGCCTCCTCGCGACGCTGCTCGGTCTGACCCGCGCGCCCGCCTGGGGTTGGTCCGACGGCCGGACGCTCGGGGCCCTCGCCGTCGGGGTGCCGCTCCTCGCGAGCTTCGCCGTATGGCAGACGCGGGCGCACTACCCGCTCGTCGAGCCCTCGCTCCTCCGGATCCGACCGTTCGTGGCGGGGCAGGTGGCCGGCCTGTTCGCGACGATGACGCTCGTCAGCATGGTGTTCCTCCTGCCCTTCTACTGGCAGCTGCTGCGCGGCTACTCGGCCCAGGAGGCGGGGCTCCTGATGCTGCCGACGCCCGTCGGCCTGATGGTGACGGCGCCGATCGCGGGGCGCCTCTCGGACCGGCTCGGCTCGCGGGAGCTGACGACCCTGGGCTTGATCCTCGCCGCGGGGGGCGCCCTCCTCCTGTCGGGGCTGAACGCCGCGACCCCGATCCTCGACGCTCTCTGGCGCCTCCTGCTGTTCGGGGTGGGCCTCGGGATGTTCCTGGCCCCGAACAACAGCGCGGTGATGAGCGCGGCGCCGGCCGGGGACCGCGGCGTGGCGTCGGGGCTCCTCGCCCTGTTCCGCTTCACCGGGCAGGCGCTCGGCATCGCCTTCGCCGGCACGCTCCTGCTGCACGCGGCGGGGGCGGAGGACCTGCCGCTGATCGGCGAGGCCGGCCTCGCCGCGGGCGCCGACCTCCAGGCGTCGAAGGCCTCCTTCGTCGTGGGCTTCCGGACGGTCTGCCTCGCCGCGGTGCCGATCGCGCTCGCCGGGGCGATGCTCTCCTTCGCGCGCGGCGCGCGGCCGCGGCACCCGGCCCCGCTCCGGGACGGCGCCGTGGCCGACCCGAGCGACGAGCTCTCCGCGGCGGAGGTCCAGCGCGAACCGCCGAGGAGCGGCGAGGCGCTCGGGACGTCCGGCGAGGAGGTCCCGGGCGCCGGATGATCGGAGGCGGAGCGCTGGCGATCATCCCCGCCAGCGCGCAGGGTAGGTCCCGATGGTCACGCGCGATCGGAGCCGGGAGCACGACATCGTCCTGTGGGGCGCCACGGGGTTCACGGGCCAGCTCGTGGCCGAGTACCTCGCCCCGGGCGCCGTCGCCGGGGAGATCCGCCTCGCGCTGGCCGGGCGGAGCCGAGAGAAGCTCGAGGCGGTCCGCCGGGAGCTGGAGACCCGCGTGCCGGGCGCGGCCGCGCTCCCGCTCCTGACCGCCGACGCGATGGACGAGCCCTCGCTCCAGCGCCTCGCCGAGCGCACGTCGGTCGTGTGCACCACGGTGGGCCCCTACGCGCGCTACGGCGAGGGGCTGGTCGCCGCCTGCGTGGAGAAGGCGACGGACTACTGCGACCTCACGGGCGAGCCCCAGTTCGTCCGCCGCATGATCGACCGCCATCAGGCGTCGGCGGAGGCGTCGGGTGCGCGGATCGTCCACTGCTGCGGCTACGACTCGATCCCGTCGGACCTCGGCACCCTCATGGTGCAGGAGGAGGCGCTGGCGCGCTTCGGGCGGCCCGCGGAGGAGGTCAAGGGCTTCGCGGGCGAGACCTCGGGCGGGTTCAGCGGCGGGACGGTGGCGAGCTTGCTCCACGTCGTCGACGAGGCGCGGCGGGACCGCGAGGTACGCCGGATCCTCGGTCACCCCTACGGCCTGAACCCGGAGGGCGAGCGGCAGGGGCCGGACGGGTCCGACCAGCGGGGCGTCGGCTACGACGAGGACCTCGGCATGTGGACCGCGCCCTTCGTCATGGCGTCCGTGAACACGCGGGTCGTCCGGCGGTCCAACGCGCTGCTCGGCTATCGCTACGGCCGCGACTTCCGCTACGCGGAGGCGATGAGCTGCGGACGGGGCCTGCGCGGCTGGACGCGAGCGGCCACGGTCACGGCCGGCCTCGGCGCCTTCATGGCCGCCATGACGGTGGAGCCGACCCGCAAGCTGATGGAGGCGCGCGTGCTCCCCAAGCCGGGGGAGGGGCCGAGCCGGGGGCAGCGGGAGGCCGGCTTCTTCCGCTTCCGCTTCGCGGGCAAGGGCCTCGACGCGGAGGGCAAGCCCTTCCTGGTGCGCGGCCTCGTGGAGGGGCAGCAGGACCCGGGCTACGGGGAGACCGCCAAGATGCTCGGCGAGGCGGCGCGGTGCCTCGCGCTCGACGGGGCCGATCTCGAGGCGCCGGGCGGCATCCGTACGCCGGCCTCGACGATGGGGGCGCGCCTGATCGAGCGGCTCCGGGGGGCGGGCATGACCTTCGAGGTGCGCGCCTGAGAGGTCGCCCGCCCGCCGCGGCGCCTCAGGCGGGCGTGTTCCCCTTGACCAGGTCGATCAGCTCGGCCTGGGAGTGGACGTCGAGCTTGCCGTAGATGCTCTTCAGGTGGTTGCGCACGGTGTTGAGGCTGATCCCGAGCTCGCGGGCGATCTGGGCCGGCCGCAGGCTCGTGAGCAGGAGGCGGAGCACGTCCCACTCGCGCTCCGACAGCTCGTCGAGGCCCTCGACGTGCCGGCGGACGGCGGGCTGCCCGTGGGTCCAGGGGCCGACGGTCCACTCGCTCAGGACGTCCCCGATCCGCTCGAGGGCTCGCGAGGCGCGCGCGGAGCTCCCGTTGTCGCCGGCGGGCTCGCTCGCGGTCAGCTCCCGCTGGCGGAGGGCGACGGCGGTCTCCATCGTCGCCCGGAGCTGCCCCGCGCTGCACGGCGGCACGAGGAACCCGTGCAGCGCGGCGGCGAAGAGCTGCTTGAGGAGCTCGTCGCTCGGCTTCGAGCAGAACCAGAGGAGCGCGGCGTGGGTGGTGCGCCGGAGGAGCTGAGCGGCCTTGACCCGGTCCTCGAGGTCCTGGCCCGGCACCTCGAAGACCACGACCTCCGGCCCGATCCTCTCCACCACGCGCTGCGCCGCGTCGGCCCGGGTGAGCACCGACAGCGCCTCGTAGCCGGCGCGCTCGAGATCGAGGCGGATGGACGGGGTGCTCGGACCGCTCTGGAGCAGGAGCACGGTCCGGGTGCGCGAGGCCTGAAGCATCTGAAGGTCGTGGCTCATGGTAGGTCAGGGATGCCCTCGACGAGGGTGGAAGGGGCCATCACCGCGCCCGGCCGAGCGGGCTCGCATTTTCTCGCCGGGATCGCGGGGGCCGGCTAGAACGGAGCATGTTCCGCGGACGCATCCGAGCGGTCCACTTCGTCGGCATTGGGGGCATCGGCATGTCCGGCATCGCCGAGGTGCTGATCTCCGAAGGGTTCACGGTGAGCGGCTCGGACCTCCGCGGCAGCGACACCACCCGCCGCCTCGAAGGAATGGGCGCGACCGTCTTTTTGGGGCATGACGCGAGCCACGTAAAGGGGGTCGATGTCGTGGTCTATTCCTCGGCGGTCCCCCGCGACAACCCCGAGCTCCTCGCGGCCCGCGCTGCTTCGATCCCGGTCATCGCCCGAGCGGAGATGCTCGCGGAGCTGATGCGCCTGAAGGACGGCATTGCGATCGCGGGATCCCACGGAAAAACGACAACCACGAGCCTCGTCGCGACCGTACTGCGGGAGGCGGATCTGGACCCCACGGTCATCATCGGCGGCCGCCTCAACGTGCTCGGCAGCACCGCGACGCGGGGGCAGGGGGATCTGCTCGTCGCGGAGGCGGACGAATCGGACGGTTCCTTCCTCCACCTGACGCCGGTGATCGCGGTGATCACCAACATCGACGCCGAGCACCTGGACCACTACGGCGACCACGAGCGGGTCAAGGACGCCTTCGTCGACTTCGCCAACCGAGTGCCCTTCTATGGGCTGGTCGTCGCGTGCCTCGACCACCCCCACGTGCAGGCGGTCCTGCCGCGCATCGAGAAGCGCACCGCGACGTACGGGCTGACCACGCAGGCCGACTACCGGGCCCGGAACCCCAGGGTGAGGGGGCTCTCCACGCGCTTCGAGCTGCTCCGGCGCGGCGAGCTTCTCGGGGAGGTGGAGGTCCGGATGCCCGGGATCCACAACGTGCTGAACGCGCTCTCGGTGGTGGCGGTGGCGGACGAGCTCGAGGTGCCGCTCGCCGTCACCCAGCGCGCGCTGGCCGAGTTCGGCGGCGTGCACCGCCGGTTCAGCGTCCTTGGCGAGCACGGCCGGGTCACGGTGGTCGACGACTACGGGCACCACCCGGCGGAGGTGGCGGTCACCCTCGAGGCGGCGCAGCGGGCCTATGGGCGCCGCCTCGTGGTCGCCTTCCAGCCGCATCGCTACACGCGCACCCACCATCTGTTCGAGGACCTGACCCGGGCCTTCAACCGCGCGGACGTGCTGCTCCTGGCGGATGTCTACGCGGCGGGGGAGGCGCCGATCGAGGGGGCGACGAGCGGCCGCCTCGCGGAGGCGATCCGCGCCCACGGGCATCGCGACGTGACCCACGTGGGGCCCCGGAGCGCCCTGGTCGGGGCGCTGCTCGACCGCCTCGAGCCCGGCGACGTGGTCGTCACCCTCGGCGCCGGCGACATCACCCGCACGGGCCCCGAGCTCCTCGCGGCGCTGCGCGGGGAGGGCGCATGACCGCTCGGTCGCCTGGCCCGCCGGCCAACCGTCGGGTGCGGACCCGGGCGGAGGACCCGGCGCTCGCCCGCGGGCTCGGCTCGGCCGCCCAGCGCCTTCGCCAGGGCCTCGCGGGCCGGCGGGCGCCGGCCGGCCTCGCGCTGAAGGTGGGCCTGGTGCTGGCGGTCGGCGCGGGGGCGGTGGCCCTCGGCCGCGTCGCCGAGCGCCACGTCCGCACCTCGAGCGCCTTCGCGATCGACCACCTCGAGGTGGAGGGCCAGCGGCGGCTGACGACGCGGGAGGTGCTCGCGGCGGCGGGGCTCGAGGTGGGCCAGAACGCCTTCGCCGTCCCGGCCGAGGAGGTCGCGCGGCGCCTCGAGGCGCACCCGTGGGTCGCGACCGCCTCGGTCGAGCGGCGTCTCCCCGCGACGTACCGCATCGACGTCGAGGAGCACCGTGCGGCCGCGGTGCTCGCGCTGGACGACCTCTTCCTCGTGAGCGAGGACGGCTCGGTGTTCAAGCGGCTCGAGAGCCGGGACCCGGTCGACCTGCCGGTGATCACGGGCATCGACCGCGGCCGCTTCACCTCCGACCGGGCGTTCCGCGCCTCGGTCCTGCTCGAGGTCGTCGCCCTGCTCCACGACCTGGAGGGGACGGCGCTCTCCGCCACCCACCCCGTCGAGGAGGTTCACGTCGAGCCTTCGGGGGACCTCTCCCTCGTGCTCGGGCCCGGCGCGACGGTGGTGCGCCTCGGTCAGGGGCCGTTCCAGCGCAAGCTGAGCCGGCTCCGGCGGGTGCTGGGGGAGCTGCAGCAGCGCGACGCCGAGGCGGACTACGTCTACCTCGACAACAGGCGGCGCCCCGACCGCGTCACGGTGCGCCTCGCGGAGCGGTAGACCGCCTGGCCGGCCCGGGCCGGTCGGCCGTCATGAGATCGCGAGACCGAGCGCGACGAGCGAGAAGGCGAGCCCCGCCGCCCCCCACGCCAGCCCCAGCGCCACGATCGGACCCCGGCAGCCCTTGTCGAGGGCCGGGGGGCGCTGCCCGAGGGACGCCGCGAGGTCGCGCAGCTCCCGGTCGAGGGCCTTCGCCCGGACCGCGTTCCGCAGGTGGAAGACCACGCCGAGCAGCGGGATCAGCGGGAGCAGGGCGACCATGAACAGGAGCTGATTGCCCCCGAAGACGGCCAGCCCGCTGATCCGCTGCTCCCCGAGCTCCCCCGCCTCGTCCTCGATCGTCGAGCTGCTCATCGCGCCGAGGGGGCGGGAGCTCGAATCGCAGACGTACTCCGGCCCGTCGCTCGACCACTCGCCCGGGCCCGTCTGCGTCCACGCCGTGAAGGTCCGGACGGGGCCGTGGCAGTCGTCACAGACCCGGGGGCAGATCCAGTGGCCGGCGGCGCCGAGGCTCGGGTCGAGCTCCGTGGTGCACTGGGTCGTGAAGGTGAAGCCCGTCAGCACGAAGGCCATCAGCGGCAGGCTCGCGGTGAGGCGGACGAAGGGCGTGCGGCCCTGGTTGAGGCGGAGGCGCGCCGTTCGCACGGCGTCGAGCTTCGCCTCGGCGGCCTCCCGGGTCCGCGCCGCCGCCGCGTCCGCGTAGGCGTCCGGCACGAGGGTCAGCGGCGCGAACGCGCGGCGCGCCTGGTCGGTCGCCTCGACCCCCGGATCCTCGAGCAGCGCCCGGACCGCGGCGGTGGCCGCCGCCCCCTCTCCCCGCGCCTCGCGCGCGTGGAGCCGGAGGAGGGTCGCCTCGAGCTCGAGCTGGTCCGCGACCGGCACGTCTCCGCTGCCGTCGCCGAGCAGCGCCAGCACCTCGGAGGGCCGCCGCTCGACGGTCGCCAGGGTCGCCGCGGCGAGCCGGTAGGTCGAGTCCATCCGAAGATCCGTCGGCCGCGGGATGCAGGTCGCCAGCCACGCCCTGGCTCCGTCCCGGTCGCCGTGCTGGGCGGCTCGGCGGGCCAGCATCGAGCGGACGACGTGGCGGTGCCGGGCGTCGTCGAGGAGCTCCGCCGCGGTCTCCAGCATCGCCCGGGCGGGCCGGTCCTCGAGGTGGGCCGCGAGGTGGATCGTCAGGTAGAAGAGGCGCTCGGCGATCGGGAAGGCGGCCCCGCCTCCGCGGTCGGCGAGCGCGTGACGCGCCTCCTGCCAGGCCCGCTGGGCTTCCGGGACGCGTTCCGGCGGCAGCCCGCCCCGGTCCGTGACGTAGGCCGCGAGGCTGGCGGGCACCGGCTCCGGGCCCCGGTCCTGCCGGCGCAGCCCGGCGAGGCGCTCGGACTCGCTGATCGGCTGGGCCAGCGCCTGCCGGACGCGGGCGTGGTCCGCCGCCTCGTCCCGCCGCTCGAGGACCTGGACCGTGCTGCAGTAGGCGCAGCGGACCTGCCCCCCCTCGGGGCCCGCCTCGATCGGCGCGCCGCACGCTCGGCACGTCAGGAGCCGGATGGTGTGGCTGTAGAGGGTGGACACCCGTGGAGAGTACCCTTGGGCGGCGCGCGCCCGTCGCCGATCGGCGTCAGCCCGCCGTCGGGTGCACGATGATCGCCACGATGCGCTCGACGTACGGCAATCGACAGAAGCACGAGAGCCGGAACCCGCTCCAGCAGGCGCTGCTGGGCCGCTTCAAGGCGGAGGTGGTCCGGATCGTCCGGGCGGTCCGGCCGCGGACCCTCCTCGAGGTAGGCTGCGGGGAGGGCTACATGCTCGAGGTGATCGCCGAGGCGGGCCTCGGCGTGTCCCTCCACGGCGTCGACGTCTCGACCCGGGCGATCGAGGACGCCCGCGAGCGCCTGGGTGGCCAGGCGAGGCTCGAGGTCCTCGACGCCCGGGACCTGGCCCGGGCCGGGGAGACCTACGACCTGGTCCTGATGCTCGAAGTCCTCGAGCACCTCGAGCGGCCCGCGGACATGCTCCCGATCCTCGCGTCCCTGACCGGCGAGCACGTGCTCTTGAGCGTCCCCTGGGAGCCGATCTTCCGGGGCCTCAACTTCCTCCGAGGTAAGCACGTCCGCGCCCTCGGGAACGATCCCGAGCACGTCCAGCACTGGGGGCGGGCAGGGTTCCTGCGCTTCGTGGAGACGCGCTTCGACGTGCTCGAGGCCCCCTTCGTCTTCCCGTGGACCATGGCCCTCGCGAGGCGGCGGGCTCGGGATGCCTCCTAGTCCACCTTCCACGTGTGGCCGCCGCGGATCAGCGCCTCCAGGTCCCCGACCCCCTTCGCCCGGGTGGTCGCCGTGTTCTGGGCGATCACGGCGTGCTCGTAGGTCTCGTCGGAGTCGCGGTACAGCACCCCGAAGGCCATCGGGGCCTCGGGGGGCTCGAGGTTCGACAGGAGGAACGCCAGGGTCCGGTCCGTCTCGTCGTGCACGAGCAGGTCGTCGATCGTGACACCGTTCTCCCCGAGGGTGACGACCTCGAGGCGCAGGCTCCCCGCCTTGACCCGGAGGCCTTTGCCGAGGTCCTTGCCGAAGCGAAGGGGCTTGCCGTGCTCGAGCCAGAGCTGGCTCTCGGCCGCGGTGGCTCGCCCGGTGACCGAGGACCAGGTGTCGTCGTTGAAGATGGGGCAGTTCTGCAGGATCTCGATGAAGCTGGCGCCGCGGTGCGCGTGCGCGGCGACGAAGAGGGGCCCGAGGCTCTTGGTCTCCCGGTCGATCCCGCGGGCCACGAAGCGGGCCCCCGCGCCGAGGGCGAAGCGGGTCGGGGAGACGGGCGTGTCCAGGGAGCCGAAGGGCGTCGACGGGCTCCGGGAGCCCGCGACCGACGTCGGCGAGTACTGGCCCTTCGTCAAGCCGTAGATCCGGTTGTTGAACAGCAGGATCTGAACATCGAGGTTGCGCCGGAGGATGTGCAGCATGTGGTTGCCGCCGATCGACAAGCCGTCCCCGTCGCCGGTGATCAACCAGACGTCCAGCTCGGGCCGGGTCAGCTTCAACCCGGTCGCGATCGCGGGCGCGCGGCCGTGGATCGTGTGGAACCCGTAGGCGCTCATGTAGTAAGGGAAGCGGGCGGCGCAGCCGATGCCGCTCACGAAGACGGTGTTCTCCTTCGTGGAGCCGATCTCCGGCAGGCTCCTCTGCATCGTCGCGAGGATCGCATAGTCCCCGCAGCCCGGGCACCAGCGGACCTCCTGGTCGGAGACGAAGTCCTTGCGGGTCAGCTTGACGAGGGGCTCGGGGCTGCTCATGCCGCCGCTCCTTTCTTCTCGACGGGGTTCTTCGCGACGGGGGTCGTCGGCCGGGGGGTGCGCTCGCGGATCGCCGCGGCGAGGTCCGAGACCTTGAACGGCTGCCCGGTCACCTGGCTCAGGCTCTCCGCGTCGACGAGGAGCTCGCTCCGGAGCAGGCGCGACAGCATCCCGTCGTTCATCTCGGGGACGAGCACCTGCCGGAAGCTGCCGAGCGCGTCTCTCAGGCCGTGGGGAAGCGGCCAGAGGTGCCGCAGGTGCAGCTGGGACACCCTGCGGCCCTCGCGCCGAACGCGGCGGACCGCCTGGTAGATCGCCCCGTAGGTCGACCCCCAGCCCACCACCACCATGTCACCGGCGTCGTCGCCGAGCTCGATCGTGGCGGACGGCAGATCGTCCGCGATCGAGAGGATCTTGTCCCGCCGGACGTCGGTCATGCGCTGGTGGTTCGAGGGGTCGTAGGACACGTTCCCGTCGTCGAAGCCCTTCTCCAGACCTCCGATGCGGTGCTCGAGGCCCGGGGTGCCGGGCACCGCCCACACCCGCGAGAGCGGCTTCGGCCCCTCGCGCAGGAACGGATGGAAGCCCTCGGGCTCCTCGCGGAACCGCGCCTTGAAGGGCTCGATGCGCCCGATGTCCGGCACCTGCCAGGGCTCCGTGCTGTTCGCGATGAACCCGTCGGTCAGCAGGATGACCGGGGTCATGTACTGGGTGGCGATCCGGACCGCCTCGACCGCCATCCGGAAGCAGTCGCCCGGGGAGGCGGCGGCCAGCACGCAGAGCGGCGCGTCGCCGTTGCGTCCCCAGATCGCCTGGAGGAGGTCGCTCTGCTCGGTCTTGGTCGGCATCCCGGTCGAGGGGCCGGCGCGCTGCACGTCGACCACGACGAGGGGCAGCTCGACGCTGATCGCGAGGCCGAGCGCTTCACCCTTGAGCGCCAGGCCCGGGCCGGACGTGCCGGTCACGCCGAGGGCGCCGCCGAAGGAGGCCCCGATCGCGGCGCACACCGCCGCGATCTCGTCCTCGGCCTGGAAGGTCGTCACGCCGAAGTTCTTCAGCGCCGCGAGGCCGTGGAGCAGGTTGGAGGCCGGGGTGATCGGGTAGGAGCCGTAGAAGAGGGGCAGGTCCGCGAGCCGGGCGCCGGCGACGAGGCCGTAGGTCGTCGCCTCGATCCCGGTGATGTTGCGATACTCCCCCGGCGGCAGGTGGGCCTCGGGGACCTTGAAGGCGAACCCGTGCGGCAGCTCGGCCGTCTCCCCGTAGGCGTGGCCGGCGCGGAGCGCGGCGATGTTCGCCTCCGCGATCTCGGGCTTGCTCCGGAACTTGCGCCGCAGCCACTCGACGGTCGGCTGCCGGTCCCGATCGAACATCCAGTAGAGAAGGCCCAGGGTCCAGAAGTTCTTGCAACGCAGAGCGTGCTTGGTGGATAGCCCGAAGGGCTTCACCGCGTCGAGGGTCAGCTTCCCGATGTCGAGGCGCAACGTGCGGTAGGGATCGAGGGTTCCGTCCTCGAGCGGGTTGGCGTCCCCATAGCCGGCCTTCTTCAAGTTCTGCGCATTGAAGCCCGACGTGTTGACCAGGACGAGGCCACCCTCCTTGAGGGACGGGAGGTTCACCCTCAGCGCGGCCGCGTTCATCGCGACGAGCACGTCGGGCGCGTCGCCCGGCGTCAGAATCTCGTGGTCTGCGAGCTGGATCTGGAACCCGCTCACCCCGTAGGTCGTGCCCGCGGGGGCCCGGATCTCGGCCGGGAAGTCAGGGAAGGTCGACAGGTCGTTCCCCGCGAGCGCGGTGGTCTCGGTGAACTGGGCTCCGGTGACCTGCATCCCGTCACCGGAGTCTCCGCTGAAGCGGATCACCACCGAGTCCCGGACGGTGCGGTCCTGTTCGTGGTCGTGGATCGCGGCGTCGCTCATCGGCTCTGACCCCTTCCGTGCGTGCCTCGTGGATGGCCTGCCGGTGCCCGGAGCGTGACGCCATCGTCTGCCGTCGTGCCAGGGTCGGACGAGCTACGCTGTGAGAATGACCCTGCCTTCTCTCCCCACCGAGCCCGTCCACCTGGTGGCGATCTGCGGCGGCGCCGTCGCTGGCTCCGAGGCGGCGGCGCTCTGCGCGGAGCGCGGCGTCACCGCGATCGTGCTCGAGCAGAACGCCCGTCCCTACGGGAAGATCGAGGACGGCCTGCCCCGCTGGCACCGGGCCCTGCGCCGCAAGGAGTACGACCGCATCGACGCCAACCTGCGGCGCGACCGCGTGATCTACGTGCCCTCGACCCGCCTCGGTCAGGACGTGACGCTCCACGAGCTGACCGGCGGCCCGCGGGTCAGCGCCCTGATCCTCGCCAACGGCGCCTGGCGCGACCGGAGGCTGCCGGTCGAGGGCATCGACGCCTACGTCGGCAAGGGGCTCCTCTACCAGAACCCCTTCGTGTACTGGTTCAACCACTACCCCGAGGCCGGGTACGCGGGGCCGCGCTACGAGGCCCCGGACGGCGCCCTGGTCGTCGGAGGAGGCCTCGCCTCGATCGACGTGGTGAAGATCCTCGCGCTCGAGGCGTACCGACGGGCCCTCGCCGCCCGCGGTATCGACGCGGGCGTCGAGGAGCTCGAGCACCGCGGCATCGCCCACTTCCTCCAGGGCCGCGCCATCGATCCGGCCGACCTCGGGGGCGAGGGGCCGACCCTGCTCTACCGGCGCCGCAAGAAGGACATGCCCCTCGCCAGCGCGCCGCCGGGCGCGAGCCCCGAGCGGCTGGCCAAGATCGAGGCCGCGCGCGAGCGGATCGTGGACAAGGTCATCCGCGACTACTTCGTCAAGCTCGAGCCCTGCGTGACGCCGGTCGGGGCGCTGGTGGAAGGCGACCGCCTGGTGGGGCTTCGGCTCCAGCGGACGCGGATCGAGGGCCGCCGGGTGATCCCGATCGAGGGCACCGAGCACGAGCGACGGGCCCCGCTGGTGGTCAGCTCGATCGGCTCCGTGCCCGAGGCGCTCGAGGGCGTCCCGCTCCAGGGGGAGCTGTTCCGTTACCGCGACTGGAGCACCGGCGAGCTGGAGGGGCTGCCCGGGGTCTACGGCCTCGGCAACGTCCTCACCGGCAAGGGCAACATCAAGGAGAGCCGCAAGAGCGCCCAGGAGGTGATGGGCGGGGTCCTCGAGACGTACCTCGGCGTCGCGGCGAGCACCGAGTCGGCCGACGAGGTCGTCGACGTGCTCCACGAGCAGGCGCGGGACCACGTCGAGGGAGCGGTCGAGCAGGCGCTGAACGGCCCGCGCGTCGCGCCGGAGGACTCACGACGGATCTTCGACCTCGTGCGCCGCCGGTGGGAGGCGACCGGCTACGACGGCGACTACGACCGCTGGATGGCGAAGGTCGGGCGCAGCGACTAGGGCCGTCTCGGCGGCCGGTCGGCGGCCGGTTTGCGGGCGGCCCCCCGGGGAGCCGGATCGCCAGTGATGCCGGCCACGTGGCGTCGTACCGGCAAAAAGTTGCGGCTCCCGGATCCGGCGAGGTAACCGACGGGTCGGGCCACGGCCCAGGAGCGCAAGATGTCCGACCAAGGTGCGATCATCGCTGGCCTCGACCTCGGCACGACCAAGGTGTGCGCGATCGTCGCGGAGGTGACCGACGACGGCGTCGACATCATCGGCATCGGCTCGGTCCCGTCGAAGGGCCTCCGCAAGGGCGTCGTCGTCAACATCGAGTCGACGGTGCAGGCGATCCGCGCGGCGATCGAGCAAGCGGAGACGATGGCCGGGGTCGAGATCGACACGGTGTACGCCGGCATCGCCGGGAGCCACGTGCGCGGCCTCAACCAGGATGGGGTCGCGGCGATCGCCACCCGCGAGGTCTCGACGGAGGACGTGCGGCGCGTGCTCGAGCAGGCGAAGGCCATCCCGTTGCCGGGCGACCGCCAGGTGCTCCACGTGCTTCCCCAGGAGTACATCGTCGACGACCAGGACGGCATCCGCGAGCCGGTGGGGATGAGCGGGGTCCGCCTGGAGGCCCGGGTCCACCTCGTCACGGCGGCCTCGAGCGCGGCCCAGAACATCGTCAAGTGCGCCGAGCGCTGCGACCTGCACGTCGCCGAGGTGGTGCTGGAGCCCCTCGCCAGCTCCGCCGCGACGCTGAGCGAGGACGAGAAGGAGATCGGGGTGGGCCTCGTCGACATCGGCGGCGGCACGACGGACCTGGTGCTCTACGTCGACGGGGCCGTGGTCCACACCAGCGTGATCCCGATCGGCGGCCTGAACCTGACCAACGACATCGCGACCGGCCTGCGCACCCCGATGGCGGAGGCCGAGCGCATCAAGATCAAGTACGGGTGCGCGGCGACGTCGATGGTCGACGAGGACGAGACCATCGAGGTGCCGTCGGTCGGAGGCCGCCCGCCGCGGGTGCTCGAGCGCCAGGTCCTTTGCCGGATCATCGAGCCCCGGGTCGAGGAGATCTTCCAGGCGATCGGGCACGTGATCGCCGAGACCGGCTACCGGGACATGCTGGCGAGCGGCCTCGTGGTCACGGGCGGCACCACCCAGCTCGACGGGATGCCGGAGCTCGCCGAGGAGATCGCGGGCCTCCCGGTGCGGCGCGGCGCGCCGATCGGCATCGGCGGGCTGCTCGACGTGGTGCGGAGCCCCGCCTACGCGACGGGCGTCGGGCTCGTGAAGTACGGCGCGGACCGGCTGCGCGAAGCGGAGGCGGAGCCGGTCCTCGAGGCGCCGCCCCGGCGGATGCCGGCGATGGCGAACGGCTGGGGCAACCGCCTCGGCCAGTGGTTCCGCGAGGTGTTCTAGGGCGCAGCCCAGGGAGACGATGGCGATGGGGATCTCGATCGAGTTCGCGGACGACGAGGAGCTGTCGGCGCGCATCAAGGTGGTCGGCGTCGGTGGCGGTGGCGGAAACGCGATCAACACGATGATCGACTCGGCGCTCGACGGCGTGGAGTTCATCGCGGCGAACACCGACACCCAGGCCCTCGAGGCCAACTACGCCCCGCTCAAGATCCAGCTCGGCCCGGGGCTGACGAAGGGTCTCGGCGCGGGCGCGAGCCCCGACGTCGGGCGCAAGGCGGCCCTCGAGGACGTGCAGCGGATCGGCGAGTCCCTCGAGGGCGCGGACATGGTGTTCATCACCGCGGGCATGGGCGGGGGCACCGGAACCGGCGCGGCCCCGGTCCTCGCGCAGGTGGCGCGGGACCTCGGCGCCCTGACCGTCGCGGTGGTCACCAAGCCCTTCCTCTTCGAGGGCCGCCGGCGGATGAAGAACGCCGAGGGTGGCATCGCGGAGCTGTCGGACAGCGTCGACACCCTGATCACCATCCCCAACCAGCGCCTGCTCCACCTGGAGGACGACGACCTCTCGCTCCTCGACGCCTTCCGGCGCGCGGACGACGTCCTGCTCCAGGCCGTGCAGGGGATCAGCGACCTGATCACGAACGGCGGCATGATCAACGTCGACTTCGCGGACGTGAGGACGATCATGAGCCAGATGGGTCGGGCCCTGATGGGCACCGGCTACGGCCGGGGCGAGCGCCGGGCCCTCGAGGCGGCGGAGATGGCGATCAACTCGCCGCTGCTCGACGACGTCAGCGTGGACGGCGCGACCGGCATCCTCCTCAACTTCACGGCCGGCCCCGACGTGCGCCTCAAGGAGATCCACGAGGCGGCGAGCCTGGTGCAGCAGGCCGCCCACGAGGAGGCGAACATCATCTTCGGCCTCGTGACCGACCCCGCGATGGGCGAGGTGGTCAAGGTCACGGTGATCGCGACGGGCTTCGAGGGCGCGGGTCGGCCGGCCGCCGAGGCCGCGGACGTCGTGGGCCGGGTCTCCCGGGCCTCGCTGAACGCGCCGCCGCTGACCGCCGCCCGCCGGAGCGTCGCACCGCCGCGGTCGGTCGCCCCGCCGCCCCGGCCGGCGTCGGACGAGGTGCGAGCCCGAGTGAGCGAGACCGTGGCCGCGACGGCCCGCTCCGTCCCGCCGACCCGAGCGTTCGGGGCGACCGCGCTCCACGACGAGGCGGTGCTGGACATCCCGGCCTACCTGCGGCGGGGACACCGGTAGGCAGGGTCGCCCCGGGCTGCGGCCTCGCCCCTCCCGGTCAGCGGCGCGACGCGACCACCGGCAGCCCCCTCGTCGGGCTGAAGGTGATCGACCGCCGGGTCAGCCCCAGCCGGTACCCGGGCGCGGGCGCCAGGCGTACGCGGCGCAGGATGGTCGCGAGCACTACCCGCATCTCGTAGAGCGCGAAGGCCATCCCGATGCAGCGGCGGATCCCGCCGCCGAACGGCAGGAAGGCGTAGGGGCTCACGCGGGTGCCCAGGAACCGCTCCGGGTCGAAGCGATCCGGGTCGGGCCAGACCCGCGGGTTGTGGTGGGTCAGGTACACGTTCGGGACGGCGACCACGCCGCGCGGCAGGTCGAGGCCGCCGAGCCGCAGGGGACGCTGGAGCCGGCGGCCCACGATCGGAATGACCGGCGCGAGGCGTAGGCTCTCCTTCGCGACCGCGTCGAGGTAGGGGAGCTCCCCCATCCGCTCGACGTCGAGCGGGCCGTCGCCGAGGGCGTCATCCACCTCCCGGACCGCCCGCTCGAGCGTGGACGGGCTCTCCAGCATGAGGCCGATCGCCCAGCCGAGGGCCGTCGCGGTGGTCTCGTGGCCGGCCACCAGCAGCGTGAGGAGCTCGTCCCGGAGCTCGTCGTCCCCCATCGGCGCGCCGTCCTCGTCGCGCGCCTGGAGCAGGAGGTGGAGGATCGAGGTGCCCTCCCCGGTCGCGGCCCGGTGGCGCCGGAGCAGGGCGAACAGCGCGGCGTCCACCTCGCCGAGCAGGTCCCGGAGGCGTCGGCCGGGCGAGCCCGGGCCGTAGTCGCGCCGGAGCTGGGGCACGAGCCACACCGGGTTGGCGACGTAGGTCAGGAGCGCCTCGAGGGGCTGCCTCAGCGCCCGCTCCTCGCTGCCCGCGCCCGCGCCGAACACGGTGCGCAGGATCACGTCGAGGGTGATCGCCTGGGTACGCTCCTGCAGGCGGAATGCCTCGCCCTCCGGCCAGCCGTCGATCGACGCCTGCGTGATCTCCGCCATCGCCTCGCCGTAGGCGCGCATACGCTCGCCGTGGAAGGGCGGCAGGAGCAGGCGCCGCTGGCGCATGTGGCGCGGCCCGTCGAGCAGGATCACGGAGTGGGGACCGAGGATCGGCTCGAGCACGATGTTCGCCTGGCCGGCGTACAGGTCGTCCCCCGACCCCGTGAAGACCTCCTTGATCGCCGCGGGGGAGGTGAAGCAGACGAAGGGGTCCAGGCCCATCAGCCGCAGCGTGAAGACCTCCCCGTAGCGTGCGAAGGCGCCGCGCAGGAACGCCGTGGGTCGGAGGAGCCAGCGCGCGGTCTGGACCGCCGCCGGCTCCGGCGGCCCCGGCGGCAGGCGCCCGTGGCGGCCGCGGGCCCGGCGGTCCTCGGCCGCGGCCTCCACGACGCGCAGGGCCCGGTCGAAGCTCGCGCGCCGCGTGGACAGGACCGCGTCGGTCAGGGCGTCGGCGAAGGCCACCGTCGGAGCATGGGCGTCGAGCCCCGCGCGGGTCAACGCGCGGCGCCTACTCGAGCGGGAAGGCCGTGAACACGGCGAGGTCCCACAGCAGGTGGGTGAGCGTCGGCACGATCAGGCTCCCCGTCAGGACGCGCTGGGCGGTCCAGATCAGGCCGCAGCCGAAGGCGACCAGACCGCGCAGCCACGACCGCATGCCGACCTGGGGCAGGCTGTAGAGCACGGTCCCGGCGAGGATCACGAGCCAGGGACGGAGCCGATCGGCCGTGGCCCGCACCCAGAGCTCCCGCCACACCAGCTCCTCGGCGAACACGACGAGGACGAGGATCGGCAGGGCGTAGAGCGGCCCTGGCGGTGCCCGGAGCTCGCCGTAGAGCTGGACGACCTCCATCCGTACGGCCGGGATCGCCCCGGCCACGGGCGGGTAGACCACCCAGGGCGCGACCGCCATGGCGATGCCCCCCGCGACGCCGAGGGCGACCTCCCGGCCGCGCCCTCGAAGGGCGCGCAGGAGCGTCGGGCCTTCCACCGCCAGGGCGAGCGCCAGGCTCAGCCCGCCCGCGACCCCCGTCGGGAGCCAGAGGCTCGCCTCGCCCCGCAGGGCGAGGGCCAGCCCCAGCGCCAGGACCGCGAAGGCCACGACCGCGAGGCGTCTCTTGTCCTGAAGGGACAGCCGGCTGGCGGTCACGCGGTCTCCGGGAGGGCGGCCAGCCGTTCCACGATCCGCTCGACCGCGGGCTCCGGTCCGGTCCGCTCGTCCTCGAGCACGCGCCGGACCGCCTCGTCGAAGCCCGTCGGCGCGGTCTCGAGCCGGTCCCAGATCGAGACCCCGGTCGGGTCCAGATCCGAGCGGAGGCCCTCGACGAGCTCCCGGGCCACGGCGAGGCTCACGCCGGTGACCAGCGCGATCCAGTAGCTGGACAGGCGCGGCGTCAGCACCGGCACCCGGACCATCGTGGGCACGGAGCCGAGCGCCTTGGCCACCCGCTCGAGGCACTCGCGGTGCGACAGGCGCTCCGCCCCCGGGACCTCGAACACCGTCGAGCCGTCGACGGGCAAGCGGGCAGCAGCGACCAGGGCGACGATGATGTCGTCCACGAGGACCGGCCAGGACCGGCTCTCGAGCCAGCGGGGCAGCAGCATCGCGGGCAGGCGCCGGGCGAGCTGGACCGTGATGCGCCAGCTCGCGCTGCCGGCCCCCATGATCATCGCGGCCCGGAGCTCGAGGGTGGTGACCCGGCCGGAGCGCAGGATCTCGCCGGTGCGCGTCCGGCTCGCGAGGTGCCGGGAGGCCGGGCCCGTCGGCTGGACGCCGCCGAGGTAGACGATCCGCTCCACCCCGGCCCCCTCCGCGGCGCGCAGGAAGGCCTCCGCGCCCTTGGCCTCCCGCTCGGGGTAGTCGTCGCCCTCACCGAGGCCGTGGATCAGGAAGTAGGCGGTGGCGCAGCCGTCGAGGGCGGGCGCCAGGGTCGAGGGCTCGTCGAGGTCGAGCCGGACCCACGGGCGCTCCGGCTCCCCGGCGCAGTCGGCCCGGGCCCGCGAAGGGGACCGGGCCGTCGAGCGGACCTCGTGCCCTGTGGCGACCAGCGCCGGATAGAGGATCCGCCCGACGAAGCCCGTCGCGCCGGTCAGGAGGGTCTGCGAACCGCCCACCCCTGGCACTTAGGCTCCCTCGGGAGGGCGGCGCAACCCGCGCCCGCGCGGAGCGAGCTCGCCGCCTTCAGCGTGCCTCGAGCTCCCGGACGGTCCGCGCGTCGCCCTTGGCCAGCCGCAGGAGCCGCTGGCGCTCGCGCAGCACGCGCCGCGAGTAATCCGTGGGCCCGCACACGCCCCGGTTGTAGGCGCCGAGGCCCTCGGGGACGCCGCCGCAGCGCTCGATGCTCCGCGACAGGAGGTGGGCGCCGGCCTCGATCACCTCCTGCTGGCAGGCGTCGTCCGAGCGCGCGCAGCCCTGGCGGAACGTCTCGGAGCGCACGAACCGCACGGAGCGCCCCGCCGCGCCCCGCGGGTGCAGCTGGATCAGCCCACGCTCGCCCGCGGCCCCGGTGGCCGTCGGGTCGAGGCCGCTCTCCCGCACGGCGACGGCGGCCAGCAGGAACGGATCGATCCGCTGACGGCGTGCCGCACCACTGATGATGTGGCTGAAGGTGGCCACCCGCCGGAGGCAGCCGCCCCGGGCGTTGCGGCAGTGCGCCACGTAGATCGACGGCCCGGTCTCGCGGGCGCGGACGGTCATCCGGCGGCGCAGCGCGAGGTTGAGGGCCTCCAGGGTGTGGTCGGTCGGCGCGATCACCGGGGTCTGGCCCACGGCGGGGGCGACGAGGAAGGCGGACGCGGCCGCGAGGGCCGCCGGCAGCGCCACCAGCGTGAGCCCGGGGAGCCCGGGGAGTCGTCGAAGAGGTGCTCTACCCATCTTACCTCCTGATGGATGGGGCCAAGATACGTCCAGTCACGGAGGACTTTTCGGCGGACGGGCGAGGACTTAAGCCGTCGCGGGCGTCTTCGCCAGGGGGCGCTCGCCCGTCGGGTGCGTGGTCGCACCCTCCGGCGGGAGGCCCCTTCAGCCGTTCGCGGGGCCGCTCTCTGGCATCGTTCGGGGTCCAGAGCAAGGGAAACAGACCCGATCGGGGCCAGACCCCGCCGCCCGAGGACCTCGCCCAGCGCCGGGCCCTCGGACCCCCATCGCGGCGTCGGGGCCGGCTCGGGGGCATCGGAGACCAGCGCCGCCCGTTCGGGCCGAGCGTTCGGATCCCCGCATGCATTGGGGGCGACGAGACCACCGGCGACGGCCGCTGCGGCCCCGGGGACGCCGCCCCGCGCCGCGGTCGAGGTCCCCCGGGGCGCTGGCCGCCTTCATCGTCGAACGGACGGAAGCTGGTACGCTGGCCGGCGATGGCCTTGGCTCTCGAGCAGGGAATGCGGCGCCGGATCTGGGTCTATCCGCTCGCCCTCCTCCTCGGCATCACCCTGACCGTCTTCGGGGTCAGCCTGGCGTTCGACGTCGCCCTGCACGGCGACGGCCTCGCCGGCTTCCGCGACCTCTGGTCCGACCTGGCCAACCGGACCACCGTCAGCGCGCTGGACAACGCCGCCGAGGTGGTCGCGGCGGTCCTCGGCATCGCGATCACGGTCGTCGCGATCGTCGTCGAGCTGGCGGCCAACCGCTACACCCACCGCATCACCGAGCTGTTCGTGGCGGAGCCGACGAACAGCATCGTGATGGGCTTCTTCGTGATCACCGCGCTCCAGTGCATCGCGGTCAGCGTGGTCTTCCCGCCGGATGCCGCCCTGAGCGTCACCGGGACGGTGGGCTCCGCCGTGTCCATGACGATGCTGGCGCTGAGCCTGCTGATCCTGCTCCCCTACTTCTCCTACGTCTTCTCCTTCCTGAACCCGATCTCGATCGTCCACCGGATCCGACGGCACACGCTGGACGTGATCGCGTCCCGAAGCGCACGGATGGACGTGGTGAAGAAGCAGAGCGAGGCGGTGCGAGGCATCGAGCAGCTCGCCGATGTCGCCCTGAACGCGATGGAGCACAAGGACAAGGGCGTGTCCATGGCGAGCGTCGACGCGCTCAAGACGATGGTCATCGACTACCAGCCGATCCGGAAGGGTCTCGGGGCTCGCTGGTTCGAAGTGGAAGGGGACCTCGCAGTCAATCCTGATTTCGTGTCGATGGCCCCCTCGGTGCTTGCCGGTGTGACAGGCCGGAAGATCTGGCTCGAGATGAAAGTCCTGCGCCAGTACCAGACCCTCTACAATGAGGCGCTGAACCGGATGAGGGATATGAACTACCTCATCGCCATCAATACGCGCCGCATCGCGGAAGCGGGCCTCGGAGCTGGCAATACCGAGCTGTTCTACCTGGCCGTCAAGTTCTTCAACACCTACCTGCGCGCGACCGTCAACGCCAAGGATGTCCGCACCGCGTACAATGTGCTCAACCAGTACCGGCTCCTCGCGGAGACCTGCCTCCAGCGACGCGAGGGCGAGAAGGCGGTCGAGCTCGCCCGGTACTTCAAGTACTACGGCGGCGTTTCCTTCCACGCCAAGCTGCCCTTCATCCTCGAGACGGTGGCCTACGATCTCTGCGCGTTGAACGAGATGGCCGACGACCTGGGGGACCCCGAAGCGAGGCACTTGCTGCGCATTTTCCTGCAGGTCGACCGGGAGAGCGAGACCGAGGTGCAGGAGACGAGCCTTCGCGGTGTGCGCAAGGCGCAGGTGAAGCTCGCCACCTTCTACCTTCTGAGATCGAAGGGCCACCTCGCGCGGGAGGTCTTCAAGGACATGGCGGGGGAGCGCCCCGAGCGCCTCGCCTCGATCCGCAACGAGCTCATGGCGATCGAATCACCGGAGTTCTGGGAGATCAGCGATCGGGGCGTGAACTTCGACTACTTCTCCGATGAGCGGAAGCAGAAGATGGTCGAGTTCTTCGAGTGGTTCGGCAACCGGATCCCGCCGCCACCCACGCGCCCCAGCGGCGAGTTCCACCCGTCGACGATCCCCGCCTCGAGCTCGGCGGGCACGGACCGGGCGCGGGAGGCGGAGGACTGGAGCGGGGGCCCCGGCACCGGCGGCGACCCCGGCCGGGACACCAACCCCGAGGACGCCCTCGAGGCCGAGGTCGGCAGGGTGGAGCCGACCTCCACCGTGTGACCCGTCAGCCCCCGGGCGGCCCGCCCGCGAGGCACGCGGGCAGCGCGTCGAGGAGGGCGTCGTTCTCGTCGGGCGTGCCGACGGTGACCCGGAGGTAGGCGCGGAGGCGCTCGGGCGCGCGGAACGCCCGGACCTGGATGCCCCGTGCCAGGAGATCCGCGTGCACCGCGGCGGCGGACCGGGTCGGGCGCAGCAGCAGGAAGTTGGCCTCGGAGGGTAGGAGGGTGACCCCCTCGAGCCCCGCGAGGCGCGCCGCGAGCCGCTCGCGCTCGGCCGTGATGCGCTCGACCTGGGCGTCCAGCACGCCGGCGAGCTCACCGAGGAGGAGCGCCGCGGCGGCCTGGGACAGGGAGCTGAGGTTGTACGGGGGCCGCACCTTGTCCACCTCGCGTGCGATCGCCGACGGGAGGCGGGCCCAGCCGACGCGGAGGCCCGCGAGGCCGACCTTCGAGAGCGTACCGAGGAGGCCGACGCGTCCGTCGGGCGAGAAGTGCCCGGCGAGCTGGTGGCGCGTGAAGGGGCCGTAGGCCTCGTCCAGGACGGCCAGGCCGGTCCGCGTCACCGCCGCGCTCGCGGCGCGGAGCGCGTCGGGACGGTAGGCCCGTCCCGGGGGGTTGTTCGGCGAGGCGAGGAAGGCGAGGTTGGGTCGAGCGCGAGCCGCCGCCCGCTCGAAGCCGTCCACGGTCAGGTCGAAGGCCTCGTCGAGGGCGACGTCCTCCACCTCCCACCCGTGGACGCGCGCGGTCAGCGCGTACATCACGAAGGTCGGAGTCGGGACCAGCAGCACCGGGGCGCTCCGGTCGGGTCGAGGCTGCCGCAGCGCGCTCAGCAGGAGGCCGATCACCTCGTCGCTCCCGACGCCGATGACCAGCTCCTCCTCCAATGCCCCGAGCCGCGTCGCCAGGACGGCCTTCAGCTCCCGCGCCCCGAGGTCGGGGTACCGGTGCAGCGGAAGGCGGGCGAGCGCGTCGCCGAGCCGACGGCGCGCGTCCTCGGGCAGCGGCCACGGGCTCTCGTTCGCGTCCAGCTTGATCGGCTCCGGGTCGGGCCGGGTGCGGTAGGCCGCGAGGGATCGCAGCCCGGGCGGGACGAGCTCGAGGAGGGGATGCTCACTCATCCGCGTCGTCCTCCGTGGTGGGCGGCGCGGGCTGGGTGCTCGGCGCGTCCTCCTCCCGCTCCCCGCCACTGGTCGCCCCCGGGCGCGCTCGACCGTGGGGGCCGAGGTCGCTCGGGTAGAGGCCCAGGTACGTGGCCACGATGTCGGGCGGCGGAGCCTCGAGCTCCTCCGACGTGCCGACCTTGACCACGCGGTTGCGCGAGACCCACAGCACCCAGCGGTCCCCGGGGCCCGCGTCGAGGGCCCAGGCGTAGGCGCCGTGGCGCGCGTCGACCGCCGCCTCGTAGGTCGAGAGGCCTCGCACCTGCCGGCGGACCTCGGCGGAGAGGCCCGTCGGCTCCTCGTACACGGTGACGAAGACGGTCACGAAGGGGACCCGGGTCGAGCGGCGCGAGGGGCGCCGCACATAGGTCGCGGTGTGGCCGACGGCGGGGTTGCCGGCGATCGCGATCTCCACGTCGAGGACGCGCTGGTACCGGCGGTAGGTCCAGGCCCCGATGTCCCGCTCGACGACGTAGCGGGCCGGGGGGCCGCCGCCACAGCCGATCGCGGCGACCGCGACGGCGGCCGTCAGCCCTGCGCCGAGGCGGCTCGTGCGCGGCGGCCGGAGCGTCATGAGGGGGGCGCGACGCCTTCGCGGGCGCGGGCCAGGGCGCGACGGACCCGGTCCGCGTCCGGGGCCCGCCCTTCCTCCTCGAGGTACGCCGTCAGATCGGAGAGCGCGGCCTCCACCGCGCCGAGGGCGAGGGCGTGGAGGCCGCGATCGCGCCGGAAGGTCACCGCCCCGGTCAGGTCGACCAGCCGATCGCAAGCGATCATCGCCCGGGCATGGTCGCCGCGCCGCTCGTGGGTGTGCTTCACGTTCAGGAGCATGCGCACGACGAGGGGTCGAAGCCCGACCGGGGCGAGGTGGACGTGCCGGTCCAGGCGGTCGCTCCCGCCGAGGAAGCGGGCGGCGAGGCGGTCGAGGTCGACCTCCGAGAGCGGCCGGAAGCCGGCGAAGGGATCCACGAGGGCTCCGGACGCGCCCCCGACGCGAGCCAGGAAGTGGCCCGGGAAGCCCACGAGGTCGACCTGGCATCCCACCCGCCGGCCCACGGCGGCCAGCAGCACCGCGAGCGTGACCGGGATGCCCCGTCGCCGGTCGAGCACGCGGTCGAGGTAGCTGTTGTCCGGGTCGTAGTAGTCGGCGTCGTCCCCCCGGAAGCCATGCCGCTCGTGGAGGTAGGCCTGGAGCGCGGCGGCCTGGAGCGTCGGCGGGTGGTCGGCCGGCAGCGGGCCGAGGCCCTCGGCCAGCCGGTCCAGGCGGGCCAGCTCCTGGCGTATCGACAGGCCGGGTCGGAAGTCCCGCGCGAGGTGGAGGGCCGCCGCCTCGGGGGAGCAGCGCTCCTGTCGGACGGCCTCCACCAGGTTGGCCGGTACGTCGGTCACGGGCGCGTTCGACTACAGGCGCGGCCCCGCGCCGCGGATCTCTGCGCTCGCCCGGGCCTCGTACTGCTTGAAGTTCTCCGCGAAGAGGCTCGCGAGCTTCCTCGCCGTCGCGTCGTAGGCGCTCTTGTCGGCCCAGGTGTCCCTCGGCACCAGCACGTCGTCCGGCACGCCGTCGACCGAGGTCGGGATCGGGAGGCCGAAGATCGGGTCCTCGACCGTCGGTGTGTCCTTGAGCTTGCCGCTGTGAATCGCGTCGATGATCGCGCGGGTGTGGGGGAGGCTCATGCGGTGACCGGTGCCGTAGGAGCCCCCGGTCCACCCGGTGTTGACGAGCCACGTCTGCGCGCCGTGCTTGCGGAGCTTCTCGGCGAGCATCTCGGCGTATTTCGTCGGATGCCACACGAGGAACGGGGCGCCGAAGCACGCGCTGAACGTCGCCTCGGGCTCGGTGACGCCCACCTCCGTGCCGGCCACCTTGGCGGTGTAGCCGCTGATGAAGTGGTACATCGCCTGCTCCGCGGTCAGGCGACTGACGGGGGGCAGCACCCCGAAGGCGTCCGCGGTCAGCAGGATCACGTTGTCCGGGTGGCCGCCGACGCAGGGGATCTTCGCGTTGGGGATGAACTCGATCGGGTAGCTGCAGCGCGTGTTCTGCGTGATGGAGGTGTCCGTGTAGTCGACCTGCCGGCTCGGCCGGTCGAACACGACGTTCTCGAGCACCGAGCCGAAGCGGATCGCGTTGTAGATCTCCGGTTCCTGCTCCGCCGAGAGGTTGATCGCCTTGGCGTAGCAGCCTCCCTCGATGTTGAAGACGCCCTCCTCGCTCCAGCAGTGCTCGTCGTCGCCGATGAGCTTCCGGCGGGGGTCGGCGCTGAGGGTGGTCTTGCCGGTGCCCGACAGCCCGAAGAAGATCGATACGTCCCCGCCCTCACCCTCGTTCGCCGAACAGTGCATCGAGAGCACGTTCTGCTTCGGCATGAGGTAATGCATGATCGTGAAGACGCCCTTCTTCATCTCCCCTGCGTACTCCGTCCCCAGGATGACAAACTCCTTCCGTCCGAAGTGGAGGTCGACGGAGGTCTTGCTCGTCATGCCGGACGTGTAGCGGTTGGCGCTGAAGGTGCCTCCGTTGAGGATGATGTAGTCGGGCTCCCCGAAGGACGCGAGCTCGTCCGGCGTCGGACGGATCAGCATGTTGTGCATGAAGAGCGCGTGGTACGGGCGGCTCGTCACGACGCGTACCCGGATACGGTAGCGCGGGTCCCAGCCCGCGAAGCCGTCCAGGACGTAGAGCATCGGGCGGGTGTTGAGGTAGTCGATCGCCCGCTCGCGGTTGATCATGAAGACGTGCTCATCGAGGCCGATGTTGACGGGACCCCACCAGACGTCATTCTCCGAGCTCGGCTCCTTGACGATGCGCTTGTCCTGCGGGCTGCGGCCCGTCTTCTCGCCACTCATGGCGATCAGGGCGCCGGACGACGCGATGGCACTGCCTGCTTCGTCGCGCAGCGCGTGCTCGTAGAGCCGGGCCGGCGGGGCGTTCCGGATCAGCGTCTCGACGTTGATCCCGTAGTTCTCGAGGCTGACGTCCTGTCCCATCGTGGCGTTGCCTTTCGCGTCCTGGCGGTCGGGAGAGAGTAGTTCGGAACCGGGCCGTGGTGTAGGGTCGGGGGCGTAGGACCCCGCTGGCGCACCTGTCCGCCTATGTTGTAAACGCGGAAGCGCGAGCGACCACGTCGATCGCCCGCGAGGGACCCGGCCCCTCGGCGCTCGCTGCTGCCCGGCTCGTCAGGCCGCCTTCCCGTCCGCGCCGCTGACCGTCGCGACCAGGAGGTCCCGGTTCATCCGCGCGATGTAGTCGACGCTGATGCCCTTCGGGCACGCCGCCTGGCACTCGCGGTGGTTGGTGCAGGCCCCGAAGCCGGCCTCGTCGTGCTGCCGCACCATCTCCCGCACCCGTCGGTAGCGCTCCGGCTGGCCCTGGGGAAGGGCGTTCAGGTGCGCGACCTTGGCGGAGAGGAAGAGCATGGCCGACGCGTTCGGGCAGGCCGCGACGCAGGCGCCGCAGCCGATGCACGCCGCGGCGTCGAAGGCGCTGTCGGCCACCTGCTTCGCCACCGGCAGCTCGTTCGCGTCGGGGGCGCTGCCGGTCCGGACGGAGATGTACCCTCCCGCCTGGATCATGTCCTCGAACGCCGTCCGGTCCACCAGCAGGTCCTTGACCACCGGGAAGGCCTTGGCCCGGAACGGCTCGAGCCAGACCTCGGCGTTGTTCTCGAACATCCGCATGTGGAGCTGGCACGTCGTGGTGCCCGCGCGGTGCCCGTGCGGAATGCCGTTGATCACGACGCCGCAGGAGCCGCAGATGCCTTCGCGGCAGTCGTGATCGAACGTGACTGGCTCGATGTCGTCGTCGAGGAGCCGCTCGTTGACGATATCGAGCATCTCCAGGAAGGACGCGTGGGTAGATATCCCCGTGGCGTACTTCGAGTAGTCCTCGAACGTGCCGCTCTCGTCGTTGCTGGCCTGGCGCCAGACGTGAAGCCTGATGTCGATCTGTTCCAACGTGAATCGTTTCCTTGTCGTCGAAGTCGAGCCTGCGCCCGGGCGGGCCAGGGCAGGGCTCGCGGTTATTTGTAGCTGCGCTTGGTCAGCTTCACTTCCTCGAACTCGAGCGGCTCCTTGTGGAGCTTGGGCTCGCCCGCGGGGGTGTGCTCCCAGGCCGCGACGTAGGTGAAGTCGTCGTCGTTGCGGACGGCCTCCCCCTCCGCGCCCTGATGCTCCTCGCGGAAGTGGGCTCCACAGCTCTCCTCCCGCTTCAGCGCGTCGAGGCACATGAGCTCCGAGAGCTCGAAGAAGTCCGCGACGCGGCCGGCCTTCTCGAGCTCGGCGTTCAGCGCTTCGCCGCTCCCGAGGACCTTGACCTTCGCGTGGAACTCCTCCTTGAGGGCTGGGATCTCCTGGAGGGCCTGCTCGAGGCCCTGCCGGTTGCGGCTCATGCCGCAGTGGTCCCACATGATCGAGCCGAGCTTCCGATGGAACCAGTCGGGGCTATTTGCGCCCTTCTGGCCGACATCGATGAACCGCTGCGTGCGCTCCTGAACCTCTTTGACGACGCTCGTGACCCCCGCGTGGCTGTCGCTCACGTCGTTCTTGCCCTCCCGTGCGAGGTAGTTCCCGACCGTGGAGGGGGCGACGAAGTAGCCGTCCGCCAGCCCCTGCATCAGGGCCGAGGCCCCGAGCCGGTTCGCCCCGTGGTCGCTGAAGTTGGCCTCGCCGAGGACGAAGAGACCCTCGATCGTGCTCATCAGGTTGTAGTCAACCCAGAGCCCGCCCATCGTGTAGTGGCTCGCCGGGTAGATGCGCATCGGCACCTCCCGCGGGTCCTCGCCGGTGATCCGCTCGTACATCTCGAAGAGGTTGCCGTAGCGGTCCATGATCGTGTCGACGCCGTCCCGCTTGATCGCGTCGGCGAAGTCGAGGTAGACGCTGCGCCGCACGCCGTCGATCGCCGGCCCGACGCCGTGGCCGTCGTCGCACATCCGCTTGGCGGCGCGCGACGCGATGTCCCGGGGGACGAGGTTGCCGAAGGCCGGGTAGATCCGCTCGAGGAAGTAGTCTCGCTCGGACTCCGGGATGCTCCGCGGGTCCTTGCCCGCCCTGGCCACGCCCGGATCCTTCGGCACCCAGACCCGCCCATCGTTGCGGAGGGACTCGCTCATCAGCGTGAGCTTCGACTGGTACGAGCCGCTCTGAGGAACGCAGGTCGGGTGGATCTGCGTGAAGCAGGGGTTGGCGAAGAGCGCGCCCCGGCGGTGGGCCCGCCAGGCCGCCGTGACGTTGCAGCCCTTGGCGTTGGTCGAGAGGTAGAAGCAGTTGCCGTAGCCACCGGTCGCGAGGCAGACCGCGTCCGCCAGGTGCGCCTCGATCTTCCCGCTGCGAAGGTCCCGCGTGACGATGCCCCGCGCCCGGCCGTCGACCACGATCAGGTCGAGCATCTCGGTTCGGGTGTTCATCGCCACCTTGCCCGCGGCGATCATCTTCGCGAGGGCGGAGTAGGCCCCGAGCAGGAGCTGCTGGCCGGTCTGGCCCTTCGCGTAGAAGGTGCGGGACACCTGGGCGCCGCCGAAGGAGCGGTTCGCCAGCAGGCCGCCGTACTCGCGGGCGAAGGGCACGCCCTGGGCGACCGCCTGGTCGATGATGTTCACGCTCACCTGGGCGAGGCGATAGACGTTGGACTCCCGGCTCCGGAAGTCGCCGCCCTTGACGGTGTCGTAGAACAAGCGAAAGACGCTGTCTCCGTCGTTCTGGTAGTTCTTCGCGGCGTTGATCCCGCCCTGGGCGGCGATCGAGTGGGCGCGGCGAGGGCTGTCCTGATAGCAGAACGCCTGGATGTTGTAGCCGAGCTCGGCCAGCGTCGCCGCAGCGGAAGCCCCTGCGAGCCCGGTCCCGACGACGATGATGTTGAACTTGCGCTTGTTCGCCGGGTTGACCAGCTTCATCTCGAAGCGGTGCTTGTCCCACCGCTCGGCGACAGGACCCGTGGGTTCGTTGGACTTCAGAAGCTCCATCACTTGCCTTTGGAAACGTGTCCTCGCTCTGCGCCCTACGGGCACGACGCCGGCGAGGACCAGGAGGGGAATGAGGACGTTGCCCGCTGCGATCGCGAAGACGAGGCCCGTCGCGATCCGCTGGCGAAGGACATGATAACGGGGGTGGGAGGCTCCGATGCTCTGCAGCGCGCTCCACACGCCATGGACCAGGTGAAGCCCCAGGATGATGTTGGAGAAGATGTAGAACGCCGCGATCCACCAGATGCTGAAGCTAGCGACCAGGTTCGGCATCGGGTCGAGCCACTGATGCTCGTAGAGCCCGAAGGTGACCCCGAAGGTCAGGTGGGCCAGGTGGAAGACGATGAAGGCGAGGAGAATGGGGCCGCTGATGACCATCGTGCGGGCGGCGTACGTCGTGAGCTGATCGCGCCGGCCGTGACGGTACCCGCTTGGACGCGCGGCGCGGTTGCGCTGCCAGAGCTCCAGGGTCAGCGCCAGGTGCACCACCACCGAGACGAGCAGCACCGTGCGGACGGGCCAGGTGATCTCCCAGTTGTGATGCAGGAACTCCGAGTAGGCGCGGAGGGCGGCGCCTTCGCTGTCGGCGAAGATGAGCAGATTGCCGGCGAGATGGCCGATGGTGAAGCCGAACATGATCAGGCCGGTCACGGCGACCAGGGCCTTCTTTCCGACCGTCGTCTGGGTGAGCGTCAGGGCCTGCTGCATCGGTGGGTTGACCTTTCTCGGCGTCGTAGCTGCGCCCGCCTCGCCTCGGGGCCATCGGTGCGTGGGGTCGGCGGCGAACCTCAGCGGGGGAAATCGTGAGGGAAGGCACGGTCCCTCGCCGCGGGGACGTCGCGGGCGCGGTCATACACGGCCGACCCCTGGATTTGAAGAGGCCTCCGTGCTGCGACCGCCCCCCATCGGGGGCTCGGGCGGGTCGGGGTACGCGACGTCAACGCCACGGAATGTGCGGAACACCGTTCCACCGTCTTCCCGGGCCACTTCGTAGCTCGGCCCCGCCGGGACCTTGCCGTAGCCTCCAGGGGTATCGACGATGAACGTTGGCATCGCGATGCCGCTCAGGCGGCCTTGGAGGCGCGCCATCAGCGACCGACCGACACGGAGCGGGGTCCGGAGGTGTCCGGTGCCTCGCACCACGTCCGCCTGCAACAAGTAGTAGGGCCTGACCCGGCACCGGACCAGCCCCCGGAAGAGCGCTGCGAGCGTCTCCGCCCGGTCGTTGACCCCCCGCAGGAGCACGGTCTGGTTCATCACCGGGAGGCCGTGGTCGACCAGCGTCCGGCACGCGCGACGGCTGGCCTCGGTGAGCTCCTTGGGGTGATTGAAGTGGGTCATCACCCAGACCGCGGGGTGCGCCTCGCGGAGCGCCCTCGCGAGCGCCGCGTCAACGCGCTGGGGGAGCGTGACGGGTGCTCTCGTGGCCACCCGGAGCACCTCCAGCGACGAGATCGCAGCCAGCCGCTCGAGCAGGGCGCCGAGGCGCGGCGTCGACATCACGAGCGGGTCGCCGCCCGATATGATCACCTCACGGACGTCCGGGTTCGCCTCGAGGTAGCGGAAGGCGCCCTCGAGGTGGGCGAGCGGGCGGGCGCCTCCTCCCTGCCCGACCATCCGCGAGCGCGTGCAGAAGCGGCAGTACACCCCGCAGCGGTCCGTCGCGAGGAGCAGCGCCCGGTCCGGGTACCGCCGGACGAGGTGCTCGGCGACGCGATGATCCTCCTCGCCCAGGGGGTCCCGCCGATCGCCGGGGACCTCCTCCGCCTCCTCGCTCCGGGGGACGCACTGTCGCCGGATCGGGCAGGCCTCGTCCACCGGGTCACACAGCCCGAGGTAGTACGGCGTGATCGCGAGGGGGAAGCCGTCGCGGAGGGCCCGGCGGGCGCCCTCCCGCTCGGCCTCGCTCAGCTCCAGGGCGGCCTCGAGGCCAGTCAGGTCGGTGACGGCGTGGCGGAGCTGCCAGCGCCAGTCGTCCACCTCCGCGGTGGCCATGGGCAGGAACACGCGCGCAGTCTAGCGTGGCGCTCCCGCGGCGCCGTCACGCCATCCGAGCTGCGATCTCGCCGGCCTGGGTCTCCGCCTCGGCCAGCAGCGCAACGATCTCGTCCCGCGGCAAGCCGTAGCGCCCGGCCACCTCCTCGACGACCTGCTCGACCCCGGCCCCCTCCGCTTCCCCGAGAGGCGCCACGAGCCCCACCGCCGGCAGCAGACCCTCGTCGTCCGCGCTCTCGTGGTGGACGGCGATCGCGTCCGTCAACCGCTCCGGGAAGCGCCACCTCCGGGCCATCCACCCCGCGACCGTCGGGTGGTCCCAGCCGAGCGCGTCCCGCTCGAGCGACGCCAGGTCGCCCCCGGCGGCGTGCCACTGCTGGAGGACCTCGCCGTAGGCCTCCCCCCGCGCCGCGCAGAGCAGCGGGACCGCCATGTCGCTGAGGAGCGCGGCGGTGAAGCTGTCGCTGCGACCCGCGGGCGCGACCCGATCCGCCACGGCGCGCGCGGCGGCCGCTCGCCGCGCTGCGCTCCGCCAGAAGCGCGCCCCGTCGAAGCCGGGCCCGGTCGGGTTGGGGAGGCTGTGGCGCACGACCACGGCGAGCACCAGGGACTCGACCTCGGAGCGGCCGAGCAGGCTCACCGCGTGGGCCACGCTCCGGACCGGGTGGCGCAGCGCGTAGGCCGAGGCGTTGGCCAGCCCGAGCACGCGCTGGGTGAGGCCCGGGTCCTCGGCGAGGCGGTCCGCGGCCGCGCTCAGCTCCCCGTCCGGGTCCCGCAGGCGGCGGAGCACGTCGCTGGCCACGGCGGGGAAGCTCGGGAGTTCGTAGCGGCCCAGCACCGCCTCGAGCTCCTTCTTGGGGTCCCTCGCCCGCCCGAAGCCGAACCAGCCCATCTCACTCCCCCCTCCGCGCGAGCATGTTGGCGAAGATGCTGATCAGGCCGCCCAGCATCATGTAGCCGACGCTGACCTCGACCATCGCCAGCGCTTGCGCCGGCACCGTGCGGGGCACGATGTCCCCGTAGCCGAGGCTCGTCAGCGTGACGACGCTGTAGTAGGTCGGCGAGAGCCACGTCGCGCCGTCGCCGAAGTCGACCCCGACCGCCCGGTAGGCGAAGCCGAAGGCCACGCCGATCAGGGCCGTCCACGCGCCCCAGCGCAGCAGGCTGCGCCCGCAGTCGCTCGTCACCCACCAGACCCAGTAGAGGGCCGCGTGGCGGCCGCCCCGCTGGCGGAGCTCGTCGAGGAAGTTCTCGTCGAGGACGTGGCGGCGGAGCAGGTAGGCGCCGCTGAAGTCGACGTCGCGGACGTCGGCCCGCACGAAGGACGCGCGCGCTCCATCCGGGATCCCGCGCAGGGTCGCTCGCCGCAGGCTCGCCTCCCGGAAGGAGGCCCCGGCGACCCGGGTCTCCGTCAGGTCCGCCCCCTCGAGGCTCGCCCCCGTCAGGTCGCACGCCCGGAGATCGGCGCGGAGCGCCCGCGCCCCGTCGAGGCACGCCCGCCGCAGATCGGCGCCGCGGAGCTGGACCTCGACCATCGAGGCTCCGTCGAGGCGCGCGCCGAAGAGGCTCGCCCCCTGGAGGTCGGCCCGGCCGAAGCCGGCGCGGGACGCCAGGGCCCCCTCCAGCCGTGCGCCGACGAGCCTGGACCCGGCGAGCTCGGCGCCCTCGAGGCGCGTCTCGTGCAGCGTCGCCCCGGTCAGGTCCGCGCCGACCAGGGTCGCCTCGCTCAGATCCGCCCGGCTGAGGTCCGCGCCCGCCAGGTCGCATCCGGTGAGGTCGCAGCCGGCGAGATCGACCCCCACGAGGTGGGCGCCGCGCAACGTCGCCGGTCGCTCGCCGGCCCGGAGCGCCCCTAGGGCCTCCTCGCGCGCCCGCGCGGGCGCCACGGGCGCCGCGGGTCGGTGGACCGGAGGGCTGACCGAGGTCGACATCTCTCGCTGACGTGGTTCGGTCGGTGGCCGGGGTTCCTTGAGCCCCGCGCGTCCGCGCCATGGTTGACCGATCTTCGGCGGGCCGCTGTACTGCCCGCATGGTCTACGGCGAGGGTCCTCCGCGGGCCGATCCGCGCGTCGGCGCGGTCGTCGGGGGCCGCTATCGGATCCACCGGAGGCTCGCCGACGGGGGCATGGGCACGGTCTACGTGGCCGAGCGGGTCGAGGACCGGCGCCCCGTGGCCCTCAAGGTGCTCCACGCCCAGCACGCGGCCAAGCCGGACATCGTCGCCCGCTTCCGCAACGAGGCGATGGTGACCCTCAACGCGGTCCGGAGCCCCCACCTCGTGGAGCTCGAGGAGCTCGGCGAGCTGCCGGACGGGACGCCCTACTACGCCATGGAGCTCCTGCGCGGGCAGGACCTGGCCGAGCGCATCCGGCTGGAGGGCCCGCTCCGGGTCGGGCCGCTCGTGCGGATCGCGCTGCAGGTCTGCGAGGGCGTGGCCGCGGCCCACGACAAGGGCGTGGTGCACCGGGACCTCAAGCCAGAGAACAACTTCCTGGTCCCACCGGAGGGCGGCGAGGGGGACCCCTTCGTGAAGGTCCTCGACTTCGGCGTCTCGAAGTTCCGGTCCGAGATGGAGGGGGTGTCGCCGAGCGCGACCCGCACCGGCACCACCCTCGGTACGCCGCAGTACATGCCGCCGGAGCAGGCCCAGGCCCAGAAGATCCTCGACGAGCGGGTCGACGTGTACGCCCTCGGGGTGGTGCTGTTCCGCGCGCTCACCGGGCAGCTCCCCTTCGACGACCCGTCCCTGCCCGTCCTGATCGTGAAGATCTGCACCGAGCCGCCGCCGCCGGTCCGGCGATGGCGCGAGGACGTGCCGGAGGAGCTGGAGGCGGTCATCGAGCGGATGCTCGCCAAGGACCGGAGCTACCGCCATCCCAGCCTGCGGGCGGTCGCCGACGCGCTCCGCCCGTTCGCGGACCACGACGGCCCGGTGGTGCTCCGGGAGGCGCCGAGCACCGCCAGCCTGCCCGCGACCGCGCTCGCGACGGTCCCGCGCCACGACGTCGACCAGGAGACCGCCGGGGGCGGCCGCCCGCCGACGCGGACGCTGATCGCGCTGCTCTTCGTCGTCGGCCTCGGGACGCTGCTCCTCGCGGCCCTGGTCGTCGGCGGGGTCTTCGACGGCGGCGGAGGGACCATCGCGGACGACCTCCCGCCCCTGCCGGAGCCGAGGCCCCCCGTCACCCGGACGGCCCGCGCCGCCGGGGGTGACGGCATCGGCTGGCGCTGGATCAACCCCCGGCCCCGCGCGATGCCGACCTGGTACGCGGTCGACGTCGCCTCGGGGGGGCTCGTGGCCTTCGCGGGCGAGGGCGGTACGGCCGCGCGCTACGTCGGGGAGGCGCTCGCAGCCTGGCCCACGCAGACCCGGGTCGCGCTCCGAGGCGTCGCCTGGACCGGGCCGCGCGACGCGCTCGCCGTGGGCGACGAGGGCACCGTGCTCCGGCTGGGCGAGGACGGCGTGGAGGAGCTCGACAGCGGCGTCGATGGCGCCCTGCGTGCGGTCGTGGCGGTGGGACCGACCGAGGCGATCGCGGTAGGCGACGGTGGGCTGGTGCTGCGGCTGGCGGGGGGCCGCATCACCCAGCTCGACGTCGGGCGGACCGAGACGCTCCTGGCCGTGGCGCCGCTCGGGACCGGCGTCCTGATCGTGGGGGACCGGGGCCTGGCCCGGCGGGTCGCCGACGGCGAGGCGGCCCGCGAGCCCACCGGGACCGACGCGGTCCTGCGGGCGCTCGGCGGCTGCCCGCAGGGGGACCTGTACGCCGCGGGGGACGCGGGCACGCTGCTCCGGCGCGACCGGCGCACGGGGAGGTGGCGCCCCCTCCGCACCTTCGGCCGGGAGCCGTTCACCGGCGTGAGCTGCGACCATGGCCGCGTCGCCGCGGTGCGGGGCGACGGGAGCCTGCTGCTCGTGCGCGGCGCCGACACGGTCCGGGTCCCGACCGGCTTCGACCGCGCCTGGCACGCCGTGGCGGGCGGACCCGAGGGGGCGAGCTGGCTCGTCGGGGCGGGCGGGCGCCTCGCGGTGATCGGCGAGGACCGCGTCGAGACGCTGACCGACGGCCCCGCGGTCCCGATCCGGGCGCTCGGCAGCATGGGCGGCCGCGTCGTCGCCGTCGGCGAGTGGGGGCGGATCCTCCGGGAGGGCGATGACGGCCTCGAGGCGTCGGAGTCGCCGACCGTCGCCGGCCTCGGCGCCCTGCTCCAGGTGGCCGAGGGGCGGCTCCTGGCGGCGGGGGACCACGGCGAGCTCGTCGACATCCGCTTCGACCGCGCGTCCGTCGTGCCGAGCCCGACCCGGAGCGCGCTGCGGGACGGCGTGGTCGGCGCCGACCGGGAGCTCCTGCTCGTGGGCGCCGCGGGCATCCTCGTGCGGGGGGTCCCGGAGGCGCTTCGGGCGACCCGGGTGCCCGAGGGCGCGGACCTGTGGGCCGTGACCGGGACCCCCGAGCACGCGGTCGCGGTGGGGGTCGATGGCACGGTGCTGCGCATCGGCGCCCACGGCGTCCGGCCCGTTCCCTGCGCGGAGCGGCGCGACCTCCTCGACGTGGCCGCCTTCGACGAGCTCACGCTCGCGGTCGGCGAGGGCGGGGTGATCGTGCGCCTCGACGAGGACGGCTGCGTCCTCGAGCGGGACGGAGGCCCCACCCTCTGGTCGATCGGGCCCGGGCCCGAGGGTCGGCCCGTCGCCGCGGGCGAGGACGGTACCGTGCTCGAGCGCACCGCCGAGGGCACCTGGGGACCGGCGGACATCGACGTGGGGCGGGCGACGATCTTCGAGGTGTGGCGGAGCCGCCGGGACGTCTACCTCGCCGGAAGCGGGGGCGTGCTGCTGCGCCACCCGCGTCTCGACGGCAGGCCCCCGGGTTGACCGCCGGGCGCTCGGACGACTACACCCGAGCGCCACCACCGCAGGGGGACGATCAGTGCTGAAACTCGGTGTCCGGCGTCGCCTGGGACGCCTCGAGGAGCTCGCCCGGCAGGGTGTCCAGGCCCTGCGCACCTACCTCGGGATCACCGACACCAAGCGGTGGGCGCGCACGGGGCAGGAGACGCCCTACTGGGACGAGCGGAACATCCTGGTCGGGGCGCTGGTGCCGCCCGGCACCTCCGTGCTCGATATCGGCTGCGGCGCCCAGACGCTGCGCCGCTACCTGCCCGAGGGCTGCGCCTACCAGCCGTGCGACATCATCGCGCACGACGAGAACGTGTGGGCGTGGGACTTCAACAAGGGCCCATTCCCCCATCCGGACCGGTCCTTCGACGTCGCCGTGATGAGCGGCGTGCTGGAGTACGCCGACGACCCGCGGGCGCTGCTCGCCACCGCGAAGGGCCTGGCGGGCCAGATCGTCCTGACCTACTCGAGCCTGGAGGCGCGCCCCTCGCGCTTCACCCGACGCGCCGCTGGGTGGCGGAACGACCTGCGCAAGGCGGAGCTCGAGGCGATCCTCACCGACCTCGGCCTCCACTTCGACCACGTCACGCGCTGGGACGGCGAGCAGGAGCTCTACCGCATCGGGCGCGAGCCCCTGGGCCCGCGCCCCGAGCTCCCGGAGGTGCGCCAGCGCCGCCTGACCGTCTGCGGGAGCTTCGGCTTCCACAACGCCGGGGACGAGGCGGCGTGGCAGGCGGTGAGCGACCTGACCAAGGCGGCCGGGTTGGCCGTGGACCTCGACGTCCTCACGCGCTTCGACGACCCCTCCATGGCCGAGGTGATCGGCCTCGGGGAGCGGGACGCGGAGCGAAGGCGGCGGCTCGCGGGGCAGCCGCTCCTCTACGTCGGGGGCGGGATCGTCGAGCCGAACGACATCGCCGTGATCCTGTCGAGCCAGCAGCTCCACAACGAGGTCGCGGTCCCTCGCTACGCCTTCCTGGGCGTCAACGCCGAGCAGGGGGTCGAGTACCCGGGCCCGCTGCGGCGTCGCCTGCGGCGGATCCTCGAGAACGCCGCCTACGTCTCGGGCCGGGATCCGCTGAGCCAGGCCGTGCTGAAGGACCTCGCGCCGAAGGTCGACGTCGGCATGACCGGCGACGTCGTCCTCTGGCTCGAGCCGGCCGAGGAGCGGCCGGCGCCGCTGCGGGACCTCGAGGCGGGCGCCTACATCGCCGTCACCCTGACCCCGCGCTGGAAGGACGAGGCCGCGTGGCGGCCGTGGATCAGCCGGGAGCTCATCGCCCTGGCGCGTGGCCTCGACGCCCCCCTCGCGTTCATCCCCTGCTCGAGCAAGTTCGACGACGACCGGCAGGAGCACGCCGCGGTCGCGGCCCTCCTCCGGGAGGCGGCGCCGGAGCTGACCGTCGTCGAGATCGACGAGCACGTCGAGCCGCGGCCGCTGCTGGCGGCCTTCCGCGACGCGCGCCTCACCGTCGGGATGCGCCTGCACGCGTGCGTGATGGCCTACGCCCAGCGCACCCCGTTGGTCGGCCTGACCTACCACCCCAAGATCCAGGGCTTCGGCCGGGCTGCGGGCATCGAGCCGTTCATCCTCCCGACCCGCCCGGTGGTCCGGGGGACCAAGGAGGCCTACGGCTACACCTTCGCCGAGACGGGGCTCGAGGCCGAGAGCCTCGCGGGCATCGGGGAGCGCGCGGTCGCCGAGACGAGCTTCGAGCGCCTCGACGAGCTGAAGGACCGCACCCGGGCCGCCCTCGTGCGGTTCATGCGCGCGGGGGACGAAGGCGGCCTCGATGGACCGCGGTCAGGCGGCCGGCGAGACTAGCTGTCCGCGTCGAGCTTCTTCAGGGCCCGCTTCGGCGCGACGAGCCGGTAGCCCTCCACGAGGAAGAAGCGCACCTGCGCCCAGTCCACGTCGCGGTCGAGGAACATCCCGACCCAGCCGCTCGGGCCCAGGTACTTGGGCCGATAGAAGCGGTCCGGATCGGACGCCACCAGCGTCTCCTGCGCGCCGTCCTCGGCCTTGAACCAGACCGCGGGGCGCCCCTCGTGGTAGTGACCGTCGTGGAACGTCGCGAAGGTCTTGCGCCCGCCCCACCAGGTCGGCGCGCCGTGGGAGAGCTTCTCCGACGTCTCCGGCAGCGCCTCGATGATCGCGCGCAGGCGACTCAGGAGCTCCGCGTGCATTCGCCTGACGTTGCCAAAGGGCGGCCCGCCGGTCCACGCCCCGTCCCCCGACGGGGCGGGCAGCGAGCACGGGGCGGCAGCGGACCCTCGCCGTGCCTGCCCCTCCGGTGAGGCGTCGCACGCAGACGTGAGGTGGGCACGCGCTACCCCCGCGTCGTGCTCGGCGCCACAGCGCAGCGCCGGACGCTTCGGGCGCGTCCGTGGCCCCCGCTCCGCTACCCTCCCCCTGATGGCCTCCCTGCGCGGTGAGGAGCGCGACGCCCTGCGGACCGTCAGCCGCGCGTCCTACGCCAACCCCTTCAGCGAGGCGCGCAGCGCCCTCGACCACGAGCTCACGGGGCAGCGGGAGGGTCCGGGGCAGGTGGAGCAGCTGATGGCGGTGGTGGAGGCTCGCCTCTACGACCTCTCGGCGCGCGATGCGCTCGACCCCGCTCGCCTCCCGGCCGACGACTGGGCGCTGGTGGAGTCGGCGGTGCTCTTCGAGTGCTTCCACCGCCACGCGCAGCAGCTCGACACGCTGGTGGCGGCCCAGCTCGAGGGCGGGGCGAGGCCGGTGCCGGTGCCCTTCGCGGACGAGGCGCTGGGCCGTATGACCAGCCGCGGGGTCTCCCCTGGCCGCGCGGTCCGGATGCTCGCGGTCTTCTGGCAGCTCCGCCGCGCCTACCACTTCATCGTCGGCCGCCTCGTGGGGGTGAGCCCCTGCATGCGGCGGCTGCGCGAGGCGCTCTGGAACGCCGTCTTCACCCACGACATGGCGCGCTTCGAGGAGCAGCTCTGGGACCGCCTCGAGGACTTCAGCGTGCTGCTCCTCGGCGAGACCGGCACGGGCAAGGGGCAGGCCGCCGCGGCCATCGGGCGGAGCGGCTTCATCCCCTTCGACGAGGCGGCGGGCGCCTTCGCCGTGAGCTTCGCGGAGCTCTTCGTCCCCCTGAACCTCGGCCAGTTCCCGACGGGGCTCCTCGAGTCGGAGCTGTTCGGCCACCGCCGCGGCGCCTTCACCGGCGCCGTCGACGCCCACGAGGGCGTGTTCGCCCGCTGCGGGCGCCACGGCGCCATCTTCCTCGACGAGATCGGGGAGGTGGAGCCGCCGGTGCAGATCAAGCTCCTCCGCGTCCTGCAGGAGCGCGTCTACACGCCGGTCGGGAGCCACGAGGAGCGCCGCTTCGAGGGGCGCGTCCTCGCCGCGACCCACCGCGATCTGACCCGGCTCCGGCGCGACGGCCGCTTCCGCGACGACCTCTTCTACCGCCTCGTGAGCGACGAGATCCTCGTCCCGCCGCTCCGCCAGCGCCTCGCCGAGGACCCCGCGGAGCTCACCGTCCTCGTGGAGAGCCTGGTCGCGCGCGTCCTCGGAGCGCCCGACGGAGGCGTCGCCGCCGCGGTGCGGGACGCGATCGCGGCCGGGGTCGCCGCGGACCATCGCTGGCCCGGCAACGTGCGCGAGCTGGAGCAGTGCGTCCGCCGCGTGCTGTTGACCGGTCGGCCCGGACCGGGGGCGCCGAGCGCCGAGGACCCGACGGAGGCCTTCCTCGACGGCGTGCGCCGCGGGGCTTACGAGGCGCGGGAGCTCACCCAGCGCTACTGCGCCCTGCTCCACGAGCGCCACGGCACGTACGAGGAGGTCGCGCGCCGCACCGGCCTCGACCGCCGCACGGTACGCAAGTACGTGCAGGAGGCGGCCGAGGACGGCGGCACGGGAGCGGGTCCCCGAGGTCGGCGGGAAGGTGGCCGGCGGGGCGAGGGCCCGCGGGACTTGCCACGAATCGCTGAGCCAGGTGACTAGGCCGGCGTGCGGAACGGGCCGTGTGACGTGGTCGACGACGGCTCGGACCGTGGGTCGCGCGTCGCCTCGGCGTCGTCGCGGATGGTCTTCGCCAGGCTGAAGCAGGAGCCGATCGTGAAGAGCAGGCCCATGCCGAGGAACCCGCGCATCCAGATGTCGACCGGCAGGAACATCACGCCGAAGCCGGTCAGCCCAGCGGAGATCACGAAGGCGGCCCACGATTGGAACCGCCACGCCGGGGTGTTCGAGTTTCGCTTCATCTCGCTACCTCCTGGCCCGTCCTCTCGGCAAGGGGTGGGCCAGGCGGTGGGCGGGCCTGCTTCCGTCGAGGCGGTTCAGGCGTTGGACACGGGTTGTACGGGCGCGGACATCGGGTGCACGAGGCCCCGGGGCCGGGCCTACAGCAGCTCCACGGTCACCCGACGGATCTCCCCGTTGAACTCGTCCTTCCCGGCGTAGTCCTCGGTCACGGGGGTGGCGTCGTCCCGGCCGACGTCGGCGGTCTCGTCCGCGGAGAAGACGAAGGCGACGGTCTTGTCGATGCGGCCTTCGGCGACCTGCTCGTCGCCGACGAACAGGGCGCCCGTGCCGCCGGACCCCGGGTCGCCCCCGTCGTAGGTGAACACGTAGCGGACGGTCACCTCGCCGGCCGGCAGCGGCGCCGGGGAGGAGACCACGTAGCGCTCCCGGCCGAACCAGTTGTAGGCGTAGTGGAGCCGGCCCTCGAGCATGTAGAGGCTCCAGCCCGCGAAGCGCCCGCCCTGGCAGAGGATGACCCCCTCGCCGGAGGCCGGGAGCTCGAGCTCGGCGGTGATGGCGTGGGAGCGGTTCTTCACGTTGATGAACGCGTTCTCCATCAGGCCATCCATGCCCGGGTACACGGTGAGGGAGGTGCGGTCCCCCATCAGGTCGGGGCGCCCCGCCAACGCGGCGTTGAAGCGCTCATAGGTGCGGTCGTCCAGGGGCAGCACGTCGTAGCGCTCCGCCTCCTGCAGGAAGAGGGCCTGCAGCTCGGCGAGCTTCTCGGGGTTCTCGGACGCGAGGTCGTGGGCCTGACTGAAGTCCTCCGCCACGTGGTACAGCTCCCAGTCGTCCTCCGCGATGGAGCCCTCCACCGGGAGCCAGGGCGTCTTGTGCTTGGCCGCCGCGACCCAGCCGTCGTGGTAGATGGCCCGGTTGGCGAAGATCTCGAAGTACTGGGTCGTGTGCTGGTCCTCGGCGTCGCCGTCGTCGAAGGCGTAGACCATCGACACCCCCTCGAAGGGCTTCTGCTCCGCGCCGTTGACCACCTCCGGGAAGGGGAGCCCCGCGGCCTCCATCACGGTGGGCGCGACGTCGTTCACGTGGTGCCACTGGCTCCTCAGCTCGCCCCGGGCCTCGATGCCGTCGGGCCAGTGGACGACGAGCGGGTTCCGGGTCCCGCCGTAGTGGGAGGCGACCTGCTTCATCCATTGGAAGGGCGTGTTGGTCGCGTGGGCCCACGCGGCCGAGAAGTGCCCGTAGGACATCGGGCCGCCGAGCTCGTCGAGGTGCTCGAGCTGGCTCGCGCGCGTGTCGAGCAGGCCGTTGAGGGCGTAGATCTCGTTGAAGGCCCCCGTCGGGCTTCCCTCCGCGCTCGAGCCGTTGTCGCCGAAGATGTAGAAGATCAGCGTATTGTCGAGCTCGCCCATGGCCTCGATGGCGTCCACGACGCGCCCGACCTCGCGGTCGGTGTGCTCGGCGAAGCCGGCGAACACCTCCATCTGCCGCGCGTGGAGCCGCTGCTCGTCCGGGGTCAGGGAGTCCCACGCCGGGAGCTCGTCCGGGCGCGGCGTCAGGTCCGTGCCCTCCGGCACCACGCCGAGCTCGATCTGCCGGGCCAGCGTCCGCTCCCGGTACTCGTCCCAGCCGGCGTCGAACTGGCCGCGGTAGCGCTCGATGAACTCCTCGGGGACGTGGTGCGGCGCGTGGGTCGCCCCCGTCGCGAAGTACACGAAGAAGGGCTTGTCGGGCGTCAGCGCGTTCTGGGCGCGCGTCCACGCGATCGCCTGGTCGGCGAGGTCGGTGGTGAGGTGTTAGTCGGGGTCGTCCTCGGGGGGCTCCACCCGCGCCGTCCCGTCGTAGAGGAGAGGCGCCCACTGGTTGGTCTCGCCGCCGATGAAGCCGTAGAACTTCTCGAAGCCGGAGTGGGTGGGCCACCGGTCGAAGGGACCCGAGGGGCTCACCTCCCAGGGCGGCGTCTCGTGGTACTTGCCGAAGGCCGCGGTGTTGTAGCCGTTGAGCCGGAGCATCTCCGCCAGCGGCGCCACGGACGAGGGCCGGATCCCCTGGTTGCCCGGGAAGGCGGTCGCCACCTCCTGGACGGAGCCCACGTTGGTCGAGTGATGGTTCCGTCCGGTGAGCAGCGCCATCCGGGTCGGCGAGCAGAGCGCCGTCGTGTGGAACTGGTTGTAGCGGAGGCCCTGGTCCGCGAGGCGGGCGAGGGTGGGGGTGCGGACGGCGCCACCGAAGGTCTCGCTCGCCCCGAAGCCGATGTCGTCGATCAGCACGACCAGGACGTTCGGGGCGGCCTCGGGCGCGTCGACCCGGAAGGGCGGCGGGGCCGTTGCGTTGCGCGCGTCGAGCTCGGTGATCGGCTCGTGGGGAGGCGGAGCGATCGGGAGCCGGGTGCGGTCGAGCGTCCCGTCGGTAGGGGGCGCCGTCGTCTCGCCCTCCGCCTCGCCGCTCGCCTCGGCGCTCTCCGCGGGCTCGCTCGGCGAGCTGGGCGGCGTCTCCTCGGGGCACCCCGAGAGCGCGACGCCGACAAGAAGCGGGAACCAAGCCTTGAGTGAGCGCATCCTATCGGTCCTTCCCTATGCGTGGCGGGCCCGCCGGGGAGACCCGCGGGCCCCGTGGTCGACTCGGGCGGAGCCTACCGTGCGTCGGCGTCCCGCGGGTGGGTCCGATCGCACTGCCGCGTCCACCGGGCGGCCCCCCCGGTGACGAATACGGACGCCTCCAGTACCGTCCCTCGCCAAGGGAGGTGCTCATGAGTCGTCCGCTGATCGTCGCGTTGTCCGCGTCCGTGCTCGGGCTGTCGTGGGTAGGCCCGCTGGCGGCGCAGGACGGCGAAGGAGACCAGGTCTCCGACCTGCCGAGCGACGCGCGCCACGACCGGGCGCAGATCGTCGCGATCGACCGCGTCTGGAACGCCGCCCGGCGGCGCCGGGACCGCGCCGCGGAGCAGGCCGCCGATGCCCGGCTCCGCAAGTGGCTGACGGATGAGCTCCGCGAAGCTCAGCAGACCGCCCAGGGCGCCCAGGCCGAAGCGACGGAGCAGCGGGAGGAGGCGATGGAGAGCGGACGCGGGCGGGACCGACGGGCCGCTCGGGACGACGCTCGCGACGCCCGCGGCGAGGCGATCGATCTGGCCCGCTTCCACTCCGTCGCCCAGCAGCTCCAGGCCCTCCAGCCCGCCTTCAACCGCGGCAACGCGACCGTCGCCCAGTACCGGCGCAAGCGCCAGCTCCTCGACCAGCTCGTGCGCCTCGCCCGCGGCGACGTGCGGGACGAGCGGCAGGAGAGCCGGGAGGACGGCCGGGAGGAACGCCAGGAGCTCCGGCGCCGTCGATAGCGCCATCGTGCTCCGGCGGCGTCCGACGCGCCGTGGTCCTCGGTGGGGGCGCTGGCCATCCTCGGCCGGCGCCTCCGGTCACTCCCCCTCGAAGGCCCCCGCGTCCGCCGTGCTCGAGCGGGCCGCCCCCGAGCGGTGAGGGACGTAGGTCCGGCGGACCGGGTGGGCCCCCGCCGAGCCGGCCGCGGGGCCGGCGATGCCGCGGGCGGGCGAGCCGCCCGCGAGCCGGTAGTCCGCCGACGCCGGGTCGACGAGCCCCGGGTCCTGGCCCTCCACGTTGTCCTCGGTCGACACCGTGCCCGAGAGGCTGCCGAAGCTGTCCCGCCAGCCGGCCGGCATCCAGTTGGTCCGGAGGTCCGCCGACCCGCGCTCGACCAGGACCGCGAGGCGCGCTCCACCGGCCTGGGCGAAGAACACGTTGTTGCGGACATCGGCGTGGGCGTCGTCGAAGGAGAGGCGGAACAGCGTCGTGTTCCCGGTCCGCGTCGAGACCACCGTGTTGTGGAAGAAGTGCAGTGTCCCGTCGCGGTACCGGGTCTCGTCCCCGGAGTCGCCGCCGTAGTGGACGACCTGGCTGTTGCCCTGATCCGGGCCCTCGACGAGCACGTTGCCGTAGACGAAGACGTCGGCGTAGTCCGCCCGCGCGAGGATCGCCTCGTCCCCGGCGTCGACGAGGTCGAGCTGGCGGTTGCCGTCCTCGATCCAGTTGTAGCGGACCACCAGGCCCGACGAGCGGGACTTGAGGTTGTTCCCGAGGCAGGACGGGCAGAGCGCCCGGAAGCGGTTGTACTCGACGAGGGCGCCCCGCCCGTTGAGGTAGAGGTTGTGCTCGAAGGCGCTGCCGGCGTTGCCGTTGCCCTCGACGAGGTTGCACTGGATCGCGACGTCGACCGCTGGCGGGCTCGTGAACAGACCGTTGCCCGAGCCGACGATCCGGTTGCCCCGCAGGACGATGTCGTGCCCGACCTCGACCGTGATCGAGGCGGCGTTGTCCCGATAGACCCCCGGCTGACCCCGGTCGTCGCTGAACGTCCGGGCCGGGTGGGCATCCCGTAGCTCGAGGCGCTCGACGTAGACCCAGCCCGGCTCGCCGCCCGGCGCGTTCGACCCGCCGATCTTGATCAGGGACCGGTCCTCCCCCCAGAAGTCGAGGCCCGGCGGCGTCACGGCCCCGTCGCCGCTGATCACCGGGAGCCGCCCCCCGTCGGGGACTCCGGTCACGACGACCGGCGCGTCCTCGCGGGCCTCCGTGCTGATGACCCACTTCGTCCGGTAGGGCTCGGGGCGCCAGTGGATCCGGACCAGGGTGCCCGGCGCGAGGGAGGCCCAGGGCGCGTCGTGGATCTCCGCGTAGGCCTGGCCGGGGCCGATCTCCCAGACCCGGGCGAAGTCCCCGGGGTCCCACGCGCGGTCGCAGACCGACCCGCCGGCGGCGGGCCCCCCGTCCATGGTGGGCGGGCCTCCGTCCGTGGCGGGCCCCCCGCCGTCGCCGCTCGGGGCCGAGCCCAGGTCGGCGGTCGGCCCCGAGTCCTCGCGGCTCGCCGCCGCGTCTACCCCGCGACCCAGGTCGGCCCGGGGCGAGAGCGCGCCGTTGCACCCCGCGAGCAAGGCCACGGCCAGCGCCCCGGCGCTCCAGCGGCCGACCCACGGCCCATCCGCCTGAGGGTGCTTCATCCGCTCCGAGGGTACGACGCCGTCCGTCGCGGGCTGTGGGGCGCTGCCCGTCCCTCCCACCGCACCGTGCGTGCCTGCGTCGGCCGAGGGCCCAGGCCGTGGCGTCCCGCGGTGACCCCCGTCAGGGCTCAGTCGGCGAGGTCGTCCGCCGCGGCGGGCGCCCCCTCCGGCGGGGGGTCGTCGGCTCCGGGCCGGGTGGTCGCCTCGCGAGCCTCCTCCTGGGCTCGAGCCTCCTCCTCCGCCGCCTGCTCCCGCCGCCGGCGCCGCTCCTCCAGCACCCGCTTGCCCTGCGGGTAGACGATCGGGCCGTACACCGCGCTCACGGCCAGGGTGATCGCTACCGCGCGCAGCACCACGTGGAGGCCGGCCCGGTCCATCCACCATGCGAGGGCCGCCGCCGTCCCCCCGACCGCGAGCAAGAGGAGCGTGTGCTTCGCATCCTCCCCCCAGCCCCGGATCCCGAGCTGGGCGCTCGCGCCCGCCGCGACGAAGTAGCGGAACAGCTCCGCTGCCGCGAAGCCGCTGACGGCGCCGAACAGCGCCCCGTCGTCGCCCCACTGGCCGACGGCGAGGACGTAGCCGACGGGCACGAGCGTCACGATGCCGACCAGCTTCGCGATCGACGCGAAGCTCGCCAGCATGGCCTTGCCGTGGGCGAGGAGCGCCGCGCCGTAGGTGTTGCCGACGAGGATGAACCACGCGCTCAGCGCGATCAGCTGCACGACCCAGCCCGCGTCGAGGTAGCGGTCGTCGTAGAGCAGCTCGATGCCCGTGGGCCCGCCGGCCAGGAACCCCGCGTAGGCCCAGCCGCCGATCACGAGCACCGGGGCGCGGGTGCGGTTGAAGGCGGCGAGGAAGTCGCCCCCGCGCTCGCGGATCTGGACGTAGACCGGGAAGATGATCTGCTGGGACAGGCGCGCGAGCACCTCGCTCGGGATCAGGGCGACCTGCGTCCCGATCGAGTACACGCCGAGGGCGGCGAAGGTGACGAGCTTGCCGAAGATCAGCCGGTCGGACTGCCCGGCGAGGAAGGTCACCGCGGTGCTTACGAAGATCCAGCGGCCGAAGGTGATCAGGGAGCGGACGGCGGTCGGGTCCCAGTCGAGGCGGTTGCGGATGCCGGGGAGGTACGAGTGGCTCAGGACCACGTAGAGCAGGTGGTAGGCGATGTTGCCGGCCACCAGCGCGAGGACCGAGGGCTCCACCACCGCCCACGCCACGGTCACCACGATCCCGAAGATCTGGCTCATGAGCAGCATCGCCTCGAGGCGCCCGAGGCTGAGCTTGCGGTTGAGCGTGAAGCCCCGCGTGGAGTTGAACCCCATGGTCAGCGCGGTCACCCCGACCAGGGGGATGAGGTAGACGAGCTGGGGCTCGTCGTAGGCCCAGCCCATGACCGGCCCGAGCACCAGCGACAGGAGCATCAGGCCCACCCCGCGGAGGATCTGGAGCGTCCACGCGGTGTTGACGAAGCGGTCGTCCTCCCGCTCGTTCTGGATGATCGCGGGGCCGATGCCGAGGTCGCTGAAGAGCTCGATGCCCCCCAGGATGGTCCCGACCAGGGCCATCAGGCCGAAGGCCTCCGGGTAGATCAGGCGCGTGAAGATCAGGCTCGCGCCGAAGCGGAGGACGTAAGCGCCCCCCACCCCGAGGGTCACCCACAGCGCGCCCCGGGCCGCCCGATGGCCGAGGCCCGCGAGGCTCTCCCTCCCATCGGCAGCCACCGGAGGGCTCTTAGCACGCTACAGCGCTACGGGAAGACGACAGTTTTTGCGGAGCGAGCGCCGTCCGGGACGGGCCTCGCGCTCAGAACCCCGTCGTCGTCCCGAAGAAGAAGCGAACGCTCGTGATGTCGCCGCCCTCGGAGAAGGGCCGCGAACCGAAGGCGAGGGTCAGCGAGAAGCTGTTGTCCCGGTCGCCCACGCTCCGGAAGCCGACGCCGAACGAGTAGCGCAGCCGCGACATGTCGAAGTCGGCGAAGCGCTCTTCGAACACGTTGCCGAGCGACGCGTGGACGGAGGCGTCCAGCCAGACCCAGATCGGGTAGCGGTACTCCAGCGTGGCGACGACCGCGCTCCGGTCGACGAGCTGCCCTTCGAGGAAGCCGTCCATGAAGATCGTGTCCCCGCCGAGGAACACGAGCTCGCTGAACGGGACGGGGTCCGTGCCGATCGGGTCGACCACCCCCAGCAGCCCGCTCAGCCCGATCACCCGGTTCTCTCCGAGGTCGAGGAAGCCCCCGACGCGCCCGCCGTAGCGGATCCAGCGGCGCGCGATCGGCTGGTTGAAGTCGAACCCGAGCTCGAGCAGGGACGCGAGGCGGATCCCGGTGCCGGAGGCGGGTGCCTCGAGGCGCGAGTCGATGACGTACTCGATGCGCTGGATGAAGGCGAAGTAGCGTTGAAACCCGGGGGGCAGGTCGTAGAAACCCTGGATGACCGCCTCGAGCAGGGTCGGGTTGCTCTGGAACGGGGCGCTGCCCCGGTTCACGACGTAGTCGGTGTGGCGAACGGTGCCGGTGAGCTCGATGCGGCTCGCCCGCCAGGGCTCGAAGCGCACGTAGGCGCTCCCGTCGATCCGGTTGCGGGTGTAGCGGGACCGGGTCGCGACGCGGCTGTTGAAGCCGAAGCCATCGTAGAGGAAGTCGGGGCGCCGGGTGCCCTCGAAGCCCACCCCCGCCTCGAAGCCCTCGCGCAGCGTGACGCGGTCCGAGACCGCGAGGCGCAGCCACCGGTCGCCCCCGAAGGCCGCCTGGGCTCGGAACGCGTTGCCCTCGGCGAGGACGTCGTTCGAGAAGAAGAAGAGCCCGATCGCCGGCTGGAAGCCGAAGTCGATGAAGGCGGTGGGGACGAGCCCGGCGTTCTGCCGCTCGCCAAAGGTGAACAGGTCGATGAAGAACACGGGCAGGTCGCTCTTCTCGACCCAGGTCACGAGCCCGCTGAGCGGCAGGCGGAGCACGTACTCGAGGACGACGTGAACCGGGAAGAAGAGGACCCGGGGGATCCAGAGGAGCGCGTCGCCGACGCTCGTTCCCCCGTCGGGCCGACCGTCGAGGTCGGGCACCTCCCGGCGGGGGCTGCTCGGGCCGTCACCGGGCGGTGCGCCGGAGGCTTGCGGGGGCGTGGATGCCTCCGCAGGGGGAGGTGAGGCGGGGCGATCGACGTACGGATCCCGGGGCGGCTCCAGGGGAGCCCGCCGCGCCGCCCGCGTGGCGGGAGCCGCCTGGGCCGCGACGCCCGCGCCGGGGCCCTCGCCTGGGTCCGTGTCCGCCACGTCGTCGTCCGGGCCCACCGCGTCTCGGACCTCGCCGGTGCCCGGCGCGTCGGCAGCGTGGGCCTCGTCCGGCTCCGGTCCGTCGACCGTGTCCTGCGCGTAGGCCCCCCCTCCCGCGGCGCCGAGCGAAAGGAGCAGGCCGGCCGCCAGGGCGCGGATCACGGCGAGGGCGCCTCCGCTCCGGGCTCCGGGCGCTCGAGGCCGACCACGCGGTAGGCGGCCGGCCCGAGCTGGTAGAGGTGCACGCGGGCCGGCCCGGTCGTCTCCTTCCCCGTCGACTGGGCGACCACGTCGACGATCAGGTACGCGGGATCGGCGTCCGAGGCGGCCGGGTCATGCGGCAGCGCCGCGCAGGCATAGCTCTCCCTTGCGCCGCGGAGCGGCGGGACCTCCACCGCGTCGAGGTCGTCCCCGACCCATGCCCGGGCGGTGTAGCGGCGCGTCGAGCGCCGCCGGATCCCGCTCCACACGGCCAGGTCCTGGAGGCACAGCTCGGCGCCCCCCTCGCGGCGGGGCCTCAGGTACGGCCACGTCAGCGGCGAGCGGACGGTCAGGTACCGCTCGAGGATCGCGTCCCGTCGCCGCTTGAGGATCCTCGCGAGCTCCCGGTGCCAGAGCAGGTAGGGGAAGGCGCCGAGGCCGACCACCGCCTCGACGTGCTCGTCGCCGACGCGGGCGAGGATGCGCGCCATCCACGCCGCGTCCCGCTCGGTGTGGCGCTCGAAGGCGGGGTTCGGGTACCCGGGGCGCCACCGATCGGGCACGAAGCGGCGCGCGTCGAAGTAGCCGAAGACCGGGCCGGCGGGCCCGTACACCGCGTGGTGCCAGGGGCGGTCGAGGGTGCCGAGGGTCGCCCAGTCGACGAGGACGTGCTCGAGGTCGAGGTAGCCGCTGTGGCCGAAGCGCCGGGCGAGGCTCGTCCAGGGGTGGAGGATGCCCAGGCAGTCCCCGAAGTCGATCACGTAGTGGCGGACGTAGCCCGCGCCGTCCTCCGACGTCTGGATCCAGGCGGCGAGGGTGTTCTCCTGGCGCGAGTCGATGTGGTCGACCCAGGAGGCGAGCACCCGCATGCCCCGCGTCTCGCGCCGGTGCTCGTGGGGGAACACGTCGTTCGGGTCGCCGTCCCTCGTCCCGTCGTAGCGCCAGGGGCCGAAGGGCCGGCCTTCGATGAAGCGGCTGACGCTCGCCCGGAAGCGTCCGTCGCCGTAGCGGAACGCCGCCGCGAGGACCGTCTCGACGTGGTCCGCGGTCAGAGGCTCCTCGCTCCCGTCGCTCCGCTCGATCTCGGCGCCCTCCTCGAGCGTGAGATCCTCGCGCCGGAAGTGCACCACCCGGTTGCACGGGGCGTGGTAGCCGGCGACGTGGTAGAGGGCGGCGCCGATCGCGTCGGCGGCGCCCGCGCGGAAGGGCTGAAGCGTGCCCTCGGTCTTGAGGAGGTAGCGGGTCCCGGTCGCGTCCTCGATCAGGAAGCCGGGGTTGGCCCCGTCGGGCTTGCCGCCGACCACGGTCCAGGGCGTGGGGATCGCGAAGCTCGGGCCGCAGGCCCCGTCCCGCACCTCGCCAGGGGTCATGACCCGGCGGCTCAACCGGTTGGTGAACCAGCTCGAGTCCGGCACCTCGTCGAGCGCGTTCACGTTCATCGCCTCGCGGCGCGCCTCGAAGGCGAAGAACGTGGAGGCGGGGCGGAAGAAGGTGTTGTCCGCGCCGTCCCAGAGATAGGACGAGTAGAAGGCCTCGGGGCGGGGGGTGAAGGGGCGCCGGTCGTGGTCCTCCCACACGATCGACCGGAGCGGGAAGCGGCCAGGCCCGGCGCCGCAGGCGCTCAGGGACGGGAGCAGGCCGACCGCCGCGGCGAGGACGGCTGCGCGGCGGCTCGGCGACGTTCGCGAAGGCGAGGTGGCCATCGGGCTCGCACTGTGGAACATCCCGCGGCCCGGAGGGAAGCGGCCGGCGGGGGCCGCCGCCACGCGGGTCGAGCCCTGCCTCGGCCGCGGGGCCGCTCGGGTCCGCGCCTCAGGGCGAGGACGGGCGGTCGCGCCGCGCCGCCGCCCCCCGTCCGAAGGCGCGGCCATCGTGCGCCCCGGGGGCGAACAGCGCCTTGCCCATCCTGCGGACGGGCACCGGGACCCCCGTCGACGTCGGGACCTCGAAGGACTCGAGGACCTCGTAGCCCGCGGCCCGGTAGAGCGGCTCCCCCGCGAGGGTGGCGACGAGCTCGGCGTGCCCGAAACCCTCGGCCCGGGCCGCGGCCTCGCAGGCACCGAGGATCGCGCGGCCGACGCCCTTTCGGGTGTGCTCCGGGTGGGTGTACATCGCCCGCACCCGGGCCGGTTCGCGCGCCGGATCGAGCAGCGCGGCGTCGCGGCCCGCCGTGTGGTCCCCGCCGAACATCGTCGCCCGCCGCGACCAGCCGCCGCAGCCGAGGATGACGCCGTCCCGTTCGGCGACGACGTACGTGCCGTCGGCGACCAGCTGGGTGTCGATGCCCATGATCTCGAAGGAGGCGCTCACCGCGTCCGGCGGCAGATAGGGGCGCAGGAGCTCCGCGATCGCGCGGTTCATCAGGGCCCGGAGCACGGGCATGTCCCGGGGCGTCGCGACGCGCAGGCGAAAGGAAGGTCTCGGCATGGCCGGCAAGGTGATCATCGCCGGCCCAGTGGCAACGGGGGCCGCGCCGCGGCCCGTTTTTTCCCCCGCGAAACGCGGCCGAAACAGCGGCCCGTCAGATTCCCGGGAGCTTTCGGGAGCCCCATGCAGCAGGTGGTGGACAGCGTCTGGGTGATCGTCGCCGCGTGCCTCGTGTTCTTCATGCACGCCGGCTTCGCGCTGGTCGAGAGCGGCTTCTGCCGCCGCAAGAACGCGGTGATGGTGCTGCTCAAGAACGTCTCGGTGGTCGCGATCGCGTCGCTGCGCTTCTACGCGCTCGGCTTCGGGCTGATGTTCGGCGACGGGAACGGCTGGCTCGGCCTCTCGCTCTTCGCCCCCGGCCCCGAGGCCACCGCGTCGTCGCTGCCCGGCAACCTCCCGGTGTTCGTGTTCCTGTTCTTCCAGCTCGTGTTCGCGGCGACGGCGGCCACGATCGTGAGCGGTGCGGTCGCGGAGCGGGTCGCCCTGCTCCCCTTCCTCGCCTTCACGGGCGTCGCGTCGGCGGTGCTCTACCCGATCGTCGGCCACTGGGTGTGGGGCGGCGGGATCCTCGCCGCCGAGACCGCGTTCCACGACTTCGCCGGGAGCACCGTGGTCCACGCGGTCGGCGGCGCGATGGCGCTCGCCGGGGTCATCGTGGTGGGCGCCCGCCACGGGCGCTTCGCCCCGGACGGCACGTCCCGGCCGATGCCCGCCCACAGCTTCCCGCTCGCCGCCCTCGGCGTGCTGATCCTCTGGCTCGGCTGGTTCGGCTTCAACGGCGGGAGCACCCTGAGCGCCGACCCGGCCGCGATCGGCCCGGTGATCCTGGTCACCAACCTCGCCGCGTCCGGCGGCTTCCTGTCCGCCCTCGTGCACACCCGCCTGCGGACGGGCGGCCTCGACCTGTCGATGGCGCTCAACGGCGCCCTCGCCGGCCTCGTGGCGATCACCGCGGGGGCCGACGTGATCGGTCCCCTCGAGGCGATCCTGGTCGGGGCGATCGGTGGGGTCCTGGTCGTCGAGTGCGTGGTCCTGATGGACCGCCTGCGCCTCGACGACCCGGTGGGCGCGGTGCCCGTCCACCTCGTGAACGGCCTGTTCGGGACCCTCGCGGTGGGCCTCTTCGCCAACGCGGAGGGCGCCCGGGGCCTGCTCCACGGGGGCGGCCCGGGCCTCCTCGGGGCCCAGGCGCTCGGAGCGGCCCTCAGCACCGTGTTCGCCTTCGGGATGGCCTACCTCCTCTGGCGTACCCTCGCCGGGACGCTCGGGGTGCGCGTCTCCCTCGAACACGAGGTGGACGGCCTCGATCTGGCGGAGTGCGGCGTCGAGGCCTACGGCGTCGACCGCCCCAGCCTCGACCACGCCTTCCCGCAGGGCTGAGCGCGGCGCCGTCGCGCGGCCCTCGGGCCGCCGACGGGCTCACGCCTCCGGCCTCAGAGGAAGCCGTTGTCGGGCAGGCAGACGAAGTCGACGAAGATCACGCCGCCGCCGGTGAAGGTGTCGACCTCGAAGCAGAACGTGTCCGCCGCGCAGTCGAAGTCGGAATCGCACCGCTGGTAGCAGAGGCCTCCTGCTCCGTCGACGTCGAGGCACGCGCCGGTGAAGCCGAAGGCCGACGGGCAGTCGAGCTCGTCGATGCAACCCGAGCTGCAGAAGCTCCCCGCGGTCACGGCGGTCACCACGGGCTCGCAGGTGTCGAAGCTGCTGCCGCAGTCCGACGTGGTGATGCAGCTCTCGTAGGTCGCGAGCGAGGTGCAGCCGCCGGCCACGGGCAGGACGACGAGCGTGAGAAGCGACGGAACGAGCCAGGCGCGCATCGGGAACCTCCTTCGTGGCCGAGCCCCCCCGCGCAGTGTACGCGGGGCGCGCCGCCGGGCGCGACGTTCTGCGTCGGTGCGCCGGGGCCGCGCTCGGTCGAGGTGGGCGGCCGCCGCGGCCCGAGGCGTCCCCGTCCGAGCCGAGGTGGCGACCGGCCTCGAACCGTGGGACCCCTGTGCCCATGCCGGAACGCAGCGAAGCCTCGTGGACCGCCCTGACCGAGCACGTCGGTCGCCTCGAGACGCTCCGGGGAGTGCTCGGCCTCCTCGGGTGGGACGAGGCGACGATGATGCCCAAGGCCGCCGCCCCCCTGCGCGGCCGGCAGCGCGCGCTCCTGGCCCGGGTGGCCCACGACTGGGTGACCGACCCGCGGATCGAGGGCTGGCTCGAGGACCTCGAGGGCACCGACGACCCCGTCCGGAGGGCGTGCCGCCGCAACCTCGGGCGGGAGGTGAGGCGCGAGAAGCGGGTGCCCGCCGAGCTCGTCGAGGAGCTGACCCGGGCCGCCAGCGAGGGGTTCGCCGCGTGGCTCGACGCCAAGCGGGGGGACTCCTTCGCCTCCTTCGCGCCGAGCCTCCAGCGGCTCCTCGATCTGACCCGTCGACGGGCCGAGGCGATCGACCGGGACCGCCACCCGTACGACGTGCTCCTCGAGGAGTACGACCCGGGGACGACCGCCGACGGGCTGCGCGCCACCTTCGGTCGCCTCCGGGACGGCCTCGTGCCCCTGCTCGACGCGATCGCCGAGCGCCCACCGCTCGAGGCGATCGGGCAGGCGTTCGACCCCGCGGCGCAGGAGCGCCTCCATCGGGACGTGGCGGCGGCGGTCGGCTACGACTTCGACGCGGGGCGCCTCGACCGCTCCGAGCACCCGTTCACCAGCGGGCACGGGCCGGGCGACGTGCGGATCACGAGCTTCGTCTTCCCGCGGGACCTCCTGAAGGGGCTCACCGGGACCCTCCACGAGACCGGCCACGCCCTCTACGAGCAGGGCCTCCCCGAGGGCTGGGCCGGGACCACCGTGGCCGCGGCCGCGAGCTTCGGCCTCCACGAGAGCCAGTCCCGGCTCTGGGAGAACTTCATCGGTCGGTCCGAGCCCTTCTGCGCCTGGCTGGCCCAGCGCGTCGCCGAGCACTTCCCGGACGCGGCGCTGACCGGACCCGACCTCTACCGCGCCTCCAACCGGGTCGAGCGCGGCCTGATCCGCGTGGCCGCGGACGAGGTCACCTACAACCTCCACATCATCGTCCGCTTCGAGATCGAGCTCGCGCTGATCGAAGGGTGGCTCTCCGTGGCCGACCTTCCCCGGGTCTGGTCGGACAAGATGGAGGCCTACCTCGGGGTCGCGCCGGAGCGCGATGCGGAAGGGGTGCTGCAAGACGTCCACTGGTCCGCGGGCGCCTTCGGCTACTTCCCGAGCTACACGCTCGGCAACCTCTACGCGGCGAGCATCGGCCGCACGCTGGAGGCGGAGCTCCCGACGCTCTGGTCGGACGTGGGGGACGGTCGCTTCGGCCCCGTGCGCCAGTGGCTCCGGGAGCGCGTCCACCGCCGCGGCCACCTCCTCGAGGCCCCCGAGATCCTGCGCGACGCGGTCGGCGAGCGGGACGCCGTCGACGACCTGCTGACGTACCTCTGGTCGCGCCACGGGGCGCTCTACGGCCTCACGCGAGCCGGGGCCGCTGTCGGTGGGCCGCGAGCGTAGGCGAGCGCGGCAACCTGCTAGGGTAGGCGCCGTGCACGGTCGACGCGTACTCGCGCTCTCCCTCGCCATGGGGTTGGCCGGGGTCATCCTGGGCGCCAGCGCCGGCCCCGGCGGCGCCCAGGAGCGGGAGCAGGACCCGCCCTGGCGCGAGCGGGCCGCTCAGGAGCCGATCCGGTGCCGGGAGCAGTCCCCCCAGCCCTTCCTGATCCGGGCGAGCTGGCAGACCCGCCGCGCCATGGAGCCGGACGAGGTCCGGGAGCGCCGCGCCGGGCACCAGCGCGCGATCCGCTACCGCACGGAGCGCTACGGCCACTTCCCGGGCTTCGGCCAGGCCGCCTGGAACGACCACGAGCCCGCCTACTACGCCCGCGGTGTGCGGCTCTTCGACCGGCCGGTGCGCCTCAACGCTCGCATCGTCGAGGCTGCCCGCTGCGCCGAGCAGTGGATCGCCCGGACCTGCGAGGACGACTACCAGCCCCGGCGCCTGTCGGGCCTTCGGACCCGCAACACCTACCACAACGGCGAGGTGTCGAATCACGTCTATGGGATCGCGCTCGACCTCGATCCCCGCGAGAACACCTGCTGCAACTGCGTCAAGGAGTGGCGCCTCCACCCGCTCTGCCAGAACGAGCCGGACTCGATCTTCGAGCGCATGGTCATGCCCGAGTGCTGGGTCCGGGCCTTCGAGCGCTACGGCTTCTACTGGCTCGGCCACGACCGGCTGATGGACACGATGCACGTCGAGTTCCTCGGTGACCCGGACGCGATCCTCGCGTCCGAGCCCGAGGGCTGAGGCCCCGGCTCGAGGGCTCCCGGCCGGTCACTCCACGACCGCGACCTCGAAGCGGCAGGCGCTGCCCCCGAGGTGGCCGTCCCGCACGCTGACCACCAGCGGATAGACCCCTGGCTCCGCGGGCGCGGTCCACTCCTCCTCGCGAAAGGGGCGCTGGGTGATGTCCTCGCGGAAGCCGCCCGCCGTCCGGAACCACGAGTAGAACGCGGTCTCCTGGTTCTCCTGGAGGCGTCCGTCCAGCCCGACGACCGGGTAGGTCTCGAGCCACGCCTCGTCGTCCTCGTCGGGCGCCAGCGTCAGGGCCGCCCCCGGCGGCACCGCCACGATGCCGCCGCCGTCCTCGGGGACGCAGACGAAGGGCTCCTCGACCCCGCGCCCGGTGTACCAGACGTCCGCGACCTGGAGGCGAGGGTCGGGCGGGTTCGTCGTGGCCGGGTCCCGCAGGGTGATCGCGAAGCGCTTGAAGCCCTGCACCAGCACCTCCCCCTGCGCGTCGAGGACGAACAGGTCGACCTCGAAGGGCAGGCCGACCGTATCGATCAGCGTCCGCACCACCGCCGTCGCGTCGGGGTCGAGCGCCTCGAGGACCGGGAGCAGGGCCTCGAGCTGATCGAACAGCTCCTGGGTGACCTCCCCCGGCAGGACCGCGAAGCCCGGCGGCTGGTCGGGCGCCGGCTCGAGCACGATGAGCCCCGTCGCCTCGTCGACGCACCGGGGCCCGTCCATGCCCTGGCCCGGCAGCGGCTGGTCGGCCGCGCCGAAGACCGCCGCCGCGTCGAGGCACGTCTGCCAGACGTACGTGGCGTCCGGGGGGACCAGCGGCGCGCCCTCCGCGTCGAGCACCAGCGCGCTGACGGTGAGGTCGACCCCGGGCGCCAGCTCGGGGGGCTCCACCACGACGCCCAGGATCCTCGGCGTCGTGATCCGGGACGGGCTGGGCAGGTCGATGTCGATGCAGCCCGCCAGCGGGAGGAGCATCGCGACGATCCACGGTGCGCGTCGAGGCCAGGTCACTCGAAGATCCCCCGCAGGCCGAGGGTCGGCAGGATCGGCAGCCCGGGCAGCCGGTCGGTCTGGGTGTAATCGAAGCTGTACAGGATCCCCTCGTTGTTCGGCGCGTTGTAGACGTTCTGGACGTCGACGTAGATGGAGCCGTGGACCCAGCCGAGGTCGAAGTCGCGGTCGATCCGGACGTCGAGGCGATGGAAGGTCGGGATCCGGCGCCCCTCGTCCCGGAAGGTGGGATCGTAGATGTCGGCGTCGGCGTCGTAGGCGGCGTTGACCACGGTCGGGGTGGGGCGGCCGGTCGCGACCTGGAACCGGGCGCCGAAGCGCCAGCCACCCACCGCGTAGCTCGCGGCGAGGTTCAGGGTGTGGGTCTGGTCCCAGAAGAAGGCCTCCCACTGGCCGTCCTCCACCCGCTCGCTCCGGGCCAGCGTGTAGCTGAGCCACCCGTAGAAGCCCCGCTCGATCTTGCGCCGCAGCAGCACCTCGAGGCCGTAGGCCCGGCCCTCGCCGTCGTCGACGAAGAACTGGCGCTCGGGGCCCTCGGGCGTCTGCACCACTTGGTTCACCTGGCGGACGATCTGGAAGAAGCGCGTGAAGAAGCCGGTGAGCTGGAGCTCCACGCGCTCGGGCAGGCCGATCTCCGCGCCGACGCTGCTCTGCCAGGAGCGCTCGGGCCGGAGCGCCGGGTTCCCGCCGTCCCGCACCAGCTGGAAGATCAGAGGAGGCTGGTGGAACAGGCCGGTCGCCGCCTTCAGGAGAAGAAGGTCCGGGACCGCCTGCCACTTGACCACCAGGCGCGGGTCCGGGAACACGCGGTTGACGTCCCCGTAGCGCATGTACTCGAAGCGGGCGGCGGCGCTGATCTGCAGCGGCCCGATGTCGAACACCTGGTCGAGGTAGAAGGCCCCGAGGGCCTGGGCCAAGGAGCGGTCCACGGGGCTCGCCTGGGGCGTGAACAGCGGCTGGGGGTACTCGCCGAGGCCGATCGGGGTGAACGCGCTCGCGTTGACGTCGAAGATCGTCGTGAGGAGGTCGAAGCCGAACAGCGTCCGGGTCCACTCGGCGAGGGGCACCTGCGCGTCCGCGCGAAAGCCAACGTAGACGTTGGCGAGGTCGAAGGTCAGCGGATCGCTGCCCGGCGCGGCGTTCTCGAACACGTTCCGGTCGCGCCCGACCATGCCGCGGAAGGTGAGGCGGCCGCCCTCGCCGAAGCGGATGTCCACGGAGCCGATCACCCGCTGGAAGTCGAAGCGCGTGTTGGTGCGGGTGTTCGCGCTCGCCGTGCCGCTCCCGAAGGCGCCCCGCTGGTCGAGGATGTCCTCATCGCCGAAGAAGAACAGGCTCAGGCGCACGTGGTCGTCGACCCGGTAGTCGGCGCGGACCTGGTAGTCGGTGTAGTTGATCGTCAGACCGTCCACGAAGAGCGGCACGATCAGCTCGTAGTAGCTGCGCCGGAAGGCGGCGGAGATCGAGCCCTTGCCGTCGGCGAAGGGGACGACCGCCAGGGCGCTCGCCCGGAACACGTCGATCTCGAACTCTCCGCGCACCCGGTCGGTCGGGGGCGGGCCGGTCTGCAGGGCGACGATCCCCGCGCTGAAGCGGCCGTACGCCGTCGGGTAGCCGCCGGGGTAGAAGTCGAGGCGCTCCACCAGCCGCGACGAGATGACCGCCGGGCCGGCTCCGAAGTGGTAGAGGATCGGGATCGGGAAGCCGTCGACGAAGAAGCCGGTGTTCGCGAAGTTCGCCCCCCGGACCAGGAAGAAGCCGAGGCCGAAGGGCGACCGGGCCACCCCGGGGAGGGTCGCCACCACCCGGAGCGGCTCCCCGAACGTGCCGGGCACGGTCGTGAGCTCCTCGCCCTCCAGCGTGTAGCGCTCGGCCGCGCCTGGCTCGGGCTGGACGCCCACCGCCTCCACCCCGAAGGAGGGCACGTCGGTCTCGAGGTCCGAGACCGGATCGTCCTCCGCGCTCGCCCCGGGCTCGGCCGCGCCCGCCCCCTCGCCGGCCGGCTCCGCCCCCTCCGCCGCGTCCTCGGTGGCCTCCTCCGATGCCGGCTCCTCGGGGGGGGCCGGCGGCGTGAGGCGGTAGCGGAAGCGGACCCGCGCCGGGATCGGGGTCCCGTCCCTCGCGGCCGGCTCGAAGCGCATCCCCGCCGTCGCCTCGAGCACCAGCGCGTCGACGTCGTCCCGGAGCGGGGTCAGCACCTGCGCCTCTTGCACGCGGCCGTCGGCGCCGATCGTCAGGACGAGCTCCACCGCAGCGTCCGCGGGCAGGGGCTCGGCCCCCGCGGGCAGCGTGACGGGCGGAGCCGAGAGGAGGCGGGGAGGCGTCAGCGAGGGGCGGCTCGCGGGCTCCTCGTCCTGGGGCTCGTCCGCCTCGCGCGCATCCGTGGCCGGACCCTCCGAGGGGGCGTCCGCGCCCGCGGGCGGCTCGGCGGGTCCCTCCGTCTCGGCCTCCGGCGACGCATCGCCCGGGGGTTGCGCCTCGGCCGGCGCGACGATCACGAGAGCGGCGGCGAAGGCCAGCGCGGCGCCGACCGGGCGCCACCGGCGTGGCGTCGCCTCCTCCCCCGACCTCCCTCGATCCCGCACGGTACGTTCGGCGTGGGGCCCGTCGCCGGCGCTCTGGCGCAGCCGGTCCGGGCCGGCCCCCGGTCTAGCGCCGTCGGCGGGCCGGCGCTGCCCGACTCGACAAGGGAATCCCCGCCCCGACCCCCCCGAGACACGCGTCGGTCACTTGGTTGAAACGGCGGTCCTCTACGTGCGACACCACCCGCGGGGACGGCAACGGCCGCGCGTCCCGACACCCACGCCGCACGGGGCGGTCGTCCGGGTCGACACAGGAGGTCCCCCGATGAGGCGATGGCCGAGCATGCTCCCGTTCGCGCTATGTGCCCTTGTCGCCGCGTGCAGCGGGCGAGCGGCGGAGAACCGTCAGCGGCTCGCCATCCAGGGCTCCGACACGATGCAGATCCTCGCCCAGGCCTGGGCCCAGGCCTACTCCACCGCCCACCCGGACGCCGTGGTCGAGGTCAACGGCGGCGGGAGCGGGGTCGGCATCACGGCGCTGATCAACGGGACCACCGACATCGCCAACGCGAGCCGGCCCATGAGCGACGAGGAGCGCGAGGCGCTGCGGGAGCAGCGGAGCGCCGAAGCGCACGAGATCTCCGTCGCCCTCGACGCGATCGCCGTCTACGTCCACGGCGAGAACCCCATCGATCGCCTCACGCTGCCGCAGCTCGCGCAGATCTACCGGGGCCAGGTCACCAACTGGTCCCGGGTGGGCGGGCCGGACCGCCCGATCGTGCTCTACGGGCGCGACAACAGCAGCGGGACGTACGCCTACTTCAAGGAGCACGTCCTCGAGGGGCGAGACTTCGCGGTCGAGGCCCAGTCCCTGCCGGGCACCGCCGGCGTGATCCAGGCCGTGAGCGTCGACGAGAACGGCATCGGCTATGGGGGGATCGGCTACGCCGAGGGCGTCAAGCTGGTGTCCCTGGTCGACGATCAGGGGCGCGCGGTCGAGCCCACCCTCGCCAACGCGACGGCGCGGCGCTACCCGCTCTCGCGGTACCTGTTCATGTACACGGCAGGGGAGCCGGAGGGCCTCACGGCGGCGTTCGTGACGTGGGTGCTGTCCCCCGACGGCCAACGGCTGGTCGAGGACGCTGGCTACTACCCGCTGCCGGCGGCGGAGCGCGAGGCCGAGCTCGAGGCGGAGTCGGGCGGCGGGGAGTGACCGAGGACCCGCGCGACGAGGCACCCCTCGCCCGGTCGGTGCCGCCGCGTCCCCCGGAGCACCGACCCCCCCTCGGGCAGGGGATCAAGACGCCGCTCCTCCACCGCATCGCGGAGGCGTGCATCACGGGCCTCGCCTTCGTGGCGATCGCCGCGGTCATCCTGATCTTCGTGTTCGTGGTCAAGGAGGCGCTGCCGCTCCTGTGGGACCCCGAGGCCCTCGCGGAGTCCGGTGGCCTTTCCAGCCTGCTCTTCCCGTCGCGCTGGGGAGACCAGTACCCGGAGGCCCGCTTCATCTGGCAGCCCCCGAAGTTCAACATCGTCCCGCTGTTCGTGGGCACGCTGAAGGTGACCGCCCTCAGCATGGCGATCAGCATCCCGATGGGCATCGGCTCGGCGGTGTTCGTGTCCCAGTACGCGCCGGCCCAGGTCCGGGAGGTGGTCAAGCCCGCGCTCGAGCTCCTCGCGTCCCTCCCCTCGGTCGTGCTCGGGTTCTTCGCGGCGATGGTCCTGTCGGTGTGGCTCCAGGCCGCCCTCGATCTGCCCACGCCGAAGAACGCCCTCGTCGCGTCGATCGCGATGAGCCTGGCGGTGGTCCCGTTGATCTTCACGATCAGCGAGGACGCGCTCCAGGCCGTGCCCCGGCAGCTCAGCGAGGCGGCCCTCGCCCTCGGGGCGCGCAAGTGGCAGACGACGCTCCAGGTGATCCTCCCCGCGGCCCTGCCCGGCATCACCGCGGCCGTGATCCTCGGCTTCGGCCGAGCGATCGGCGAGACCATGATCGTGGTCATGGCGTCGGGGAACGCCGCCGTGATGGAGCTGTGGAACCCGACCTCCTCGGCGCGACCCGTCACCGCGACGATCGCCGCCGAGCTGGGGGAGGTGACGCAGGGGTCCGATCACTGGAGGGTGCTCTTCCTCCTCGGCACCCTCCTGTTCGTCCTGACCTTCGTGATCAACCGGCTCGGGACCATGGTCGTCAACCGCCTCCACCGCCGACTGATGGTGCAGGAGGGGACGTGAAGTACACCGGCATGGACTGGGTCGTGGCGATCGCCACGGGCCTGGCGGTCGCCCTGGTCTTCGGCCTCATGGCGGTGATCATCGGGCAGGTGCTCTGGATCGGTCTCCCGGTCATCTCGATCGACTTCCTGACCGGCGTGCCGGAGTCGGGCGGGCGCGGAGGGATCTGGTTCTCGATCTACGGCACGGTGATGCTCACCCTGCTGATGACGATCGCCGTGGTGCCGGTGGGGGTGGCGACCGGGATCTACCTCTCGGAGTACGCGCCTCGCCGGTCGCGCCTCGCCGACCTGATCCGCGGGGCCGTGACCAACCTGGCCGGCGTCCCCTCGATCGTGTTCGGCCTCTTCGGCGTCGGCTTCTTCGTCTACTTCATCGGGCGCGGGATCGACGATGTGTTCTACGGCGAGGACGTCCACGTCTGGGGCCGCCCCGCCGTGCTGTGGTCCGCCCTGACCCTCGCGGTGCTGACCCTCCCGGTCGTGATCGTGACCACCGAGGAGTCGCTGCGGGCCGTGCCCCGCGACCTCCGGGAAGCGGCCCTCGGCCTCGGCGCCACGCGCTTCCAGTCCGTGGTGTCGGTGATCCTCCCGCGGGCCCGGGGCGGCATCCTGACGGGGGTGATCCTCGCGATCAGCCGCGGCGCGGGGGAGGTCGCGCCGATCCTGTTCACGGGCGCGGTGCTCTACGTCCCGCAGCTCCCCTTCGACGTGCGCGACAAGTTCATGCACCTCGGCTACCACGTCTACGCGCTGAGCACGCAGTCCCACAACGTCGACGCCGTGCAGCCGACGATCTTCGGGACCGTCCTCGTTCTGCTGGCCCTGACCTTCAGCCTCAACCTGACGGCGATGATCATTCGCGCCCGGAGCCGGCCGGGCTAGCCTCGCGGTCGGGGGCGAGCAGGTCCTCGACCCCCGCCGCATCGAAGTACTGGAAGCCAGCGAAGGACGCATCGAGGCGCCGCGCTCCCGCCGAGAAGTAGGCCTCCGCCTCCTCGACGGTGTGCGCCCGGAGCCAGCCCGCCATCGGGCGCTCCCCCCGGACGTAGAGGATCGGCCAGAGCTCGAGGCCGAGGTCGAGGACCGAGAGCAGCCGCTCGCGCTGGCTTCCGTGGCGGCCGTGGCGCGCGGTCCAGGCCTCGCGCGGGGACGCGCCGTCGTAGCTCAGGAGAAGGCGGTCGACGCGGGCCGCGATCGCCTCCGCCTCCTCGGGGGTCGGGTAGCCCACGTAGGCGGCCAGGACCGGACGGACGGGGCGGGCCCGGACGGCCTCGGCCATCGCCTCGAGCAGGGCCGCCATCGAAGCGAAGCAGGGGCGCTCGCCCTGGGTCGCGCGGCAGTCGTGCCAGTACTCGAGCTCGGTGATCCAGGTGTCGAAGGCGTGCTCGGGCGCCTCCGCGGCGTAGGCGGCGAGGGCACGGACGCGGTCGAGGCCAGCGATGGGCGCCGCGACGCGGAGCCCGACCCGGCGGGCTCGGGCGACGAACGACCGGACCGTCCGGCGTCCGGCCTCCGACGCCAGGAGCGGGCCCAGCCCGTAGAGAGCGACCTCCTCCGCGCCCAGGACGCCCGCCGTCCGCAGGATCGAGGCTCCGCCGTCCGCGGCGAGGCGGTCGTCGGTCCCGGCGACGTAGAGGCCCCGCCGCACCTGCCCCTCGAGGGCAGAGGTGGCTCGCGGCCCGGGGCTCGCGCAGCTGGCCATCGTGAGCCCGGCGAGCGCCCACACGGTGGCCCAGGGCGGGGAGAGCATGAAACCGATGTCATAGGTGGTGGGGCCGGAGGCGGGGGCCGACCTCGGGCCAAGGCGGTGACAAGCCCGCGAATGACCCTCGACCTGGCCATGGCCCGCATGATGCAGGGCCGGTGGAAGCGGTCCGGACGGTCCGGATCGGCGGCGGTCGCCCTGGGAGCCCGGCGGCCGACCCGATGTCGTGCTCCACGCGAGAGGTCATGGCGCTCGTCCGACGCACCGCTGCGTTCGCCATCACGGCGACCGTCCTCCTCGCGCCGCTGAGCGGCGCGGCCCAGGCGCCGGCCTGCCGCCGCCTCCGGGCGCGGGCGGGGTCCGAGGCCGCGCTGCTGCTCGCGCCCCGCGTGAGCCTGGGTGTCGTCCGCGTCCCCCGCCGCGGGGGCGAGACCGGGGAGGGGTTGTTCCAGGGCCCGGACGTCCAGCTCCGCTCCTCCCTGGCGTGGTCCCCCCTCGACGCGCTGCGCGCGGCGTGGGTGCTCAGCGCGGCGGGGCGCGAGTGCGACCGCCTCGACGCTCGCACACGCCTCGTGGCCTCCCTCGAGGCGGCGGAGCGGGACGGAGAGCTGAGCGCGCTGAGGGCCCAGCTCGCCTACCTCGAGAGGGCGCGGGTGCGCGAGGGAGCGCTCGTCGCCCGCGCCGAGGCGCGGCGGGACGAGGGGATCGCGACGGCCGAGGAGTGCCGGACGCTCGAGCTCCGCCGCCTGGCCCTGGAGCGGACGCGCCATCGCGTCCGGACCCGGATCCGGGAGCTCGAGGCCGACCTGGCCGACGCGGCCGACCGGCCGACCAGCGAGCCGCCCGCCCTCGACGAGGACCTCCGTCGCTACGAGGCCGCCACGATGGCCGCCGAAGCCCAGCACTCCCGCGTCCGAAGGCTGTCGCCCTGGCGGCTCGACGTGAACGGGGGCGTGATCCCGGGCTCGCCGATCGACTGGTTCGGCGCCGCGTCCGTGTCGATGAGCTTCGGGGTGATCGCCCACCGTCGGAGCGAGGAGGCGTACCTGGCGGCCCGGGCGGCCGAGCTCGAGGGCTCCCCGACGGAGCTGCGCCACCGCGTGGAGCGGCTCGAGGCCCAGCTGGCCCGGCGCGTGGAAGGCACCGAGGGCGAGCTCGAGCTCCTCGAGGCCCAGCTGTCCCTCGTCGACGCTCAGCTCCAGCACCTCGCCGACCTCGAGGGCCTCACGGGGCAGGCCCAGCAGGCCAAGGCCCTCGCCGAGCTGAACCGCATCGACCTGGAAGGGCAGCGGCGCTACCGGTCCCGCCTCCTCGAGGCGTGGCGCCCCCTCGTGCGGAGGACGCGATGAGCGCGCCCGCGCCCGCGATGCTCGGCGGAGCGCGCCCCGGGCTGCTGACCCGGGCGGTGGCGCTCCTGTTCCTGGTGCTGGTGGTCGTCGGCAGCGGCGCAGCCGTCGTCGCGGTCGCCACGCTCCTCACCGACGCGTGGATCGCTCCGGCCAACCTGTCCCCCGAGCACGACCGGGTCATCCAGCTCCACCTCCAGGTGGACCGCACCACGGCGGAGGTGGACCGCGCCGAGGCCGAGGTGACCCGGATCGACGAGCAGGTCGCCGCGATCGACGTCGCCCTGTCCCGCCTCGCGCGTCTCCGGGACAACAGCCGGGAGATGTTCCTCTGGGGCGCGGAGGAGCGCGCCCGGGTGGTCGCGGCGACCCGGGAGGCCCTCGCGAGCCTCGAGCGGGAGCGGGAGGTGCTCGCGCGCCTCGTCGAGCGCCAGGAGCGGATCGCCGCCCGGACCCGAGCTCACCACGAGGAGGCCCTCGTCGGCCGGGCGGAGCTCGAGCGGGAGGAGCAGGCCCTCGACCGCCTCCGGCTGTCGGTCGCCGCCAACCAGCGGGCCCTCGGCGAGGCGCGCCAGACCCTCGCCCAGTCGAGCGCCGAGCGCGAGGCGCTCCGGGCCAGCGCCGACGGCGAGGTCGGCGCGTCGCCCCACGCGCCGGGGCGCCTGCCCCTGTCGGTCCAGCGGCAGGAGCAGATGACCCGCCTCGACCTCGAGATCGTCCAGCTCGAGGCGGAGCGGCGCGGCCTCGTGGCCACACGCCGCGCCGCGGAGCGGAACCTCGGCGAGGTCCGCGACGTGCTCGACCAGCTGCGGAGCCGACCGCTGTGGCAGGCCACGGAGCGCAGCCTCGACGTGGCCTTCGTCCCCTACGCCCAGCTCGAGGGCGTGGCCGAGGGGGACGACGTGATCCACTGCGTGTGGATGGTCGCCGGATGCCGGCGGGTGGGCCGGGTCGCCGACATCCTGCCTGGCGAGGTCGTCACGCAGGACCCCTGGGGGGAGCTCGCCCGCGGTCGCTACGCGGTGCTCGCTCTCTCCGATCCGGCGGCGGTGCGCGAGCGCATCCTCCGGGTGCGGAGGCCCCGGTGAGCCGCCTCACCTGGTTCTTCGCCAACGCCGATGGGTTCGACGTCGTCGGCCCGATCCTGTTCCCCCTGCTCGTCGGCCTTTTGCTCTACCAGTCGAGCTACCTCTTCATCCTGCTCGACACCCTCCTTCGCTGGTCCCGGGGCAACCCGAGGCCGCGCCTGGCCCGGCCCGTGCCGGCCGGGGCCACCGTCCCGTCGCTGCTGCGGCGCCGCGGCGAGCTCGACGGGCTGATCGGCGCCGCCCGGAGCCTCGCGCACAACGGCTACCCCGGACCCCTGACGATCGTGCTCGCCGTCGACGGGGTCGATCGCGCCGGGGACCTCTACCGGGAGCTCGAGGCCTTCGTCGCTGGCTACGAGGGCCCGCCGGGCGTCCGGCTGCTGCTGACGGGGACCCCGACGCGGTCCGGCAAGGGGGTCGCGATCGACGCGGGCGTCCAGCGCCTGGCCCAGATGGGGCGGGCCGGCACCATCGAGATGCCCGAGCTCTTCTTCAACGTGGACGCCGACAGCGAGGTCGAGCCGGGCTCGCTCGAGATCATGGCGGCCACGCTGCTCCGGCGGGCCGTCCTCACCGGCGAGCGCGCCCGCATCGTGACGAGCCACGTCGCGGTCCCGCCGGGCACGTACTGGCGGGGGTGGCGGTCCCTCGCGAGCGTCGCCGGCGTCCTCCGGCTCCAGGTCGCGCGGGAGTACATGGTCAGCCTCGGGCTCGGCCGCGTGAACCAGCGGCTCCAGCCCCAGACCGGGGCCTCCGGCGCGCTCTACTGCACGTGGTTCGCCGTCGTCGACGCGGCCCCCCGCTACGCGCGGTTCCTCCAGGGCCTCGGCCTCCGCGCGTGGGTGGCGTGGTGGCTCGGTGTGCCGCCGCCGTCGTTCAGCGCCCAGCGCGATCGGCTCGAGCCGCTACCCGAGGGTGTGGCCGGCATGGGCGACGACACGTGGATCACCTGGCTGGCCCTGGCCTGCCGGTGGGAGCGGGATCGGCTGTGCTTCGATCTGCCCCGGACGCCGGCCCACGCGCTCCTCGAGTTCGTCCGCGCGTACGTGGTGCGGCCCTACCGCTACGACCCGCGCGCAAAGATCTGGACGTCCACCCCCACGTCGCTGCGGGGCCTGTACCGGCAGCGGATGCGGTGGAACACCTCGCGCATCTGGACCGTCCAGCGGTGGGGCTGGGGCCTCTTGTTCGCGTGGAGCGTCGGGATCCCCGCGATCCTGGACGTCGGCCTGATCATCCTGATCCACGTGGCGATCCTGCTCGGGGCCCTGCTCTTCCCCGCCGCGGTCCAGGCCGCGCCGAGCCTGCCGACCCTCATCCTCGTCGCGGCCGCGAGCCTCGGCGTCCGGAGCCTCTCCACCGGGCTCGCGATCCTGGTGGACGGAAGCGCACGGACGAGCTGGCGCCTGCTGCTGGCCCTGCCCCTTGCGGGCACGTACCACTTCGCGTTCAACATCCTGCCCACGATCCACGGCTTCCTGCTGCAGGTGCTCGGCTTCGGCTTCAACAGCGGCTTCAGCCCCGAGCGCACGCTGATCCAGGGCGGCTCGAGCCGCATCGCGCTCGCCTACCGGGCGCGCCGGGCCCTCACGCTGGCGGTCCGGAGCGTGATGTTCGGCGATGTGCCCCTCGGTCGCTTCTGGCTCGGCTGGCGGGAGACGCCGTGGACCCCGAACGGCTACGAGGGCTGGGACGAGGGTCGGACCGTCCCCGTCCCCCTCGCCCCGGCCGGGGCCCGAGCGCCGGCGACGCGGACCAGCGCCGCTCCGCCCGCGTGAGCGTGCCCCGGGGCGGAGGCCGCCGCCGACGCCTCAGGTGGGCGTCCGCTCGATCGCACCCTCGAGGTAGGCCCGCATGTTCGGTGCGTCGCCCACCCAGACCTCGTCCCCCCGGCGGAACACGCCGACCGTCCAGGGGAGCACCAGGGGGTGGGTGAAGCGCACGTCGATCGATCGCCAGCCGTCGACGTCGCCCTGGAAGACCTCGCGGTTCAGGACCTCGATGCACCGGGCCAGGGTGCCGAAGCCGTGCAGGATGACGCTGCGGTGGCCGAGGGCCCGGGCGTAGGGCGGCAGCCAGTGCACCGGGTTGATGTCGCCCGTCAGCGTCGCGAAGTCCCGGCCGGCGCCGGCCCCGATCCGCTGCTCCGCGAGGAGCTCGACGTCGAGCGGGACCTTGCGCCACCGCTTCTGGGTCGGCCCGTCGCGACGCCGCGCCCGGGGGCGCGGGACGAACACGCGGAAGTGGGCCTCGAGCGCGGCCGGGCGCGCGTCGGTCCCGGTCACGATCCGCTGCTCGAGCAGCACCCGTCGCTCGCTCTCGTCGACAGCGTGGAGCCAGGCCGTGCACGCGAGGGGCTCGCCGCGGGGGAGGGGCGCCCGCTGGATCAGACGGCAACCTCCGTTGAGCGCACGGACGAGGGAGAAGGGGAGGCCCTCGAACACGCGCCGGGTCAGGCCGAAGGACCACTGGGGGAACAGGTGGGGCGGCACCCGGCCCCGGTAGAGCTCGGGGCGCCCACCGACGTGCGCGACGTACGCGTCGAGCAGCTCATCGGACCTCGGGGGAAGGGTCACCGTGACCTCGGGCCCGGGCGTGACGAGGGCGCCTCCATCGGAGGAGGGCGTACGCCGCCACCCGTCGACGACCGTGGCGGCCATCGCGCGGATCACCGGGCCCTGGTGTCCTAGCAAGCGCAAGGGGACGGACACTCTTCTCCCCTAAGTCTCCCGTTCCGCCCCGCAAGCCCCCTGGACGGGGACCCTCCGGACATCCCCCGCGGCGAGGCGCCGAGGTGGTGCTGCGGCAGCCTGCGTTCAGGCTGCGGCCTCGGCGTCCCCTTCCTCCGAGCGCAAGCTCGCGAGCAGGCGCTCGCCGGTCGTGGTGATCTCGTCCAGCAGGAAGCGGCAGCGGGGCTCGGCGCGCTCCAACCAGCGCTCGAGGACCTCCCGGCGGGCGGGGCTCTTGCGCTGCTGCGCGTAGAGGACCTCCGCGGCCGCCACGTCGAACAGCATCCGGGTCAGGCGCTCCGCGTGGAGCAGCGCGAAGGCGAAGTCGCGCTTCGGGTCCCAGCTCCCGCGGAGCGCATCGAGCCACTCGCCCGGCGGCCGGTCGCTGATGTCCCGCAGCTTCGAGCCGGCCGTGCGCATCAGGAGGTGGAGCTCGGCCTGGTACGCCAGGCCTTGCAGCTTGGCCACCCGGCGCTCGAGGGGGTCCCGGGAGCTCAGCACCCGCCACCGGGCTCGCGCTGCGCGCCGCACGAAGCGACGAGGGTTGCGCATGATGTCCGACAGCCGGTCCTTCATCGCCATGAGCGACTGGATCTGGCTCGTGCCCTCGTAGATCGGCATGACGACCGCGTCCCGGAGGAGCTTCTCGGCGCCGTACTCCGCCGTGTAGCCGACCCCGCCGTGAATCTGGATGGCCATGCGGGCCATCTCGACCGCCTTCTCGGCGCCGAAGTACTTGATGAGCGGGGTGGTGCGGCGCGCGGCGGCCTTGTGCCGGCGAAGGGCGTGCTCACGCCGCGTCCACTCCCGGTCCGACATGTCGCTGTTGACGCGCAACGCGAGCTCCTCGCGCTGGGCCAGTTCCTCCTGGAACGCCGCCTCGACGCAGACCGCCCGGAGCGCCTGGATGTCGGTTCGCATCCCGTCGAGGTAGTCGGCGATCAGCTCGTGGCGGGCGATCGGCTTGCCCATCGACCAGCGCTCCGCGGCGTAGGCCTCGGCGACGCGCAGGGCAGCCTCGCAGAGACCGAGGCACTCGAAGCCCACGCCGATCCGGGCGTGGTTCATCAGGGTCAGCATGTAGCTGAAGCCCTCGCCCCGCTTCCCGATCAGCTCCGCCGGGGTCCGGTCGAACCCGAGGGCGGCCGTGACCGACGCGTGGTGGCCGAGCTTCTCCTCGAGGCGGTCCAGGGTCGCGAGGCGCTCCCGGCGGCCGTCCGCGTCCTCCCGGTAGGCCCGGACGAGGAACATCGAGAGGCCCCGGAGCCCCGCCACCGCGTCGGACCGGCCGGCCGAGTCTTCCGTCCGGGCGATGACGAAGTGGTACTTCCCGTGGCCGGCGGTGATGAAGATCTTCTGTCCGCTGACCCGCCAGACCCCGTCGTCGCCGAGCTCTCCCTTCGCCCGCAGCGCGGCCATGTCGCTGCCCGCGTCGGGCTCCGTGATGTCCATGCAGCCCCAGGCGTCGCCGCGGATGATCTCCCGGATCTCGTCCGCGAAGCGGGTCTCGAGGATCTCGCCGGTGTCCGGGTCGAAGCGGGTCGTGCCTTCGCGGATGCTGAAAGACAGCATCGCCAGGGCCACGCCGGTGTGGAAGCCGTAGTGCGCCATGACCGACACATCGGCGCGGGCGATCATCTCGCTGGTCAGGAAATAGAGCATGGCCGGGCAGTTCAGCCCCCCGAGCTCCGTCGGCAGGCACATCCCGTGGAGCTCCAGCTCCTTCATCTGATCGAAGATCGCTTGCAGGCGGGGGGGGTGGACGGCCTCGCCGTCCTCCAGCCGCACGCCCTCCCGATCGATCTGCGCGGCCTGCGGCGCCACCACATCGGCGGCGAACTCCCCGACCAGCTGGACGATGTCGCCGTAGAGCTCCCGGGCCTCCTCCAGATGGCTCGGCGCGTCGGGGCTGATCGTCAGCCCGGAGCCGGCCTCGACCAGGGGCGCCCAGTCGATGCCCTCCTGGAGGTAGTAGCGTAGGTCGTCGTTGTCGTGGAAGAAGCTGGCCATCGTTCACTCCCCGGCGCGTGGCGCCGTGCTCGGGCCGGTCGGCGCGCCATGGCAGGAGCGGGCCGACCGATCGTCTACTCCGCCGCTCGTCGAGCCCCCCGGTCCCGCTCCTGCTGGCGGGCCGACACCCGCGCCTGCCCCTCCGCCGTGAACAACGCGGCGCGGGCGGCCCGGAGCAGCTCCTCGGTGACGCGGCCGACGTGGGGGGGGCGGCCGTCCAGCACCGCCTCGAGCGGATCGAGCACCGCGAGGGTGCCGACGACCGCCTGGATCACGAGCAGGACGTAGGCCTCGGGGTCGGCGTCGGGGTCGTGATGCCCCCGCTCCTGGCCCCGTCGGACCGCCTGCGCGACGTCCCGCACCCAGGGTCGGACGCGGCGGCGGAGCTCGCCGCGCATCTCCTCCGGTCGGTCGAGGAACTCCCGCACCAGTAGCCGTGCCCGGTTGGGATCGGCCTGGAAGAACCGGACGGCCTCCGCCACGAGGGCGTCGAAGCGGTCCTCCGCCGCCGCGGCGCTCAGCACCGCGGGCAGTACCTCCCCCCACCGCCCGAGGACCCGGTCGAGCACCGCCTGCCGGAGCCGGTCCTTCGAGGGGAAGTGGTAGAGCACGCTCGGCTTCGCCACCCCGACGTCCTCCGCGATGTGCGCGAGGCTCGTCCCCGCGAACCCCTGCTGGGCGAAGCGGCGCGTGGCGGCGTCGAGGATCTGCTGGCGGACGGTCATCGTCGTGCCTACCGAGCGGTCAGGAATTGCTTACCGCTCGGTCAGCGAGGGCTCAAGGGTGGTTGAACCCGATCCGCGCTGAGCGCAGCATCCGCCGCCGTGGACCTCGAACGCCTCCGGCTGATCTCGCGGCTGTCGTCGTGGCTAGGGCCCTGGACCCCGGAGACGCGACGGCCGCGTGGCCGGCGGCGCACCGTGACGGTGGAGGGGGGGGCGTCGCCGCCCTTCGACGCCTTCCTCTACGAGCCGGCCGGGCCCGCCCGGGGGGCCCTGCTCGTCCAGGCCGGGCTCCACTACCTCGGCCCGGCCGACCGCCGCATGGACCGGTTCCTCGCGATCCTCGCCGACGTGGGCTTCGTGGCCTTCTCTCCCCACCTTCCCGACATGCGCCGGATGTGGATGGACCGGCGGCAGATCGACGACCTGCACGCGGCCCTGCGCACCTTCCGGGCCGACCCGGCCTTCCCACGGGCCTACCGTCCCGGGATGTTCAGCATCTCCTTCGGCTCCTACCCGACGCTGCACGTCGCTGCCCGGGAGGGGCGCGGCGTCGGCGGGGTGGTGGTCTTCGGGGGCTTCGCGAACTTCCCCGATGCGGTGCGCTTCGCGCTGCGCGGCGACAAGACCCGCCCGCCCGACCCGCTGAACACGCCGGCGATCTTCCTCAACATCTTCGACGACCTCGAGGACCTGCCGGCCGACGAGGGCAGCCGGGAGGCGCTCCGCGCCGCGTGGATCGGTTACCTGCGGGAGACCTGGGGACGGCCCTACATGCGCGACCCCGCCTACCACCGCCCGGTCGCCCGGCGGGTCGCCGCCCGCCTCCCGGAGGACGCGCGCGCGCTGTTCGAGAAGGTGGTGGGGCTCCGGCCGGGCGGCCCCGAGCTCCTCGAGCCGACCTTCCGCCGGGTCGCCCGCCTCCCCGACTTCCGCATGGCCGAGGCCTGCGCGAAGGTCGCCGGGCCCGTCGTCGTGGCCCACGGACGGCAGGACGACGTGATCCCCTACGAGGAGAGCATCCGCCTCGGTGCGATGTTCCGGCCCGAGGCCCGGGCCAAGGTGTTCCTGACCGGGCTCTATGCCCACACCGGCCAGGAGAGCGTCGGCCTCCCGGCGCTGCGGCAGGAGCTCCAGAGCATGTGGGGGATGGTGGCCGGCATCGTCGCCGCGGCCCGCCTCCCGGCGCTCCCCGGGTAGGCGACCGGGGAGCGCCGACCCGAGCAGCCTGCTGGGCCGCCGGGTCGGAACCCCGACGCGGATGCTCGGCTCCTCTCCTCCGGTGAGGAGGCCTCGTCAACGGCAGGCGATGCTCATCGCCCAGGCGGACAGCCGGCCCGAGTCCTGGTCGAGGCGGTCCTCGACCAGCAGCCTCCAGGTCCCCTGCGCGGGCCGACCCGCGGCGCGTCGCACGGTGTGCGTCCGGAAGGGGTTCGCGCGTCCGCCGCGGGCCAGGGAGTAGGTCTGCCCCCCGGGCCCGCGGAGGCGGATGTGGAGGTCCCCGTAGTAGCTGTGGTTGCCCCGGAGCCGGACCTGCAGGCGATCGATCGTGCACGCCTCCTCGACCGTCGCCGTGCCCCGCGTCGTGTTGTGGTCGAAGATCGCGCCCCCGCCGCGACCCCGGACCGTCAGGACCCGGCCGTCCTCGCCGGAGCTCCCGTCGTCGTCCTCCTCCCCCTCCTCCTCGTCCCCGGTGGCTGGCGCGAGCCCCGCCGTGATCGAGATCGTGTCGTTCACCGGGGAGGCGTCGATCGTCGTCGGCGCGTAGCCGTCGAGGGTGAAGGTGAAGGAGAAGGTCTGGACCTCCCCCGGGGTCGGGGCGGGTACGGGCACCTGGGCGGTGAGAGGCGTCGTGCCGAGGGGTCGGCCCCCGCCGACCACGGTCGCTCCCTCGGGGGTGGAGTTGGCCACGACAGTGATCATCACCTGCCCGGCGGGCACCGGCGTCGTCGGCGTCCCGTCCTGGGGCCCGGACCCGGTCGGCGGCGGCGGCGGCGGCTCGTCGTCCTCCCCCGGCAGGAGCCCGCACCCCGCGCCGGCGAGGGCGAAGGCCAGGACGGGGGCGAGGCGGGGCGTCGGGGTCCGGGGCACCGGCCTCAGCCTCGGAGGCCGGCGAGCAGGACCGCGGGGAGCCTGCGCAGGCTCGGGGCCGCCTCGAGCTCGCACATCGCTCGGCCGAGGTGGTGGAGCGTGCGGTGGTCCGAGAACCACGGCGGCGTCGGCCGCATCCGGAACGGCGCGCGCAGCACGGTCCGCTCCGGGTGGTCGAGGAGGAACGTGTTGTGGACGAAGCCCCGGCCGGATCGGATATCCGAGAGCGAATGTCCCGGGAAGGCTCCCCAGGGCGGCGTCACGATCCCGTAGGGCAGCCCGCTGAAGGCGTTGATCGAGATGCAGCCGTAGCGCAGCCCTTCGATCGCCTGGTCGAGCTCCTTCCGGTAGTTCCGCGCCACCTCGCCGTGGACCAGCATCGTGCAGGAGAGCGTCCCCCAGCACGCGTCGTTGGCGAAGGGCACCATCTTGCGGAGGAACGGGACCGGGTCCCCCGCCTCGAGGGCGACCTCGGCGAGCACCCCGCAGAAGGCCTCGGTCCGCAGCGCGTACTCCGACGCGTCGGCCGGCACGTTCGGGATGACCGTCCACGGGACGACGCCCTCGGAGCGCTCGACGAGCGCCTTCGAGGCCGGGTAGCGCTCGAGAAACGCGGCGTAGCGCTGCTCCGCGCCCGGGTAGTAGGCGAGGCGGGGAGGGGTGCGGGCGAGCTCCTCCTCGACCATCTCGAGGAAGGTCTCGCGCTGCGGCCAGCGCGCCGCCGTGACGAGCACCTGGGCCGCGGTGCAGTTGAAGCTCGCGTTGTTCTCGACCATCCCCGCCACGTGGCGGGCCTGGTAGCGCAGGTCCCCGTCGGTCCAGGGACCCGGCACCACCAGCACCGGCGTGACGGCCCCGAGCTCGCTGGTGATCGGCTTGGTCAGGATCGGGTCCTGCGCCGCCTTGCGGCGAGCCTGCTCCTCCGGGTCCGAGCCCCACACGATCGCGTCATGGGTCCGGTCGCTGCCCGTGATGTGGACGCTCGAGACCTCCGGGTGGTGGACGAGCCGCTGGCCGACCTCGACGCCCCCGCGGACCACCCGGAAGACGCCCTCGTCGACCAGGGGCCGCAGGGCCTCCTCCCAGAAGGGCTGCAGGTAGGCGTTGACGGGGTTGGCCTTCAGGACGACGACCTCGTCGTCCGCGAAGAGCTTGGTGAGGGCGTCCATCGGCCCGATCGAGGCCACGTTCCCGGCCCCGAGCACGGCCGCCACGCCGCCGTCCCGGAGCTCGCCTCGCGCCTTGGCGCCGTAGATGTGGCCCTGGGTCGGCTCCCGGCCGGGCAGGATCCAGGTGTCGGCGCGGACGCCGGCGATCAGTACGCGGTCGAGCGGCTCCGCGGGGTAGACGCGCACCACCCAGCGCCCGTCCTGCCGCTGGCGGACGGCCGGCGGGCGCGGAGCGCCGTCGGCGTCCATCGCCTCGGCGAGGAGGCGGAGGTTGCGCAGCAGCGGCATGACGCCGGCGAGCCACTCCTGGCCCGCGCCCGGGCCGTCGGGATCGAGACCCTTCGCGCGGGACGCGCTCCGCACCCAGTCCGGCGCGCACGCGATCGTGTGCTCGAGGCAGCGGCGCAGCAGCTCCGCGCGTCGGGCGGTCGGCGTGCGCACCCAGCCATGGGCGGCGGCCGCTGCGCTCTCGATGGCGGCCTCCACCTCCTCGGTCGGGGTGGCGCTGACTCTCGGGGCGTCGACGGCGAAGTGGGGTGATGACATCGATGGCCTCCCGTTGTCCGGCGTGGCCGGAGGGTAACGGATCCGCGCGCCCTTCGACCCGGGGTCAGTGGGCCCGGAGCCAGGCGGCGACCTGCGGCTCCACCGGTCCGGGCCGCCCGACGCCGAGATCGAGGCCGGGCGGGAAGCCGACGTGGCCGCCGGCGGTCCACCGGACCTCGACGGCCTCCGACGCCTCGGCCAGCCACGGGCGGAGCTGAGCCGCGGTCACCATCGGATCGGCCTCCGCCGCCACGAAGAGCGTGGGGATGGCCAGGCGGGGCAGCCACGGCCCCGCGCTCGCCTTCGCGTAGTAATCCTCGTGGCCGTCGAAGCCGAAGCGGGGCGCGACGAGCTCTTCGTCCCACTCGTACAGCGTGCGCATCGCCTCGACCCGCGCCCGGGTCGCGGGCAGCGGGCGCTGCCGGAGGTCGACCGCGCGGAACACCTCCTTGAGGCCGCTCATGAGGTGCCGCTGGTAGGGACGCCCAAGGGGGCGTTGCAGCGCGCGGGCTCCGACGGCGAGGTCGAGGGGCGAGCAGATGCAGGCGAGCGCCCGGACCCGCCGGTCCCGGGCCTCCTCGACGGCCCAGCGGAGCGCGAGGTGGCCGCCGAGGGAGTAGCCGACGACGTACAGGTGATCGAAGGAGGCGAGCGCCGGGCTCGCCAGGGCGGCGTGCAGGTCGGCGGTCAGCGCAGCGTGGGCGATGTCCTCGCCGCTGCGGTCCCCGCCGCGCACGCTGAGGCGCAGGTACGCGAGCCCCTCGCTCGCCACGGCGCGCGCCATCCGGACCAGGTAGCGGCTGTTGGCCGACCCCCCGAGCCCGTGGAGCAGGACGACGCACGAGCGGTCCTCGGGCGCGGCGCGCAGCCAGCCCGTGAGGCGGAGCTCGCCGCGCTGCGGAGCGGTCAGGGTGGTCGACCACGGCTCGTCGCGGGGCGGGCGGGGCGGGAACAGGACGTCGCGCAGATGGGGCTGGACCGTCCAGAAGTGGCCGTGGAAGCTCGTCACGGCCGATCGGTACGCGCGCCTCCGCTCCCGCGCCACCCCAGCGCGCCGGTCCCCATCGCGGGGGCGCCGGCGGCGGTCAGGGACACCTGTCCGTGCCTGGGGATGGCGACGATCGCACAGGTCCCTCGGCGTCGGCTGTTCCTTCTGTAATGCTGCGGTATGGTGTGACCGGCCGACCCATGATTCGCCGTTCCGGCACCGAGGCTGCCCATGAGCCATCCGAGGAAGCGCAGCTCCGCGGCTTCGTGGTCGGCGGCCGCTACCGCCTCGAGACGCCGATCGGGACGGGCGGCATGGCCACCGTCTGGAAGGCGACCCACCTCGCCCTGAACCGCCGGGTGGCGGTCAAGTTCATCGACCGGCCCGCCCACACCGCGCGGACCCGGGAGCGGTTCCTGCGCGAGGCGCGCGTCGCCGCGGCCGTCCATCACCGCAACGTGGTCGACATCATCGACTTCGGGACGACCGACGACGGGCGTCCGTACATGGTGATGGAGCTGCTGGTGGGCGAGACCCTCGCCGACCGGATGGACCGGGCGCCGCCCCTCGGGGTGGGGTCGGCCCTCGCGATCATGGCCCGGCTCCTCAGCGGCCTCGGCGCGGTCCACGACGCCGGCATCGTGCACCGGGACCTGAAGCCGGAGAACGTGTTCCTCGTCGCCGATCCGGACGGCGTGTTCCCCAAGCTCCTCGACTTTGGCGTCTCCCGCGCCGTGGCGAAGGCCGGCAACCTCGAGAGCGTCTACCCGACGACGGACAACGCGATCGTCGGCACCCCGCAGTACATGTCGCCGGAGCAGGCCCGGGGCCTGAAGGACCTCGATCACCGGGCGGACCTGTGGAGCGCCGGCGTGATGCTGTTCGAGCTCCTCACGGGCCGGCTGCCCTTCGACGCCGAGGTCGTCGGCGACGTGCTGATCATGGTGGCCACCAGCGAGCCGCCCGACTTCGCCGAGCTCCGGCCGGACCTCGCCGGGCCGCTCGAGCACGTGGTCAAGCGGGCGATGAGCCGCCGCCGGCATGCGCGCTACCAGGACGCCCGGGAGATGCGGGCCGACCTGCTGAGCGCCGGGGCGAGCCTGGCCCGCGGATCCAGCCCGCCGGCCGCGCGGCGCCAGAGCCTCCCCGCCCACACCCAGCCGGGCGTGCCGAGGCTGCGCGCCGACGAGCTCCTCGATGCCCTGGGGGACGTGTACGAGCCCGGCGACAGCGGGCTCCACGACTTCCTTCGACGGCGCCGGGCGACGGAGGGCTCCGGACCCCGCGACCGCACCGAGCCCGACCTCCCCGTCGGCCTGGACGACTCGCAGGATGTCCCCGCGCGGCGAGGCGACCGGGCCCGGATGACCGGGGAGCGCTCGGGGCTCCGCTCCAACCGTCCGCGCCCCCGCCGGGCCGAGCTCGACGACACGGAGCCGCGCCTCCCGTCCGCGCGACCGCCGCCGGTCCCAGCGGTCGCCGTGCCCGCGCCCAGGCCGCGGGCTCCGGTCCCGGTCGGGGTCATCGCCAGCGCGCTCATGGCGGCCGCCCTCGTCGGCGTCGCGGGTTGGCTCTGGCTGCAGCGGACGCCACCCGAGGTGGCCGCGACCCGCGTCGCCGCCGTGCCGCCGGAGCCGGCGCTGGTCGAGGTGGTGCTCGAGGGGCTCCCGCCCGGGGCCACGGTCCGCGTCGACGGTCAGGAGCGGCCGGAGGGCAGCCCCCTGATCCTCCCGCGCAGCGAACGGGACCACCACCTCGAGGTCGTCGACGCGTTCGGGCGCCGGTGGTCCGCCGTCCATCCCGCTCGCCGGGATGGTCGGTACCGGGTGCGCCTCGAGGGGCCGCTGCCCGAGCCGTCGCCCGAGCCGTCGCCCGAGGTGGCGCCCGAGCGCCCCGCCGTCCCGGACCCTCGGGACCTGGCGCGACCCCAGCGGCCCGTGGAGCGGGACGAGCCGCCCGTCGAGGTGCCAGCCCCCGCCGAGGGGCTGCTGCGCGATCCGGGCTTCTGACCGGACCGCGCGAGCGGGACCGGTCACGCGACGTCGGCGCCGGAGGTCGGGAGGGGCGCCTCCGTGAACGGCGTCGGGCACCAGAGCAGACGCTCCTGGTCTTGCTCCCATCGTTCGGTCAGGGGCTCGAGCAGGAGCACGGCGGTCGCGAGGCGAGCGGAGCGGGCCCACAGGTCCCGGATGTCGACGGCACCGAGGTCCGCCGGCACGCCAAGGTCCCCATCGCCCCGAAAGCCCAGGCACGCCGAGGGCCCGATCTCGACGTGGATCGAGGCCGCGGCCCCCCGGGTCAGGTGGGCGAACAGGCGGACCAGGCCGAGCTCGAGGCGTTCGCGGTCGGTCACCAGGACCGCCTCGGCCCTCGCGACGCTCAGGCGAGACGCCCGCCGCGGCTCGAGCTCGGCGAAGGTTCGCTGCGCGGCGTCGCCGACCTCGCTCAGGCCGCAGCGCACGGGCTGCGCCACGCCGGAGCCGAGGCGCCCCCAGGCCTGGGCGAGCAGCTCGAGCTGCCGCGCCCCGCGGCGCGCCAGCGCGAGCATCGGGTCGTCGCCGTCGGCCTCCTCGAGGGCCCCCTGGACGACGCCGATCGGTCCCCGTAGCTCGTGGGCGAGCTCGGCCCAGGGGAGAGCCGAACGGCCGCGGGAGGCCTCGGTCACGGCTCGTCGCTCTGGCGCGCGAGCTTCCGGTAGAGCGTCTTGCGGTCGATGCCGAGGATCCGCGCGGCGTGGGACTTGTTGTCGTCGACCGCCCGGAGGACCTTCCGGAGGTAGCGGCCCTCGAGCTCGGCCAGGGTCAGCATCGACTCGGGCTCCAGCGGCTCCGCGGGGAGGCGGTCCACGCGGTGCTCGCGGATCCGGGCGGGGAGCCCATCGACCGTCACCTGGTCGTAGCGGGCCAGGGCGACGGCGCGGTCGATGCTGTTCTCCAGCTCGCGCACGTTGCCGGGCCATGGGTAGTCGAGGAGCTTCCGGGCCGCGTCGGCGTGGAGCCCCCGGACCGGCTTTCGGTAGCGGTCGGCGAAGCGCTCGGTGAAGTGCTGGGCAAGCGTCAGCACGTCGCTCCCCCGCTCCCGGAGCGGCGGGAGCTCCATCCGGACCACGTTGATCCGATAGAAGAGGTCCTCGCGGAACCGACCGTCCTCGACGTCGTTGGCGAGCACCCGGTTCGTCGCGCTCACGATCCGCGCGTCGAAGGGCACCTCCCGATCCGCGCCGACCGGCCGCACCCGTCGCTCCTGGAGCGAGCGGAGCAGCTTGGGCTGCGTCTCGAGGGGCAGCTCCCCGATCTCGTCGAGGAAGAGCGTGCCGCCCTCCGCCTCGACGAAGAGACCCTTGCGGGTGGACCCCGCGTCCGTGAAGGCACCCTTTCGGTGACCGAACAGCTCGCTCTCGATCAGCTGGGCCGGCACCGCGGCGCAGTTGACGACGACGAAGGGACCCTCCGCCCGGTCGCTCCGCTCGTGGATCGCACGCGCGATGAGCTCCTTTCCGGTCCCGCTCTCGCCCGTGACCAGCACGGACGCGTCGGTCGGCGCGACGCGAGCGACCAGGTCGTAGACCTGCTGCATCGGCGCGCTCCTGCCGATGATCGACGGGAAGCCGGGTCGCTGCCGGACCTCCTGGCGAAGCCGTCGGACCTCGGCGGCGAGGGCCGCGTGGCTCGACGCGCGACGGACCGCGTGGACCAGCCGCTTGGGCTCGATCGGCTTGGTCAGGAAGTCGTGGGCGCCCGCCCGGAGCGCGCCGACGGCGTGATCGAGGTCCGCGTGGCCGGTGACGACCACCACGGGCAGGTCCGGGTGGCTGGCGCCCAGCCGCTGCACCACCTCCAGGCCTCCGACCGGCCCCATCTCGAGGTCCGTGAGGACGACGCTGGGCGGCGGGGGCATCGGGAGCCGTTCGAGCGCCGCGGGCGCATCCAGGAACGTCTCGACCCGAAAGCCCTCTCGCGCGAGGGCCGACTCGACGAGGGCGCAGGTGGACTCGTCGTCGTCCACGACGAAGACCAGGTCGGGCTCGCCCATCCTCAGGTCCCCGAGCGGCCCGGCCCCGCGTCGGTGCCGGCGCGCGCGCCCTCGTCACGAGCCAGGTTGCCGGCTGCCGCGGCGCGGAGGGGTGCCAGCGCCTCCCGGAGGGACTCCAGGCGCCGGGTGATGCGGCTCGTCTCGCCTCGCACCTCGACGAGGAGGGCTTCGGCGCGGGCCCGGCTCGTGTCGCGCTTCGCCGTCGCGCTGCCGTCGGCCAGCGCCCTGGCGTGGCCCCGGAGCTCCGCGACCTTCGGCGCGAGCGCGCGCAAATCCCGGTCGAGCTCCCTCAGCCGGGCGGCGACCTCCGGCCGGGAGGCGGGGATCCGGGGACCCAGGAGATCGAGCTCACTCCGCATCGCGCGGTAGGTCGCGGTCAGGCCGTCGGCCATCGACGGAGCACTCAGGTTCCAGGACGTCTCACTCATTCCGTTCGATCACGTCGCGTTTCGCGGCGCCCCAGGCCGCACGCTTCGGCTCGCGAGCCCGGCCACGCCGTCAGCTGCTGGACACGGTGGTCACGATGGGGATGGTCCGCACCGCTGCACCGCGCGCCTCCTGGGCGCACCAGACGTAGACGAACCAGTACGTCAGGAGGGCGGCCGGCGCGAGGACCACGAAGTAGACCGCCCAAAGCCCCTTGCGCACCCCATCGAGGCTGTTGTTCGTCATGAGGAGGTAGCCGAAGATGTAGAGGACGATCAGCTGCGTGACGACGTGCACGTAGACGAGCATCGCGGGGACCGCGAGCTCGACGCTCTCCGACAAGGAGGCGACCACCGCGGCGATCAGCGAGGCGACGAGCAGCACCACGGGGACCAGCGCGAGGACGCCGAAGGCCAGCCGCTGCTTCAGCGGCCAGGTGGCTGCGGGCTCCAGGAGCCGCTGCCGCGGTGCTTCCTCCGAATGGCGTTCCATCACTCCTCCGTTGCGCTGTGGCTATCATGCATTGGCTATGCCGACCTTATCAGGGCTTGCGCCGCCCGGGATCGCCCCTCGGCCTGGGATGAGGCAGATCGCCACGCTGGGGACCGTCGACCCAGGCGAGCCTGGTGGCCTGCCCTCGCTGGCTCCAGGTGGTACCCGTGTCGAGCGACCGGACCGCCCAGCTCTGGCCGCTGCCGGCCTCTTCGCCGGGGGCGCCGCTCGTCGTGGGTAACCCGAGGGACGCGGAACCGGAGCCGGGAGGGCCCGAAGGGCGGGGGTCCTCGCCCTCGTCCGAGCGAGGTGGGCTCGAGGAGATCGAGCGGCTGCGCGCTCAGCTCCACGACACGAACCGCGGCGTGCTCGCCCTCTACAAGGAGCTCGACGAGCACGCCCGCCAGCTCGCGGAGGCGGACCAACGAAAGAGCGACTTCCTCGCCCTCCTCGCTCACGAGCTGAGGAACCCGCTCGCGGTGGCGAGTCTCGCCCTGGACGAGCTCGACGACGGCCCGGTGGCGCACACGCTCCGGCGTCAGATCGGCCACCTGACCCGCCTGGTGGACGATCTCCTCGACGTTTCCCGGATCGCGCGGGGCAAGGTGGTCCTGGACCTCGAGGTGGTCGACCTGGCGAGCCTGGTGGACGAGGCGCTCGAGGACCGCCGGCCGCTGCTCGCGTCGACGGGGCACGACGTCGCGTGGGTCCGTCCGCCCCGGCCGGTGCCCGTGCGGGCGGACCCGGTCCGGCTCACCCAGGTCCTGAACAACCTGCTGGACAACGCGGCGAAGTACTCCCCGCCCGACACGACCATCTCGGTCACGGTCGACGTCGCGGGGAGCGACGGCGCCCGCCTTCGGGTGCGAGACGAGGGACGCGGCCTGACCGACGCGGAGCGCCGCCGGATCTTCGAGCTCTTCGTCCAGACGTTCCGGGACACCGAGGACGAGGCCGCGGGCCTCGGCATCGGCCTGACGCTGGTGCGTCAGCTCGTCCGGATGCAGGATGGCCATGTCGAGGTCGACAGCGCCGGGCGCGGGCACGGGGCGACGTTCTCGGTGCTGCTCCCCCTCCGGGACGAGGCCACGGCGGCCGCGCGGAGCCCGGCACCCGCTCCGGCCGGATCGGTCGCCGGGCGGCGGGTCCTCATGGTCGAGGACGACGACGACCTGCGGACGCTGCTCGCGGCTCGGCTGCGGCGTCGGGGCGTCGAGGTGACCGCCGCGACCTCCGGCCGGGAAGCCCTCGCGCGATTCCGCCCGGGCGCCTTCGACGTGGTGCTGTCGGACCTCGGGCTCCCCGAGATGGACGGCTACGAGCTCGGCCGGCGGGTGCGCGAGCTCGACCCGGGCGTCCGGCTCGTCGCCCTCTCGGGCTACGGCGCGGCCCAGGACCAGGAGCGGAGCGAGCGCGCGGGCTTCGACGCCCACCTCGTGAAGCCCCTCGGGATCGACGCGCTGCTCGCGGTCCTCGCCGCCACCCCCGGATAGGCGAACGCCCCGGTCGCGGAGACCGGGGCGTCGAGTCGAGGGGATGGGGTGCCGGGGTGGCCGCGGCCTCGCGCCATCGCGCCTCGCGCGGTCGCGTGACGAACCTCAGGTGTTCATGTGGCTCTCGAGGAACCAGAGGTCGAGTTCGGTCCCGCGCAGCACCTCCGTGAAGAGATCCTCCGTGACCGGGTCCTCGAGGGTCTGCGAGGCCTCGACGCTCTCGCGGAGCAGGGACGTGACCCTGCCGTAGCGCTCGATCAGGGCCGCGATGTGCTGGCGCCCGTCGACCGCCTTGAGGTCGTACTCGTCGAGCACCGAGGTCTCCGCCGAGAGGCGCACGGTCCCGCCGGCGTAGCCGCCGAGGGTCGCCGCTCGCTCGGCCACGTCGTCGGTCCAGGCGCGGAGCCGGTCCGCCAGCTTGTCGAAGAGCTCATGGCGGGCGAAGAACTGAGGCCCCTTGATGTTCCAGTGAGCCTGCTTCACCTGGAAGTTCATGTCAATCAACGTACCGAGGACAACGTTGGTCCGATCCACGAGCTGGCTTCGGGTGCCCTCCGGTAGGTCGACGCGAGTGGGAAAGCGAAGGTTGTTTGTGTTCGTCATGTCCGGGAGTAGTTCAAACGCTGTGCCAAGGCCCAAAGCGACGCTTCTCCGGTGAATGGAGGGGTCCGTTGGGGCGGGTGTCCCCGGGTGGGGCAGCGCGCCCCGCCCCGATCACGGCGGTGTCCCGCGCAGCGACGGCTCGATGCGCCACACGGGCGGGTGATGCCGGCGTCCGCGGGGGTCCCGAGCGTCCTCGAGGCGCAGGGCGCCGAGGCGCTCGAGCTGATCGACCAGCTCCTCGGCGCGGAGCGCCGAATAGCCGGCGTTGGCCACCAGAGCGTCCCGCATCGCGGTCTTCCCCCGCACGAGCCCCACCGGGGGGTGGTCTCGAAACGTGTCCGCGAGGAGGCGAGCGGCGCGCTGGAGGTCGACGTCCAGGGTTGAGGTGGGTGTCCTAGCCATGGTGCCAACGTGGATTGCAAGACCCGGTCCGCGATGGCCGAACGGTTTGCCTCGCTGCCGCGGCCGCCCCATGGGAGCGGGGCGTCGATGCACGAGACCCCCCCGCTGGCGGATCCGACCTTCACCGTGGCCCTGGCCCTCGCGGCTGCGGTGCTGACGCAGGCCCTCGCCCGGCACCTCCGGCTGCCGGGCATCATCCTCCTGCTCGCGGCGGGGGCGGCCCTCGGGCCGGACGGCCTCGACGTCGTGCGGCCGGCCAACCTCGGCTCCGGGCTCTTCGCGCTGGTCAGCTTCTCCGTGGCGGTGATCCTGTTCGAGGGCGGGTTGAGCCTCGACCTCGGTCATCTTCGGGCGCAGCGGGCGGTGACGGTCCAGCTCGTCCTCCTCGGACCCGTGGTCACGGTGGCCGGAGCGGCCTTCGCGGCGAGGTACCTCCTCGGGTGGACCTGGCAGCTCTCCGTGCTCTTCGGGACCCTGGTGATCGTCACCGGTCCGACCGTGATCAACCCGCTGATGCGCCGCTTCCGCGTCCGCCAGGATGTCCGATCCGTGCTCGAGGCGGAGGGTGTCCTGACCGACGCGGTGGGGGCGATCATCGCCGTGGTGGCCCTGCAGGTCGCCCTGCGGCCGTCGACCGAGGAGGTGGCCCGGGGGGCGCTGGAGATCGCCGAACGGCTGGGCTTCGGCGCGGCCTTCGGGCTCGTCTCCGGGTTCGCGCTGTCCCTCTTGCTTCGCCCCCGCTGGCTGATTCCCCCGACGCTGCGCAACGTGGTGACCCTCGCCCTCGTGTTCCTCGTCTACACGGGCGCCGACGTGATCCTCCCGGAGAGCGGGATCGCGGCGGTGATCGCGGCGGGGCTGGTGGTCGGGAGCACGCGCACCCACGAGCCGGAGGCCCTGGCGGAGTTCAAGGAGGAGCTGACGGTCATGCTGATCGGGCTGCTCTTCGTTCTGCTCACGGCGCAGGTTCGCTTCGCCGAGGTCCTGGACCTGGGCTGGGCCGGGCTCGCGGTGGTCGCGGTCCTGATCCTGCTGGTCCGGCCGGCCCACGCGGCCCTCGGGACCCTGGGCTCGAGCCTCGCACCCGCCGAGCGGGCGTTCATCGGCTGGATGGCCCCGCGGGGCATCGTGGCTGCCGCGATCGCGACCCTCTTCGCCGACGTGCTCGACCAGCGGAGCATCGATGGCGGTCCGGCGCTCCGGGCGCTGGTGTTCCTCGTGATCGGCGTGACCGTGGTCCTCGCCGGGGCCACGGGCGGCCTGGCCGCTCGCTGGTGCGGCGTGCAGCGACCGAGCGTGCGTGGCTTCGTGCTGCTCGGAGCTGGTCCCCTGGCCCGGTGGCTGGCCACGGCCCTGCGCCGCGCCGGGGCGCGGGACCTCGTCTGCCTGAGCTGGAGCGACGAGGAGTGCCGCCGGATGCGCCAGGCCGGGGTGAAGTGCCTCGCGATCGAGGACCTCGATGACGAGACGCTCGAGGGCCTGGGCCTCGACGACCGGGAGGGCGCGATCGCCGTGAGCCCCGACCGGGCGCTCAACGTCCTGTTCCTCGACCGTGTGGCGCGTCGCTCCGACCTCCGCGCGCTGGCCGCGAGCGTGCCGGAGGCGCACCCGCGGACCGCTGCGGTGCTCCGGGGCCTCGGGGCGGACGTGCTGTTCGGTGTGCCGCTCGAGCCCGGATGGGCTGACGCCGGGTCCGACCCCGGGGTGGCCTTGGCTCGCTGGCGCGCGACGGCCGACCTCGCGAAGGACTGGGCGCGCGAGACGCTCCCCGGCGTGCTCCGCCTCGCCCGGGTGCGAAAGGGCGCGGCGAGCCCCTTCACGAGCGCAACGCGGGTCGAGGCCGACGACGAGCTGTTCCTCGCGTTGCGCCCGGATCGCGAGGAGGAGGCCCGGGGCGAGCTGCGCGCCCTCGGCCTCGAGGAGGTCCCGTGACCCGGCGCCGGCGGACGCACCCCCGCGTGTCGGCCTGGCGACCCGTGCCGTGCGTTGCGATAGCCTCCTTCCTGTGATGGTCGGCCGCCCCGCGCTGATGCTCCTGCCCGCGCTGATCGCGCTCGCGGTCGCGCCGGCCCGTGCCCAGCCCGGCGGGCCCGTCGTCGGTGCCGAGCAGGCCCTGGTGGAGCAGGCCCGCCTCCGCTTCCAGGAGGGCCTCGATCACGCCGACCGCGGCGACTGGGAGCGCGCCGTCGAACGCTTCCGGCGAGCGCTGGAGCTGAGGGATGCGCCGCCGGTTCGCTTCAACCTCGCGCGGTCCCTCGCCGAGATGGGGCGATTGGTCGAGGCGATCGAGGAGCTCGACGTCGTCCTCGCGGCGCCACGGGCGTCGGCGGAGGTCCTGCAGGCGGCGCGCGCGTTGCGCGATGGCCTGGCCCCGCGCCTCGGGCGCCTCCGCGTCGGGGTCCAGGCTCCCGTCGGGGAGATCAGCGTCACGGTGGATGGGCGGCCGCTGCCCGCGAGCGACCTCGGCCGATCCGTGGTCACCGACCCCGGGGTCCGCGTGCTCCGGCTCCTGCGCGGGGTCGAGGAGCTCGACGTGGAGGAGGTCGACGTCCCGGAAGGGGGCGCGGCGGCGGTCGTCCTCGAGGTGCCGGCGCCCCTGAGGGCGCTCCAGCTCACCCTCGGCCAGCGCGAGGCGGCGGCGCCGGTCGCGAGCCGCCGCCGCGGCGCCGACGCGGGCTGGTGGGTCCTCGGCGGGCTCGCGGTCCTGGCGGTGGCGGGAGGCGTGGTCGCGGCGGCGGTAGCGGCCCAGGGCTCGTCGCGCCAGGACGGCGCCACGTTCGATCCCCCGACATTGAGGTTCCCTTGAGCACGGCGCGCTCCCGGGTCGCTGGGCTCCTTCTCGCCGTCGCCATCGCGTCCTGTGGGGGGTCCCGCACCGAGCTCGTCCTCACGGTCCGCTCGGACATCCTCGGGGTGGACCGCTTCGAGGTCGACGCTCGCCGGGGGGAGGAGAACGAGCGCATGGCGGTCGCCGAGCTGCGGGACGGGGAGCGCTCCGCGCGCCTCACGCTGCGCTACGACGGCGGCGACCTCGGCCCCCTCGCCCTCGTGCTCCGCGCGCTCCGCGCGGGGGAGGCGGTCGTGACGACGGAGCGCGTCGTCGCCTTCGTGGACGGCGAGCGCCTCGCGCTGACGGTCGCTCTCGACCAGGACTGCATCGGCGTGAGCTGCAGGCCGGGCCGGACCTGCAGCGAAGGCCGCTGCCGGGATCCACTCGTGTCCCCGTGCGAGTACACGATGAGCTGCTCCGCCGACGCGGGCCCCGGGCCGGACGAGGGCCCGCGCTGCGGGGGCGTGGCCGACGGATGCCCGCTCCCGGAGGTCGTCCTGCCGGGGGACCGGGTCGCGCTCTGCCCGGCGGAGGACTTCGTGGTCGAGCTCGCCTACCGGGCCCGGGAGGGAGAGCCGCCGGTGCCCCTGCGCGTCGCCGACCCGCCGGCCTTCGTGGCCGAGAGCGTCGGCGCCTACTTGGTGGAGGCCCGCTCCCTCCGCGTCCCCGGTTGCACGGTCGACGCCACGATCGCGGTCGCCACGCTCGTCGAGGTCGGGGGCGGCCAGCCCCTGGAGGTCCGCGATCTGGCGGCGCGCTCCGACGGGGCCTTCGCCGCCACCGACTCGGGTCCCTTCGCCCTCTCGTCTCCGGCCGGGTGGAGCGATCTGCGCGCGGGGGCGACGGGCGAGCTCGCGCCGCTCGACCTCGCCGCGGTGGCGGTGCACGGGCCCGACCCGGTGTTCGGCCCCCGCGACCCGACCGGAGCGGTGTACCGGATCGCGACCGAGCTCCCCTTCGCGGAGAGCGCGCATGCCTCCCTCCCCGTGCCTCTCGAGATCTCGTCGACGGAGGTCCGCGCGCTGGCCGTGGCCGAGCCAGAGGGGGCTCTCCTCGTGGCGGCCGTCGGGGGCGTGCTGGTGCTCGACGGGTCGGCGCTGCGGGTGCTCGAGGGTGGCGAGGGCCTCGACATCGGCGAGGACGGGCTCGTCGCGCTCGGTCGCGCCGAAGCGCCGACCCGCGGCGGGGTCTGGGTCGCCGCGGGTGGGGAGATCCGGAACCTCGCGGTCGGCGCGAGCACCCAGCCGATCAACGGAGGCGAGCCGCTGCCCGCCCCCGAGACGCTCGGGGCCCTGCGAGCGGCGGTGCTCGACGACGACGGAGGGCCCGAGGGCCGGCTCTGGCTCTGCGCCGAGCAGGCCGTCGGCCTCTACGTTCTCGACGCGGCGTTCGTCGAAGCGCCGGACCTGACGAGGCCGACGGTGCGCTACACCGGAGGGTGCCGCGACCTCGTCCTCGACGAGGAGGGGTCGGTGTGGCTCGTCGCGACCGGCGGTGGCCATGGCCTGGTCCGCCTCGACCGTCACGCCGTGCCGATCGGGAGCCTGGCGGCCCCCGTGGCGTTGCACCACGTCGCCCTCGGCCGCGCTCGGGAGCGGACGCTCTGGGCCGTGCCCGCGGCAGGATCCGCGTACCGGTGGGCGACCCGAGGGAGCAGCGGTCCTTGACGACTCCGGGCGGAACCGATGAGCCGACAGGTCGGCCGGTCGCAACCTGCTAGGCTCCGGCCGCCTTGCCCGTCGGCATCATCGGCGACGTTCACCTGGCCTTCGACGAGATCGACGTGCGCCTTCTGGACGAGCAGGGCTACGACCTCTGCCTCTTCGTCGGGGACCTCGCCGGCTACTTCCACTCGGGGGGCGTGCAGGTCGGGGAGCTGATCGCCCGCCTCCGGACGCCGACCTTCGTCATCCCGGGCAACCACGACACCGTCCACGTCGGCCAGCTCGCGGCCGAGGTGCTCCAGGCCGAGACGCTGATCCCCCTCCTGGGCTACGGCCATCAGGCCCGGGCGGACGAGCTCCGGAGCGCGCTCTCGCCCGCGACCCAGGTCGGCTATAGCCGCCACCGCCTGAGCGCCGACGGGGTGACCTTCGACCTGATCGCCGCCCGGCCGCACTCGGCGGGGGGCGAGCACCTGGCCTACCGTCCGTACCTGCGGGCGCGCTACGGCATCGACGACCTCGAGCGGTCCGCCACGTGCCTCTGCGAGCTGGTCGACGGGGCGTCGGCGGAGGCCCTCGTCTTCCTGGCCCACAACGGCCCGACCGGCCTCGGCGCGAGCCGGGAGGCGATCTGGGGGTGCGACTTCCGCCGCGAGGAGGGCGACTTCGGGGACCCCGACCTCCGGGTCGCCGTCGACCACGCCCTGGCGCGGGGCAAGCGGGTCCTGGCGGTGGTCGCGGGCCACATGCACCACGAGCTCCGAGGCGGCGGGACCCGGCGCTGGATCGAGCGGCAGGACGGTGTGCTCTACATCAACGCCGCTCGCGTCCCCCGCATCTTCGCCGACGAGGCCGGCGAGGAGCGACGCCACCACGTCCGCCTCCGGCTGTCGGAGGAAACCGCCACGGCGGAGGAGGTGCTCCTTTCCACGCCCCGAGCATGACGTGATCGAAGGACCGCGAGCCGGGCACCGACCGAGCGGCCCGCCCCAGGAGCTGTTCCTGACGGCGGCGCGGGGCACGGAGGCCGCGTTGAAGGCGGAGCTGCGGGAGCTGGGCCTGCGGGGGGCGAAGGAGGATCGGGGCGGGGTGCGGCTCAAGGGAGGACGCGGGACGGTGTTCCGGGCCTGCCTCCGGAGCCGGATCGCCGTCCGGGTGCTGCTCCGGGTCGCGACCTTCGCGTGCGGAGACGAGGACGCGCTCTACGAGGCGGTGCGGGCGGTGGCGTGGGAGCGCTGGCTGGCGCCGGAGCGGACGCTCGGCGGCAGCGCGGTGAGCCGCGACAGCCGCCTCCGCCACACGGGCTACCTCGCGCAGCGCGTCAAGGACGCGGTCGTCGACCGGCAGCGGGCCCGCGGGGGGCGCCGCTCCAGCGTCGACCGGCGGGACCCGGACGTCGCGGTGTTCCTGCGGCTGAAGGACGACCGCGCGCAGCTGTTCCTCGACGCGTCGGGGGGCTCGCTCCACCGGCGGGGCTGGCGTCGCCGCGGTGGTCCGGCGCCGCTCAAGGAGACCCTCGCCGCCGCCTGTCTCCGCCTCTCGGGGTGGAGCGGTCGCTCGCCCCTTCTCGACCCGATGTGCGGCTCGGGGACCCTGGCGATCGAGGCGGACCTGTGGGCTCGGGGCGTCCCCGCCCAGGCGCCCGACCGGCGCTTCGGGTTCGAGCGCTGGCTCGACTTCGACGTGGGGGCCCGGCGGGAGCTCGGGGCGGCCCGGGCGGAGGCCGAGGGCGGGGCCCGGGCGAAGGGGCCGCCCTGCCGGGGTGCGGACCGGGACCCGGCGGCGGTCGCCCGCGCGGTCGCCCACGCCGCGGCCGCCGGGAGCCGCGCGACCTTCGCCGAGTGCCGCCTCGCGGACGCGACGCCGCCGGCCCCCCGCGGCCTTCTGATCGCGAACCCGCCGTACGGCAAGCGCCTCGACCCGGGCCCCGCGTTCCGGACCGAGCTGCGCCGCGCGCTCGCGCGGTTCGCGGCCTGGGACGTGGCGCTGCTCGTCCCGCGCGAGGGCAAGGGGTGGTACGTGCGGGGGCGGCCGGCCCGGCGCCACGCGCTGTTCAACGGGCCCCTCGAGTGCGAGCTGCTGGTGTGGTCGCCGGCGGCGTGACGCCTTTGCGCGGGCCGGCGGGAGCGCGCTACAAGCGCCCGTCGGGCCCGATCCGGGCGGACGGACAGGAGCGAGGGAGCGCATGACGGAACGCGTGGCGATGGTGACCGGCGGGGCCTCGGGGCTCGGCCGGGCGACGGTGGAGCGGCTGGCGGGAGCGGGGTACCGGGCCGTGATCGTGGACCGCGACGAGGAGCAGGGCCGGGCCGCGGCCGCGGCGGTGACGGGGAGCGTGTTCGCCCAGGCGGACGTCACGAGCGAGCCCGACATCCTGCGGGCGATCACCGAGGCGGAGAGGCTCGGCACGCTGCGGGTGGCGGTGAGCTGCGCGGGCGTCGCGTCCGTCGCCCGGACCGTCAACCGGGAGGGCGAGCCCCACCCCCTCGACGTGTTCCGGCGGACGATCGAGGTGAACCTGCTCGGGACCTTCAACGTCCTGCGCCTCGCCGCCGCGGCGATGAGCAGGAACGAGCCGGACGAGCGCGGGGAGCGCGGCGTGATCGTGAACACCGCGAGCGTCGCGGCCTACGACGGCCAGATCGGCCAGATCGCCTACGCCGCGTCCAAGGGCGGCGTGGTCGGGATGACCCTGCCCGCGGCGCGGGACCTGTCGAAGGCGGGGGTGCGCGTGATGGCGATCGCGCCCGGCACGTTCGACACGCCGATGATGGCAGGCCTGCCGGAGAAGGCGCGCGTGGCGCTCGCGGCGGCGATCCCCTTCCCGTCCCGCCTCGGGGACCCGGCGGAGTATGCGCACCTCGTTCACCACCTGGTCGAGAACCCCTACCTCAACGGCGAGGTGATCCGGCTCGACGGATCGCTGCGCATGGCGCCGAAGTGAGGCGCGGCGCGTGGCCGCGCCGGTCTCCGAGGCACCGACCGTTCGATCGGGTCGATCGGGCGCGAGGGCCTTCGAGCGAGCAAGGGGGGCCGGCCGAGCCCTCACGCCTATCATCGTGAGCGGGATCTTCCGCTCCTGGTGAACACGTACGCCGTAGCCGCCGAGGCGTCACGGGCCCGTGGCGGGCATGAGCCGCCTCTGTTTCCCGCTGGACCATATACCCGGCGCACGTCCGTCAGCGCAGCGGGCGAACCCGGAAAGAACCAGCGCAGAACCCCACAGGAGGTGGACATGCGAACGCTTGCTTCCTGGATGATGGGCGTCGTCGTCCTCTCGCTCGCCGGTTGCGGCGGCGGGAGCGGCGTCACGACCCTCCAGATCATCCACAGCTCCGACAACGAGTCGTCCTTCCGCGACCCGAACACCCTCGAGGACAAGCTCCTCAACTACTCCGCGGTCGTGGAGGGCCTTCAGGACCTGTCCCAGGCCGAGGGATGGGAGACGATCCACGTCACCGCGGGCGACCACGTCATCCCCGGTCCGTTCTTCCTGGCCTCGGACGAGGCCTTCGGCGCCAACGGCCTCGGCGATATTCGCAGCTACAACGCGATGAACCTGGTGGCCAACGGCATGGGCAACCACGAGTTCGACGACGGCATCAACAGCTTCGCCCGGATGCTCGACGAGGCGGACTATCCCTTCATCGCCGTGAACCTCGACTTCAGCAGCGTGCAGCTCGACGCCGGAGCGCCGGAGATCTGCATCGGCGAGGACGGGGCCAACGTGACGGAGCTGGCCGGCTGCGTCGTCAAGAGCGCCGTGATCACGCTCAACGGTGAGGACATCGGCCTGATCGGCCGCGCTCCGGCCGACTTCTTCAACGTGATCGAGGACCCGGAGAACACCCTCGGCGGCCTCGACTTCGTGGGTGGCCGCGACCCCGACACCAACCAGCCGCTCGTCTCCGCGACCGGCCAGGTGAACGACCAGGTGGACCTGCTCCGCGACCAGGGCGTCGAGAAGTTCATCCTCCTCGACCACGCCCAGGACTTCACGGGCGACCCCCTCGTCGCGTCGGAGCTCGACGGGATCGACGTCATCGTGTCCGCCGGCTCGACCGGCTTCTTCGCGAACAGCAACGTCGAGGGCCCCTTCAACTTCCTGCGCCCCGGGGACTCCCCCGAGGAGACCTACCCGGTCGTGCAGGAGAACGCGGAGGGTAACCCCGTCCTCGTGGTCAACACGGAACAGCTCTACAGCTACGTCGCCCAGCTGATCATCACCTTCGACGACGAGGGCAACATCGACGAGTCCTTGACCGACTCCCGGAGCGGCCCCGTCGCGACGACCGAGGAGGCGATCGCCCTCCTCGAGGACGTGCCGGGCGTGAGCGGCAACCTCTCGCCGGCTCCCGGCGTTCAGTCGGTGTTCGACGACCTGGCCATGACCGACCTGATCATGGGTCAGTTCGAGGTGATCGGGATGACGGCCTCGACGCTGAACGGGGCCCGGGCCGACGTCCGCACCCGGGAGACCAACCTCGGCCGCCTCGCCGCGGACTCGACCCTCGCCTTCGCGCAGGCTCAGTTCCCGGACCGGAGCGTGGACGTCGCGCTGAAGAACGGCGGCGGCATCCGCGACACCATCCTCGGGCCGAACGTCACCGTCCTGACGGTGAGCGCCGCGCTCGCCTTCGACAACAACCTCAGCATCCTCGACCTGACCGGCGAGCAGCTCCTCGCCGCGATGGAGAACTCGATCAGCCGCGGCTGCAGCACGGACGGTCGCTTCCCGCAGATCGCGGGGATGGAGATGGTCTGGAGCTCCGACCAGGACCCGATCGAGGGCATGGCGTCGGTCAGCACTCCGTCCCGCGTTCGGCGCCTCGTCGTCGGGGACGACGTGCTCGTGATGGGCGGCCAGGCGATGGTCGACCTGAGCAGCGTCACCTACACGATGGCGACCAACAGCTTCCTCGCGACGGGCGGCGACGGCTACGCGGCCTTCGAGGACAACCCGAACGAGGACATCACCGACACCGGCGAGCAGGAGATCCTGATCAACTACATCACCGAGGATCTCGAGGGCATGGTGGATCTGGCCGACCCGCCGCCCGGCCCGCGCGTGACGAACATGGCCACCTGCCCGGAGGAGTGAGGCCAGGTCCCGGTCCCGCGCCTCGCCCCGCGAGGTGGCAGGGCCGAGGGCCACCCGAGGCTCCTTCGCGGAGCCGCGGAACGCCGGCGCGGACCCGTCCGCGCCGGCGTTCGGCCGTCGGTCGGCGAGCCGGCGGCTCAGGCTGCGCCGAGGGGACGCTCCTCCACGATCCGGAAGCGGCGCTCGGCGCCCGGCCTGGCGTGCGTGTAGAGCGCGAGCGCCTCGAGGCGGATCGGGATGCCCGCTGTCGCCAGCCCCTCGACCCACGCCAGCGCCGCGGCGCGGTCGCCGGGGCGGGCCCGCCGGGGCAGGCGCGCCAGGGGCACGTGAGGAAGGGGAGGGCGCTCGTCGGGGCGCGCTCCGGCCGCCGCGAGGACCGGACCCCGCGCGGCGCCCATGAACCGGGCGACCTCCTCCCGGCCCTCCTCCAGCAGCGCCGAGAGCGCCGAGAAGCGCCTTGGGCTCCCCATCGGGACCACGGCGCCGAGGGACGCGTCCCGGGGCTCGCCCGCGATCGCCGCGGCCGCCGCCCAGCCGCGGCGCGCCGCGTCCTCGTCGACCGGGCCGAGGAACGCGACGGTGAGGTGGAGGTCGGCGGCGGCGAAGGGGCGCACCCTGGGCGGCGGGTCGGCGACCACCCTCTCGAGCCAGCCCTCGCCCCGAACCGGGATCGCGACGAACCAGTTGGCCATCGCCGTGCCCGCTCAGAGGACCGCGTCGCCGCGGAAGGCGGCCACGCCGAAGGTGTGCCGCTCCTCGATCACGGCGGGGAGGCCGACCACGCCCGGGGTCGGCCCGTGCCGCGGCGAGACGGGGATGCCCCGGGCGAGGCCGCGCGGATGGTAGGGGCAGCGAGTCACGGGTGCAGGGTAGGTTAGCGAGCCCGGTCGAGGACGTCGGCCGACGGGCCGGCGGATCGGCCGCGACGAAGCCGACGTCGGTGTGGACGCGGTCTGGCGGCCGGGGGGCCCGAGGGCCTACCCTCGCTCGCGGAGGCCAGCGCATGAGGGTGCTCTACGGCGTCGTCGGCGAGGGGATGGGGCACGCGATCCGGTCCCAGGTCGTGATCGAGCACCTCGTCGACGAGGGGCACGAGGTGCTGATCCTCGCGTCCCAGCGGGCCGCGGACTACCTCAGGGCGCGCTTCCGCGCCGTGCACAAGATCCACGGCCTCCACATCATCACCCAGGACAACGAGGTCCGGCGCTTCCGGACGCTCTGGTCAAACGTCCGCCAGGGCACCGCCGCGCTGCCGGGTCAGGTGCTCTCCTACTTCGACCTGATCGAGGAGCGGCGCCCGCAGGCGGTGATCAGCGACTTCGAGTCCTTCGCCTACCTCTACGCCCAGGCCCACCGCATCCCGGTCTTCTCCATCGACAACATGCAGATCATCAACCGCGCGGTGCACCCCAAGGCGGTGCTGCGCGGGGAGATGACCAACTTCCGCATCGCCCGCGCCGTGGTCCGAGGCAAGGTCCCGTTCTGCCATCACTACTTCGTCACGACGTTCTTCTATCCCGTCGTCCGGAGCCCCCGGACCTCCCTCCACCCGCCGGTCCTCCGCCCCAGGATCCTCGAGGCGGAGGCGTCGAAGGGCGAGCATCTGCTCGTCTACCAGACCGCGGAGGGCAACCGGGAGCTCGCCGACGCGCTCGAGGCCACGGGCCTCCCCTGCCGGGTCTACGGCATGCGCCGGGACCTGACCGAGGACGTGGTGGAGGGCAGCCTCTGCTACCGGCCCTTCCACGAGGACCGCTTCATCGAGGACCTCGCGTCGGCCCGGGCGGTGGTCACCGGCGGCGGGTTCACGGTGATCTGCGAGGCGATCTACCTGCACAAGCCCGTCCTCTCGACGCCGATCCGAGGCCAGTTCGAGCAGGTGCTCAACGCGCGCTACGTCGAGCGGGAGGGCTACGGTCTCGAGGCCCGGGAGGTCGATCGGGCGACGATCGCGCGGTTCCTGGACGGGCTGCCGCGCTTCGAGGAGGCCCTCGCCGGCTACGCGCAGGACGGCAACCAGGACCTGCTGCGGGCGCTCGACGAGAAGCTCGACCAGGCGGCGGCGGGCCTCTTTCGCCGCCTGCCGCGGGTCGCGTGGTCGAGCGACGGCGACGAGGACGACGACGACGAGCTCGACGACGGCGAGGAGCCGCTCGACGACGACGCCTCGGGCGGGACGTCCTGAACCGCGACAGCTGGGGTGAAGCGCCACGCCCCGACCGCGGCCGGTCCCGTGGCAGCCGGGCCAGGGCCCTCGGCGCCCGGCTGGTCCGACCCTTGCGTCTCCTGGGGGCGACAACGAAAGGAGACATCGATGAACTGGGATCAGATCGAAGGAAACTGGAAGCAGCTCAAGGGCCAGGTGCGGTCGCGGTGGGGGAAGCTCACCGACGACGACGTCGAGCGGATGGAAGGCAAGCAGACCGAGCTCCTCGGCACGCTGCAGGAGCGCTACGGCTACGAGAAGGAGGAGGCCAAGCGCCAGATCGAGGCGTGGGCCGACACCCTGAAGGGCGCGGTCGACCGGAGCTGAGGCCCCGGCGGCGCGGCCCGCGGAGATCGGGCTAGGCTCGTCCCCGATGACCGAGTCCTTTCGCGCCGTCGACCCGGCGACCGGCGAGCTTCTCCGGGAGCACCCCGCCGACCCGCCCGAGCAGGTGCTCGCCGAGGCCCGGAGGGCCGCGGCAGCCCAGCGCCGCTGGGCGCGCAGCACGTTCCCGGAGCGAGCGGCGTGCCTCCGCCGGCTGGCCGACGGCCTCGACGCCCACCGCGACGAGCTGGCCCGCCTCGTCACGCGCGAGATGGGCAAGCCGATCGGGCAAGCCGAGGCCGAGGCGGCCAAGTGCGCGCTGGCGGCGAGGCACTACGCGACCCACGCCGAGGCCTACCTCGCCGACGTCCCCGTCGAGCTCTCGCCCGGCGAGGGGTCGGCCGCCGTCGTGCACAGACCTCTCGGCGTGGTCCTCGCGGTGATGCCCTGGAACTTCCCCCTCTGGCAGGTCGTGCGGGCCGCCGCCCCCGCGCTGATGGCCGGCAACGGGGTCGTGCTCAAGCACGCGCCGAACGTGCCCGGGTGCGCGGAGGCGCTCGCGACGCGGTTCGGGGCGTGCGGGCTCCCGGAGGGCCTCTTCGCCCACGTGCGAGCCGACGTCGAGACGACCGGGCGGCTGATCGACGACGACGCGGTCGCGGCGGTCACGCTGACCGGGAGCAGCCGAGCCGGCGCGGCCGTCGCGTCGCGCGCGGGCGCCAGCCTCAAGCCCTGCGTCCTCGAGCTCGGCGGCAGCGACCCCTTCGTCGTGCTCCCGGACGCGGACGTGGACCGGGCGGCGGACCTCTTCGTCGCGAGCCGCATGGTCAACAGCGGCCAGAGCTGCATCGCCGCGAAGCGGCTGATCGTGACCCGGGGCATGGCCGCGCGGCTCGAGCGCGCGGTCGTGGAACGCCTCCGGGGCCTCCGTCGCGGCCCGCCCTCGGACCGCAGCACCGAGCTCGGGCCCCTCGCTCGCGAGGACCTCCGGGACGAGCTCCACCGGCAGGTCGAGCGCAGCGTCGCCGCCGGCGCGCGCCTCGCGCTCGGCGGGACCGTCCCCGACGAGGCGGGTTGGTGGTATCCGGCGACGGTCCTCGCCGACGTGCCGGCGGGGAGCCCGGCCGCGGACGAGGAGCTGTTCGGCCCGGTGGCCGCGATCCTCGTGGCCGACGACGTCGACGGGGCGCTACGCCGGGCCAACGCGTCGCCCTACGGGCTCGGCGCCACGGTCGTGACCGGCGATGCCGCCGCCGGCGAGCGCCTGGCGCGGGAGCGCCTCGAGGTCGGCTGCGTCTTCGTCAACGGGATGGTGCGCTCCGACCCCCGCCTGCCCTTCGGCGGCGTCAAGGCGTCCGGGTTCGGGCGGGAGCTCGGCCGCCCCGGGATCCTCGAGTTCGTCAACGTCAAGACCGTCGTCGTGGCAACCTCGACCTGAGTGCAGAGCCAGCCGCCCGACCCGAGCACGAGCACGAGCCACGCGGAGGCCGACGCGCCCCGGCGCACCCCCGACCTCGTCGCCCCCCCGAGCCCCGAGGCCTCCGAGCGCCCGTCGAGGCCGCCGTTCGAGCGCCGCGGCGGCCCCCACCTCTGGGAGATCAACGTCGTCCGGGACCTCGCGCTCGTCGCGGCCGTGGCCGCCGCGCTGTGGCTCCTCGTCGTGCTTCAGGCGGTCGTCGTGCCCTTCGTGATCGCGTTCGTGCTCGCCTACCTGGTCGACCCGATCGTCAGCCAGGCGCAGGAGCGCTTCGGCTGGTCCCGGACCCTGACGACGAGCCTGATCCTCGGCGTGTTCATCGCCGCCGCCGCGGTGACGGCGGGGCTGCTCGTCCCCACGGTCCAGAGCGAGCTCCGGCGCCTCGTGACCGAGGGCCCCGCGGGGCTGCAGGCGCGCCGGGACGCCTACGGCGACTGGCTCCCGGCGCCCCCGTCGTTCCTCGGCGAGCCCGTCCCGGGCCCCGGCCCGCCGAGCGGCGACGTCGCCGACTACGCGGCGATCCTGGGTGAGGCCTTCGGCGTGCTGCGCGAGATCCTGGGGGTCACCGGCTACCTCCTGGTCGCGACCGTGCTCACGCTCGCGACCTTCCTGTGGCTCAGCATCCGCTTCCCGCGCCTGCCCAGCCTGCGGCCGTTCCTCCCCCGCAGCCGGCGCGACCAGCTGGCCGAGCTGATCGAGCGGATCGAGCGCGTCTTCGCCGGCTTCTTCCGGGGCCAGCTCGTCGTCGCCGCGTTCACGACCACCGTGTTCGCGATCGGCTTCACGCTCAGCGGCGTGCCCTACGCGTTCCTGGTCAGCCTGATCGGCGGGGCCTTCTCCATCATCCCCTACGGCCAGGTCAGCGGCTTCGTCCTCGCCGTCCTCACGAAGCTGGTCGAGGCCCAGGACGCGAGCGCGGACCTGGCGTCGACGGCGGTCTGGGTCGGCATCCTCCTCGGCCCCACGATCGTGTACGCGATCATGCAGAGCCTGGAGACGTTCGTCGTGACCCCATGGGTGCAGGGGAGCACGACCCGCATGCATCCCCTCCTGGTGTTCGCCGCCGTGATCGCAGGGGGCTCCGTCGGGGGGGTCCTCGGCGTCTTCCTCGCCATCCCGATCGCGGCCTCGGCGAACATCCTCCTCCGGGAGGTGCTCCTGCCCGGCGTCCGTCGCCTGGCGGAGCGGAGCTGACCCGCCCACGGGCTCGACAGATACCGGCGGCACTGAAGTACTCCGAGTATCGATACCGTCGGTATCGACGCTGTCGTCGGGCGGCGACGTCGAGCGCAGGGAGGGGCCGACGGCGGAGGAGCGAACGGAGCGACCGCGGACCCGGGCCGAGCGGACCGCGGCCACCCGGAGGCGGCTGGTCGAGGCGGGCCGCCGAGTCTTCGTCGACCTCGGCTACCACGGGACCTCCCTCGAGGCGGTGGCGCGGGCGGCGGGATACACCAAGGGCGCGGTCTACTCGCGCTTCCGCGACAAGGCGGCTCTGTTCCTCGCGGTGCTCGAGGAGGGCATCGCGGCCCGGATCGCGGCGCTCGAGGCGGGCCCGTCGCCCGACGGGGACCTCGCGGAGCGGCTCGTCGACGGCTGGGAGCGGACGGTCCGGGAGGACGAGGGGTGGTTCCTCGCGGTCCTCGAGTTCCGGGTCCACGCCGCGCGCCACGCGGACCTCAACCAGCGCTACGGGGTGCTGCACGAGCGGCTCGTGGCGCACCTGGCGCGGCTCCTCACCCGTCTGCACCCGCGGCCGGCCGCGGCCGGAGCGGTCGCTCGGTCGGTCCTCGCGCTCGGCAGCGGCATGGCCCTCGAGGCCGCTCAGGGCGCCGACCCCGATCCGGAGTCCGGTCGCGCTGCCGTTCGGGCGCTCATCGAGCGGGGGGTCCGGTGAGCGGCTCCTACGTCGTGCGGGCGGGCCGGGTGCTCGGCGGCCTCGCGGCCCGCCCCTCGCTGGCTCGCCGGGAACGCTGGCCCCGCGAGCGGTTGCTCGCGTTGCAGCAGCGCCGCCTCGAGCGGCTGGTCCGCCACGCGGCGGCCCGCTCCCCCTTCTGGGCTCGGCGCCTCGCGGGAGCCCTCGGCTCGAAGGGGCAAGGGGTCGACCTCGCCCGCCTTCCCGCCGTGGACAAGGCGGAGCTGATCGCCGAGCTGGACCGCGCCGTGACCGTCCCCGGGCTCCGGCGCGCGGAACTCGACGCCCACCTCGCCGAGGTGGCGGACCGGGACGTCCTGTTCCGAGGCCGCTACCGGGTCCTGACCAGCGGCGGCAGCTCCGGGCGGCGCGCGGTCTTCGTCTACGGGCCCGCCGACTGGCGGCGGTTCCTGGCCGGGGTGTTCCGCTGGTCGCAGCTGATCGGGCTTCACCCCGGCTACCCGCGGCCGCGGGTCGCGTCCGTCAGCGCGCCGGACGCGAAGCACATGACCTTCCGCGGCGCGGCCTCGATCGACGTCGGGCTGTTCAACGCGCTGCGCCTCCCCGCCACCCTGCCGGTGCCTGCCCTGGTCGACGCGCTGGAGTCCTTCCGGCCGACGTACCTCTTTGCCTACGCCTCGATGGCCGCGCTCCTCGCCGAGGAGCAGCTCGCCGGTCGCCTCCAGCTCTCGCTGCGGGGCCTCTGCACGACCAGCGAGCTGCGGACGCCCGACATGACGGAGCGGATCCGCGCCGCGTTCGGCGTAGCCCCCTTCGACTGCTACGCGACCACGGAGACGGGGATCGCCGCCGTCGACTGCGAAGAGCACGCCGGCCACCACATCTTCGAGGACCTCTGCATCCTCGAGCCGGTGGACGCGCGCGGTCGCCCCGTTCCGGACGGGCAGCCGGGCGAGGGCCTCCTCCTGACCAACCTGTGCAACCTGACCCAGCCGATGATCCGGGTCCGGGTCGACGACCTCGCGACGGTCAGCGGCGAGCCCTGCCCCTGCGGGCGGACGCTTCGGCGCCTGGTCGGGCTGTCGGGGCGCGCCGACGACGTGCTTCGCCTGCCCGGGGCCGGGGCTCCCGTGGAGGTCCACCCGATCCACCTGCGGAGCCCCCTCGGGGGCCTGCGCGGGCTGGCGGAGTACCGGATCGTCCAGCGGCGGGCCGCCCTCGAGCTGACCGCGGTCCCGACGCGGGACGCGGACGCCGAGGCGCTCGTCCGCGACGCCCGGCGGCGCCTGGCGGACGCTCTCGCGCGGGCCGGGGTGAGCGGGATCGGCGTGGACGTCCGCCTCGTACCGCAGCTCGAGCGTCAGCCCGGGGCCGGCAAGCTCAAGGTGGTGCAGCGGCTCACCGACGCGTGACGTCCCGGTGGTGGCCGCCTAGGCTCGGCCCGATGTGCTCGCGCTTCTTGGCTTCCGTCGTCGTCGTCGCCGTCGCCATCGCGCTCGGGGTGGGCTCGGCCGCCTGCGGCGCGGTCCCCCTCGCCGACGCGGGGCCACCGGATCTCGGGTCGGTCGTGGTCGGCGAGCCCGAGGTCCGCGAGCCCTGCGCGGACCGGAACCCGCTGCGCAACGTCTACTTCGGCGACCTGCACGTCCACACGGCGCTGAGCTTCGACGCGGTGCCGTTCGAGGTCCGCGCGCGGCCCCGGGACGCCTACGCCTTCGCCCGCGGGGAGCCGATCGGGCTGCCGCCCCTCGATGAGGATGGGCAGCCGACGCGGGTCGCGCGCCTCGCGCCCGGTCGGGCGCTCGACTTCGCGGCGGTGACGGACCACGCGGAGTTCCTCGCCGAGGTGCCCCTGTGCTGGGCCGAGGGGTCGCCCGCCTACGACACCTCGACCTGCCGTCGCTACCGGGAGGGCGAGGCGGCGGTCGGCGACTTCGGACCGCTGACCAGCGTGTTCCTGACGAGCCCGCCCCGGCGCCCGCCTCTCTGCAACCGAGAGCCGGAGCTCTGCCGCACCCAGCGGCTCGCGAGCTGGGCCGAGGTCCGGGAGGCGGCCGAGGAGGCCTACGACCGGACCCGCGCGTGCCGCTTCACGAGCCTGCTCGGCTGGGAGTGGACCGCCTCCCCCGCGGGCACGAACCTCCACCGAAACGTCATCTTCCGGAGCGCCGAGGTGCCCGCGGTGCCGACGAGCTACGTCGAGGCGCCCACGCCCGAAGAGCTCTGGGACGCCCTCGACGCGACCTGCCGGGATACCGGCACGTCCTGCGACGCGCTGGTGATCCCGCACAACTCGAACTTCGGAGCCGGCCGCTTCTTCGTCCCGGAGACCAGCGACGGCGACCCGCTGGACGCCGCCGGCGCCGCGCGACGCGGCCGCGCCGAGCCCCTCGTCGAGGTCTACCAGCACAAGGGCTCCAGCGAGTGCCTGACCGGCCTCGCGGACCCGCTCGCGAGCGAGGACGAGCTGTGCCGCTTCGAGGAGATCCTGCCCGACATCTGCCGCGGCGAGCCGGGGGAGCCGGAGGACTGCGCCGACCTCTGCCGGCCGGGCGACATCGGGTTCCTCGGCGGCTGCGTCGCGCCGTCGGATTTCGTCCGCACGGCGCTGAAGCTGGGGCTCGGGGAGTGGTCCCGCGTCGGCGCCAACCCCTTCGAGCTCGGCTTCATCGGGAGCTCCGACACGCACGCGGCCCTGGCCGGGGGCACCGACGAGGCGACGTGGCCCGGCCACTACGGGACGAGCGACGACGAGCCGGAGGAGGCCCTCGACCTCGATGCCTCCCCGCTGGTGCGAGGGTTCACGACCTCGCCGGGGGGCCTCGCGGCGGTGTGGGCGGAGGAGAACTCGCGCGAGGCGCTGTTCGACGCCCTGCGCCGTCGCGAGGCCTACGCCACGAGCGGGACGCGCATCGCGGTGCGCTTCTTCGGGGGCTTCGACCTCCCGTCGGACCTCTGCGACGGCGCCGACCTCGTGACGCGGGCGGACGAGGCGGGCGTCCCGATGGGCGGTGTCCTGCGCGCGGACGGCGCCTCGACCGGGCCCACCTTCGTCGTGAACGCCGGCCGGGACCCCGACAGCGCGCCGCTCCAGCGCATCCAGATCGTGAAGGGCTGGCTCGACCCCGACGGCTCGCTTCGCGAGGCGGTGCTCGACGTCGCCGGCGACCCGGACAACGGCGCCACGGTCGACCTCGACACCTGCACGCCGTCCGCCGAGGGCTTCCCGCTGCTGTGCGCCACCTACCAGGACGACGACTACGACCCGACGCAGCCGGCGTTCTACTACGCGCGCGTCCTCGAGAACCCGACGTGCCGATGGAGCCAGTACGTCTGTCAGGGCCTCGAGCTCGACTGCGAGGCCGTCGGCCCGGAGGACCCGCTCTTCGCCTGCTGCGACCCCCGCCGCGCCCGCACCGTGCAGGAGCGAGCGTGGACCTCGCCGATCTTCGTCTACCCCGGCGAGCCCGGCGGAGGATAGGGCCCGCCGATCCGCACGCCGCGCCCCCGCGGCTGCCGTGAGCCGTTCGTGACATGGCTCACTCGGACCCGGGCACGCCCGGGCGGGCGCGTACTATGGGCCGGGCACGGCCCGGGCGGCGGGCCGGTAAGGGGACGAATGAAGCTCGCGACGCTCCGAGACGGCACCCGAGACGGCGCGCTGGTGGTCGTGGACCCGACCGGTCAGCGCTACGCCCCGGCCAAGACGATCGTGCCCACGCTGCAGGCCGCCCTCGACGCCTGGGACGACGTGGAGGCCGACCTCCGGACGCTCGAGGCGGAGGCGGAGCGCGGCTACGCCCTCGACCCGGCGAAGCTCGGGCCGCCCCTGCCGCGGGCGTACGAGTGGGTCGCCGGCTCGGCCTACATCAACCACATCGTGCTCGTGCGGAAGGCGCGCGGGGCCGAGCCTCCGGAGACCCTCGAGACCGACCCGCTCGTCTACCAGGGCGGCTCGGGTGTCCTCCTGGGCCCCTGCGACCCGATCCAGCTCGCCGACGAGGGCTGGGGCCTCGACTTCGAGGGCGAGGTCTGCGTCGTGCTCGGCGACACGCCGGTCGGGACGACGGCGGAGGGGGCCGCGAAGCACGTCCGCCTCCTGATGCTCGCGAACGACGTGACGTTGAGGAACCTGATCCCGCCCGAGCTCAAGAAGGGCTTCGGCTTCTTCCAGTCGAAGCCAGCCACCGCCTTCAGCCCCTTCGCTATCACCCCGGAGGAGCTCGGTGACCACTGGCGTGATGGCCGCGTGCACCTTCGGTTGCGTACGCACCTGAACGGGACGCTCGCCGGTGACCCCGAGGCGGGACCGGAGATGCACTTCAGCTTCTTCGATCTGATCGCCCACATCAGCCGGACGCGCAGCTTCACCGCGGGCACGATCCTCGGCAGCGGCACGGTCTCCAACCAGGACGAGGCCCGGGGCGTCAGCTGTCTGGCGGAGCGCCGGATGCGGGAGATCCTCGCGGACGGGTCGCCGACCACGCCGTTCCTGACGGCGGGGGATACGGTCCGCATCGAGATGCTGAACGACGACGGGGATAGCCTCTTCGGTGCGATCGAGCAGACGGTGGTCGAGGCGACCGGGGGGCGAAGGTCGAGCGGATGAAGCTCTACGGGTACTGGCGTAGCTCGAGCGCCTACCGGATGCGCATCGTCCTCAACCTCAAGGGCATCGACTACGCTTACATCCCTGTCCACCTCCGGAACCTGGAGCAGCGCACCGACGACTTCCTCGCGCGAAACCCCCTCGGGCAGGTCCCCGTGTTGGAGCTCGAGCACGGCGGTCAGACGCGGTTTCTGACGCAGTCGGTCGCGATCCAGGAGTACCTCGAGGAGTGCTTCCCCGACCCGCGGCTCCTGCCCGAGGACCCCCTGGCGCGGGCCCGCGTGCGGCAGCTCGTGGAGGTGGTCAACGCGGGGATCCAGCCGCTCCAGAACTTCCGCACCCTGATGCGCCTCAAGGACCACGGCGTCGCGCGGACGCCCTGGTCCCAGCAGGTCATCGAGGAGGGCCTCGTCGCGTTCGAGGACCTCGCTGGCGACGAAGCGGGGAGCTTCTGCTTCGGGGACAGCCCGACCTTCGCCGACGCCTTCCTCGTCCCTCAGCTCTACAACGCGCGTCGCTTCGGCGTCGACGTCGCGGGGAGGTTCCCGCTGCTCGCGGCGATCGACGGCCGCTGCCAGGAGCTCGAGAGCTTTCGGGCGGCCCACCCGGACCGACAGCCGGACGCCGAGTCGCCCTGACCCCCACCCCACCCGGGCCGAATCCGGCCCTACGACCCGCCGGGTCCCAAGGAGCACGCACCATGGCCAACATCGAGCCCCTCGGTCTTCGCCGCCTCGAGGCGATCCACTACATCGTCCACGACCTCGAGCGCAGCCGACGCTTCTACACGGAGAAGATGGACTTCCGGGAGACCGCCGCGAGCGACCCGGAGCGGGAGCCTACGCGCGGCGCCCGGACCGCCGTCTTCGAGGCCAACGACGTCCGCGTGATCGTCAGCCAGCCGGTCGGCGAGGCGGGCGAGGCGGCCCGCTGGCTCAAGGTCCACCCCGACGGCGTGGCCGAGCTGGTCTTCGAGGTGGAGGACATCGAGCGTACGTTCCGGCTCCTCGACGGGCGGGGCGGCACGCCGGTCGCGGACGTCGCGCGGACCTCGGCGGGCGGAGGGACCTTCTCGACCTTCGCCATGACCACGCCCTTCGGCAGCGCCCGCTTCCGCTTCGTGGAGCGCAAGGGGACCGACGTCATCTCGCCGGCCCTGGTCCGCCATGACGCCCCCCGGGGCGGGGACAACGCCTTTCGCTTCGGCCACATCGACCACATCACGTCGATCTTCATGACGATGTCGCCCGCGCTTCTGTGGATGGAGCACGTGCTCGGCTTCGAGCGCTACTGGGATATCGAGTTCCACACGAACGACGTGGCCGCGCAGTCCGAGCACGGCTCCGGTCTCCGCTCGGTGGTCATGTGGGATCCCCATAGCGAGGCGAAGTTCGCGAACAACGAGCCGATGCGCCCGAACTTCCACCTCAGCCAGATCCACCTGTTCTGCGAGGATCAGCGCGGGGACGGGATCCAGCACGCCGCGCTGACGGTCGAAGACATCGAGGCCACCGTCCGCGGCATGCGCGCTCGCGACGTCCGGTTCATGCCCACGCCGGGCGCCTACTACGACATGCTGCCGGAGCGCCTCGGGCGCATCGGGGTCGGCACGATCGACGAGGACCACGGGATGCTCCGGGACCTCGAGATCCTCGTCGACGGCAGCGCCGAGCGCAGCTACCTCTTGCAGATCTTCATGCAGGAGTCGGCCGGGCTGTACAACGAGCCGGAGGCCGGCCCCTTCTTCTACGAGATCATCCACCGTAAGGGGGACAGGGGCTTCGGAGGCGGCAACTTCCGGGCGCTCTTCGAGAGCATCGAGCGCCAGCAGCGGCAGGAGGGCCGGGTCTAGAGCCCGGGGGACCGGGAGACGAGACATGCTCGACCGGATGGTCGTCGGCGACGTGCCGGCCAAGCACCACATCGCCCTCCGCAGCGAGGAGGGCTCCCTCCGCTGGGAGGAGTGCCTCACCCGCGAGGGGTTCGAGGGGCCCTACACCATCGCGTACCACGAGCGGCGCCCTCACGAGCAGGTCCCGACGGAGCTCCGGCACGGCTGGTCGGTGCCGGCCGGCCCGGCGTCCCCCGAGGCGCTGCTCAAGCGTCACTTCCGGTCCCAGGACCTGCCTCGCCGGGGCGGCCCTTCCCTCGACGCCCGCGTGCCGATGCTCTTCAACGACGACGTCGTCCTCGGCGTCGTCCAGCCGGACGCGGAGGACCCGGTCTACTTCGTCAACGCCGACGCGGACGAGCTGCTCTTCGTGTTCGAGGGCGGGGGCACGCTCCGGAGCATGCTCGGCGACGTGCCCTTCGACCGGGACGACTACGTGTTCGTCCCGAAGGGAGTTCCCCACCGCTGGCTGCCGGGCGATGGAGCCCAGACCTGGCTCTCGCTGGAGCTGGCGGGCGGGCTGTCCCTGCCGCAGCAGTGGCGCAACGCGGTGGGTCAGCTCCGGATGGACGCGCCGTTCTGCCACCGCGACTTCCGGCGCCCCACCTTCGAGGGGCCGCTCGACGAGGGCATCCGGGAGACGGTGGTCAAGCGCGGCGGTCGCTTCCACGCCTTTCGGCAGGGCGCCTCCCCGCTCGACGTCGTCGGCTGGGACGGGACGGTCTACCCGTGGGCCTTCCCGATCCTCAGCTTCCAGCCGCGGGCGGGCCTCGTCCATCTCCCGCCGACGTGGCACGGGACCTTCGCCGCGCGCGGGGCGCTCGTGTGCAGCTTCGTGCCGCGGCTCGTCGACTTCCACCCGGACGCGATCCCCTGCCCCTACCCGCACAGCAGCGTCGACGTCGACGAGTTCAACTTCTACTGTCGCGGGAACTTCACGTCGCGCCGGGGCATCGGGCCCGGCAGCATGAGCTACCACCCCGCAGGGATCCCGCACGGTCCGCACCCGGGGGCCTACGAAGCGAGCATCGGGACCGAGCGGACCGACGAGCTCGCCGTGATGCTCGACTGCATCGCGCCGCTCCACCCCACGGAGGCGGCGCGCAGCGTGGAGGATCGGGCCTACCAGGAGAGCTTCGTCGCCTCGCCGGGCTGACGCCGGGGCCGGGCCTTCGGCTGGGGCGCACGGGTTGCGGTGGGCTCAAGAGATTCGCGCGCAGGGTTTGCGCATGATCAAGACGTGCTCATGTCACGGCGCGGGGTCCGCTGCTGCGGGTACCCTTCAGCCCGTTAGACGTTCAGGAGGTCGATGATGACACGGTGGGTCTACTCCTTTGGCGACGACATCGGCGACGCGACGCCGAAGAAGCTTCTCGGGGGGAAGGGGGCAGGTCTCTCCGAGATGACCCGCATGGGGATCCCCGTACCGCCCGGCTTCACGATCTCGACGGAGGCGTGCCTCGCGTTCCGCGACACGGGCGGCCGGATGCCCGACGGGCTCAAGGAGCAGGTCGACGAGGCGCTGGCTCGCCTCGAGGAGACGATGGGACGCAAGCTCGGCGATCCGGACAAGCCGCTCCTCGTGTCCGTGCGCTCCGGGGCCATGTTCTCGATGCCGGGCATGATGGACACCGTGCTCAACCTCGGCCTCAACGACCGGACGGTCGAAGGCCTCGCGGCGAGCAGCGAGGACCGGCGCTTCGCCTTCGACGCCTACCGGCGGCTCACCGAGATGTTCGGCAACGTCGTCCTCGGCGTGAGCCGCGACCTGTTCGAGGACGCGTTCCACGACGCGAAGGCGGCCCTCGGCAACCGCACCATGGGCGACACCGAGGTGCCGGCCGAGGCGCTGGCCGGGCTGGTGAAGGTCAACCGGAAGATCATCACCGAGGCGGGCGCCGAGCCCTTCCCCGACGACGCCCGTGAGCAGCTGTGGGGCGCGATCCGGGCGGTCTTCCAGTCCTGGGACAACCCGCGCGCCAAGCGCTACCGGCGCATCGAGGAGATTCCGGACGACCTCGGGACGGCGGTGAACATCCAGGCGATGGTGTTCGGCAACATGGGCGAGAGCAGCGGCTCCGGCGTCGCCTTCACGCGCAGCCCCTCCACGGGGAACAAGGCGCTCTACGGGGAGTTCCTCCAGAACGCCCAGGGTGAGGACGTCGTCGCCGGGACGCGAACCCCGCAGCCCCTCACCGTGGCCGCCGCCGGCCGCGGCCAGGAGGGCAAGGCCCTCGAGCGCACGATGCCGGAGATCTTCCAGCAGCTCGCCGAGTACGCGACCACCCTCGAGAACCACTTCCGCGACGTCCAGGACCTCGAGTTCACGATCGAGAACGGGCGCCTCTACCTGCTCCAGACGCGCAACGGCAAGCGGACCGCCCACGCTGCGGTGAAGACCGCGGGCGACATGGTCCAGGAGGGCCTGATCACGAAGGAGGAGGGGCTCCTGCGGGTGGACGCGAAGGCCCTCGACCAGCTCCTGCACGCCCGCCTCCCGAAGCCGGGGGAGCTCGCGGCGCGCGGCATCCGGCCGCTCGCCACGGGCCTGCCGGCGAGCCCCGGGGCGGCGAGCGGCGAGATCGTGTTCGAGGCCGACGAGGCGGAGCGGCTCGCCGCCGAAGGCCGGGACGTGATCCTCGTCCGCCGGGAGACGAGCGCCGAGGACATCCACGGCATGAAGGCGGCCAAGGGCATCCTCACCGCGACGGGGGGCATGACCTCCCACGCGGCGGTCGTGGCCCGCGGGCTCGGCACGTGCTGCGTGGCCGGCGTGAGCGCGCTGACCGTCGACTACCTCGAGGAGAAGGTGACGGCGCGCGGCTCGGGCGGCGGCGAGGTCCTCGGCAAGGGGGACACCATCTCCCTCGACGGCACCCACGGCGCGGTCTACCGAGGGGAGCTGGACGTCGAGGCGGCGACCCAGATCCCCGAGCTCGAGACGCTGATGAGCTGGGCGGACGAGGCGCGGCGCCTCGGGATCCGGACCAACGCGGACACGCCGACCCAGGCCCGGACCGCCCGGAGCTACGGTGCCCAGGGCATCGGGCTGTGCCGGACCGAGCACATGTTCTTCAGCGACGAGCGGCTGGAGGCGGTGCGGGCGATGGTGCTCGCGGAGTCCGAGGCGGAACAGGCCCGCTGGCTCGAGGTCCTCGAGCCGATGCAGCGGGGGGACTTCGAGGGGATCTTCGAGGCGATGGCCGGGTTGCCCGTCACCATCCGTCTCCTCGACTGGCCGCTCCACGAGTTCCTGCCCCGCGAGGACGAGGAGTTCGACGCGCTCGGGCGGACCCTCAAGCGGGACCCCGCGATCATCCGGAGCCGCGCGCGCGGCATGCACGAGCAGAACCCGATGCTGGGCCACCGCGGCGTCCGCCTCGGGCTGACCCGCCCGATGATCTATCGGATGCAGGTGCGGGCGATGGTCGAGGCTGCCCTCGCGACCCGCAAGCGGGGGCACGAGGTCGCGCTCGAGATCATGATCCCGGTCGTGTCCCTCTCCGCCGAGGTCGCGGCCATGAAGGCGGAGGTCCGGGACGCGGCGCGCTCCGTGCTGGAGGCGGCGGGCGAGTCCCTCGACTACAAGGTGGGGACGATGATCGAGCTGCCTCGAGCCTGCCTCGTGGCCGACCAGATCGCCGAGCACGCGGAGTTCTTCAGCTTCGGCACCAACGACCTGACGCAGACGACGTACGGCATCAGCCGCGACGACGCCGGGACCTTCATCGGCGCATACCAGGACGATCCGAGGGGCCTCCTCGCCGCCGACCCCTTCGCGCGCCTCGACGAGGAGAGCGTCGGGGAGCTGGTCAAGCTGGCGGTGGCCAAGGGCCGCTCGATCCGGGCCGACCTCAAGGTGGGCCTCTGCGGCGAGCACGGGGGAGACCCCACGAGCGTCGATTTCTGCCACCGAGCTGGCCTCGACTACGTGTCCTGCTCCCCTCCGCGGCTCCCGATCGCCAGGCTGGCGGCCGCCCAGGCCGCGGTCCGGCAGCGGCAGGGCTGAGGACGATGCCGCCGATCCGGGCTTGAGCTAGGTCGGGACTCCGCTCCATCCTCTCCCTCATGGGCGAGGACGACACGCTGGCGGCCCGGGTCGCGCGAGACTTCGACGACATGAGGCCCCTGATCGCCGCGGAGTGGTCGGGGGTCGACGAGGCCAAGGTGGCGGAGACGGAGGGTGACCTCGACCGCCTCCTCGGTGTGCTCGGCGACGAGACGGGGCACAGCAAGACGCTGCTGCGCCGGCACCTCGACGAGCTTCACGGCGAGTGCCGCCGGCGTGGGGAGGCGGGGCGCCACCTCGAGGAGGTGGGCGTTCTGTTGAAGCGCCTGGAGTCCCGCCTCAAGGACGCGATCGACGTCGACCTCGACCCGAGGGCGACGCTCCGCAAGAACCCGCTGATGTCCCTGATGGTCGCCTGGCTGATCGGTCTGGTGATGGGCGTCCTCCTCCGCGGTGGGGGCGGGGGCCGACGCTGACGAGGACGGGGGCCTCCTCGCGATCGGGCTCCGGGCCCTGAACCTGCTGAGGCGTCTGGTGGAGGAGGAGGCGGAGGGCGACCTGCGCCGCATCCTGCTCGGGGCCGTGATGATCGGGTTCGGCGGCGGTGTCCTGCTCTCGGGGATGGTCTTCCTCGAGATCGCCCTGGTGCTGTTCGCGGTGCAGTCGGCCGCGCTCGACACCGCCACCGCGTTCTTCGCCCTCGCGAGCCTCAACCTGCTCCTGGGTGGGGCCGCCGCGGCCCTCGGGTGGCAGCGCCTCCGGCGTCGCGTGCTCGCGCGGACGCGGCGCATCGCGAGCGAGGTCCTGACCGGCACGAGCGCTTAGGGTGGGCGGCGAGCGTCCCTGGCCCGGCTCCGCGGGCGCAAACCTTGCCGCCTCGCCCCCCGCTGATCATGGTGAGGCCGTGCTCCGGTCCCCCGTGCTTCTCGTCGCCCTGGCGCTGGGGGCGCTCCTCCCGGGCTTCTTGGCCCTGGCCCAGCCCCCCGCGCTCGGCCGGTCCTCCCTGCCTCCGTCCGCGACCCGGGCCGCCGAGCCCCGCCGGTCCCAGGACCCGCCGGCCGACGGCGTCGACGAGGCGGCCGACGGCGTCGACGAGGCCGCGGTCCGAGCGGCCGCGCCCGAGGCGGCGGGCGAGGGCGCGGACGGCCCGGCCGAGGAGGAGGGCGAGGACGCCTTCGGCGTGGAGGTCGCGCTGGAGGACCCCAGCGGGGAGGCGCTCCGGGCGTTCCACGAAGCGCTGCGACGCGCCGAGGCCGGGGAGGGGCAGGCGCGGATCCTCGTGTACGGCGCGTCCCACGTCGCGGCCGACTACTTCGTGGACGTCATCCGGGACGGCCTGCGGGCGCGCTTCGGCGACGGGGGGCACGGGTTCGTGCTCCCCGCGCGGCCCTGGCGGAGCTACCGCCACCTGGACGTGCGGGTGGAGAGCAACCGGCGCCGCTGGACCGCGCATCGCATCCGGGCGAACGACCGCGACGTCCAGGTGCTCGGGCTGGCCGGGGTCGCGGTGGAGACGTCGTCGGGCCGGGCCTGGGGCCGGGTCGATCTCGGCGACGACCGGGCGGGGCGCTTCGAGGTCCAGTACCTCCAGCGCCCCGATGGGGGGAGCTTCGACGTTCTCCTCGACGGCCGACGGGTGCGCCGCATCCGCACCGCGGCGGACGAAGAGGCGCCGGCCACGGCGGTCGTGACCGCCCCGGACGAGAGCCACGTCCTGGAGGTCCGCGCCCGCGGCGATGGCCCGATCACCCTGTTCGGAGTCCTCGCGGAGCGCGAGCGGCCCGGGGTGATCGTCGACACGATGGGCATCAACGGCGCTCGAGCGCGGGCCCATCTCCTGTGGGACCGGGACGTGCACACCTCCTACCTGCGGCGGAGGGACCCCCACCTGGTGGCGCTGGCCTACGGCACGAACGAGAGCGGCGACACCGACGTGCCGATCGAGGACTACGAGGCGGAGCTCCGGCGGGTGCTGGAGCGCCTCGAGGCGACCGTGCCGCGCGCGTCCTGCTTGCTGATCGGGCCGAGCGACCGGCCGATGCGGGACGAGGACGGCGAGCTCGTCGACCGGCCGAGGACCGCGGCGGTCGCCGAGGTGCAGCGACGGGTCGCCGCCGACCATGGGTGCGCCTTCTTCGACCTGGTCGCCTTCGGCGGCGGCCCGCTGAGCATGATCCGCTGGGCCGAGGCGGACCCGCCCTTCGCGCAGCAGGACCATATCCACTTCACGGTCCGGGGCTACCGGCGCCTCGGCGAAGTGCTGCTCTCGGCGCTCCTCGAGGGGATCGACGCCGTTCCGCTCTACGTCCCCGAGGATTGATCGCGCGGCGCCTCCGGGGGCTCGGCCTCCCCGCCCGCCTCGCGCCCCGAGCCGTCTCCCGGCTCGTCGAGGCCCTCGTCGCCGTCCGCCTTCGCCGCGAGGTGATCGGCGAACCCCCGGAGCAGCGCCTTGTAGAGCATGTTCCCGACCACCCGGTAGCCCGCGGGGGTCGCGTGCCGGAAGTCGCCGAAGGCCAGCCGCGGCGTCGCCCGGAACCAGCGCCGCATCGACCCGGGGCCGCCCATCGCGCCGAACGTGTCGAAGTAGGCGCACCCCTCGGCCCGCGCGGCGCGGCGCTGGGCCTGAACGATCACCGGGATCTGCGGCATGGTCCGGATCGCCCCGCGCTCGTCTCGCTCCCCCTGGTCCAGGGGGCCCATGAGCAGGCAGCCCGCCGACGGCCAGGCCTCGCGGACCAGCGCGATCACGCGGCGATAGTCCTGCTCGAAGGAGAGCATGGTGTGGCGGAGGTCGTCGGCCTCGTTGCCCCCGAAGGCCAGGACGACCAGGTGGGTCCGCCGAAAGCGGTGCTGTTGGCGGAGGTGGTGGAGGTCGAAGCCGAGCATCCGCCGCGCGCGCGCCCCCACCATCCCGAGGGAGTCGTAGACCACGCCCGGACCGTCGGTCTCGAGGACCACGCCGTAGAGCCGCGCCTCCCCCCCGCCGAGCACGCGAACCGTCAGCTCGTGGGGCCCGGGCGGGGCGGTCAGGGCGACGCGACCGTCCACCAGCTCGGGGGCTCGGGTGTCGACCATCTGCCCGGGGCCGTCGTCGACGACCATCTCGACCCGGCCACCCCGGGGGTGCTTTAGGAAGAAGAGCTCGAAGCGGGAGGCCGCCCCGCCGACCGGCCCGTCCTCCGAGGTGCCGAAGCTCGCCCAGGCGCCGGCGATCCCGCGAGCCTGCACGCCGCCGTACCCGTAGCGATGGCTCCCGAGGCCCGCCCGGACGAGCTGCCGGAGCTCCCAGCTCCCGCGCTCCCGGTGCGCGACGTCCCGATGCCGGTAGGGCATGGTGCCGCGGGCGATCAGGTGGAAGCCATGGCCGCCGTCGCCGAAGCGCTGCTGGAACCGGCGGCGGAGGGTCATCGTGATGCCGTCGCCGGCGATCGAGGAGTCGCCGTAGTGGGCGACGCGGGTGATCGCGCCCTCCTCGCCCCGGGCGGTGCGCTCGAGGGCCCGGTAGAACGGCGTCAGGGCCTCGCCCGTCGGGTCCTCGACCCGGCGCATCAATCCTCTCAGCTCCTCGGGCGCGATGACGATCGGGGCTGGCTCGGAGGGCTCCGCCGCCGGCTCGGCCGGGCGCGCAGGCCGGCGCGGAGCGGCGGGTGCCGCCGCCGGGACGTCGTCCTCGAGGTTCGCTGCGATCTCGTCGCCGAGCGTTCCGCCGAGGGCGGTCGGGGACGCGCTCCTCCCGCGGACCGCGCCGCCCGTGGCCAGCGCCATCCCGCCGGCGAGGGGCTCCTCGGTCCGGAACATGCGGACGACGGGGATCCCCTCCCCCTCCACCCAGGGTCGCAGCCGGGCGAGGGGCGGGACGAGATAGCTCAGGGTCATGAGGCCCGCGACGATCGCGACCACCGTGGCGAGGTGCGCGAGCCCGTCCCGGGTGGCGGCCGCGCGGCCGAGGGCCGGGCGCGACGGAGGACGGACGAGGAGGGTGTTCGCGTTCTCCGCGCCGAGGCTCTCATCGCGGCGGGGGGGCGGCAGGTGCGGCTCATCGACCATCGACACGACGCGGACCCTCAGAACTGAAAGTAGATGTAGGGCACGACGGCCTGGGTGGAGAAGAGCGTCAAAGTCGCGCCGATCAGCGCGAGCACGAGCCCCTGGGCCCATGCCGGCATGTCCACGAAGGCTCGCCTCAGCAGCGACACCTGGCTCCGGGGAACGTAATGGAGAAAGAAGCCGAGGACCAAGACGCGCCACACGTCGAGGGAGACCTGGGCGGTGCTCACCGTGCCCGTGAAGAGCTGCGCCGTCACGGCGTAGGCATTGTCGAGATCGGTTGCTCGAAACAGGATGCGGCTGAACACCACGAACTGCAGGGTGAGAAGCACCTTGAGCACGTTCACCCAGGCCGGGTCCGTGCCCCCCCAGCCGTTCCGGCGCCGCCACCTCACGAGCGCACGGTTGCTCATCACGGCGAACGCCTGGAGGTTTCCGTAGACCACGAAGGTCCAGGACGCGCCGTGCCACAGGCCGATCAGGAAGATCGTGAGCCAGAGGTTGAAGTAGGTGCGGGCGGTGCCTCCCCGCGATCCCCCCAGCGGGAAGTAGAGGTAGTCCCGTAGCCAGGTGCTCAGCGTCATGTGCCACCGCCGCCAGAACTCCGCCACGCTCCGAGCCTGGTAGGGCCGGTCGAAGTTCTCCGGCAGCTCGATCCCGAACAGCAGGCCCGAGCCCCGTGCCACGTCCGTATACCCGCTGAAGTCGGCGTAGATCTGGAGCGTGAACCCGTAGAGTGCGATCACGACCTCGACGGCGGTGAACGCGCTCGGGTCGTCGAAAACCCGGTCGACGAGGTTGACGCTGATGAAGTCCGCGAAGATGACCTTCTTCACGAGGCCCATCGCGATCAGGAAGAGGCCGTCGCTGACCCGGGACCGGCTCAGCCACGGAGGACGGTCGAGCTGCGGGAGGAACTCGGCCGCTCGTACGACCGGCCCCGCGACGAGCTGCGGGAAGAAGGTGACGTAGAACGCGAACTTCAGCGGGTTCCTCGTCGGCTCGAGGCGCCCACGGTAGACGTCGATCGTGTAGCTGAGCGTCTGGAACGTGTAGAAGCTGATCCCGACGGGAAGGAGCACGTCGAGGACCGGTGGGTCCACGTCGACGCCGAACACGGCGAGGACGTCGGCCGTCGCTTCGCCGAAGAAGTTGAAGTACTTGAACAGGCCGAGCAGGCCGAGGTTCCCGGCCAGGCTGACCCCGAGGAGCATCCGGCGGAGCCGCGGGCTCCGGGTGGCGCCGAGACCGCGCCCGACCGAGTAGTCGAGGGCCGTGCTGAAGAGGATCAGCCCGAGGTAGCGGACCTCCCACGCCGAGTAGAAGACGCAGGAGGCCAGCACCACGAAGGCGAAGCGCGGCGCCGTGAGCCACGCCGAGGGCACCCCGCGCGGGGCCGCGCGCTCCCGGTAGGGCCCGTCGCCGGTGGTGCCCCGGCCGGCGGGATCGCGCTCGAGCTCCAGGCGTCGCAGGCTCCAGTAGCCGACCACCGCGAGGGCGAGGAAGACCTGGTAGTCGAGGCGGTGGAACAGCATCGGGCCGGGGCGACGGTACTACCCGGCGCCCCGCGCCCCGGCAATCTCCTGCCTCCCGCGCACGAGCGCTCCGGCCGGCGGAGCGATCCCCCCCGGCCTCAGCGGCGCTGAGCGAGCCAGACGCCGAGGCCCGCGCCCGCGGCGGCCAGGAGGGGGAGCCAGCGGTTCTTGGCGGGCAGCGCGAGGAGCGCGGCGCTGACCCCGGCCATGCCGAAGAGCATCAGCTGAGGAGCCTTCCGGCCGGCGTCGGCGGCCATGCGGGAGCTGAACACCAGGAGCGCGGGGTGCAGGTCCTGCACCTCGGCGTGAGGCCCATCGGACGCGTGGTTCTCGGTCTCCATGGCACCAGCCTGCGGCCTCCACGCCGCGCCGTCGAGCCGGTCGCGTCGGCGCCATCCCGGCGGACTCTCCGAGAGCCCTCCGCCGCACCCGGCAAGGACACGATGGCGGCGCCGCCGCAGCCGGCTAGCTCTGCACCGTGAACGCGATGGGGCCGGGCGCCGGGGCCTCGACCGGGGTGCCGCACCCGCGGTCGATGATCCCGTTCCAGGTGAGCGTGATGACCTCGCCGAGGTCGAACGTGATGCCCGGGTCGAGGCGGAGGATCGTGTCGCCACCTTCGAAGACGATCACGTCCGGCTCCAGCGCCAGGTCGAACGTCAGGTCCGCCCCCCCGGACCGGCCGAGCACGATCCGGCCGACCGTCCGCTCCACGGGCTCGTCGAAGAGGATCCGAAGAACCGGGGCTCGGCTCGCCAACGTCGATCCGGCGGTCGGCTGGGTGACGTACCCGGAGGCGAAGTTGGTGCAGTCGGTCACCTCGAGCTCGAGGATGGTCGGGGGCTCGATCGACCCCGCGCTCGTCGTGTCGGCGAGGTACGTGAACACGGGCGCCCCGCGGCGGGCGACGAACTCGTTGACCAGCGTCGTCCCGGCGAACGTCGAGCGGCAATCGAGGGCCGGCTCGACGGTCCCGCAGGCGGCGTCGCTGCTCAGGAGCAGGTAGCGCAGGCTCGGCGGCTTGTGCACCACCAGGCGCACGAGCTCCCGCTCCGCCGTGGCCTGGTACTCCATCACGATGTCGGGCGCAGCCGGCGCGAAGAGCGCGTCCGGACAGTCCGGGGTGGAGGTCAGGACGTCGAGGTCGGTGGCGGTCCAGCTCAGCGCGTTGAGGCCCGGGCGCAGCAGGATCCGGCCATCGCAGTCCTCGCCACTCCCCGACGCCCGGCACGCTCCGCCGACGCAGATCTCGTTGACACCGCACTCGATACCGCACGCGCCGCAGTGGGCGGGGTCGGCCCTCAGGTCCGCCTCGCAGCCCGTCGCGTCCTCCTCGTCGCAGTCGTCGAAGTCGGCCTCGCAGCTCACGATCACGCAGCCCCCATCGCTGCACCCCGAGGCCGCGTGGGGAAGCTCGCACCGCTGGCCGCAGCCGCCGCAGTGGCTGCGGTCGGTCGCGAACGCAATCTCGCACCCGTCGCTGTCCGCTCCGCCGGTGTCCCGGTTGCAGTCGCCGAAGCCCTCCCTGCACACCGTCGCGCACCGGGCCTGGGCGCAGACCGGGAAGGCGTTGGGCGCCCCTGGGCACACCCGGTCGCACTCGCCGCAGTCGTTCGGCGCGCTCGCTAGGTCCACGCAGGCCCCGTCGCAGGAGACGCGAGCGCCGCCGCAGGCGGACTGGCAGCGGCCTTGGTCGCACACCTCGAGGCTCCCGCACCGGACGTCGCACGATCCGCAGCTCCGAGGGTCGCTCATCAGGTCCGTGCAGCCCTCGGCGCACGCGGTCTGCCCCTCCGCGCAGACCAGGGCGCACTCGCCGTCGACGCAGCTCTCGCCCGCCGCGCAGGAGGCGTCGCAGGCCCCACAGTGGCGCGGGTCCGCGTCGAGGTCGTGGCACGTGGTCCCGCACCCCGTCTGTCCGCCGGGGCAGCGAAGGACACAGCGGCCCCGCTCGCAGACCTCGCTCCCGGCGCAGGACGCGTCGCAGGCCCCGCAGTGGGCGAGGTCCGTGCCGAGATCGACGCAGCGGTCCGCGCACGCGCGGAGCGCGCCCGGGCAGTCCGCGAAGCAGCGGCCCTCCACGCAGAAGCTCCCTCGCGGGCACCGGCGGCCGCACGCGTTGCAGTGATCGGGGTCGCTCCGCACATCCACGCACCGGCCGCGACAGCGCTCCTGCCCCGTGGCGCACATCCCGCCGTCCCCCGGCGCGACCCCGGGGCCCGGGCAGCCGACGCCGAGGGTGGCCAGGGCCAGCGCGACGGCCAGCGACCGGGGATGGATCCGGAGGGGCCCTCCGGTGGGAGGCGAGCTCGGCATCGACGTCGGGAAGACCGGCCGCTCGATACGCCCTGGGCGTCGGTCCAACGATGTCGATATCACAAGTCCGAGGCCCGTCGCCGCATCGGCCCGTCGCCGAAGGCTCATCGCGCTACCCCGTACACGGCCCCGGCGCCGACCGGCGGCGGCACCGGGCTCGCGCAGTAGAGCTCCTGAAGGCCCGACCACGAAAGGGTGAGCGTCTCACCGGGGTCGAACAGGATGCCCGGCGCGAGGCGCAGCACCCGCGGCGACTCGAAGCGGAGGGCGAGCGGCTCCGCGGCGAGCTCGTAGGTCAGCGTACCGCCGCTGCTCCTCGCGAGCGTGACCTCCCCCCGCGTCGGGTCGATCGGCCTTGTGAAGATCAACCGCAGCTCCGGCGCCGCGTGGCTCAGCCTGGAGCCGGAGGGCGGCTCGGGCCGGGCGACGCTCACGACGGCCTCGCAGTCGGTCGCCGCCACATCGATCACGGCGGGCGAGCTCATCGCGTCCCCGCTCGCCGTGTCGACGTAATAGAGGAAGACGGGCACCCCGCGCCGGCCGACGACCCGTAGCGTCACCCGGTCTTCCGTGAAGGTGCTCACGCAGGCGACGGCCGGATCGAGCACGCCGCACGGCTCCTCCGACGCGACCAGGATGTGGCGCGTCTGCGGCGCCTTGTCGATCGCCACCTCGATCAGCTCTCGGGGCGCCGTCGGCACCACCTCGAACACGACGTCGGGCGCGGTCGGGGCGAAGGAGCTCACCCCGTCGCACGCGGCGGGCAGCACCCTCGCCTCGTCGAGCCGCTCCGCCTCCCAGTCCACCACCTGCCGGCCCGGGTGGAGCGGGATGCGCTGCCCGCAGTCCTCCCCCGTGCTCGGCCCGACGCAGCGGCCTCCGCTGCACGTCTCCCCGGGTCCGCACGGCCGGCCGCAGAGCCCGCAGGCCTCCCCGTCGATCAGATGGTCGACCTCGCACCCGTCGTCCGGGTCCCGGTTGCAGTCGCCGTAGCCGAGGGAGCACGAGGTCAGCAGGCAGCGGTTGCCGCTGCACGCCGCGGCGGCGTTCGGGAACGCGCATGCGCGGCCGCATGCGCCGCAGTGATCGACGTCGGTCGCCAGCGCCGTCTCGCAGCCGTCGCCCCCCCCGGCGAGGTCCCCGTTGCAGTCGTCGAAGCCGGGCCGACAGACCTGGGCGCAGTCGCCCCCGATGCAGACCGCGACCGCCCGGTCGTCGACCGGGCACGAACGACCGCACCGACCGCAGTGCTGCGGGTCCGTCTCGCGGTCCGCGCAGACCCCGCCGCAGCGAACCCGGCCCGGTCCGCACGGCGGCGTCCCGTCGGGGACCTCCATGCCCTCGTCCGGGATCGGCGTGCCCGCCTCGAGGGCCGCGCCGTCGTCACCGACGCCGCCCCCATCCGGGGGGCCGAGCAGCTCGAAGGAGCGACCGCAACCAGCGGTGGCCCCGAGGGCGAGGACCGCGACGGCGAGCCGCATCACGCGCGCGATCGTAGAACGCTTCGCGGTCGGGCGCCTGGCCCATCCGACCGTCCCCGTGGCACAGTGAGGCGTGCAGCCGAAGCGGCAGCCCGGTGGCGACAGCCGCGGGTCGGTGGCTCGCCTCGAGCCCCCGGCCCGGTCGGACGCCCAGCTCGTGGAGGAGGCCCTCGGCGGCAGCAGCTTCGCCGAGGAGGCGCTCTACCGGCGCTACGCGGGCAAGATCGCCAACGTCGCGGGGCGGGTGACCGGCAGCCGGGAGGCAGCGGCGGACATCCTCCAGGAGACCTTCCTCGAGGCGTTCACCACGCTGGCGAAGATCCGCGACCCGGCGCTGTTTCCGCGCTGGCTCACCCGCATCGCGATCCACCGCAGCCATCGCTTCCTCCGTCGCCGGAGCCTCCGGCTGCGGCTCGGCTTCGTCGACACGCCGGCCGACGTCTTCGAGTCGTCGATCGGGTCGGACGCCCCCCAGGAGCAGCGCGCCGAGCTCCGGCGGCTCGACCGGGCCCTCGACCGGCTCGCCCCCGTCGACCGCTCCGCCTGGGTCCTCCGGCACGTCGAAGGGTACGGCCTGCGGGAGGTCGCGGCGCTGAGCGGCTGCTCCCTGTCGACGGTCAAGCGACGCCTCGCCCGCGCCCAGCGGCAGGTCGAGGCTCACGTCGCCGACGTGCGGAGGGGGGAGTGAGCCCCGTGCCGCCCCCGACCGGCGACGTCCTGGAGGACGTGCTCGACGAGGCTGCGATCGCCTCCACCTGGCGCGAGATCCAGACGCGACGCCACCGCCGCCGGACCGGGCCGCGCAAGCTCGCGGTCGCCGCCGCGGGCGCGGCCGCAGCAGTCGGTACGGCACTGGCGGCGACCCATGCGCTCTGGCCGGGCGAGGACCCGTCGAGCCCCGTGGCGGCGGCGGGGCAGATCGCCCAGCCGCTCCGCACGGCGGACGGGCAGGCGCTCCACGCCCTGCGCTCGGACGAGCGGGGCCTAGTGGTGCCGCTCGATGACGGCTCCCGGCTCCGGCTCCATCCGCGCTCTACGCTCGATGTGCTGGCCAACGATGGGCAGGGGATCCGCCTGCGCCTCGGGCAGGGCGCCGTGCGTTTCGAGGTGCGGCCCGGCGGGCCGAGGCGCTGGGTGGTGGAGGCTGGCCCGGCCCGGGTCGAGGTGGTCGGCACCGTGTTCCGCGTCACGCGGGACGGCGACGAGGTCGCGATCGCCGTGGACCGGGGCCGGCTTCGGGTCCGGGCCGATGGCCTGGACGGCGGCGAGGTCCAGCTTGGTGCTGGCGGCCGCCTGAGCCTGCCGCTGCGCGACGGCGAGCCGCGGGGCGCCACTCCGGAGCACGACCCCCCGCCCGCGCCCGATGGGGACGGCGCAGCACGCACGGACCCCCCCGCGGCGACCGGAGCGCGGCCGCGGGCGCGGTCGACCCCGCCCGGCCCGGTCTCCGCCGCTCCCGACATCGACGGCTGGCTCGCCGCGGCCAACCGCGCCCGCGCCGCGGGGGACTCCGTCGACGCGGCTCGCTGGCTTTCGCAGGTCGTCGACGAGGCGGCCCCGGAGGACTCGCGCCGAGCGCTTGCCGCCTACCTGCTCGGTCGCCTCCAGGTCCGCCGCCTGCACCGCCCCCAGGCTGGCCTGCGCCACCTGGGCCTCGCCGTCGGGCGGCTGCCCCCGCCTCTCAGGCAGGACGTCCTCGCCTGCCAGATCGAGGCTCACGTCGCGCTCGGGCAGCGCGCGCGGGCGTCGGCGATCCTCGCTGCCCTCGAGGGCCAGGACCCCGCTCGGGCCGAGCGCCTGCGGGAGCGGCTCGGCCTGGCCAGGGGCACCACCACCGCTCCGTGAGGAAGCGGGTGCCGGGGACCCGGCGTTCGACCCGGAGCCTCCTCGCGCGCACCGCTGCTTCGCGCCGGGCGGTGCTGGCGGTCTGCGGTGCGGGAGCTCTGCTCGCGCCGGGGCGGGCCACCGCACAGTGCGACCCCCCCGCGGTCGCGGTTGCGATCTCCGCGTGCGGGGAGCGCTCGACCGTGTTCATCGAGCAGCTTCGCGTGGAGCTGGCCGACCAAGGGGGGCACCTCGAGGAGAGCCCGGAGGCCGCCAACCTGGTCCTGTGGGTGCGCTGCGACGGGCCCAGGGTGCGCCTGCGGTGGATCGGGGTCCGGGACGGGGCCGCCCCGCCGGCGGCGCGCGTGGTCGAGTCGGAGCCAGCCTCCGAGGACGACGTTCGCCTGCGGCTCGCCGCGCTCGCCGCCGCGCAGGACCTCGCGGCTCGCCCGGCCTGCGCCCCGTCGCCCACGGCGCCGGCCACGGCGGAGCGTGCCTTGGAGAGCGCTCTCGCCGACGCTCGGGTCAGCGCCGCTGGCCGGGCGACGGTCGACGCGAGCCGCGACGACACCGGCCCGCCAGACCCCGGCCCCCTGCTTCGCCCGACGCCCGCGCCGCGGGCCCTCACGGCGGCCTCGGCCCGGGTCTTCGTCCGCGCCGGGAGTGCTGTCTACGGCTTGGCCCTGGGCTTCCGTCCCCATGGCGCCGCCGAGCTCGGCCTCAGCGCGAGCGCCGGGCCGGGGCGCGCGGCGTCCGCCCGGGTCTGGGGGGGCCTGGTCACCGCCTATGGCACCTTCCGACCGCTCGCCTGGGCCTTCGACGCTGGCCACATCGCCGTCGGGCTGCGGGGGGAGGTCGGGTTCCTCGGGTTCTCGGCTCGGCAGGCCGGAGGAAGCTCCAGCGGGGGGGCGGGCGCCGCGTTCGTCGCCACCGCCGCCAGCCTGGCCGTCTACCTCGGGGCCGGGGGCCCTGTCGGCCTCCTCCTCAGCCTCGATGGCGTCTACGGCTGGGGGGCGGCGGCGACCGCCCGGGGGGAGGAGGCCATGGTCCTCGACGGCGTCTTCATATCGGCGCAGCTGGGCGCCTACTTCGGCCCGTAGCCAGCGTTCTCGAAGAAGCGGGGGGGGGGGGGGGGGGGGGGGGGGGGGGGGGGGGGGGGGGGGGGGGGGGGGGGGGGGGGGGGGGGGGGGGGGGGGGGGGGGGGGGGG
>JBHJHB010000009.1:0-4148 GCA_050331215.1 Sandaracinaceae bacterium | reverse complement strand
GATGCTGACCGTCCCGACCGTCGGGTCCATCGACTCGCTGAACACCAGGAGGATGTTCGTGTCCGTCTGGATGTCCTCCGCCTGGTTCTGCGGGACGTTGAACACCACGAACGGAGCGATGCCCCCGCCCCCGAGGTCCGGGTCGTCCGGCGCCCCGAGGTCCGGCGCGCCGCCGTCGTCCCCGCCGCCCATGTCCGGCGGCTCGGTGGTGGTGTTGCCGCAGCCCGCCAGGGCCAGAGCGGCGCCGAGGACGGTCAGGACGAGGAGGCCGCGAAGGCGGCGTTCAATACCAGGCAAGGAACTCACGTGGTCACTCCAGCATTGGGAAACCGAGTCGGTGCTCCGCCGGCGCCGAGATCGCTCTCCCCGCTCCCCTCACGTCGGAAGGGAATCCGCCGTTGGGCGTGGGTGGGGGGAAGCGATGGCCTCGGGTCGCTGTTCATCGATGTGCGATTCCGAACGGAAGCCGGTTCAGAAGGAACCGTTGACGCCCCAGGGAAGATCCTCGACTGGGGACAGTCGGGGACTGTACTGGGCTCCACGCGGGCGTCAACCTCGGCCCACGGGTGTCACACGGGTCACGGGGCCGGCGCGGGCCCTTGATATTGTAGGGGAATCGGCAGCCCGGGGGTGTGGCGGGAATGTCGCGATGGCGCGGTAGCGAGCCCGATCCGCCGTAACTATGAGGGTTTCGGCCCCGGCTGCGGCACCGAACGGCACAGCGGCCGGTGTGCCGAACATGACGTGAGATGACTCACTAGCGCCTGACCCGCTGTCACACTGGGGGTGGACCAGCGCCGTCCACGCCGGGGACATCCGACCCGCGGGCTGGGGACTCCGTACCTCTCCGTCGCGCTGGCCACCGAGCGCGGGCGATCGGCCTGCCGCGTGCAACGCGTGGCCCCGAGCGAGGGAAGCGTGATGGGCGGAACGTCAGGGCTCGGGCATCGGACAGAGGCGGGGCGAACAGAGGCGGGGCGAACAGAGCCGCGGCGAACAGAGCCGCGGCGAACCGTGGCGCGGCGAACCGAGCTGTGGCGAACCGAGCCGCGGCGAACAGAGCCGTGCTGGGCGCGGGTCGTGCTGGTGGAGGGGCGCTCGCGGGGTGCGCTCTGGGAGGTCAGCAGCGCCTACCCGGAGGCCCGCCTCACGCTGGGCTCCGCGAAGGAGAGCGGATGGCGGATCGAGGCGGACGGCGTCCACCCGGTGCACTGCGACCTCTACTGGGACGGGCGCTCGCTCTGGGTGGCGGACCGGTCGGGCCGGGGCGGCGTCCGGCTCGACGGACAGGCCGTCGGAGCCTGGCGCCGGGTCCGCGGGCGCGCCGAGCTCCGCGTCGGCCGGGCGGCGATGAGCGTCGAGACGTCGACCGGCCCGGAGCCGCCCCGCCGTCACCGGCCGGCCACGCCGAGGCCGGTCACGCTGGAGGCGATCGAGCTCCCGGACAGCGATGAGGTCGACCACTGGCGAGGCACGCCCGTCTTCGGAGGGGCTGCGGCGGACAGCTCCGTGCTCGAGGTCGACCTGACCGCCGCGCGGGTGGTCGAGACCCCGCTCGGCGCGTTCGGACCGAGGCCGCGGCCGACTCGGCACCAGGACGACGACGGCGCCGCGACCCGGGTGGCCGCGCCGCGCCGAGCCGAGGGTCGCCCGTCCGGGGACCGCCAACGCCAGGAGCGCCAACGCCAGGAGCGCCAACGCGAACGTTGCCGACCCCCGGGCGCTCCGCCCCGGCCTCCTCCCGGCCCCGAGGCGACGTTCACCGCCCCGCCGCCCCTAGCCTCGCCGAGGGCCTTCGCACCGCCCCCGCGTCGTCGGCCGGAGCGCCCGCCCTGGGACGGAGCGGCGGTCGCTGGCCTGCTCACGGCGGCCGGGCTGGTGCTGGTCGGAACGACCGTCCTGGTCAGCCTGCTCGTGATCGCATGGCAGCTCGGTTGATCGCGGAGCGCCGTGGGGGTCCCTGGACGAGGGTATTGTCACGGCCGCCGTGCTCCGGTACAAGCGACGTTCCCCCTGGCGACTCTTCGCTCCTGAGAGGAGGGGCCATGACAACGCAGAAGAAGCGGGCGCACAGCGGCGTCATCCCGGCGGGGACCTCCCCGTCCGCGGAGGCCCGAATCACCTGGGAGTGGCTCTCGGTCTCGCCCGAGCACGACGGCTGGAGCCACCTGGTCAAACGGACCACGCCCCCGCCCCCTGCGCCCACGGTCGAACGCCGGGTCGGGGTCGAGCCCTCCGAGGAGGAGCTCGAGAGCCAGGTCGGCTAGTCACCTGCCTCAGCGATACGTGGCAGAATCGCGCCGGCCCTCGACGCCCGACTCGGCTAGCAGGCGTCCCGGTCCCGGCGCTCCCTCGCGCCGGGACGTAGCTCACGGCGAACGCTGTAGGCCGCGTCGCTCCGCTCCCCGGTGTGGGTGATCATCTCGCCGAGCAGCCCCGTGCAGAAGAGCTGGACCCCGACCACGACGAGCAGGAGCCCCAGCGTCAGGAGGGGGCGGGTGCCGATCGGTCCGCCTCCGGCGAACCAGAGCACCGTGAGGTACAGGAGGCACGCGAAGCCCGCCCCGAACATGGCGAGCCCCGCCCACCCGAACAGGTGGAGCGGGCGCTGGCGGTAGCGCGTGAGGAGCACGACGGTCAGGAGGTCGAAGAACCCCTTGGCCATCCGCTCGAGCCCGTACTTGGAGCGGCCGTGGCGGCGGGGGTGGTGCTCGACGGGGATCTCCCCGACCCGGAAGCCACGGCCGTGGGCCAGGACCGGCACGTAGCGATGGAGCTCGCCCGAGAGCGCGATCTCCCGTGTCACCTCGGCGCGGTAGGCCTTGAGACCGCAGTTGAAGTCGTGGAGGCGCAGACCGCTCGCGCGCCGAACGACCGCGTTGAACAGCTTCGACGGCCAGGTCTTGCCCGCCGGGTCGCGGCGCTTGCGCTTCCAACCGCTGACGAGGTCGAGGTCGAGGTCGCGCAGGGCGTCGACCAGGCGCGGCACCTCCCGCGGGTCGTCCTGGAGGTCCGCGTCCATCGTGACCACGACGTCTCCACGTGCGCGGCGGAACCCCGCGTCGAGCGCCGCGGACTTGCCGAAGTTGCGGCGGAAGTGGACCACGCCGACGCGGGGGGTCCGCCCCGGCGATGCGGTCGAGCAGCTCGCCGCTCCCATCGCGGCTGCCATCGTTGATGAACAGCACCTCGTAGGGGCGGCCCAGCTCGTCGAGCACCGCGGCCAGCCGTCGGTGGAGCTCCTCGAGGCTCCCCTCCTCGTCGAGAAGCGGGATGACGATGCTCAGCTCGGGGTCCACGGCGTTCCTCGCCTGGGAGCCGTAGCGCCTCCACGCGCCCCGCGCGTGCCATCACGCGCTCCGGGCTCCCCGATCACATTGGCGCGTCGATCATCCGGGCGCGCTCGCACGACGGCCGCCACGCCACCGCGGCCGGACCGGTCTAGGGGCTGGCGAGCTCCGGGTGGCTGGCGCTCCAGATGCTGATCAGCTCGTCGTCCGTGATCAGGCGCGACCGGTAGTGCCCCCAGACGTTGCTGATCGCGGCCACCTGGGAAGGGTCGAGCTTCTTGGTCAGGTAGAGGCCGTAGTAGGCGGCGTCGAACCCGTCCTCGATGTCGCCGACCTTCGGGAGGGGCTCGCCGCTCACCGGGCAGGCGAGCTCGCACACCGTGCCGACGGGGATGTCCGTGAAGCCCGCCTTGCGCGCGTCGCCGTGGATCGGGCTGATGTGGACGAGGCCCTCGCGCCCGTCGGCGCGGATCAGGAGGGTGATCGCCGGGTACCCGTCGAAGCGCACGTCCGAGATGCCGACCAGGTTGTCGCCCCGCGGGCCGAAGGCCTGGGTGAGCACGATCTCGACGTCGTCCTCGACCGTGACGCCGGGCGGGCGCGAGTGGCGGTGGGCTCCGGTGATCGTCAGGTGCTTGTCGTCGATGTGATCGCGGGACATGAGGAGTCTCCCCTGACACCTCATGCCCATGACGCTTTGCGCCGTCAAGTCGGGAGGGTCGCCCTGCCGACGGTCTACCGGGAGAACGGGATCTCGAGCGGCAGGGGAGCCTGGGGGGGGTCGGGCAGGCGCCAGCCCGCCCCCTGGCGAACCAGGCACGCCGTCAGGCTGGGGATGCCCACGCCATCCTGGACCGG
>JBHJHB010000008.1:0-34441 GCA_050331215.1 Sandaracinaceae bacterium | reverse complement strand
GCGCGCGGCGCCCCCCACCCGCGGGTGGCTTTCGGCCTGGGCCGGGCGGCCCCCCCTCAGCCCCCGCGCGCCCTCCGCCCCTAACTGTTTCGCGGTGTGCAGGTTGTTTATGTGGTGCGCTACGCCCCCCGCTATGCGCCCGACGATCTCCATCTTCTGGGACTGGAGGAGGGCCGCCTGGGCCACCTCCCGCTCGGCCTCCGCCCGGTCGCGCCGCAGGGCTTCGGCGCGCAGCCGCGAGGCGAGCTCCCGGCTGTCCCGGAGCGCTCCCTCGAGGCGCCGCACGACGTAGCCGACGCTGATGGCGAGGGCGGCCGCGAACAGGGCCCAGTTCGCGCCGAAGGTCACCCAGTTGCCCAGGTAGGTCGCGTCCTCGGCCCGGGCGGGCGATGGGCCGCGCCACCCCCCGACGTTGGCCAGGGCGAGGGCCCCGAGTGTGACTCCACAGACGAGGAGGGTCGGGAGCGCCCAGCGCATGCCGCCGACCAGGGCCGCGATGCCGCTGATCGCGGTCAGGTAGACCCCGAGCTCCGGCACGCGCCGCTCGCCGAGCGCGATGGCGAGGGCGACCGTGTAGCACGTGGCCAGCAGCCCGAAGAGCCGGACGGAGGTGCCGAGGTCGCGCCAGAGGGCGAGCAGGACGAAGGGCACCAGAACCAGCCAGTAGGCGAGACCGAGGAGGATCTGCCCATCCGAGAACAGGACGGGCGTGGTCACGGCGAGGCCGAGGACCCCGCTGACGGTCAGGGTGCGAAAGAGCCCATCGAGCACCACCCCTCGCCACCCGGCGTCGCGCCCACGAGCAGGGTGACGGACCCCGGACGGGACGTCGCCGGGCTGACGGGTTTCGTCGCGCACCCGCGTCGCAGAGTAGCCCGCTGGCCGATCGCGGACCAAGCGCGGCCCGTGCTCTTGCGGCGGGCGAGGCGAGAACGTCGCGGTCGTGGCGCACGTCGCCGTGCTGGCGGATCCCTCCTCCGGGGAACGCGGCGTCCGCTGGCGACGACGCGAGCGGGCGTGTCGCGCAGACCGGCCTCAGCCCTCGTCGGCCTCCGACCGCCTCGGTCGCCCGGGCCGGAGGGGCGCGAAGCGCGATGCGATGAACAGGGCGAGGACGCCGAGGTAGAGCAGGGCGGCGACCAGCAGCAGGGCCACGCGGTAGACGACCCGGTCCGCGATGCGGTCGAAGCGCGCGAGCGCCTCCTCGGAGGAGTCGTCGACCAGGGACTCGCTCTGCCGTTCCAGCTCCCGCAGCGTATCGAGGCGCTGGCGGTCGAGCTCGGCGAGGACCGCTTCTCGCTCCTCGGTCACCGCCGCGAGCACGGCGGCACGCTCGGCCCGGAGCGCCTCCAGGGTGTCGCGACGCTGAAGGTCCACGCCGTCGAGCACGGCCTGCCGTTCGGCCGCGACGATGCGCCGCAGCTCCCCGCTCTCGATCGCGTCGAGGAGCGCCGCGACGTCCGACGCCGGCTCCCGCAGCATCGCGGCGGTGGCGAACAGGTCGTCGTAGCCTTGCATCGCCGGAAGCTGCTGGAGCAGGAGCTCGGCCTCCCAGCGGGCCTGGCGGGGGAGGGACGCGCTGAGGATGGACAGCTTGCCGTTCAGGTCCGTCGCCGTCTCGTTGAGGCTGCCGACGCTCCCGAACGCGCTCTGCCCCGTCCCCGACGCGGACGAGATGAACTCGCTGAACGCCGGGAGGATCGACGTCCGGACGAAGTCCGTACCCCGGATCGGGTTCTGCGCGGCGAAGTCGTCGACGATCTGCTCCGCCCGGGCCACGACGTCGTCGTCGGCCCACCGCGCCAGCACCTCCCGACCCGCCTCCTCCAGCTCGGCGAGGGCCGCGAGCGCCACGGGCTGGTTGGCGCCGAAGACGCCCGCCCCTGGTCCCCCCGTGCCCAGGAAGTTGGCCTGCTGCTGCGTCAGCACCCAGAGGTCGAGCAGCGAGGCGGCCGGGTCCGGCTGGAACAGCGTGATCTGGGCTGCCGGGACCATCCGGGACTTCCACTGCAGGGCGCGGAGCGCGATCTGCCCCTGCTCCTCGGCGGTCGCCGCGTCCCGGATCCGGTCCGAGGCCCGCTCGAGCACCGAGGCGTAGTTCACCACGTACTCGTTGACGTAGATCCGGAGCTCGACGGTCGAGGCGTCGATCCCACCCCGCTCCATCAGGGCGGTGCGTCGCGGCGCGCCGCCGCACGCCGCCGTGGCCACCACCGCGAGGGCGAGGAGCGCTCGGAGGCTCGCGCCTCGTACCGCCAGCATGGGGCGAGTATCTCCGGCCCCGCGGGAGGGGGTCAACGCGACCTGCACTCGGCGGCGCGCCTGCCGCGGACTGTGGGGAAAAACCCGTGCTTCGGACGCGTCGGCGTCTTGCCGGCCGGCCGCCGGCCGGCCACAGTCTTGCCCCGTGAGCCGGTTCATCGTGCAGTTGGGGGGGCACTGGGTGGCGTTGACCCCCGGTCGGTGGCGCGTCGGTCGCGACGCGGCCTGCGAGATCCGCCTCGACGACGAGTCCGTGTCCCGCCACCACGCGGTCCTCCGCGTCGATGACGAGACGGTGTTCGTCGAGGACGCGGGCTCCCGCAACGGGGTTCGTGTGAACGGCGAACGGGTGCGCGAGGCCCGCGAGCTCAGCATCGGGGACGTCGTCGAGGTCGGCACCCAGACCCTGCGCTTCGCCGAAGCGGGGCCGCCCCACAGCGTGGAGCGCGCGACCCAGCCCCTGCCCCGGGTGCCCCGGGAGGGGGCCGAGAGCCTCGCCCTGCTCAGCCCCCGCGAGCGGGAGGTGTTCGAGCGCCTCGCTCGTGGCCAGACGCAGCGCGAGGTCGCCGAGGCCCTCGGGCTCAGCGTGAAGACGGTCGAGACCTACCGCGCCCGCATCGGCGACAAGCTCGGGCTCAAGAGCCGCGCGGATCTGGTGCGCCTGGCGCTCGAGAGCGGCGTGCTGAGGCCCGGGTCGTCGAGCTAGTCCGCGCATCGAGGGGCCTGGCCGTAACCGAGCGCGAGAGGTTGCCTCGCGGGAGTGATCGGCTCCTTCCGGAGCCGGGGAGCCCTCGACGACGAGAGGGGTCGGGGTCCTGCGCGGGGCGGGGAGCTCCCCCGCCCGGCCCGCGTGGGCCTTCTCCGGCGACGGAGCCGAGGCGACGCGACCTAGGGCCCTAGGGCCGCGTCCTCTCGGCCCGCCGTACCCGGCCCGGCGAGGCGCCGAAGGCGCGCTTGAAGGCGCGGCCGAACGCGGCGTCCGAGCGGTAGCCGACCCGGGCCGCGATCTCGCCCACCGACGTGTCGCCGTCGCGCAGGAGGGAGCGCGCGAGCCGCATCCGCCAATCGGTCACGTAGGCCATCGGCGGCTCCCCCACGGTCTCCGCGAAGCGCGCCGCGAACGCCGACCGGGACATGCCCGCCTCCCGCGCCAGGCGGGGCAGGGTCCAAGGCGCGGCGGGGTCCCGGTGGACGGCCGCGAGGGCACGCCCCAGCCGAGGATCCCGGAGGGCGCCGAGCCACCCCTGGCGGGCCTGATCCGTGGCCAGCCAAGTGCGGATCATCTGGACCACGAGCACGTCGGCCAGGCGGGTGACCACGATCTCGCCGCCCGGCCGCGGGGCCTGGGCCTCCCGGGCCACCAGGCGCAGGGTGCTCGCGATCCACTCGACCCCTTCGCCGCCCTCCCAGGCGTCGAGCTGGAGCACCGCCGGAAGGAGCTCCACCAGCCGTCGCGCCGCGGCGTGGTCGAAGCGATGAATGCCGTAGGTCACCCGCGTGCAGGGACCGCCGCCGCCGAGGGAGGCCGTCTCGTACTGCTCGCTGACGGGCACCACCGGGACGTCATGGAGGGGAGTGAGGTCGGCGGTCCGGTCGCTCCGGAGGGCGTGGGCGTTGCCCCGAGGGAGCAGCGCCAGGCTCCCGGGGCCGATGCGACGGGCGTCCTCGCCCGGCACCTCGAGCCACAGCTCGCCCGTCGTGACCATCACGAACATCATCACGTCGTCGAAGGCGGGGATGGCGATGCCCCAGGGGGCGGTGAGCTCGGCGGTGCAGTAGAGCGTCCCGCTCAGCCGCAGGTGATGGAGCGTCTCCGTGAGCCGGTCGGCGGTGGCCGATGGCAGACGACCTGCCGTGGGCGAGGACGGCATGCACAAGAGTCTACCCTCGACCGCTCGACGTGCCGTCTCACGTGGACGATCGGCATGATCTGCTGGACACGATGACATGGTCCGTCCGTCGCCAGGTGCCCACCTTGGAGAACGTCGGAGCAGAGGCTCCCCTCACCGGAAGGTAGGCACCTCATGATGCACGTCAGTCGAGCATTCCTCGCCCTCGCCGGACTGATCGCCAGCGGCATCGGGCTCTCCCTCCTCCTCGACCCGGTCGGCTTCGAGGCGAGCACGGGCCTGCAGCTACCGTCTGACCCCCAGCTCCTCAGCGAGCTCCGCGCCCCCGGCGCCGCCCTGGCCGTTGCGGGCATCTTCATGGCGCTCGGCGCCGCCCGTCGGCGCTTCACCCGCTCCGCCCTCGCCCTTGCCGCGGGGCTCTACGCGTCCTACGGCCTCGCCCGCCTCGTCGGCCTTGCCCTGGATGGCGGGGCGGTGGCGGCGGTGATGACCGCCGCGACGGTCGAGCTCGTCATGGGGGCGGCGGCGATCGGGCGCCTCGTCAGCACGGCTCATCGCGATCATCAGGCCGCTGACGGGGTGGGGCCGCGGGGTCATCGGGCTCCGGCCTCGCCGGGCGCTCCATAGCGAACGCGCGAACCGTGGAGTGCCCTTGCGGTTGTCCCGGGGCGACGGGGCCTGCCGGCGGTGATGGGGCCGCGGGAGCCACGGCTCTCGATGGACGCGGCGTCCGGCGCTCAGCCCTCCTCGGGCGGGCCGTCCAGGGGGGCGTCGCTGATCAGGGAGCACGGGAACTCGATACCGATGCTGTCGGTCTCGAGGCCGGCGCAGAGGAGCCCGCGGCAGTCGATGGTGAGGGACGCGCTGCCGGCTCCGCTCCGCTCCGTGACGAAGGTCCCGTCCACCTCGATGGCGAGGGAGAAGGTGAGGTCCGCGAAGGACGGGAGCCCCTCCAGAAGGTCCCGGATCGACGCCGGAAGCTGGGCGGCGAGATCGTCGAGGCTGAAGGTGATCTCCTCCTCGACCGGGTCGCAGAGGTAGTCCATCCGGTTGGCCAGGAGGCTGCACGACAGGCTCACGGGGTCCTCCGTGCCCGGCACGGGCTCGGTTCCGCGAAGGGAGAAGGACCCGTCCTCGGGTCCCAGGACCAGCTCGAAGGTCTCGCCCTCGACGAGGAAGCCGTTGAAGAGGTCGAAGTCGGCGAGGCTCCCGCAGCCGACCACGCTCACGTCCGCCTCGCCGACGGTCCACTCCCCCTCTGCCGGGGTGAAGGGGACCTCGATGGGGTTGCTGCAGGCGAGGCCGAGGAGGCCGAGGAGGGCGACGAGGGGCGACGCAAGGCGGGAAGGCATGGTGAAGGGCTCCGGAGGGCGGAGGATCGAAGCGACCCGAACTCTTAGCACGCCTGGGCAGCCTGCTGTCGAGAGCCGAAGGGGTACGCCGCGGGCCACCGTCAGGACGAACCGGGTGCTCGCTCGCCTGCGTAGCGCGGAACGTGGTCGGGCTGCCGAGGTCGTCCTGACCGGCTCAGTTCGCGTTGGCCGCCTCGAGTCCGGGCCACAGCCTGTCGGCGAGGGCGAGCCGGCGCTCGGGGTTGGCGTTGAAGAGCCGCTCCGCCTCGCGGCTGTGCTGGAGGAGCAGCCGGTCGTTCATCACGCGGAAGATGGTCGGGTCGACCGGGCGGAGCCGGCCCTCGCTCATCGCGTAGGCACAGAAGCCTCCGAAGGCCGGGATGAAGCGGGCCGGGTTCGCCTCGAAGGCGGCGCGGTGCGGCTGGCTGATGAACCGGTAGGTGGCGCCGCGGTAGTGGCTGTAGATCTCCGGGTCGCCGGCCGCCGGCTCGCCGTCGCGGTAGCTCATCACGTCGTAGCCGCCGACCGCGACGCCGTTCGGGTCGACGTTGACCAGGCCCCGCTCCGGGTGGCCGTTCTCGTCAGAGAGCCGCGGCCAGTTGCGGTCGGCCCGGGCGAGGTTCCCCGCGAGGTCCTCTTGCATGAGGTCGTAGGCGTGCTGGTTGTGCTGGAGCAGCAGGCGGCCGTCGACGATCTGCCACACCGTCGGGGTGATCGGGCTCAGGCGGCCGACGCTCGCCGCGAACGCGCAGTAGCCGCCGAAGGCCGGGACGTAGCGCTGGGGGTGCTCGACGAAGGTCCAGTAGTGGGCCTCGCTCGCGAAGTGATAGGTCGCGCCCCGGTGCGTCGCCGCCCAGCGCGGATCGCCTGCCGTCGGCTCGCCGCCGTCGAAGTACGCGACCGGGTCGTAGCCGCCGATCGCCACGCCGCGGTGGTCGCGGTTGCTCAGGACCCGCGCGGTGGTGGGCTCGGTCGGGACCGACGCGGCCGGGGCTGGGGCGTTCGGGGCCGGGCTGGTCGAGCCGCCGCACGCGAAGGCGGCGAGCCCGAGGGCGCACGACAACAGAGCATGCTTCATGATCACTCGCTCTCCAGCGCGTCGCCGGGCGCCGGGGATGGCGAGGCGGACGCGGTACAGGTCGCTGCGCGCGGTCAGCCGCAGCATGAACACCAGTCCGAGGTCGAGCTCCTTGGCCGGGCCGTCGAAGACCTCGGGCAGGCCGAACCGCGGGTCCCCTCGTCCGATGCGAGCGTCGCGGAGGGGGTTACGAGCGTCCGGGCGGTCTCGACCGGCACAGGACGTCTGGTCGGGGGACGACGGCTGGGCCGTCGGCCTGTCCGCCGGCATCACCTCCGAGCTGTAGGCGTGCGAGGTCCGGACAGGCGCACCCGCATGTGGGCTGCGGTGTGGGTGCAATCCGGCGCCGTGTTCAAACGTGTCACGGGTGAGCTGGTCACGCGCCGTTGTCAAGGCGACACCCACCCGCCTTTGGCTAGGCGGCATGTAGCCCTAGGTGCGCCGCGGGGGGGTGGACGTGAGGACCATGACCCCTATCCACGCTCTCCTTGGCGAGAGTCGGATCGTCGCCGGTGGGATGGCCATCGGCAGACTCCGGTTCGACCGCCAGCGCCACATCGAGACCTTGGTTGCTGCGATCGACCACGGTGTGGCGGCGATCGATTGCGCGCCGCTGTACGACTTCGGCGAGTGTGAACGGCGCGTCGGGGAGGCGCTGCGGCGCCGACGCTCGACGAACGTACGCGTCTTCAGCAAGGTCGGCCTGCGCTGGCGGGACACCTACGGAAAGCCCATGTTCACCGGCACCGACATCACCGGTGAACCGGTAACTGTCCGGTATGACTGTCGCCCGCGGGCTGTGCGACAGGATGTGGAAGACAGCCTGGGTCGTCTGGGGGTCGAGCGCATTGATCTGGTGCACGTCCACGCACTGGACCGCACGACACCGATCGCAGAGACCATGGGTGCGCTCGATGAGCTGCGGCAGGAAGGCAAGGTCGGTGCGATCGGGCTCTCCACGGACTTCGGACCCCGCGAGATTCGCGCCGCGCATCGGGCCCTCGGCGCGACTCCGCTGGCAAGCCTGCTCGTGACCTACAACCCCCTCGAGCGGTCGTGCGAGCGAGAGGTGCTGCCGCTCGCCCGCGCCCACGCGATCGGCACCCTCGCCCACACCTGCCTGGCACGCGGCGCGCTCACCGGGAAGTTCGGCGCCCGCGCCCGCGATGAGCTCGCCGAGGGTGACCTACGCCGGGTCGACCCGCTGTACCACCCCGACAATCTCGCCAAGGTGGTGGATGCCCTGCACGGGGTCGTGGTTCCGATCGCGCGCTCGCACGGCATGAGCCTGAGCCAGGTCATGCTGGCCTGGGCGCTGCAGCATGGCGACCTGGATGGCGTGGTCGTCGGTGCGAGCCGGCCCGAGCAGGCGCGTCAGAACGCCGAAGCGGGGCGCTTGTCGCTCGGGGTCGATGAGCGCACCGCGATCGCGCGCGCATTCGCACCGCTGCGGATCGACTCGGCCCCCGGCGCAACGGTCTGGGAGCGGATCGAGCGCCGCGCGCGGCGCGTCCCGGGCGGCATCCAGCGTCGCTGGCGTCGGCTGGTGGACGAGCTCCGCCCCGCGGCTCGGGGAGCCTGAGCTCGAGGTCAGCGTGGGTGACCCGAACGCCGGAGGCGCGGCTGGACGATCGCCTCGTCTCCGGGCCTCCGTCGCTACCAGGGCAGCTCGCGCCCGTGGAAGATCGGGACGCCGACGAGCTCGACCGCACACTGCGGCGGCTGCGCCGCACCACGGTGGAGCGGCTCCAGCTGGGCTGGAGGCATGGCCGACTCCATCCTCGCCGACGGCGAGCGCCGCTCCCTGACTGAGCTCGAGGAGCGAGGGCCCGTTGTCTCATCGCTCGGAATGAGCGCTGCGCTGCTTCTGGGCGCGCGAGGCCCCTCGTGTGGGCTACTCTCTCGAGCCAAGAAGTGTCGTCTCGGCTCGCTCCTGCCCTTGCCTTCCTGTTGCTGGTCCTCTCGTCGGGTTGCCCGTCCCGGGAGGCGTGCGCCGACGGCGACTTCCGCTGTGAGCGCCCCGAGGGGGCTGGGTGGCCGGCGCGGGTCCCCTGGCTGGAGGAGGGCTCCCCGCCGATCGCGTCGCCCGACCTTCCGTGGCTCGAGGGCGGAGACCCCCCGGTCGCGTGGGCGTGCCCCGACGGCTGGAGGCCGGTGGTCGAAGGCGGCGTGAGGACCTGCGACCCCTACCCGGCGGACGGCGCCCTCGCGTGCCCCGACGGGGAGGCGCACTTCCCGGGCGAGGCCGATTGCGCTGCCATCGGGCGCACGTGCCCGGAGGGCCGCTTTCCGGACTTGGTCGATGTTCCGCCGGACACCCCGCGCCTTTTCGTCCTCGCGTCCGCCGGGGCGGAGGGCAACGGGAGCGAGAGCTCTCCTTTTCCGACGCTGGCAGGTGCCCTCGACGCGGCAGGGGCGGGGGTGCTCCTCGTGCTAGGGGCGGGGACGTACGAGGTCGACCGCGCCTGGCCCGACGGGGTGTCGGTGCGCGGGCTGTGCACCCGCGCGTCGTCCTTGACGGCGGCGGCCCTGCGACCTGCCGTTCTGGACGTGTCCCGGCACGACTCCCCGATCCGCGTCGAGAACGTGAGCGTCGGCCCAGCGCCCACGGTCGGGGTGCGGGTCCGTCGGCCGGGGGCCGCGGTGACGCTCGACGGGGTCCGGGTCCGCAGGGTCGTGGGGGATCCGGCCGCGATCGAGGTGGCGTCCGGCGCCCGGGTCCAGGCCCGCTCCCTCGTCGTCCGGGACACGCAGGCTCGGCTCGCGGAGTACGACGGTCTCGGCGTCCGCGTCCACGCCCGAGGTCGGCTCGACCTTCGGCGAGCGATCCTCGACCGGAACCTTGGCCTCGGCCTTCTCCTTCAGGATGAGGGAAGCAGCGCGACGGTCGAGGATCTCGTGGTCCGCGAGACCCTGCCGCGAGCGGTCGAAGGCGTCTTCGGCCGCGGCCTCGACGTCGGGCTCGGGGCGCGGCTGGAGCTCCGGCGCGCCCTCTTCGAGAGGAACCACGACGTCGCGGTGCTTCTCTATGGCGGTGGGGAGGCGGCGGTGGAGGACCTCATCGTCCGGGACACGCAGCCCCGACAGCGGGACGGGACCGTGGGCGATGGCATCGTTCTCCAGGAAAGCGCCCGGCTGGTGCTTCGCCGCGGGCTCCTCGAGCGCAACCGTCGCTATGGGGTGTTCGTCTACGGGGAAGGCACGGAGGCGGGCGTCGAGGACCTCGTGGTGCGAGACACCCTCCCGGAGGAGGGGAGCGGCCGTCTCGGGCGCGGCATCGAGGTGGAGTCCGGGGCGCGGCTGAACCTCCTTCGGGCTCTCCTCTCGGGCAATCACGACGCCGGCGCGATCCTCGCGACGGGAGCCGAGGCGGAGCTCGAGGACCTCGTGGTCCGCGACACCCGTCCGCTCACGGACGGTAGCGGGGGATGGGGCTTCGGCGCTCAGTTCGGCGTCCGGGTGGCGGTGCGCCGCGCCGTCGTCGAGCGCAACCATGACGCGGGGATGCTCATCGGCGGTGACGGCACGAGCGCGGTCCTCGAGGACCTCGTCGTGCGGGAAACCCGAGCCCGGAGCCGGGATGGCGAGGGCGGCCGGGGTTTGAATGTCCAGTTCGACGCCCGAGTCGAGCTTCGCCGGGGCCTCTTCGAGGGCAACCGCGACGCCGGTGTGATCGTCGTCGGCGCGTACGTCCACGCGGTCCTCGAGGATATCGCTGTCCGTGGCACGCTTCCTCGGCGGAGCGACGGCGCCTTCGGCCGGGGTCTTGGCGTTCAGGACGGCGCGGTGGGCGAGCTCCGCCGGGCGCTTCTGGAGGGGAACCACGAAACCGGGGTGCTCGTCAGCGGCGAGGGGGCGCTGGCGATGGTCGATGATGTCGTGGTCCGAGACACCCTCGCGACCGACGTCTCTGGGGGGCGCGGCCTGAGCGTCCAGCGCGGGGCGCGGATGGAGCTCCGGCGCGGCCTCGTCGAGAGCAACCGGGAGATCGGCGTCCTCGCCGCCGAGCGGAGCATCCTCGACGCCGAGGAGGTGGTCGTCCGCTTGACCCAGGGGCCCACGTGCGCTCCCGAGTGCACCGACCAACCTCCGGGGGTGAGCCTCGCCAGCGTGCTCGGCGCGAGCGCGGAGGTGCGGCGCTTCGAGCTGGCGAGCGGGGAGGTCTGCGGGGTTCAGATCGCCAGCGGCGGTCGAGCCCGGCTTAGCGACGGGGTCGTCCGCGATCATCCGATCGCCGTGTGCCTCCAGGACGATTTCCCGCTCGAGCTCCTCCGGGAGGACGTGGCCTACGTGAACAACGAAGTCCTCGTCGACTCGAGGAGCTTCGCGATCCCCGACCTGGCCGAGGCCATCGCTCCGGTCGACCCTGGAGGGTGACGGCGAGTCGGGCGGCCCGAAGGGGCGCCCGGTCGGCACGAGCGGGCTCGGGCTTCCTGGATCGGGTCGCCGGCGCCCGCGCTCACTGGCTGCTTGCGTCGGCGGCCCCCGGACGAGCAGCGATGATCTCGGCGAGCATCTGCTCGAGCACCGCCCGCCGCTCGGGATCGGTCTCCCGACGCACCGCCGCTTCGGCCGTCGCGATCTTCCAGCCGTAGTGGTCGTCGAGGGCGGGCAGAGGTCCGGAGACCACCTTCACCTCGTCCCGGCTCCGGTCGGCGCGCGGCCGGGGTCGCTCGGCGGGCTTCGCCGCCACGCGAGCCGGGAGCGGCCTCGCCGCGGGCTCCGGGCGCTCCGGCGCGGGCGCCGTGCGTCGGGGCTCGGTCGGCTCACCCTCGGCCACCGGGCGCTCCGCCGTGGCCACCGAGCGCGCCGCCTCCATTCCCGACGTCTCGGGGCCCGGGGACGGCAGGGGGCTCGCCTCGAGGGTCACGGACGCCACGGCCGCCCTCGTGCCAACCTCGGCGACCGCTGGCGCCGGGGTCGGCGGGTCGTCCGCGTCGGCGACCGGGCGGATCGTCACCCCCTGGGCCGGCGTGGAGCCGAGGCCGGGTAGGGGAGCGCCCAGGGCCGGAGCCACGGTGAGGCCAGCGAGGCCGAGGGCGGGCAGGACGAGTCGGGTCAGCAGCTTGGTCATCGTTCACCTTTCCGGGGCGTCGGGGCGCCCACGGAGGATCACGGTGTGGAGGACGCCTTACGAGGTCCTGAAGCGGAGCGCCCACTCGGCGGCTGCGCGACCGGCCCGGCCCCTGGCGCGCGCGCCCGCGCAGCCATCGACCGGACCGTGGCTGCCATGTCGCGGCGCAGCCCGGCGTCCATGAGGGGCACGATCACCGGTGCGGCCCAGGCGGGCTTGGTGGTGAAGGCCCACCACACCGTCACCCGCGTCCGCTCGGGGCCGAGCGCCTCGAGGACCCATCCGCCGTGCATCGGGTCCATCGGGAAGGGGAAGCTCGCCTCGTCACTGAGGAAGCGCATCTCCATCCCGTGCTCGGGGCGCCACCCGGTGACCTCCTCGGCCCAGCGCCTGCCCTGATCGTTCACGCATCGCCGCACCGCGCCCAACCCCGGCCTGGCGCCCCCCTCGACGAAGGACTCGGTCAAGCTGCGGCCGTGGTCGCGGATCGACCCGAGGTCCGCCACCACGGGCCAGAGCCGTTCGCGCGCGACGTCGACCTCGACGTCCACCTCGTAGCGGTGCGCCGTGCCGAGGCGCGGATCGGGCCGGCGGATGACGCGCTGGAGCCCGCGCCACTGAAGCGCCGCGCTGACGGCTACGACCGCCGCGACCGTGACGACGAGCGCGACCCCGAGGCCGCTCAGCCGGTCCCCCACCAGGCTCAACAGAACGGCGCTTCCGAGGACCCACAGGGCGTCCGCCACGATCGTCAGCAGCGCCCAGAGGAGCCGCGGTGGATCGCAGATCGCCTGCCACACCAGGAGCGCCACGAAGACGGCGAGGCCGGCCGCGAGGGCCTGGAGGGCGACCGTCGGCACGTCACCGAGGTGGGGCCGGAGTCGGTCGGCGAACGCGGCGAGCGCGAGCGCGCAGAATGTCGAGAACACCGCGTTGAAGAGAAGCGCCCAGCGCAGGGGCCGCGCGATCGGTCGGGAACGGCACGTCATCGGAACCTCCAGCCGGACCCTGACGGCTCCGAGCGCGGCCTTCGATGACCTGCGAGGTAGGCGAAGGCCGCCGTGACCAGCCGGAGGCGCGGGCGCGCCATCCACGTCAGTGGAGCAGCACCCCCCGGCCGGTCGCGAGGTCGAGGCCGCGAAGGGCGTGGGACGCGTCGCCGACGGTGTCGAGGTAGAGCTGCTCGTTGGTCGTCCAGCCCGGGTAGCGGGGGCGGGGCTCGCGGCGGAACGCGCCGAGCCCCGTGAACCAGCCCATGGCCTGCAGGGTGATGGCGGTCCGCGCGAGCTCGTCGACCGCCTGGGTCATCGCTTGCCGCTCGTCCCTGGTGGGATGGAACAGATCGAGGATCGCGAGCTTGTGGACCGTCTCGAGGAGGTGGCCGAGGAACTTGAGGCGCTGGACGAGGAGATAGGGACGAAGCTCCGCCTCCGTCTGGATGAGGGCGTCGAGATCGGGGATCTCCCAGGACAGTCGCCAGAGAGCCACGGAGGCCTCCTCGTCGAGCTCACGGAGGCGCGCTTCCGGCACGAACCCCCGTCCCGCGGCGTAGGCCACGCCCTGCAGGAAGTGGGCGCCGCCACAGGTGTATCGGATGATCCCGAGCTGCCCGGCCCGTCCGAGGTCCGCGCGGCTCGGCCGCTCCCCCGCGGTGCGGGCTCGGCGGAGGACGGCGGTCTCGTCCCGAAGCACGTCGAGGGCCGCGACGGTCAACGCCGAGAGGCTCGTCTCGTGCCCCCCCTCCGCCGTCCAGGCGAGATCGGGGCTCGCCCAGGCAGCGAGGCCCTGAAGGGACCAGCCGGCGTCGTTCCAGTCGCGGTAGGCGTGGCGCGGCCCGTCGATCCAGCTCCGGGAGAGCGAGCCCCGATAGAGATCCGCCGGCGTCGCGGGCGCCCCTTCGACGACGACGGGGCGGTCCGGCTCGACCCCGATCTCCGTCAGGGCCTTGAGCACCAGGTCCCGGTGCGGCTCGACCGGCACCGAGCCCCGCGTCTCGGGGAACCGGACCCAGCCGTCCTGCCGCTCCGCGAACGTCTCGAAGAGATGGTCGACGACCGACCGGCCGTCGGGCAGCGCCGCGTCGGGGCCGAGGGCGAGGAGCCCGTGGCCGAGGGCCCAGGCGTTGGCCGGCTGGAGGGCGTGGGTGCGGACCACACCCTCGAGGAGGTCGCGGATGACCCGCACCCTCGGTGTCTCCGGATGGGGGAAGGGGGTCGCTTCTCCAGTCAGGCCCTCGGTCGTGGGGACCGAGGGTGGGAGCGATGCGGTGGACGCCGGCGTGGTTCGGGAGGTCGTTCGCGACGCGGGGTCCCTCGGGGCTGCCGCCGACCCTCTCGCGGGGGCCCCTCTCCGGTCCCCGGCCCGTCCTTCCTCGGGAGCCTCTCTCCGGCCCCGGGCCTGCTCGCCCCCCTCGCCGCCGTCGCAGCCCGGGGCGCTCGCGAACAGGAGGCACAGCAGGAAGAGCCAGGGCCGGGGAGCCACCATGCGAGGCATGCGGCGAGTCTAGCGACCGCCTCCAGCCTCGGCCCCCGGGGAGCGCGTCAGCCCTTCCGTCCGAGGCCGAGCCAGGCTTCCAGCGCGACCTCCTGCGGGCCTTCGCCGAGCGATCCGACCAGCCGCTCGTGGAGCGTTGCGTTCAGCTTCTCGAGCTCGGCTGGCGGCAGCGTCTTCGTCAGGAGGGCGAAGCCCACGTGGGAGGCCCTCAGGTCGCGCCAGAGGGCTTCGGTGGATGGAAAGGTCATCGCATGGCTGGACCTCTCGACCGTCACGGTGAACCCCGCCTCGCTCATCTCCTCCTCGAGAGCCTCCGCCGTCGCGAGCGGGGGGCCGTCGCCCCCTCCCGGCGCATCGGTCGCGTGCTCGGCGAACAGCCCGTTGGCGATCGTGAAGGCGTGATCTGGAGGGGGCGTCGACCAGCTGGACACCACCGCGCGGCCTCCGGGCCGAAGCACCCGGAATAGCTCGGCGAACCCGCGCGCCCGTTCGGGGAAGATGAACAGCCCGAACATCGAGAACGCGGCGTCGAAGGCCCCGTCCTCGAAGGGCAGAGCCTGCCCGTCGGCGACCTGCGCCTCCACGGTGGCCAGGCCGGCCGCGTCCGCTCGCGCGCGGACCTGCTCGACCATCCCGGCCGAGAAGTCCGTGGCGACGACGCGCGTGACCTTCCCGGCCAGGAGGGCCAGGGTGCCGGGGCCCGTCGCGACGTCCAGGACGCGGTCGTCGCCAGTGACCTCCGCGAGCCGAAGAGCGTCGGCGGCGATGGGCTCGAGCTGGTGCGCGACGACGCGCGCGTAGCTGTCCGCCACCAGATCCCAGGACTCGGGCTCGTTCACGCTCATGGGACGAGGCTACGCAAATGCAAGCGAGTTGCAAGTAGACCCTGTCCTCGTCCGAACGGGGAGGCGAGCCCGCTCCCCGTTCTACTCGGCCTCGGCCGCGGCGTCCTCGGCCGCCACCGTCACCGGGATCTGCGAGCTCATCGCGGGGCCGTAGGACCGGTGCAGCCCATCCGCGAACTGCAGCGTCAGGGTGTGCTCGCCCGGCGCGAGCGCCAGGTCGGTCTCGGTCTGGCCGCCCCCGAAGTGGATGTGGGTGTCATCGGCGGGTACGGCCTCGCCGACCGGGACGCCCTCACCATCGACGATGATGTGGTGATGACCGGTGCCTTCCTGCACCCCGTCCGCGGCCGGCTGCACGCGCATCCCCTCGACGCCCATCTCGACGTGCACGGTGACCTTGCCGTCCTCGAGCGGCCCGGCGACGGTCGCACCTGCGGTCGGGCTCACGAACATCACGCGCGCGCCAGCGGGCACCGCGGGGAGCGGCGGCAGGCCCTCGCCCTCGGCCGGCTCCCCGTGTCCCTCCGCCTCGGGATCCGCCTGCTCCTCGTGGGAGTGGGTCTCGCCTCCGCCTCCGCACGCGAGCGCGAAGAGTACCGGCCCGAGAACCCAGTCGTTGCGCACCCGGTGTCGCCGCATCCCGTCTCCCTCCTGCTCGAAGCTCGAGCTCGGACCCCAACGTCGGGCGAATCGCGCGTCCCGTCGAGGAAAAAGCGGCCGAGGGACGCGTTGGGCACGCTCTCGCCCGCTCGGAGTCACTCGCCGCCCAGGTCGCGGATCGCCTCGGCCGCGAGGTCCCCCACCCGCACGACGTCCTCCTCGAGGTCCTCGAGGGTCGCCTCCCGGTCGTCATCCACGAGCGGCGACAGGAGCGCGACCGCGGCCGGGTCGCCGTAGTCGGCCAGGGCCTCGATCGTCGCGGCCACGACCTCGGCGCGCTTCGCCGCGAGGAACCGCCCCAGCAGCGGCACCGGGTCGGGGTCCCGGACCTCGGTCAGCACGAACGGGAGCTCCTCCATGGCGAGGTCCTCCCGGCCGTCGGCCAGGGCCCCTTCGACGGCCCGGGCCACCTCCTTGAACCGTTCGAAGGCGACGTCCCGGAGGGCCTCACCGGCCTCCACGCGGACGGCGGGCTCGGGGTGGGCGAGGATCCGGAGCAGGCAGCGCACGGGCTCCGGCCCCGGGACCTGAGCGCAGAGGTCGGCGAGGCGCTGCAGGCGTCGGACCGCCTCGTCGTGCTCGTCCAGGCCCTCCGCCTCCTCGACGGCGGCCGACAGGGCCGTCGCCAACGCCGACGCGTCATGCCCGAGCACGCGCGCCTCGGCGGCGGCCATCTCCCGTTCCGCGCGGAACAACGCGGCCAGCTCGTCCCCCAGGGTCACGGTCACACCTCCGGTCGGCCCGAGCCTACGGCCGGCCCGCCGCCGCGCAAGGTTGGCCTGTGCTAGCCTGCCCTGGCCCCATGGAGCGGGAGGACGGCCCCAAAACCCAGAGCGGTTTCCGCGGGACTCAGGTTCGAGACGATGGCGAGGGTCCGCTCCTCGTCGAGCACCGCCACCGGCTGCTCGTGGCCTCCGGGCCCGACCGTGGGCAGGAAGTGGAGATCCCCGCCACCCAGCTCACGATCGGGACCGCCGATGGCAACGACCTGGTCCTGACCGACTCGACCGTGAGCCGGCGCCACTGCGCGATCCGCGTCCAGGGGGACCGCTACCTGCTGCGCGACCTGGACAGCACGAACGGGACCGTCGTCGACGACACGCCCGTCGTCGAGGCGTTCCTCGCGCCCGGGGCTCGGCTGCGCCTCGGCGACACCGAGATCATCTTCCAGCCGCGCAAGAAGTGGGAGCGCATCGAATTCGGCGCGGCGGACCACTTCGGCGAGCTCTACGGGACGTCCCGCGCGATGCGGTCGGTGTTCGCGCTCCTGGCCCGCCTCGCTCCGACGGACCTCGCCTGCATCCTGGTCGGGGAGACGGGCACCGGGAAGGAGCTCGCGGCCCGGGCGATCCACGCCCACAGCGCCCGGGCCGAGGGCCCTTTCGTCGTGGTCGACTGCGGGGCGATCAGCGAGACGCTGATCGAGTCGGAGCTCTTCGGCCACGAGCGGGGCGCCTTCACCGGCGCCGACCGCCAGCGCCAGGGGGCCTTCGAGGCTGCGGACCACGGCACGGTCTTCCTCGACGAGATCGGCGAGCTGCCCCTCGACCTGCAGCCGAAGCTCCTGCGGGTGCTGGAGCGCGGCGAGGTCAAGCGCCTGGGCGCCTCGAAGCTCTCGGAGATCGACGTGCGGGTCGTCGCGGCGACCCACCGGGACCTGCCCACGATGATCCGCGAGGGCACGTTCCGGGAAGACCTCTACTACCGCCTCGCGGAGGTGGTCGTGCAGCTCCCGCCGCTGCGGGACCGTCTGACCGACCTGCCCGTCATCGGGCGTCGGCTGTTGGCTGCGCTGGGCGGCGAGGACGCCGAGCTGGCCCTCGCCGACGACGCGGAGCGCGAGCTCCTGCAGCGGAGCTGGCCGGGCAACGTGCGGGAGCTGCGCAACGTGCTCAAGAGGGCCGCGCTCCTCGCGTCGGGACCGGTGATCACGGCCGAGGACCTACGCGTCACGGATGGCGCCCTCACGGACCCGCTGGGGGCAGCGCCGATGGCCTCCCCCGACCCGGCCGACGACGACGCGGGGGAGCTCGCCCCCGAGGTGTCGGAGGAGCTCCCCCTGAAGGAGGCCCGGGACCGCTGGATCGCGCCGATGGAGCGGGAGTACCTGGTCCGCCTCGTCAGCCGTCACCGGGGCGACCTGGATGCGGCGGCCCAGCACGCGGGGATCCACCGCAAGTCCCTGGAGCGCCTCCTTCGCCAGCACGGCCTGAAGGCGTCGGACTTCCGCGGTTGACGGGCGCCTGCTGGGCCCGTTGCCGAGGCGGACCGACCCCCGTCCCGATCGAGTCGAGCACCTCGCCCCCCCCCCGGGCTCCCGAGCTCGGGGCAGCCTACGAGTTCTAGGCCTAGGGGCGCTGGCTCTGCATCTCCGTGACGTAGAGCTGACCCCGGATGTTCTGGCCCGATGCGTAGCTGCCGACCCAGATGTCGTACTGCCCCTGGGGCGGGTTGCGCAGATCGATGCCGGGGTTGAGGCCGTAGCTGTCGTCGTTGCAGTGCCACCGCCCGTTCGCGTCGTTGATCACGAGGGTGGTGTCGCCGTTGCCGGCCGCCACGAAGTAGAAGCGCAGGAAGGAGGCGGGGTTGCTGTAGTTGAGGATGTAGTCCGGGCGCTGGGTGACGTACCCCCGGCAGCCCGGCGCGAGGTTCATGCTGCTGGCGTCGAGGCCGCCGCCCGACGTGATCGCGACCGCGAACGGATCGGGCATGAAGCCGCCGTTGAGCTGGCCTCGACCGAAGTTGCTGTTGCTCTGGCCGATCGTGAGCTGCGCGACCGCCACGGCGGACGCGCTCAGGAGCCCCACGGCGAGCGCGGCTGCCCCCACCGTCGCGACAAGACTGCGAATACGCATCACTTTCTCCTCCCGGGAACCCCGCCGCCGCCCCGTGCGGCGGCCCGCTTCGGACCGGTCCGAAACGGCATCGATTCACGAAAGCGTACGCTGGGGCTGCAAATTCGTGCCGGAGGCGCGAGGAGAAAAACGACACGGAGCGCGGCGCGCTACGTGCGCGCGAGCGCGGGGCTCTCTCCATCGGGGTCCTCCCGGCGGAGGTCCTCGAGCTCGCCGAGCAGGGTCTCGAGGCGGTCGAACCCGCTCCCCGGAGGGTCGTCCTCGCGGAAGCGCCGGGTCAGCTTCATGTCGGGCGTCAGCTTCCAGGGGCTGCCCCGCCGGGCGACACGCTTCATCACCTTGGCGGGGTCGAGCGGGGTGTCCTCGCGCAGGTGGAGGGTGACCCGCCGGGCGGTGGCCTCGCAGCCGAGGACCCGGAGCGCCCGGAGCGGCGGACGGAGGCCCATCGCGCGGACGAAGGCCAGCGCGACCGGCGGCGGTGGGCCGAAGCGGTCCTCCATCTCCGCGGCGAGGTCCGCCACCTCCTGCTCGTCCTCGGCGGCCGCGAAGCGCTTGTAGAAGGACAGCCGGAGGCCGACGTCCTCGACGTAGGTGTCGGGGAGGAAGTGCTCGACGTCGACCGTCAGCTCGGTGTCGACGTCGTGCACGATGGGCTCGCCGCGGAGCTCCGCGACCGCCTCGTGGAGCATGTGGAGGAATAGATCGAAGCCGACCGCGGCGACGTTGCCGCTCTGCTCCCCACCCAGCACGTCCCCCGCGCCCCGCAGCTCCATGTCGAGGCTCGCCACGCTGAAGCCGGCCCCGAGCTGGCTGAAGCGCTCGAGCGCCTCGATGCGGGCCCGCGCCTCGTCGGTCATCTGGCTGGGGGGCGGCGTCAAGAGGAAGCAGTAGGCGCGCTCCTTGGAGCGGCCGACCCGCCCGCGGAGCTGGTAGAGCTGCGCGAGGCCGAACAGGTCGGCGCGGTCGATCAGGATCGTGTTGGCCCGCGGGATGTCGAGGCCGCTCTCGATGATCGCGGTCGAGCAGAGCACGTCGTAGGCCCCGTCGACGAAGTCGGTCATGGTCCGCTCGAGGGTCCCTTCCGCGAGCTGGCCGTGGGCGATCGCGAAGCGGGCCTCGGGCACGAGGTCCTGGAGGCGCTGCGCGCGCTCGTACAGGCCCTCGATCCGGTTGTAGACGAAGAAGCACTGGCCGCCGCGGGCGAGCTCCCGCTGGATCGCCTCCTTGATCAGGTGGTCGTCCCACCGGGTCACCACGGTGCGGACCGCGCGGCGGTCGACGGGCGCGGTCGTGATCAGGCTCAGGTCCCGCAGGCCGCCCACCGCGAGCTGCAGGGTGCGCGGGATCGGCGTCGCGGTCAGCGTCAGCACGTCGACCTCGCTCCTCAGCTTCTTGATCCGCTCCTTGTGGGTCACCCCGAAGCGCTGCTCCTCGTCCACGACCAGGAGGCCGAGCTGCTTGAAGTGGACGTCCTTCGACAGAAGCCGGTGGGTGCCGACCAGGATGTCGACCTTCCCCTCCTTGGTCGCGGCCAGCACCTCGCTCTGGCCCTTGCGGTCGACGAAGCGGCTGAGCACCTCGACCCGGAGGGGGTAGTCTCGCAGGCGGTCCCGGAAGGTATTGAAGTGCTGCTGAGCGAGCACCGTGGTCGGGCACAGCACGGCGACCTGCCGTCCGCCGTTCGCGACCCGGAACGCCGCGCGCACGGCGACCTCCGTCTTTCCGAAGCCGCCGTCCCCGCAGACGATGCGGTCCATCGGCGTCTGCCCCTCGAGATCGGTGAGCACGTCCTCGATCGCGGTGGCCTGGTCCGGGGTCTCCTCGAAGGGGAAGGTCGCCTCGAACTCGTCGTAGCCGCGGTCCGCGGGCTCGAGGGGAGGCCGCTGGTGGGCCAGGCGCTCGGCGTAGAGGCGCAGGAGCTCCTCCGCCATCTGCTTGACGTGCTTCTGGACCCGCGCCTTGGTCTTCGCGAAGGTCTGACCGCCCAGCCGATCGATCTTCGGCCTCTGCCCCTCGCCGCCGGAGTACTTCTGGAGCTGATGCAGGCGGGTGACGGGCAGGAAGAGCTTGTCGCCCTTCGCGTACTCGACGACCAGCACCTCGACCGCGGCCGTCGAGAGCCCGCGGAGCTGCTCGTCCTTGCTCAGCCCCACGCGCTTCTGCTCGAGGCCGAGGTAGGTCCCCACCCCGTGATCGGCGTGGACGACGTAGTCGCCGGGCTTGAGCTGGCGGAGATCCTCGATGAAGGCCCGCCCCTGGGCCCGCCGCGCCTTCGCGCGGTCGGTCGTCGCCCGCTTGCGCCGAGCTCGCGTGCCGAAGATCTCCTCCTCGGTCACCACCGCCAGGGCTTCCGCCGGGAACAGGAACCCGGCCGAGAGGTCCCCGACGAGCACCTGGACCCGACCCGGGGGGATCCCGCGGAGGGTGGCCGTGTCGAAGGGCGGCGACGACGTCTCGACGGGGACGTCGTAGCCCTTGAGGAGAGCGCGGAGGCGCTGGGCCTGGGTCACGGTGCGGGCCGTGAACACCACCCGGAGCCCCTGCTCGAGCCAGCGTCGCGCCCGCTGGGCGAGGGGGGCGAGCGCGTCGTCCCGACCGTGGCTCTGGCGGCGCGCCTTGAGCTCGGCGACGAGCAGCGCCTGGTCCTCGGCGCCCAGGCGCAGGACCGCGTCGTGGGCCACGGTCTCGGCCGCCGCGAAGGGGCCCTCCTCGCCCTCGTCCGCCCGGCCGCTCACCGCGACCGGGTGGACGACCGTGAGGTCCGCGCCGAGGACCCGCTCCGCGAGATGCCCTTCGGGCAGGTAGTGGGCGTCGAAGGGGAACACCGGGGCCCCGTCCACCTCCTTGGCCTCGTGGTCCCGGGCCGCTCGGTCGATGCTCTCGTAGAGCTCCTCGGTCGCGCGGGTCGGATCGAGCAGCACGAGCGGGGAGCCCTCGGGGAGGTAGGCCAGGAGGTCGTCGAGCTGCTCGTAGAAGCCCGGCAGGTAGGCCTCGATGCCGAGGTAGAGGCGGCCCGACTCGAGGTCCTCGAGGAGCTGGCGCGCCGCTCGGGTCGGCACGTTCAGCCGGTCGCACAGCTCGCGGATCCGGGTCTTGGCCCGCGCCAGCTCCTCGGGGCCGTAGAGGGCGTCGCGCACCGGGTGGACCGACAGCTCGTCGATCGGGCCGAGGGTCCGCTGGTCGTCGGGCTCGAAGCGCTTGATCGAGAGGACGAGCCAGTCGTCGAGCTCGATGCGGGCCGGAGCGCGGGCGCTCGGCGGGAAGATGTCGATCAGCGCCCCCCGGACGGCGAACGTGCCAGGGTCCTCGACCACCGGCACGCGGACGTAGCCCCCCTGCACCAGCACGTCGACGAGCGCGTCCCGGTCGAGCTCCTCCTCGGCGCGGATCACCATCGACCGGAGCAAGAGCGCCTCGCGGGGCGGGACCCGTCGGGCCAGCGCGGCCAGCGGCAGCACGAGGAAGCGCCACGGCAGCCCCGAGGCCAGGTGGTGGAGCGTCGTCAGGCGGTCCATGGCCGCGCGGCGGTCCGGCGCCACGTCGACGAAGGGGCTCTGGTCGTAGGCCGGGAAGAACAGCACCTGGTCGGGGGCGTCGTCGTCCTCCGTCGACGCGGCTCCGGTGAACAGGCGCAGGTCCCGGGCGGTGCTCGCCGCCCGCTCGTTGTCGGGGGCGAGCACGACCATCGGCCGCCCCCCGCGCTCGTGGGCTCTGGCGAGCAGCAGGGCGACCGCCGGGGCCGGCAGGCCGGCCACATCGGTCCGGCCACTCCCGAGGAGGCGCGCCGCCGCCTGGTCGAGGCCGACGTCGGCACGCTCGAGCGCTGCGTCGAGGGAGGAGTGGGTCGGGTCCACGGCCCACCCCATCTAGGACGACCCGGGGGCGGCCGCATCCGGCCGGCCCGCCCGTGCCGTGAGCCATGGCAGGCCGCCGGCGAGGCGATCCGCCCTGGCGCAACGGGAGCGTTCCAGCGCATGATCCGCGCCGTGCGCCCGCCCCTGCTCAGCCCGCTCCCGCTGCTCGGCCTGCTCGCCGTGGTCGCCGCCTGCGGTCCCGGCATCGACCGGGAGGGCACCCTCCAGCGGCTGAGGGCGGCGATCGACACCCCGATCGAGGACGAGGACGATCTGCACCGACACAACGCCCTGACCCGGGACGTGGTCGACCACGGGCTCCTCGAAGGCATGACGAAGCGCCAGCTGGAGGAGGCGATCGGCGAGGGGCGCTTCTGTGGGGCCAATACGATGTGCAGCGACCACGACTTCGGCCCGAACGACCTCATCTACGACATCGGGCGCTCGGGGGGCTTCCGGTCGGGGCCGATCCTCATCGTCGGCTTCGACCGGTACGGCAGGGTGGCGAGCTCCTACTACCTGACCCGCGAGTAGGGCGCCGCGTGGGTGGCGCCGGGTCGACGGAGGAGCTGAGCGCGCGGATCGCCGCGCTGGACCGACGCTGTCGGGACGGAGAGGCCGTCCCGGCCGAGGAGCGGGTCCTCGACCTGACGCCGGTCTACCGGGGTCGGGGCTGGGCCTCGGGCGAGGGCCGGGCGCCGCTGCCCCAGGGGCTCGACCGGCACCTCGACCTCGTCGAGTGTGCCCGCGACCCGCGGTGGTCCGCGCACTTCGCGCCTCACTTCACGCACATCTCGCTCTACCGGAGCCGCGACCGATGCTACTGGCTCCTCCGCTACGACCCCGCCGCGCGGGCGCACCGCCTCGAGCTGGTGGGCACCGAAGCCGACGCCCTCACCGCCTACGGCCCGTGAGCAGGGCCGGCCCCTCGACGACCGAACCCGGAGCCCTGCCGACGCCCCATGCACATCGCCGAGAAAGTCCCCTACTGGCGGGTCCTGCTGAAGCTGCGGGGCACCGCGATCCGCCGCACCTGGCCCCGCATCGCCGCGGTGACCTTCATCGCGATCATCGTCACCTTCTTCGACCTCCAGTCGGGCCAGTTCCATCAGGATCTCACGACCACGCCCTTCACCCTGATCGGCGTCGCGCTCTCGATCTTCCTCGGGTTTCGCAACAACACGAGCTAAGACCGGTTCTGGGAGGGGCGTAAGCTCTGGGGGGCGATGGTCAACGTCAGCCGCTCGCTGACCCGGCAGATCATCACCCTGACGGGCCCGACCGAGGTCGACGCGTCGAGGCTGACCGAGGAGCCCCGCAACCCCTACCGCGAGAGCCGGCCCGACCCGGGCATCGCGGAGGACGAGCTGAGGGAGCTGCGCGCGTTCCACACGGAGATGGTGCGGCGGGTCGCGGCCTACGTGCACGCGTTCCGATGCCACCTCCGGGACCAGGACGACCGGGAGGTCCTCCTTCGGCTGCTCCCCGAGACCGAGGTGGACGACCTGGAGGGGGAGACCAACCGGCCCGTCGCCATTCTCCAGACCCTCGGTGACCGATTCCGGGAGGCCTGGCTCCGCGGGTGGATCCACCCCTATCACCTGTCGGTGCTCGAAGGGAGCCTGACCGAGATGACCGGGATCCAAGGCGGCTGCGAGCGGATCAAGAAGACGCCGATCCCCTTCAGCTACACCGTCTTGATCCACCGTATCGTCGCCCTCTACTGCCTCGCGCTGCCCTTCGGGCTGGTCAACTCCATCCAGGGCCTGACGCCGGTCGTGGTCGCCTTCGTCGCCTTCGCCTTCTTCGGCCTCGACGCGGTCGGCGACGAGATCGAGGACCCCTTCGGTACGGACGCGAACGACCTGCCGCTCACCAACCTGTCGACGATGATCGAGCGCAACATCCGCCAGCGGGTGGGTGACCGGGACCTGCCGCCGATGCCGCCGGTCAAGCCGGGGAACTTCATCGATTGAGCGGGCGAGGCGCCACCGCCGCAGGGCCCCAGGTCGGAGCGTGGGGCCCGGCCGCAGCCTATGCTACCGCTCGGCGGATGGCGTATGGGAGCTTCTCCAGCCGACTGACGTGCCTCGGGGCCTCGGTCGTCCTCCTCGCGGCCGGCGGCTGCGGAGGCTCGGGCGGGGAGCCCGCGCGGGGCTCGGAAGGGGCAGAGGAGGGTCCCCGGGTCCACGGGCTGACCCCGGCCGAGGCGGGGCAGGTGCTCGCGCGGGTCGGGGACCGGGAGATCACGGTGGGCGACTTCGCCGAGGAGCTCGCGTCCCTCGGGGCCTTCATCCGGCCCCGCTACACGACGCCGGAGCGGCGCCGGGAGCTCCTCGAGAAGATGATCGAGCTCGAGCTGCTGGCCCAGGAGGCGGAGCGGCGCGGCTACTTCGACCTGCCGGAGGTCCAGCGCGCCCGGAAGCAGGCGATGGTCCAGCGGCTGATCGAGGAGCGGCGGGGAGCGGTCGAGGAGGCGGCGATCGAGGCCGAGGAGGTCGAGGCCTACTACGCCGCGCACCGGGACGACTTCCGGAGCCCGGCGCAGGTCCGCGCCTCCCACATCGTGCTGGCGGACGGCGAGACCGCGCGCCGGGTCCTCGACGAGGTGCGGCGGACCTCGGGGATCGACGGCTTCCGCCGGCTGGCGCGGGAGCACTCGATCGACGCCGGGACGCGCGCGTCGGGCGGCGACCTCGGCTTCTTCTCCCGACCCGGCGAGGAGCGCGAGGGCGAGCCGTCCATCCCGGACGAGGTCCGGGAGGCGGCGTTCGCGATCGAGGCTCAGGGTGGGGTCGCCGAGGAGCTGATCCGCACCGAGGCCGGCTACCACATCGTGATGCTGACCGCGCGCCGCGCGGCGCGGGACCAGGACCTCGCGTCGGTCGAGCGGATCATCCGCAACCGCCTGCAGCGGGAGCGCCAGGACCGCCGGATGGAGGAGCTCCTCGCCCGCCTCCGGGCGCAGGACGACGTCGAGCAGGACCTGAGCCTCCTCGACCAGGTCCGCTTGCCGGAGGTGCCCGGCGGGGACGGAGACGAGCCGTGAGGATGACGGACGCGAGGAAGGTGGCGCTCCGACGGGGGCTCCCGGCGGTGGTCGTGGTCGCGCTCGCCCTACCGCTCAGCGCGACCCGCGTCGCGCGGGCCGAGGTGATCGAGCGCGTCGTGGCCGTGGTCAACGAGGAGGCGATCTTCCTGTCCGACCTCCGGAAGCGGGCGGCCCCGATCCTGCCGCAGGTACTCGCGGCCCCGACCGCGGCGGAGCGGATGGCCGCCCTCGACGAGCTCTACCGGCGCCTCCTGGATCAGATGGTCAACGAGGAGCTGATCCGGCAGGCGGGGCGGGACCTGCAGGTCGGGGTGACGCCGGCCGAGGTGGACCGGGCGATCGAGAACATCCGCCAGCAGAGCGGCCTGTCGGACGCCGAGTTCTGGCGCGCGGTGCAGGCCCAGGGCTTCAGCGCGACCCGCTACCGGGAGGACGTCGAGCGCCAGCTCCTGCGCTTGAAGGTGCTCAACCTGCGGGTCCGCAGCCGCGTCAACATCACCGAGGACCAGGTGCGGGCCCGGTACCGCATGCAGCAGGTCCAGGCCCGTCGCACCTCGCGCTTCCGGGTCGCGCACGTGTTCCTCCGGAACCCCGACGGCGGTGGCGCGGCGCAGACGGCCGCGGTCGGCCGGCGGCTCGAGGAGGTCCGGGCTCGGATCGAGACGATCGAGGACTTCGAGCTGGCCGTGGACGAGATCGGCGGGGGGGAGCTCGGCTGGCTGAGCGAGGGGGAGATCGCGGCTCCCCTCGAGGATGCGCTCCTCGTGCTCGAGGCGGGGGAGATCTCCCCCGTGGTCCGCGGCCCCGCCGGATTCCACGTGTTCCTGGTTCGCGAGCGGGAGCTCGGGTCGGCGATCGTCCCGGCCTTCGAGGAGGTCCGCGACCAGCTCTACCAGCAGATGCTGGAGACCGCGATGGCGACTCAGGAGCAGCAGTTCCTGTCGGAGCTGCGGCGCGACGCGGTGGTCGAGGTGCGGCTGGAGGAGGTAGGGTCCACCCGCCGCGAGTAGGCTTCGCGGCGAGCGAGGGATCCATGTGGCGCGACCTTGGCCGACACCAGCGTCTGTCGTTCAGCCTCCTCCTCCTGGTGGGTGGTTGCGGCGTCGCCGAACCCGCCCACGAGCCCACGCCGTCCGAGGAGGCGCGCGCGATGGATGAGCACTCCGACCCCGGCGCCCGTGGCGGGCCGCAGGCATCGCTGCATCCCGAGCTGCGAGCCTATGCGGCGGCCCTGCCCGCGGGCTTCGACGCGATCCCCGAGCCGAGGCGGGCGGACCTCGAGCGGCTCGCGGCGTTCGTCCGCGATCGGCGTGCGTCGGCCGAGGAAGCGAGCCTGACGTTCATCTGCACGCACAACTCCCGGCGGAGCCACATGAGCCAGCTCTGGGCCGCCACCGCGGCGGCCTGGTACGGCGTGGACGGCGTGGGGACCTACAGCGGCGGCACGGAGGCCACGGCGTTCAATCCTCGCGCGGTGGCGGCGCTCCAGCGGGCGGGCTTCCGCATCGAGAGCCCGGGCGGCGACAACCCCCACTACCAGGTCACGTACGGGCCCGAGGGGCCGCCCATGGAGTGCTTCTCCAAGGTCTACGACGATCCCTTCAACCCGCAGGAGGGCTTCGCCGCCGTCATGACCTGCACCGCCGCCGACGAGGCGTGTCCGTTCGTCGCGGGCGCGGCGCTGCGGGTCAGCCTGCCGTACGTCGACCCCAAGGAAGCCGACGACACCCCGGCCGAGGCGAGCCGCTACGACGAGCGCCTGCGGCAGATCGCGACCGAGATGATGTACCTCTTCTCCGAGGTCTGAGCGGTCGATGCAGTCCCTCCGCCGGACCGTCCCGGGCTCCGGGTAAGCTCCCCCGGATGCCGCTGCCGACCTTCGACGCTTACGGGTACGCCACGCTCCTGGACGTGACCCCCGCCGCCACCGAGCAGGCGTGGCTGGAGGTCCAGCCCCCACCCGGCTGGACCGACCGCTACCGGCATCCCGGCCAGTTCTGCCGCATGCGCCTCGGCGGGGACGAGGGGATCTTCGCGATGTTCTCGCCCCCGGGGCCGGGCCCGGTCCGCTTCCTCGTGCGCATCGGCAACCCGGAGGGCGGCGAGTGCGCGGACCGGATCGCGGGCGGCCGGCGCGGGTGGGCCGTCGAGATGTCCCCGCCGGCCGGCCTCGGGTTCGGGCTCGAGCGGGCTCGAGGCGGGGACCTCTACTTCGTCGCGACGGGCACCGGGGTCGCGCCGGTCCACGCGGCCCTCGAGGCCGTGCTCGCGGACCGGGCGAGCTACGGCCGCCTGTGCCTCGACCACGGCCTGCGCAGCGACCGGCACCTGGCGATCCGACCCGCGATCGAGCGATGGCGCGCGGCCGGGGTCGAGGTCCACGTCAGCTACTCCCGCCCGGACCAGTCGGGCGGGCTGCTCGGGACCACCGTCCAGCAGGCGATCGGGGCCCGGCGGCCAGCGTTCGCCAATGCCTCGCTGGTCGCGGTCGGCCAGTCTGCGATGCTCCTCGAGCTGCGGGCGCTGTTCGAGGGCCTCGGCGGTCACAAGGAGCGGTTCCTGACGAACTACTGAGGAGGCCGCGGCCCGTCCTCCGGGCTCAGGACGAAGCGCGCCATCCCGGCGTTCGCGTCGACCTCCCGCTCCTGGTCGAGGTAGCCGTCGAGCTCGAGGCGCAGCGACACGGTCGCCCGCCCCGCCGGCAGATGCAGCGTGATCGGCGTCTCGACCCCCGTGTCCCGGCCGTCCAGGTGGACGCTCGCCCCCGCAGGCTCGCTCAGCACCCGGAGCTCGGTCGGGCCGTGCTCGACGTCGGTCGAGCCCGCGCCCTCCGGGGACATGATCGGTGGCGCGAGCAGGGTCCGCATCCCGACGTAGCCGAGCCCGACGGCGAGGGGGATGCCGAGGGCGGCGACCAGGAGAAGCCGGGCCGGGCCGAGGCGCGCCCGGGGCTCCCCCAGGGGCACGTCCGTCGGCGGGTCGATCGCCGCTGCCCCGCGGCCCTCGCGTCGCGTCGGGTCTCCCCGACGGGCGCTGACGCGGGGCGGCTCCGTGCCCGGCTCCTCGTCCAGCTCGTCGAGGAGCGCGAGCATCGCGACGTCGCTGGGGCTCCCGGTGGGCCGCGTCCCCGGCTCCTCGTCCTCGCCCGTCGAGGGGCGCAGGGTGGTCGGACCATCCTCGGTCGGGTCGACCGCGATCCGCGGCTCCGTGGTCACCGTGCCGGTGGTGCGCGTGGCCACGGGCCGTACGGGACGCGTGGCGTCGGCCCGCTCGCGCCGGACGGGGACGGTGGGCCGTGGCGTGCTGCCCTCGCGCGGTACGAGGCGGGTCACGGCCTCTCCGATGCCGGTCGGGGTCGGGACCATGCCGGCGCGCTCGAGGAGCTCCGTGAGGCTCCCGATCACCGAGCGGATGCTCGGTGGGCGCTCCTTCGGCACGGGCTCCAGGCACTGGACGATCAGCGAGTCCAGGTCGTCCGGGAGGTCGCGCCGAAGCTCCCAGGGCCGGCGGTAGCTCGCGGCGAGCAGCCGGTCCGTGAGGTCCGGGGCGTCGCCGTGGTCGAAGGGGTGCTGGCCCGTGCAGAGCTCGTAGAGCAGCACGCCGAAGGCGTAGACGTCGGCCCGGTGGTCCACGTCCCGCTGCGCGAGGATCTGCTCGGGGGCGGAGTAGCCGAAGGTGCCCTTGAACACGCCGGTCCGGGTCTCGTAGACCTTCGACGCGGCCTTCGCGATGCCGAAGTCGATCAGCTTGACCGCGCCGTCGTAGCTGACGATCACGTTGGACGGGTTGAGATCCCGGTGCACCACGGGCCGGAGGCGTCCCAGGTCGTCGACCTGACCGTGCAGGTAGCGGAGCGCGTCGGCCAGGGCGAGGGCGACGCCGAGGCCCTCGCGCAGCGGCAGGGTCCGGGCCCGCTCACGCTCCCGGGCGGCCGCGAGCAGCTTGCCGAGCGTAGGGCCCGGCACGTACTCCATCGCGATGTAGTACGTCTTGCCCACCCGGCCGAGGTCGAAGACCTGGGCGATGTGGGGGTGGGTCAGGCCGGCCAGCAGCCGCGCCTCGTCGAGGAACATCGTGATGAACTCCTCGTTGTGGGCGTGCTGGTCGAGGATCTTCTTGATCACGACGGTTCGCTCGAGGCCCTCGAGCCCGCGCTGGCGGGCGAGGTAGACCTCGGCCATCCCGCCTACCGCGATGGGCCGGACGATGCGGTAGGGGCCGAGCTCCTGCGGGATCGAGGGCGCCATGGGGGAGCGTCCGCGGGCCGTGCCGGCCCTGGACCCGGAAACCGATGAAGAACCATAGCATCCGGGCCCCCGCCACGGCCCGGCCGCGGCACTCGTTGACAACCGCAGGGTCCCGACGCGACGATGGCCCCCGCTGGATGAGCGAACCGACCGACACGACCATCCTCGTCGCGGACGACGACGTGGAGATCCTCGGCCTCGTCACGCGCCACCTGCGCACCCGGCCGGTGAAGATCCTCGAGGCCTCGGACGGCGAGGAGGCGCTCCAGGTGGCTCAGCGGGAGCGGCCCGACCTCGTCATCCTCGACGTGATGATGCCGGGCATGACCGGCTGGGAGGTCTGCCGAGCGATCCGGGAGGACGAGAAGCTCGAGCAGGTGGGCGTCATCATGCTCACCGGCATCGGCGAGCGCCTCAACGAGATGACCTCGCCGCTCTACGGCGCAGACGAGTACCTCGACAAGCCCTTCGACTTCGGCGAGCTCGACCGGATGATCGACCGGGTGCTCGACAAGCGGAGGTAGGCCGGCGGTATCGGAGCGGCCCCCGGGCTACGGCCGTCGGCCCCGCTCGGGGACGCCGAGCGCCCGCGCTTGCGGTACCGTTCCAGCGGCCATGACCTCGCTTCGGACACTCCGCGCTCTCGGGGCCGGCTCCTCGTTGGCCCTCCTGCTCATCGGCTGCGGTGGTGGCGAAGACGCCTTCGTCTGCGAGCCCGTCGACAGCAGCGATCGGGCGGAGCTCTGGGCGAACGACATCGACTGCGTTCGGCGCGCCCTCGCCGAGGAGCACGTCGACCCCTTCACCGTCGTCTCGGCGGAGACGTTCGAGGCGCGCCTGGACGCCCTGCTCGCCGCCGTGCCCGACCTGAGCGATGACGAGGTCCGCGTCGAGCTCGCTCGTGTCGCCGCGCTCCTCGGGGACGCGCACACCCTCGTGGCCTTCCTCGACGCGGGCGACTTCTTGCCGATCCAGGTGTTCTTCTTCGGCGAGGACCTCTACGTCGTCCGCGCAGGGCCGGGCCTCGACGACCTGATCGCGACCCGCCTCGTCCGGATCGGCGCGCGCCCCGTGGCGGCCCTCCTCCCCGAGGTGCGCGAGCTGATCTCCCACGAGGTCGAGCAGCGGGTGCGCCACCTCGGCCCGACCTACCTGATGTCGACCCTCGTGCTTCGGGAGCTCGGCGCCATCGACGACGGAGACGTCGAGCTCGGGCTCGAGACCCAGCGCGGCGAGCCCCTGACGCGAGTGCTGTCCCCGGTCGGCCCCGCCGCGTGGGACGCCCTGCCGGGTCCGGCGGGCGCGCTCCCCCTCTACCGGCGGATGACCGACCTCAGCTACTGGGCGGCCGTGGAGAGCGGGGACGACCTCGTCTACGTGGCCTTCAACCGCGCGCGGGACGAGGAGGCCGAGCCCTTCGCCGCCTTCACGGAGCGGGTGCTCGCTCAGGTCGGAGCGGGCGACCGGCTCGTGATCGACCTGCGTCGCAACGGCGGCGGGAGCTCCCTCGTGTTTCGACCGATGCTCGACGCGATCGCCGAGGACCCTGCCCTCGACGACCCCGACCGGCTCTTCGTGATCGTCGGGCGGGCGACGTTCTCCGCTGCGGTGCTCAACGCGCACGCGCTCCGGGCGCAGACGAGCGCGACGTTCGTCGGCGAGCCCCTCGGCCAGCCCGTGAATCACTTCGGCGAGGTGCGCTCCTTCGAGCTTCCCTTCAGCGGAGGGGTCGTGAGCTACTCGACTCGCTCCTTCGAGCCCGCGGACCAGGACCTCGAGGTCGACGTGCCCGCCCCCCCGGCGGCGGAGAGCTTCTTCACGGGCCGCGACCCCGCGCTCGACGCGATCCTGGCCCGGTAGTCCGCGCCGATCAGCGGCTCGGCGGCCGCACCCGCCCCACGTCGCCGTCGGCCATCCACCCCTCGCCGACCTCGGGCACGCGCACCCGAGCCCACCCTCGCTGCCCCTCGAGCACGAAGGCCCGCTGGCCCTCGAGGGCGCGCTCGCGCACCGCCGCGGCCTCGTTCGGGCCCTCGCGGAGGGGGGCGTCCTCGCGGAGGACGACGGCGCGCTCCCCCGCGTCGAAGGTGCCACGCCGGAGCAGGAAGCCCACGCCGAGCACGAGCCCGCCCACCGTGAGGACAGCCGCCGCGATCCCGAGGGCCAGCCTCGCCGTCTCCCGCCGCACGAACAGGAGCGCCGAGAGGGTCGCGCCGAGGAGGCCGATCAGCACGGCGCTCGTGGTCCCGAGCACGTCGACCGGGATCGCCCCGAACACGGCCTCGCCGAGGTCCGGCCCGACGGTGACCTCGGCCTCGCCGCGCGCCTCCGCCCGGCGGCGGCCCACCGCGGCGCGGGCCGCGGCGAGGCCTGCGCGAGCCGCGGCGTCGCCGGGGCGGAGCCAGAGAGCGCGCTCGAACTGCTGGATCGCCGCGCCGAACGCGCCCCGGCGGGCCTCGGCGGTCGCGAGGTTGAAGGCGACGTCCGCGTCGACCACCCCGAGCTCCTCGAGGCGTCGGTAGCCCTCGGCGGCTTCGTCGTGCTCGCCCCGGAAGTAGGCGGCGTTGGCCTCGTCGAACATCTCCTGGAGGCTGTCCGCCGACGCCGGCGCGGCCCCGAGGCTCACCAGGGCGACGGCGAGGAGCGCCCTCATTCGTCGTCCTCGGGCGAGGGCCGGAACCGGTCGAGGCCGGACAGGAGCGCGCGCGCCCGGTCCAGCGTGTTGGCCATCTCCTCCGGCGAGACCCCGACCGCGCTGAAGCGCGCGAAGTCGGACCCCTCGAGCTCGTCGACCAGGCTCCGGGTGAGGCCCGCGTCGAGGCCGCGCCGGCGGAGCAGCGCCTCGAGCTCGCCGTGGGTGAGGCTGCCGACGGGGCGCGCGAGCTTGGCCTCGACGAGCGCGGTCAGCGCCGTCGCGACCGCGGCGTAGAAGCCCCGGGCGTCGCCCTCGCTCATCCGCTTCCTCGCCTCGGCGAGGCGCTTGCGCGAGCGTCGGACCGCGCCCCGCGCCTCGGCGCCGTTGCCGCCCCGGCGCCACCACCGCTGGCCGACCCGGATGGACAGCGCCAGGCCGAACAGCAGGGGCCCGATCAGAAAGGTCCAGCCGAACCAGCCTTCGTCGACGAGGCGGCGGTGGCTCCGTCGGAGGCTCGCGCGCGTGCGGATCGGGCCGAAGGCGGCCGCGACGCCCGGCGCGACCGGGCCGGGCGCGTCGTCGACCGACCCACCGGCGGCCGGGTCGGTCGGCTCGCCGGCGGCGAGGAGCGTCAACGGCTCGGTGCGCACGGTCCGGTAGGTGGCCTGCCGGGGGTCGAAGGTGGCAACCTCGAAGGCGGGCAGCGTGTAGTCGCCCGGGCGCTCCGGCACGATCAGCCACCGCATCTCGCGCATGCCCCCGAGCGTGCCGCCGTCGGTCGTGACCTCGTCCTCGATCTCCGGCTGCAGGATGCGCAGGCCGGGCTGCGGCGGGAGGGCGAGCTCGAGGCCGGAGATCCGCCCCTCGCCCTCGGCGCGCAGCGTCAGGGTCACGGCGTCCCGGGTCGCGACCTGTCCGCGGTCGAGGTCCGCCTCGAGGCTGAGGCTGCCGACATGGATCGGACCCGGCGGACGCCCCTGCTCCGGAAGCTCGCGGACCGGCACGGCGACCGGCACGCCCGTCCGGGTGAGCTCCTCCTCCAGGCCGCCGCCGAAGATGCGGTCCAGGTTGAGCGTCACGCCCCGTACGGCCGGGGCGCCGATCGTCAGCTCGCCGCTCTCGAGCGGGAACGCCGCGAAGCGGCGCAGCAGGTGCACGTTGTAGGTCCGGCCCTCGACCGACGTGCGCTGCGCGGGGGGGGAGCTCCCCGGCGCCAGCAGGTCGTGGGTCCAGAAGCCGTCGGTGGTGGGCTGCTGGGTCATCCGGCTCGAGCGAAGTCGGCCGCCGTCGTAGAGGTAGACCGACACCGTCGTCTGCTGCCCGACGTAGGGGTTGGCCGGCTCCACCGTCGTACGGAGGAAGGCGGTCCGGTCGACGACGGCGCCGTCGAGGAACTCGGAGCGGGCGCCGGCCGGCGGCGGCGCGCCGGCGGCGGGCTGGGGCGGCCCGCCCGCGCCGACGACGACGGTGACCGGCCCGGACGTGGCCGTCTGACCGCCGGCGGTGATACGCGCCGGCTCGATCTCGTAGGTGCCCTCCCGAGCCGCGCGCAGCGTGTAGACGTAGACGTAGGAGCGCTCGATGCCGGGGTTGGCCAGCCCGATCCCGTAGCGCATCTGCACCGACGAGCTCTGGCGAGGCTGCGAGACCTGGTCGAAGGCCGAGAGGTCCGGCAGGTCGATCTCCGGCTCGGCGTCGGAGGCCACGCGCGCCTCGATCTGCAGGCGGAAGACGGCACCCACGGCGACGCGAGCGGGCTGCGCGACCATCCGGACCGTCGGCGCCTGGGCGCTCGCGGTGGTCCCGAGCCCGAGCCCGAGCACGAGCAAGAGCGCGCCGAGGGTGATCCCGAGCCGCCCGCCGACGCTCACCAGTCCCTCTCCACCCGGCGTCGCTCCCTCGCCGCCCGGGTCCGGGCTCGGGCCCGCCCGAGGCTCTCCTCTCGGTCGCGCAGCGCGTCGAGCACCCGCTCGTTCGGAGTGGGCGGTGGCTCGGCGCTCGCGTCGTCCGGGGCCGAGGGCTGGGGCTGCGGTTCGTCCTGCGGTTCGCTGTCCTGCTGCCCCTGCTCGTCCTGTTCCTGCGGGTCGTCCTGTTGCTCTGGAGCGTCGTCCTGATGATATAAATGCTCGTCATGTTCATGCTAATACTGATGCTGATATAGATGATAAGACTGAACATAGAGCA
>JBHJHB010000007.1:0-11199 GCA_050331215.1 Sandaracinaceae bacterium | reverse complement strand
CCGCCCCTCGCCCCGCCCCGTCGCCACCGCCCTGTTCGACACCGCCCAGAGCGACACCGCCCTGAGCCACTCCGCGCTCTGCGACTCCGCCCAGAGCGACACCGCCCGGAGCGACACCGCGCCCGACGAGGCCGGTCCACTCTCGGAGGGCCTGTTCCCCCGCCTCGCCCGCTGGCTCCGGCCCGTGCGGTGGCGCTCGACGATCCGCCCCGTGCTGACCTTCTTCGCGCCGATCCTCGCGTGCGGCGGCCTCGCGATGGCCCACAACCTGGCTCGCGTCGGCGACCCGTTCTCCTTCGGGCACCGCTACCTGGTGATCCGCTGGACCAACCGGATCCGCAAATGGGGCCTGTTCCACTACCACTACCTTCCGAGGAACCTCGGCGTCGTGGTGGCGAGCCTGCCGTGGCTGAGCCGGGACTACCCGTACCTCGTCAAGGTGAGCCGGCACGGCCTCGCGCTCTGGCTCACGTCGCCCAACCTGCTCTGGGCGCTGTTCCCGCGGACCGCGAGCCCCCTGTTCATCGGCCTGGCGATCCCGACGGCGATCGTGTTCCTGATCGACCTGCTCTACCAGAACACGGGCTGGGTCCAGTTCGGCTACCGCTTCAGCCTCGACTTCATGCCCGCGGCCATCGTGCTCCTCGCGCTATCGAAGCGGCGCCTCGGGGGCGTGTTCGCCCTTGCCCTGGCGTTCGCCGTCGCGCTGAACCTGGCCGGGGCGCTCAGCTTCAACCGCGCAGCGCCTCTCTACGACGACGACCCCACGCAGAACCGCATCTTCCAACCCGATTAGGCCTCCTCACCGGAAGTTGCGGCCGGATCGTTGACGGCCCGGGGGCCGAAACCTATGGCGTTCACGATGGCTGACCTCGACCTCCCCACCGTGCAGGAGGCCCTCGGGCGCGTCCTCGACCCCGTCTACGACCGGCCCATGGTGGCGATCGGGACGCTGTCCGACGTGCGCCTCGACGGCGGCAAGGTGCGCGCCAAGGTCCGCCTCGCGAGCCCCGCCGACAGCGTCCGGGCCCAGGTCGAAGCGCGGGTCGCCAAGGTCCTCGACGCGCTCGGCGCTCCGCCCTTCGAAGGGGACTTCACGGTGCAGGTGCCGACCCGGGAGGTGCTCGGCGACGACCCGCTGCCCAACGTGCGCAACGTGATCCTCGTGATGAGCGGCAAGGGCGGCGTCGGCAAGAGCACGGTGGCCGTGAACCTGACGCTCGCGCTGAAGGCGGCCGGCTCGAGGGTCGGCCTGCTCGACGCCGACATCTACGGGCCGTCGGTGCCGACGATGATGGGCATCACCGGGCGCCCGGTCAGCAAGGACGGCAAGAGGATCAGCCCCCTCGAGCGGTTCGGGGTGAAGATGATGAGCATCGGCTTCCTGCTCGAGGACGAGCGGCAGGCGGTGGTCTGGCGCGGCCCCATGCTCCACGGCGCGCTGAGGCAGTTCCTGGAGGACGTCGACTGGGGGGAGCTCGACTACCTCGTGCTCGACCTGCCGCCCGGGACCGGCGACGTCGCGCTCACCATGGCGCAGCGCCTCAAGGTGACGGGCGCGGTCATCGTGACCACACCCCAGGAGGTGGCGCTCCAGGACGTGTACAAGAGCGTCTCGATGTGCCGGAAGCTGAACCTCCCGATGCTCGGCGTGATCGAGAACATGAGCTACTTCATCGACTCCGTCGGCGCCCGGCACGAGCTGTTCGGCGCGGGGGGCGGGGCGAAGGTGGCAGAGTTCGCCGAGGCGCCCCTCCTCGGCAAGATCCCGATCGAGGTCGCGGTCCGGGAGTGGGGCGACAAGGGGATGCCGATCGTGCAGGCCCGGCCTGACGCGGAGGTGGCCCGCGCGCTCCGAGAGGCCGCCGACGCGCTGGCCGCAAGCATCGCCCAGGCCCACTTCGACCGCACGGGCGGAGACAAGGCCCCACCGGCGAGCGGTCCAACGCGCCTCAAAATCGTCCGCTGAGGCCAGAAACGTCTCGCCTGATTGCAGGCTCACGCCGCCCGAGGAGGCGCCCAGCGCTCCTGTGGCGGGCGACGATCGGCCCCGCCAGGCGACGGCTTCATGGGGAGCTTGAAACACTGCCCGTGTCGCGGTTGACGGGGTAGGCGAGCCGTGTACTGTCGCCGCCGCAGCGGAGCGTGGTCACCGCTGGCTAGGGGGTCCCTTGGAGCGCCGTCCCGTCACTCTCGTTCTCGTCGCCGTGAGCCTGCTGGGCGCCCAGGTCGTCCTCGCCCCTGGCACGACTCGCGGGCAGGAGGGCGTGGCCGCGGCCGGCGCCGACGACACGGCCTCCGCCGCCCCCGCGGGGGAGACGTCGAGCGCGGCTGCCGCGGCTCCGGACGAGCCGGAGCCCGAGGCGGAGCCCAGGTTCCGGCCCCGCCCTCGCATCGGCATCCGCGGCGGCGGCGGCCTCACCATCCAGAACGGTCCGCCGCCCCAGCTGCTGCTCCCCCCCGACTCCACGGCCACCCCCCCCGAACGGTCGACGACGATCGGCGTGTTCGGCTCGATCAGCGCGACCGTCGGCGTCCATCTCACCCCCGAGTTCACCATCGCCTTCTACGGGATCGGCTACTTCGGCTACTGGGAGCCGGCCGGCTACGGCGGGGACCCGGCAGAGGAGGAGGACCCGGCGCCCGCGGGCGGGGACTTCCTGAGCGGCTGGTTCATCGGCCTGGGCGGCGACTACATCCTGCCCCTCGGGGTGAACGCGCTGCAGGCGGGGCTCTACGTCGGCCCGTGGGCGGTGGACGTGTGTCAGCCGAACCGCGGCGACCGCCAGGTGGTCCCGGCCAACTGCGGCCGCGTCATGCCGTCGCTGAGCTTCACGATCGACTTCGCCCTCGGCAACAGCAGCGACCGCAACCGCTACCGCGAGGGCTTCAGCTTCGGGTTCACCGGGCTCCTCGGCTACATGGACTTCAACGTGAAGCGGGTCGGGGACCTGAGGCAGGCGTCGGACACCACCCAGAGCGAGGTGGCTGGCATGGTGAGCCTCTTCGTGGGCTACGAGCTCTACTGACCCGGAGGCGGGACCGCCGGCGCTGCCCCTCCGACACCTGCTAGACCGGTCGGAGGTGGACCTCTTCGACCACGCGAACGCCCAGGCGCCGCCCACGGGCCCGCTGTCGGACCGGATACGGCCCCGGCGCCTCGACGAGGTGGTCGGGCAGCCCCACCTGCTGGGCGAGGGGAGGCTCCTGGCGCGGGCGATCCGGGGCGATCGCATCCCCTCGATGGTCCTCTGGGGGCCGCCGGGCACCGGCAAGACGACGCTCGCCCGGGTGGTGGCGGCGGAGACGGACGCGGCCTTCGTGCCCTTCAGCGCGGTCCTCGGTGGCGTGCCCGAGCTCCGCCAGCACATCGGCCAGGCCGCGGAGCGGCGCCGGCTCCACGGGCAACCGACGATCCTCTTCGTCGACGAGATCCACCGGTTCAACAAGGCGCAGCAGGACGCGCTGCTCCCCCACGTCGAGCGGGGGACCGTGATCCTGATCGGCGCGACCACCGAGAACCCGTCCTTCGCGGTGAACGCCGCCCTCCTCAGCCGGGCCCGGGTATTCCGCCTGGAGCCCCTCGACCCCGACGCGCTGGTCACGCTCCTCGAGCGGGCGCTCTCGGACCGGGAGCGGGGCCTCGGGGCTCTGGGGGTAAGCGTCGACGAGGGGGTCCTGTCGGGCATCGCCGAGCACGCGCGTGGGGACGCGCGCCGCGCGCTGGACGTGCTCGAGCTAGCCGTGGCCGACGCCGCGGCCACCCCCGGGCAGAGGCTGACCCTCGCCGTCGTTCAGGAGGCCCTCGCGGACAAGACCCTGCTCTACGACAAGGCCGGCGAGGAGCACTACAACGTGACCTCCGCCTTCATCAAGAGCATGCGCGGCAACGACCCGGACGCTGCGGTCTACTGGATGATGCGGATGCTCGAGGCCGGCGACGACCCGCGCTTCGTGCTGCGGCGCATGATCATCTTCGCGAGCGAGGACGTCGGCAACGCCGACCCGAGCGCGCTCGGCATCGCCGTGGCGGCGGACGCGGCCTTCCATCGCCTCGGGATGCCGGAGGGCCTGATGGCGATGGGCCAGTGCTGCACCTACCTCGCGAGCACCGTCAAGTCGAACGCGGCCTACCTTGCGTGGACCGAGGCCCGCGCCGACGTGCGCGGCGAGGGGGCGCTGCCGGTCCCCATGCACTTGAGGAACGCGCCGACGAAGCCGATGAAGGCGTGGGGCTACGGCGAGGGCTACCGCTACCCCCACGACGAGGGGGGCCACGCCGCGGGGGCGACCTACCTGCCGGAGGCCCTGGTCGGCCGACGCTACTACCGGCCCAGGGACGTCGGCATGGAGCGGCGCCTGGGCGAGCGCCTCCGCCGCCTGCGCGGCGACGACGAGGACGGCGAGTAGGAGCCCGACGCTCCTCCCGCGCGCGCCGCGGATCCGGCGCGCAGCCGCTGGCCGAGCGAGCTAGCTGCTCGCCGCCTCGCGCAGCGTCGCCCGGTGCTGCACGGCGTGGTCGAGCAGCATCGTCAGGGCCTTCTCGATCTCGGGGTAGTCGAGGTTCTCGGTCGGTAGCTCGACCGTGAGGACGACGTCGCCGTCCTCGTCGTAGGCGAACTTGCACTGGTACATGTCCCGGTTCATCCGGAGCAGCCAGCGCGAGAGCTCGAAGGAGTTCTCGCCCCGCGTCGTCAGAAACGGCACCACCGACGCGATCACCCAGTTGTCGGTCAGCCGGACGTAGGCGGTGACCTCGCCCTCGGGCGTGTCGTGGCGGGCCCGGTATGTCCGCTGCCCATGGGGCGACGCCGACCAGCCCAGCTTCTTCAGCGTGCGCGCGAGCGTCGCCTCATCCATGATGGGGCCATCAAAGGTCGCCCCGTCGCTCCCTGTCAAGAACGGACCGCGCGGGGCGAGGCCTGGGAGCAGTGATGCGAGGGACCATCCGGAAGATCGGGCTCGAAGGCGGCGTGTGGGCGCTCGTCACCGACGACGGCACGCAGGTGGAGCTGATCGACCCCCCCGAGGCCCTGCAGCGCGACGGCGTCCGGGCCGAGGTGGACGGCGACCAGCGAGGCGCGGACGTCACGATCGGCATGCTCGGGCGCGCCGTGCGTGTGAAGAGCTTTCGATTTCTGTGACGCTGTGGCCTGACGTGACGAACCTCGCGTCCGTAGCCTGTATCTGGTCGTAGGGCGGGCGAGGCCCGCGCGACGGGAGAACGGATGCTGACGCAAGACCTGCTCACGGTGGACAGCCTCGGGCCCCCCCGGTTCGACTCGACGCTGGGCGCCCGCACCACGTTCGTAGACGAGTCTCAGGGGATCCGCGCGGTCCTCGAGGTGCGGGACGGCGCCCCGGACGGCCACGACGTCCACTTCCTCAAGGGCGGCCCGCGGGCCAAGCTGTTCTTCGACCCGCGGGCCACGACCGCCGCTCTGGTCACGTGCGGAGGGCTCTCGCCGGGCCTCAACGACGTGATCCGCTCGGCCACCCACGCCCTGCGGTTCAACTACGGCGTCCCGCGCGTCCTCGGCGCCCGGGACGGCTTCCGGGGCCTCTCGCCGGACCTGGGCATCGAGCCGATCGAGCTCACCCCTTCCGCAGTCCAGGACATCCACTACCTCGGCGGGACGTTCCTCGGGAGCAGCCGCGGATCCCAGGACGTGGGACGCATGGTCGACTTCCTGACCGAGCGGCAGATCGACATCCTGCTCTGCGTCGGCGGCGACGGCACCCAGCGGGGCGCCCACGCCATCGCCCACGAGGTCCGGCGCCGCGGCCTCGCCAAGGCGATCATCGGGGTCCCGAAGACCATCGACAACGACATCCCCTTCGTGGAGACGAGCTTCGGCTACGCGACCGCCCTCGAGAAGGCCTCGGAGGTGATCCGGGCCGCCCACGCCGAGGCTCGCGGCGCGCCCAACGGGATCGCCGTGGTCAAGGTGATGGGGCGGGACTCCGGCTTCATCGCCGCCAGCGCGGCCGTCGTCTCGAAGGAGACCAACTTCGTCCTGATCCCGGAGTTCCCGTTCCCCCTCGAAGGCGACAAGGGGTTCCTGCCCGCGCTGGAGCGCCGGATCCGCGAGCGCCAGCACGCGGTCATCGTGGTCGCGGAGGGCGCCGGGCAGGACCTGTTCGACGACGGCGAGCGGGAGCGCGACGCCAGCGGCAACGTCCTGCACAAGGACATCGGCGTGTTCCTGCGGGACCGGATCCGCACCTACTTCCGCGAGCGGGACCTGGAGGCGACGGTCAAGTACCTCGACCCGAGCTACCTGATCCGGAGCATCCCGACCAACGCCTGGGACGCCTACCTCAGCGACCGGATGGCCCGGCAGGCGGTCCACGCGGGGATGGCCGGCAAGACGGATGTGATGGTGGGGATGGTCAACGGCAGGATGATCTACGTCCCCCTCGGCACCGTGACGCGCCAGGCGCGCCGCCGGGTGGAGCGCCGCTCGCCGCTCTGGAGCTCGGTCGTGCTCGGGACGGGCCAGCCCGACTGGTAGGTCAGGCGCCGGCGCGGTGGAGCCACACCCGGAACACCGCCTGGCCGTCGACACCATCCGCCTCGAGCGTCGCGCCGATGGCTTCGGCCAGCGCGCGCGCCGCGAGCAGACCCCCGACCCGGCCGTAGCGGCCGTCGGCTCGGCCCTTCAAGCGATTCTGGCCGGCCAGCGTGAAGGCGTGCTCGCGCAGCTCCGGCGCGACCGCGGACCCGCCGTCGCGCACCTCCAGCACCACCGCGCTCCCCCGCGCCTCGCCCCGGACCTCCACCGAAGCGGGGTCCGCGTGGGCGAAGGCGTTGGCGAGCAGGAGCTCCACGAGGCGAGCGAGCGCGCTCCCTCCCCCGAGGACGCGGACCGAGCCCGGCGGAACGTGGACCGGAACCGAGCGGTTCAGCCGCGTCAGCGCCAGCTGGATCGAGGCGCCGAGCTCGCCCTGGCCCGCCTCCACCGCGCCGCCGCCCTCCATCCAGCGGGCGATGAAGCCCACCTGCTCGAGGCCCCGCATCAGGTCCCCGAGGGCGATCTCGATGTCGTCGAAGGCCTCCCGCACGTCCGGGTCCCGCTCGTCCATCACCTCGCGGACGAAGGAGATGTTGGCGCTGACGGTCGCCACCGGGTTCCGCAGGTCGTGGACCAGCAGCGCCATCAGCTCGCCGACGGCCTGATTGCCCTGCTCCTCACTCACCGGTCCTCCCAGGCCCGAGGCTCGACCGGGGGACCTCGACGGTGTCCTTGAACGCCAGGTCGGCCCCATGCTCGGCCTCCTCGATCGCCGAGGCCAGGGCAACGGCGAGCTCCGTCGGATCATGAAGGTCCTGCCGCCTTGCCGACAGGGGAATCCCGAGCTGGTCCGCCCTCCGCTCGAGGGCCGGGATCACGCGCCGGCGAATGCGGGCGGAGACCGCGAGGCGGCTCCGGTGGTGCACGCGGTCGCGCGACGCGTGCCACAGGGTGGTGATCCCCATGCCGAGCACCATGCCCCCCACCGCCGCCAGAAGCGCCTCCCAGCCGACCACGGGCGTCAGGATAGCGAACCCCGTCCGCGTGAGTCCGGCATGGCTCACTCGAAGTACAGCACCCGCTCCACGCCGTGGACGGCGGCCAGGGCCGAGATGTAGGACAGGAGCGCACGTCGCCGGACGAGCACCTCCTGGACCTGAGCGTCGCTCAGGACGTCGCGGATCTGGGACTCCGGCTCCTGGGCGAGGGCCTCCCGCAGGGACGCCTCGTCGAGGGACACCAGGTGGGACACGAAGGTGCGGCTGAAGCGCTGCACCCGCTCGAGGTGCCCCCGGAGACGGTCGTAGCGGCCGTCGGTCAAGGGCGTCTGGAACGCGAGGTTGTGATCCCGGACGTACAGCCGCGTGCCCTCGGCGTTGGTCGAGACGTTCCCCCCGCTGAAGCGGTCCCAGTTGCCGATCAGGTAGTCGAACGCGAGCATGTTGCTCACGTCGCGGGCGACCGGCGCCCGGTCGGCGGGGATCTCGCCGTCGCCGCGCAGCCACCCGCTGAAGCGCTCGATGCCCTCCGCCTCGTCGAGGTCCGTGGGGGTGAGGTCGGGGACCCAGTAGATCACGGCCCCGCGGACCACGCCGGGGGCGTCCCAGAGGATGCCGGTCCGCAGCCGCTCCCAGGCGTCGGCGCCCCCCTCGCGGTAGCGCGAGCGCAGGAAGGGGCGCGGGATGCGGAGGATCGTGGCCGGCGGGACGTTGTCGAAGGCGAGCCAGCGGGCAACGCGATAGGCGGCGATCTCGGCGAGGTAGCCCCGGGTGTGGGTCCGGCTGCGCGGCTTGAAGGCCGCGTCCCGGGCGCCGAGCTCGAGGCGCAGCGTCACCGAGCTCGTGCCCACCTGGCTGATCTGGCGCGGCACGCCGTTCGCAATCGACGTCAGCAGGCGATCCTGGTCGACCGGCGCGCCCACGAAGGGCGGCCCCGCGTCGGCCTGGGCGCCGGCCCGCGGCGCGCGGGCCAGGAGGCCCGGGACCGCGAGCGCGGCCAGGGCCAGGGCGAGGGGAACGAAGCGGGGCGTGGGCGTCACGGCGGCGCGGGCTCTCTCGCCGGCGCGGCCGGCGCGGTCAGGAGTACTGGCGGAGGACGTTCCGGGCGATGACCATGCGCTGGATCTGCGAGGTCCCCTCGTAGATCTGGAGGATCTTCGCGTCGCGCATCAGCTTCTCGACGGGATAGTCGCGCATGTAGCCCGCACCGCCAAAGACCTGCACCGCGTCGGTGGCCACGCGCATCGCGTGGTCGGCGCCAAAGGCCTTGCTGTAGCTCGCCACGAGGCTGCTCCGCTCCCCCTGATCGACGAGCCAGGCGGCCTTGTGGGTGAGAAGCCGCGTCGCCTCGTAGCTGATCGCCATGTCCGCGATCATGGCCTGCACGGCCTGGTGGTTGGCGATCTCGGTCCCGAAGGTCTTGCGCTCGAGCGCGAAGCGGGCGCTCTCGTCGAGGTCCCGGCGCATCAAGCCGCACGCGCCGGCCCCGATGTCCGGTCGGGTCCGGTCGAAGGTCTGCATCGCGACCTTGAAGCCGTCCCCGGCGCCCGCGAGGACGTTCGCCTTGGGGACCTTCACGTCCTCGAGGATCAGCGTCGCGGTGTCGCTCGCGCGCTGACCCATCTTGCTCTCCTTCTTGCCGACGGACAGCCCGGGGGTCTCCCGGTCGACCACGAAGGCCATGATCCCCTTGTGCCGCTCGGCCGGGTCCACGGTGGCGAACACGATGTACCAGGACGCCAGGCTCGCGTTCGTGATGTAGATCTTCTGGCCGTTCAGCACCCAGTCGTCCCCGTGGCGGGTGGCCCGGGTCTGGATGCCGGCCGCGTCGCTCCCCGCGGCGGGCTCGGTGATCGCGTAGGCGGCGTAGATCTTCTCGCTCATCAGGCGGCCGAGGTACTCGCGCTTCTGCTCGTCGTTGCCGGCGATCAGGAGCGGCGTGGCGGCGAGGGTGCTGCAGGTGATCGACGTCTGGATCCCCGTGCAGCCGTACGCGAGCTCCTCGGTCAGGAGCACGTGCTCGAGCTCGCTGACCCCGGCCCCTCCGTACTCGGAGGGCACCACCGGAGCGACGAGCCCGAGCTCCCACGCCTCCTCGTAGACCTCGGTCGGGAAGCGCCCCTCCTCGTCGCACCGCGCGGCGAGCGGGACGATCCGGTCGGCGGTGAACTGCCGCACCGTCTGGACGAGGGTCTGCTGCTCCTCGGTGAGCTGGAAGTCGAGCATCGGACCTACTTTCTGCGCGCCCGTCGTCGGCGCTCCATCTCCGCCCGGGCCGCTCGTGCCCCGAGGACGTACCCGATGGCGAGCCCGACGAGGAGGATGCCGGGAATGTAGATGAGGTGGGCGACGGGCACCCGCTAGTCCTCCGGGCCGTCCGGAGGCCGGCGCTCGGCCGCCGCGAGGTCCCGCCGGAGCTCGTCGATCGCGCGCGCCGTGGACGCCTGCCGGAAGCCGAGGCTGACCACGTAGAGAAGGAGCAGCACCAGGGTGGTGCCGTAGGCGGCCACGAGCAGCAGCCCGCCGGGCACGTTCTCCGTCTCCGCGCCCTCGGCGGCGGCCTCGAAGGCCTCCGCGCGGCCCTCGTCACGGTCGTCCTGGGCCATGGCCGCGGGGGCGAGCGCCGTCAGCGCCAGCGCCGCCAGGGTGGCTGCGATCCTCCGCATCGGTGCGCTCCTCCTCACGCTGGCCCTCCTCAGTCGAGCAGCCCCTGCTCGGCCGCCTCCCGCTCGAGCGCCGAGAGCTCCTCCGCCGTCCGCTCCGCGCGCATCCGGGTCCATACGAGCAGCGCGGTCAGGCACGTGAACGTGACGAAGCCCACGATCAGCGCCGGCACCATGTCCGGATGGAGCCCGCCGCCGCCGCGGCTGATGACCTGGGGGTGGGTGCCCCGCCACTGCTGCACCGAGAAGTGGATGACCGGGAGCATGAACATGCCCACGATCGCGAGGGCCGACGCGAAGCGCTTCTCGGCCTCCCCTGCCGCTCCGCTCGAGCGGAGCACCGCGTAGGCGGTGAAGATCATCGCCGCGAGCAGGGTCGTCGTCAGGCGCGGGTCCCACGTCCACCACACCCCCCAGGCCTTGCGGGCCCACATCGGCCCCGTGGTCAGCACGATCAGGGCGAAGAGCAGGCCCACCTCCGCGCCGGCCACCGCCAGGGCATCCCAGCGGCCCCTCCGCCGCAGCAGGTAGACGCTGCTCCCGATGCCGCAAAGCCCGAAGCCCAGGTACATCGCGTAGGCGCTCGGGACGTGGAAGTAGAAGATCTTCTGCACGATGCCCATCCGGGCCTCGACCGGCGCGACCACGAAGATCAGCCAGAGGGACACCCCGACGAGGAGCGCGGTGAGGGCAGCCAGGCCGACGAGCGCCGGGGGCGGGCGCGGGGAGCCCGCGAAGCGCGGAGCGGGGAGGGTCGACATCACGGGGAGCTTGAGGGCGGGCGCGCGGCGGGACAATCCGCGGCCCCGGGGCTTCCCCCGGCGCGACCGCGCCAGGCCCGAACCGCCCAGCGTAGACCCACGACGTCCTCGGGGGCGGCAGGTGGGGCCGGACTGCACGACCCGACCCGGCTTCACCGGACCCCGTCGGAGCGGACCATCGCCTCGCGGAAGCGTAACCTACCGGAGCCGCACCTACCGGCGCCGCAACCAAGCGGAGACGCCACCAACCGGACCCGCAGCC
>JBHJHB010000006.1:0-62080 GCA_050331215.1 Sandaracinaceae bacterium | reverse complement strand
CCCGGTGGTGAGCGGGACGAGGGGGCCCCCCCGCGCGGGCTGCGCGGCTCGGCGTGCCGGCGTCGGCGCCCGAGCGGCGGCTTCACTCGACGCCCGGCGCGAGGCGCGCGAGCCGCCGCGGTCGGAACGCGCGAGCCGCGCCTCGGCCGTGGGCAGGCGTCCCTCGACCACGGCTGAGCCGCCATCGCCGGGCCCCCGGCCCGAGGGCAGCGCAGCGGGCGGCGCTCGGGCCGACGTCAGCGGACCGCCGCGGCGGGCCGAGGCCGAGCCGGCCCAGCCGGACCTCGATCCGGTCGACCGCAGGGAGCGCGAGCTCTTCGAGGCGGCCCACCGCGCTCACTTCGGCCCCGAGGGACAGGCCGCCGCCCTGGCGGCCTGGAACCGCTACCTCGCCGCCTATCCGCGCGGCCGCTACGTGCCGGAGGCGCGCTACAACCGGGCGCTCACGCTGATCCGCCTCGGCCGCTACGAGGAAGCGCGGCGGGCGCTCGCCCCGTACGCCGCCGGCGCCTACGACGGGGTCCGGCAGGAGGACGCGGCAGCGCTCCTCGACGCCCTCCGGGGCCGGTGAGGCGAGCCCCGCCGTGACGCCGGGGCGCCTTTCCCCACCTCCTCGATGAACGGTCGCCGGCCCCCCGGGGACGATGGAGCGAGGTCACCATGAAGGAACGCCTGCTCTCCATGGCTGCGGCCGTCGGCCTAGCCCTCGTTCCCGCGGTCGCGCTGGCGCAGCCCCCGTCGACCGCGCCCGATGCGGAGGCCGACAGCCCCCCTCGGGTCACGATCTCACCGTCGGGCGACGACCGCGTGACCGCGGAGCCGGCGCCCCCCCTGCCGCCGCCCGCTGCGGCCGCGGAGGGCTCGCCGCCGCGGGACCCCTCCCCCCCCGTCGACGGAGCCCCGCTGTCCCTCGAGGCCGAGGGGGAGCCGCCGGTCGACCTCGACGCCCTGCGGCAGCGGCTCGCCGATGACCTCGGGGTGGAGGTGCGGATCGCGCCCGGCGCCGGGGGCGAGGGGAGCGGGGCGCGCGAGGGCTCGATGTCCGGCGCTCGCCTGACGATCGCCGTCCAGCCCGACGGCGCAGTGCGCATCGTGTTCCGCCGGGCCGGGGAACCCGCCCGGTCCCGCGCCACCGACGGGGTGGAGGACCGGGAGGAGATGACCGCGGTCATCGCGCTCCTGGCCGCCAACCTGATCCGCGACGAGGCGACGGAGCTGCTGGCGATGCTGCGGATCGAGCGCACGCCCCGCCCGGAGGAGACGCCGGCGCCCCCCGCCGAGGCGCCGGCCGAGGAGCTCGACGTCCCGCCGCCGCCGGCGCCGGACCCCGAGGACGACCTCGATCCGATGCCCTTCGCGATCGACTTCGTGCCGGGCCTCGGCTTCTCCACGGTCACGCAGGGGCGCGACCGCCGGTCCGTCTCCCTCGGCGCCATCGGCGCGCTGTCGGGCGCGGTCCGGGGCTACAGCGGCTCCGGCGTGGTGGACATCAGCCGCGGCTCCGTCCGCGGTGTGCAGCAGGCCGGCGTCCTCGCCATCGCGGGGCGCGAGGTGCGGGGGCTGCAGGGCGCCGGCGTCCTGAGCGTCGCCACGGGCGACATCGTCGGCGCTCAGCTCTCCGGCGTCGCCAACGTGGGTGGGCCGGTCGAAGGGGTCCAGCTCAGCGGGGTGTTCAACTTCGCGGGCGGCGACCTCACCGGCGTCCAGGCCGCGCTGATCAACGTGACTCAGGGCGACGGCGAAGGCGCTCAGCTCGGCCTGATCAACGCCGCGGGGGGCCTGGTCCGTGGCGGCCAGGGCGGCCTCGTCAACGTGGCGAAGGAGGCCGACGGGGCCCAGGTCGGCCTCACCAACATCGCCCAGGGTCGCGTCTCCGGCGCCCAGATCGGGCTCGTGAACATCGCGGGCGGGCCCGTGCAGGGGCTCCAGCTCGGCCTGATCAACATCGCGGAGAGCGCCGACGCGGGCATCGGCCTCGTGAACATCTACGCCCGGTCCCGCACCCAGCTCCGCTTCGGCGTGGACAGCCACGCCGTGGTCCAGGCGGAGCTCGTGCAGGGCTCGGGCGTCCTGCACAGCATCTACAGCCTCGGCTACACGCCGCTGGTGTACGGCTCGGCGATGGTCGGCGGGGCGGGCCTCGGCCTGCGGGCCGACCTCGGCGGCCCCCACCTCGACGTCGACCTGCTCGCGCGTGCGCTCTGGGGCTTCGACCAGTCGCCGGACTTCCTGCCCGAGGTGCGCGTGCTCTACGCCCTGCCGCTCGGCTCGACCGTGGGCGTCTACTTCGGGCTCGGCTACCGGCTCCAGCTGAGCTGGCGGGACAACCCCGAGAACCTCGGGCCGATCCTGGAGACGACCTTCCGCGACGCGAGCCCCTTCGTCGGCGGATCGTTCGTGGCCACGGCGGGCCTCGAGCTGTTCTGAGCCATGGCCGCGGGCTGAGCGCTCCTTCCTCCTGCCGGCTCGGTCAGGCCACCGCGCGCACGTCCTCCCCGTCGAGGTAGCCGAGGGCGGCGAGGTGGGAGCGCACCTCGTCCCGCGCGCCCGCCGCCCCCACGGCGACCAGCACGATCGGACGCGGCTCCCGGAGCAGGCGCTCGGGGTCGACGATCGGGGCGCCCCGCGCGGTGCGTCCCACCTTGCGCGGATCGATGTCGATGAACAGGTCGGCGCGCACGCCGTGCGGCTCGAGGGCCCGGCTCCCCGCACGAGATCCGCGCCGGCGTCCGTGGACCCGTCGTCGACCGCCAGCACCTCGAGGTCGCCGCCTTCCTGGCCGAGGATGCTCGCGAGGGCTTCGGCGAGGGTGGGGGCCGCGTCGCGGTACGGCAGGACGACGCTGACGGTGGAGCGGGTCGACGGCATGGTGAACGGTGACGACGGTTGGACCGGTGCCGCGAGCTGCGCTCGATTCGTGTCCCCGAGCCCCGCGGCGGCCCTCTGTCTCAGCTCTCGCGAGGCAGCATGCGGTAGCAGACCGTGGTTCCCGTCAGGACGACCTCCCCGTCGGTCCGTCGGATCTCGACCTCCAGGGTGCAGATGGGTTTCTCGGTGTGGACCTCGAGCACCTTGGCGGTGGCCGTGATCGTGTCGCCGATGAAGACCGGCTTCGTGAACCGGAGGTCCATGTGCATGAACACGGTGCCGGGGCCCGGCATGTCCTCCGCGACCAGCGCGTTCAGGATCCCGGTCGTCAGCCCGCCGTGGACGACCAGGCGGCCGAAGGGCGTCTTCGCCGCGTAGGCGTCGTCGAAGTGGAGCGGGTTGCGGTCACCGGTCAGCTCGGCGTAGGTGGCGACGTGCTCGGAGGTGAGCGTGGACTGGCGGGTGGCGGTCTGGCCCACCGCGAGGTCGAGGGTCGGCATGAGGGGCTCGCTCCCGGGGTCGAGGTTCGACGGGAGTCTACGCCCCCGCGGCGCGCCTCGACGCGGCCCGCCTCAGCGGTGGGTCGGCCGCTCGTCCGTCCGGGTCAGGTAGGCCCAGAGCGCCTGGAGCTCGACGTCGGTCATCCGCCGCGCGTACGGCTGCATCAGCGTCATCGGCGCGCCGATCCCGGTTCCGTCGGGCCGCCTCATGTCCCGCATCGCCACGACGAAGTCGTCGTAGGACCACCCGGCCAGGCCCTCGGCGTGGGGCGTGAGGTTGGCGGCGGGGAGCCAGTCGGGCGGCCCGCCCGGGATCGGCCCGCCCGCGAGGTCGGCCCGGTGACACCCCGTGCAGATGCCCACGAGATGCGCGCCGAAGGCCTCCGTGGGCGCGGCGTCGGGGGGCAGCCGGGCATGCTGCGCGTGGTGGTCGGGGACCACGTCCGCGGACATCGGAAGCTGGCCGGTGGCCACGAGCAGGTAGCCGACGGGACCGAGCGACGGCGGTGGAACCTCCTTGTCCACGGCGGGGAACGTGCGGAGATAGGCGACGATGTCCGACAGCTCCTGGTCCGACATGCGCTGATAGTCCTCGGCGGGCATCCAGCTCGGCCGTCCGTCCGGCAGGATCCCGTGGCGCACGGCGCGGTCCCAATCCGCGGCGTCGTAAGCGCCGACCTTGCCGCCCTGGCCCGAGGTCAGGTTGGGCCCGAGCAAGGAGCCGATCATCGGGTCGTCCACCATCGTCCCGCCCGAAAGGTCTCGGCCGTGGCATTCGACGCAGGCGTAGCGCGCCTCCACGAGGTGGCGCCCTCGCTCCACCGCGCGCTCCAGGGCGGCCGCCTCGAGGTCGACGCCCCCCAGCTGCTCGGCGCGGAGCTCCGCCGCCTCGGCCGCAGTCAGCGGAAAGGGGATCGGGAAGGCGGCGGTGTGGGCGGACAGTGTGCGGCTGCGCTTCGCCGACGCGGTCCACACGGCGGCGCCGAACGCGAGGGCACCGGCCAGGAGCAGACCGCCCACGGCGAGGCCGGCCCAGCGCAGAAATCTCACCATGCTCTCTCTCCCACTTGGCGACGTAGCGTAGACGATGGCGACCGCTGAAGATAGGGGAGCTCAATCGATGCTTCGCTTCGTCTCCGACCGAAGATCACCCCCTGATGAGGCCACCGCCGAGCCGATCCGCAGGGCGCCCGACGACGTCAACCGAACCAGACCCCGCGTGCCGGCTCGCCCGCCCCGACCGGCGGCGACGGTGGTCGGCCCGACCTCTGCGGGCGGGCCTGGTGCGCGCTAACCCTGGCTTCGCTCGGCGTCTCCCGCGGGCCTGGGTGCTCGCCGTGGGCGGGAGCCCTGAGCGCCGTGGGTGGCCCGGGCCGAGCTCCCCCCGCCGATGAACCAGCTGTCGCCGAACTCGTGGCCCACGTAGCCCAGGCGCGCCGAGACCTCCCCCGCCCGCTCGAGGAGCGGTCGGGGCAGGAACGCGGCGAGGAGGTCGTAGTGGGAGCTTCCCGGATCGTGCGCTCCGGTGAGCAGCGCCCCGACGACGCGAAGCGGCGTGTCCGGGCCGAGGCGGAGGTCCGTCTCGGCCTCCCCTTCCATCGCGAGCCCCCGCTGATCGAACGCGCCCTCGAGGGCTCGGGTGACCGAGGTCCCGACCGCGACGATCCGGCGGCCGGCGACCCACGCCCGGCTCACGGCGGCCGCGGTCCCGTCGGGGATCGCGTAGCGCTCGGGTAGGGGCAGGCGTCGGTCGAGGTCGGGGTCGCCGGTGGCGCTGATCCCGGCGGCGTGGGTCAGGGAGACCACCTCCGCCCCCGCCCGGCGCAGCGACGACAGGTGGCGGAGGGAGAGGGGGCGGCCCGCCGATGGGAGCTCCGCGGCCAGGGGCGGCCCGGCGAAGGCCGTCTGCACCTCACCGAGGCCAAGCTCCCGGCTCTGGTAGCGGTACTGGATCGGGCGGCCCAGCGCGTAGAGCGCCGCCCACAGAGCCGCGCCGACCTCGCGGAATCTCAGCTCGACCAGGCGGGGCGCGCGCTCGTCGACCGCGACGACGTCGGCCCGCAGCCGGGCCGATTGGCGACGCCCCCGTTCCGCGCGGGTGACCGACGGGCTGCCCACCCTGCCTTCGCTCCAAGGGGCTCGGAGGGCGCTGGGACCGAGGCCGCCCGCGCCTGCGTCGAAGGGGCCGATCTGGATCGTGTCGCCCGGGCCGAGGCGCGGCGGGGCCGGGCGCCGGTCGGTGTCGTCGCGCCAGCTGCCCGCGCCGAAGAGCACGGCGCGGAACGTTCCCCGTCCGCCGTCCCCCGTCGGGGGCGTGCCGGGCCGGTAGCCGGCGAGCCGGATCTCGATCGGCTCCCCGTCGAAGGTCCCCTGCAGCGCCGCCGGGAGGGTGGCGGCGTCGTTCAGCACCCACACGTCACCCGGGCGCGCGAGGCTCGTCAGCGCCTCGAAGGGGAGATCCCTGAGCGCGCCGTCCGTGCGGTCGACGTGCAGCAGTCGCTGCGATCGCGCGGGGCGTGGCCCCCGAGCCGGCTCGAGCGGCCTCACGCCGCCGACCGTGGCCGGCGTCGAGGTGGCGCGCGACCGTCCGCCGGCGGTGGTCGAGCCGAGCGCACCGGGCCTGGGGCCGTCGGGGCGGGGCCGTGGAGCGGCCGGGCGTGGTCGCCCGGTGGGCCGCCTGGCGCGGCTCATCGCGCGGCCTCTGCCCCCGGGGCGACGTCGCTCGCCCGCACGCGGGCGCCGCTCGGGGCGAGCGCCTCCTCGTCGAGGAGGCGCAGGATCCGCGCCGCGACGTCCGCCGGGGCGGCCAGCGTCGAGCGATCGGCCTCCGGCATCGCGTCCGCGTGCATCCGGGTGTCCATCTCCCCCGGGTCCACGGCCAGCACCCGAACGCCCGTCCCCTCCAGCTCCGCGGCCCAGATGCGGGAGAGGTGGTCGAGGGCGGCCTTGCTCGCCCCGTAGGCACCCCACGTCGCGTAGGCCTCCACCGCCGCGTCGGAGCTGAGGTGCACCACGGTGCCGCGCCCCCGCTGGACCATCTCGCCCACCACGGCCCGGGTCAGCGCGAACGGGCCAGCCACGTTGGCGGCGAGGGCCCGGGCGAAGTCCTGGTCCGAGGTCTCCGCCAGGGGCGCGAGCGGCACGGGGCCGAGCGTGCTCGCGTTGTGGATCAGCAGATCGCTCGGGCCGAGCACGGCCCGCGCCGCGCCGGCGATGCGCGCCGCCGCGTCGGGCGCCGCCACGTCCGCTGGCAGCGCGTGGGCCTCGCCCCCCGCGCGCCGGATCGCGTCGACCGCCCGCTCGAGCGGCCCCTCGCGTCGGGCCACGAGCGCGACCCGGACGCTGCGCGCCGCCAGCGCCACGGCGAGGGCCCTGCCCAGCCCCCGGCTCGCACCCGTCACGAGGGCGGTCCGGCCGGGGCGCGCCTCGCCTGCGGTCTCGTGCGTCCTCTCGTCGCTCCGTCGTTCCGTGCCGTTGGCCATCGCGTCCTCCTTCGCTTCTCGGTTGGCTTCAGCGTGGATCGCGTTGTCGGCTTCCGTGACATCGGTGCCAACGTGTTGGAGAATGGCTCAGGAGGTGACGGTGCCGACCGACCCGACGCCGGGCCTGGCGACGGAGGAGCTCGCGGAGCGCCTCGCGGCCAACGTCCGAGCGCTCCGCCAGGCGAGGAGCGCGACGCAGAAGAGGATGGCGGACCTCGCGGGCCTGCCGCGGGCCACCTGGGCCAACCTCGAGTCGGGCGGCGCCAACCCCACGCTGTCCGTGCTTCACGCGGCAGCGGTCGCCCTCGGGGTCTCCCTCGAGGAGCTCCTCGCTCCGCCGCGGGCGACCGGCCGGCACTACCCGCGGGATGCGCTCGAGGTACGGACCCGCGGCAAGGCGCGGATCCGCAAGCTCCTCCCGGACCCCGTGCCGGGCATGGAGATCGATCGGCTGGAGCTGCCCCCGGGGGCCCGGTTCACCGGCGTGCCGCACACCCCCGGCACCCGCGAGTACCTGACGTGCGAGCGAGGGACGATCCTGCTCGTCGCGAGCGGCGACCGCTTCACCCTCGAGGAAGGGGACGTGGTCGCGTTCCGGGGCGACCAGCGCCACTCCTACGCCAACGCTGGCCCGCGCACGGCGATCGGCTTCAGCGTGGTGGTCCTGGTCTCCCCGTTGGCGGGGTAGGGCCCGGGGCCTACAGGCCCGAGGAGCGGAGGCTCGCGTCCTCGTCCGGCGTCGCGGGCAGGTGGATGCCGCACTCGCGCTTGTCGCCGAGGCGCCGCCCGTCGCGCGGGTCCTGCCCCTCCTGCGTGGGCACGGTCGAGTGGGCGTCGCCGATCGACCGGTAGCCCCACGCGTAGAGGGGGTGGTGGGGCAGGTCGTGCTCCGCCAGGTAGGCCTCCACCTCGTCGGAGGTCCAGTCGAGGATCGGGTGGATCTTGAGCACCCCGCTCTGCCGCTCGACCTTGCGGAGGCCGGACCGGAAGGCGGTCTGCTCTGCGCGCAGCCCGGCGAGCCAACCCGTGGCGCCGAGCTCCCGCAGGGCGCGCTGCAGCGGCTCCACCTTGTTGAGCTCCTGGTAGCGCTGGAGCTCGTCGTCGTCGCCGTCGTAGAGGCGACCGTAGAGCGCCTCCTGCCGCGCCGCGGTCATCCGCGGCGTGACGACCTCGAGCCGCAGATCGAGGCGGGCCCGGAGCGCCTCGGCGAACTGGTAGGTCTCCGGGAACAGGTAGCCCGTGTCGAGGAAGATCACCGGGACCTTCGGCACGACGCGCGTGACCAGGTGGAGCATCAGCGCGGAGTGGGAGCCGAAGCTCGACGTCATCACCAGGCCGTCGCCGAACGTGGCCGCCGCCCAGCGCAGCGTCTCGAGCGCATCCGCCGACGCCAGCTCGGCGTTGACCCGGTCGAGGTCCAGGTCGTCGGGCGGGGGGACCAGTTGTAGGGCGTGCACGATGCCTCCCGGGACGCGTTCAGGCATGCCGCCGGCGGTGGAGATTGTCAATCGGAGACATCGGGTTTATCCGCCGGATCCCGCTCGAGACCATGAAAGTCCAGATGAAAAGCTAGAACACCGAATGGGTAGGGAATCGGGCGGAGGCATGGCTCGCGCGGCTGAGCACGCCTGGACGACGCCTCGGCGCCGACCGCGTGCGTGCTAGCCTCGGGCGCCCTCGAGCCCTCGATGGAGCTGTTCCTCCGGCTGGTCCGGGCCCTCTGGGTCTTCGGGATCATCTTCACGAGCTACCTGCTCGTGTACTGGCTGATGCTCCTGCTCGAGCGCTACGACCGGGACCCGGCGACGGGCCGTGACGTCCAGGTGCTGCCGGGCTGGGTGGTGGGCCTTCGGGAGCGCCTCGACCGGAGCAACGCGCGCCGCCTCAAGCGGGCGATGCTGCGCCTGCGGGGGGTCTACATCAAGCTCGGCCAGGTCCTCAGCATCATGGGGGGCTTCCTCCCGCGGGTGTACACGAAGGAGCTCGAGGCCCTGCAGGACGCGGTGCCGCCCCGCCCCTTCCGGGAGCTCACCCCGCGCTTCCTTCGCGACTTCGGCGAGGAGCCGGCCGCGCTCTACGCGCGGATCGAGTCCTCGCCGATCGCCGCGGCCAGCCTCGGCCAGGTGCACGAGGCGGAGCTGCCGGACGGGCGGCGCGTCGCGGTGAAGGTCCTCTACCCCGGGATCCGCGACATGATCCGGGTCGACCTCCGGGTCCTTCGCCTCGCCCTCGTCGTCTACCAGTGGTTCGTTCCGGTGCGGGGCCTCGAGCGCGCCCATGACTCCCTCGTCGACCTCCTCGACCGGGAGACGGACTACCGGCACGAGGCGACGATGATGGAGTCGATGGCGGAGAACTTCGCGGGGACGAAGGACATCCTCATCCCCGAGGTGGTCTGGGAGCGCACGTCCCGCAACGTCCTCACCATGACGTTCATGGAGGGGATCAAGATCAACCGGGTCGACGAGATGGAGGCCTCGGACATCGATCCGCACGCCGTCGCGGTCCGCCTGACGGAGTGCTTCTACGAGCAGCTGTTCGTCCACCGGCTCTTCCACGCGGACCCGCACCCCGGGAACTTCCTCGTCCAGCGGGGCCGCAAGCGAACGCGGCCGAAGATCGTCGTCCTGGACTACGGCGCCGTCAGCGAGGTGCGCGACGAGATGGTCGACGGGATGATCGAGATCCTGGAGGGCATCTTCCGCGAGGACGACGCGGCCCTGCTCCGGGGCTTCTATCGGATCGGGTTCGCCTCGGACGTCGGCAACCGGGATCTCCTCGAGAAGACGATCCGGGCCTACTTCCAGAAGCTCTTGCGGGTGAAGAACCGCACCCCGGCGGCGGTGATGCAGGCGAGCCCCCGCGAGCTCGAGGCCCTGGCCGACCCGGAGGTGGCTCGCGAGGAGCTACGGGAGCTGATGCGCTCGGTCTCCTACCCCGAGGGCTGGTTCTACGTCGAGCGGGCCAGCGTCCTGATGTTCTGGCTGGTCGCGCAGATCGACCCGCACGTGGACACGATGCGGGTGGGCTTCCCCTACATCATGCCGCTCCTCGAGGAGCGGGGCCTCTGGCCCCCGCCGACGTAGCCAGGTCTGGGCCCGCGGCCCGGCCGCGATCGGGTGTAGCCTCAGCGGACGTGGGCACTCGATCGAGGGATGACCCGACGAGGACGGCAGGGGTGCCGCGCCGGCGGTCGAGCGCGGCTCACGGAATCGCCCTCCTTCTGGTCGCCACCGCGTGCGGGCAACCGGGCGGCAACGAGTGCGTGGACGCGGTGGCGGGGACCGTCTGCCGCGCGAGGCTCGGTCCCTGCGACGTCGAGGAGGTCTGCGACGGCGCCTCGGACGACTGCCCGCCCGATGGGTTCGTCGGGACGGGGATGGTCTGCCGAGAGGCGGTCGACGCGTGCGACGTGCCCGAGGTCTGCAACGGCCGGATGGCGGAGTGCCCCGTGGACCTGCTGGCGCCGACCGGGGCGCGGTGTCCCAACGGGACCTGCGATGGCCTCGGGACCTGCCTGACGGGCTGCCGGGAAGGGGCGCCGTGCTCCACCGGGAACGCGTGCGAGCGGGGGCTGATGCGCTGCGATGGCGGGAGCCCCCGCTGCGAGGCGGCGGAGGTCGCTCCTGCCGGGATGCTCTGCCGTCCCGCCGCCGGAGGATGCGACGTCGAGGAGACCTGCGACGGCGTCGAGCCCACCTGCCCGGCCGACGCTCGCCGCGCCAACGGCGAGCTGTGCCGCGACGCGGTGGGCCTCTGCGACCTCGCCGAGGTGTGCGACGGCGCGAGCGCGCTGTGCCCGGCCGACGCCTTCGTCGCCGAGGGCATCGTGTGCCGCGCAGCCGTCGACGGCTGCGACGCGGCCGAGGTGTGTCCGGGGTCGGATCGCTTCTGTCCGACGGACGAGCTCCGGCCCGCGGGCGCGGTGTGCCGGCCTGCTGCCGGCCTCTGCGACCTCGAGGAGACCTGCTCCGGCGCGTCGGCGGCGTGCCCCGGGGACGTGCTGGAGGAGGCGGGGGTCGAGTGCCGCGCCGCCGTCGGGGACTGCGACCTCGCCGAGGCCTGCAGCGGCGCCGACCCGGCGTGCCCCGGGGACGTGCTGGAGGAGGCGGGGGTCGAGTGCCGCGCCGCCGTCGGGGCCTGCGATGCGGCCGAGCTCTGTTCGGGCACGGAGGGCACGTGCCCGGCCGACCTCGCCCTGCCCGAGGGAGCCGTCTGCGGTGCGGGCAGCGACTGCGGGGCGCCCTCGACCTGCATGGCCGGCACCTGCGTCCCCGGCGCCCCCTTGCCCGCCGGCACGGCGTGCCGGCCGAGCGCCGGCGACTGCGACGTCGCCGAGACCTGCGATGGAACGGCGCTGAGCTGCCCGACCGATGCCTTCCTGTCGAGCGGCGTCGAGTGCGCGCCCGCCGACGACACGATGTGCCTCGCGGCGGCGCAGTGCAGCGGAACGGGCCCCGCGTGCCCGCCCCGCGCCTCGACCTGCGGCGCGGGCGAGATGTGCTGCTTCCCGGGCTGCGCCGTCGCCTGCCCCTGAGGCCGGGGCGGGAGCCGCGCTGCGCGCGACGGAACTCACCGTTCCGTCGAAGGGAACGCCACCCGGGGCGAGGTCGATCCTCGCGACGGAGAACCCATGCATCGCATCGAACAGAGCGCCCGACTCCTGACGGTGGGCGGAGTCGAGACCTACCTGGCCTTCATTCAAGGCGTGGAGCTGAGGCACTTCTGCGCCTTCGACGTGTTTCGCGACGAGGCCGCCGTCGCCGAGCTCGAGGCGTCCTTCCTCGCCCCGACGGCCGACGCCGCCCTGGCCAGCGGCCACGACCTGCTGATCGACGCGCTCGTGTGGCGTGCCCACGGCGACTACGTGAGGGCCCTCGGCCACGGCCCCCGCGGCGTCGAGGCGGTCAATCGCCACGCCGTGGAGCGCGTGCGCCGCTTCGCGGAGCGCTGGCGCTCGACAACGCCGGGCAGCGAGCGGATCGGGATGTTCATCAACGGCGACATCGGTCCCCGGGGCGACGGCTACCGGGTCGAGGCCGTCGGCCCCGGCGACGCGCTCGACTACCACCGTCGACAGGTCCGCGTGCTGGCCGAGCTCGGCGTCGACGTCGTCAGCGCCCTCACCATGACCCACGCCGACGAGGCGATCGGCATTGCCCTGGCGGCAGCGGAGGCGGGCCTCCCGGTGATCATCTCCCCCACCGTCGAGACCGACGGGCGCACGCCCGAAGGGCAGGCGCTCGGCGAGCTGATCGAGCGCGTCGACGATGCGACCGGCGGCGGCCCGCTCTTCTACATGGTCAACTGCGCGCACCCGACCCACCTCGAGCCGGTGCTGCGCGAGGCCGCTGACCGGGGGGAGGCCTGGCTCCCGCGCATGAGCGGCCTCCGCGCGAACGCCTCGACCAAGAGCCATGCGGAGCTCGACGACAGCGAGGTCCTCGACAGGGGCGCGCCGCGCGAGCTCGCCGGGCAGCTCGCACGCCTCCGGCGCGAGTTCGGCTGGCGCCTGGTCGGGGGATGCTGCGGGACCGACGCGGAGCACATCCGGTGCATCGCGCACGCGGTCGCCGAGGACGCGCCGCAGGATGGCCACGCGCGGGGCGCGGACACGCCCTGGCGCGCCTCCGCCCGCTGAGCGCGGATCACCTCGACGGGCCCGGCCCTTGACCCCAGCGCGGTGTCGGTGGAACGCGCCGACATCGCGGTCATCGGGGCGGGCTTCGGCGGCCTCGGCGCAGCCCTGTCCCTCGCCGAGCGAGGGGCCGACGTGCTCGTGCTCGAGACGCTGGCCTACCCCGGCGGGTGCGCGAGCACCTTCACGCGCGGCGGGGCCCGCTTCGAGGCCGGGGCCACGCTGTTCAGCGGCTTCGGGGACGGGCACCTCTTCCGCACGTGGATCGATCGGCACCGCCTCGACGTGCGCGTCGACCTGCTCGACACGCTGGTCACGCTGCGCACGCCGAGCCTGACCCTCGACGTGCCGTCGGACCGCGCCGCCTTCGTCCGGCATATGGAAGCGCTCGCGCCGCGGCGCGAAGACCGCGTCCGCTCCTTCTTCGCCGCCCAGCAGCGGGCTGCCGATGCGCTGTGGGCCCTGTTCCGGGACCCCGCGATGCTCCCGCCCTTCGGCCTGCGCGAGCTCCTCCGGCATGCGACGCGCGTGCCCCGCTACCTGCCGCTGCTCCCGTGGGTCGGCCGGCCGCTGTCGGCGATGGTCGAGGAGCACGGCCTCGAGGCCGTACCGGCGCTCCGGGTGTTCCTGGACGCGGTCTGCCAGATCACCGTGCAGGCCCCGAGCGACGAGGCGGAGGCGCCCTTCGCGCTCGGCGCGATGGACTACTTCTTCCGCGGGACCGGCCACGTCCACGGCGGCATCGGGGAGCTCGCGTGGGCCCTGGCCGGCGCGGTCCAGGGCGCCGGCGGGCGGGTGCGGATGGCGACCAGGGTCCGCGGCCTCCGCCGGGTCGATGGACGCTGGCGCCTCGAGCCGCGACGGGGGCCGGTGGACGCCCGGGTCGTGATCGCCAACGTCTTGCCGCAGGCCCTGAGCGCGATGCTCCCCCCGGACGTGAAGGTCTCCCCGCGCCTCGCCCGCCTGCGCGCCGACGTCGAGTCGAGCTGGGGCGCGGCGATGCGCTACCTCGTGGTCGAGCCGGGTGCGGTGGGCCGGCCCGAGCCCCACCACCTCGAGCTGGTCGCGGACCCCGATGCCCCCCTCGTCGAGGGCAACCACGTCTTCTGCTCCGTCTCGGGCGCCGACGAGGACCGGGCGCCGGACGGGGGCCGCACGGTGACGGTCTCCACCCACCTCCCCATGGACACCCTCCGAGCAGCGCCGGACCCCGCCGACTACGTCGCCGCCGTCCAAGCGCGGATGGACCGGACCCTCGCGGCGCTGGCCCCGGAGCTGTCTCGGGGCGTCCGCTCCCGGATGCCAGCGAGCCCGCGCACCTTCGAGCGGTTCACGGGCCGCCCGTCGGGCCTGGTCGGCGGGATCCCTCGCCGCCACGGGCTCCGCAACTACCGCGATCTCTGGCCTGCCCCGGTGAGCGAGGACCTCTACCTCGTGGGCGACAGCGTCTTCCCCGGCCAGAGCACGCTGGCCACGGCCCTCGGCGGCGTGAAGCTCGCCGATCACCTCGTCGGCCGCCGCGCGCCGCGGGCGACGCCGGCCGAGGCCCTCGCCCCCACCGAGCTGCTGGCGGCGGACGAGCCCGCGTGACAGACGCGATCGGGTGGACGCCGCGATCGAGCGCGCGGTCGAGGTCCTCCGGGCAGGGGGGCTCGTCGCCTTCCCGACCGAGACGGTCTACGGCCTGGGCGCCGCGGCCCGGCTGCCGGCCGCGGTGCGGCGCGTGTTCCAGGCGAAGGGTCGGCCGGCCGGCCACCCCCTGATCGTCCACCTGGCCTCCGCGAACTGGATCGGCGGATGGGCGCGCGACGTGCCCGCGGACGCCCGCCGCCTGGCCGAAGCGCTCTGGCCCGGTCCGCTGACCCTGGTGCTGCGTCGCCGGCCCGATGTGCCCCGCGTCATCGTCGGGGACGAGGCGACGGTGGCCCTCCGGGTGCCGGATCACCCGGTCGCCCTGGCGCTGCTCGAGGGGCTCGGCGATGGGATCGCAGCCCCGAGCGCGAACCGCTTCGGTGGCGTGAGCCCGACGACGGCGGCGCACGTCGCCCTCGACCTCGGCGATCGGGTCGACCTCATCCTGGACGGGGGGCCGTGCCGCGTGGGCGTGGAGTCGACGATCCTGGACCTGTCCACGGGCCAGCCTCGCTTGCTGCGGCCGGGCGGGGTGCCGACCGAGGCCATCGCGGAGCTCCTCGGCGCGACGGTCGAGGTGGCGGAGCGGGGCGTGGGCCTGCCGAGGGCACCCGGGACGCTGCCGAGCCACTACGCGCCGCGCGCCGACGTGTGGGTGGTGGCCGCCGACGAGGTGGAGGCCGCGCTCGGGCGCGCCGCGGGGGACGGGCTTCGCGCGGTGCTGCTCGGGCCGCCCGGCGAGCACGACGGGCCGCTCATCGATCTCCCGCGGGAGCCGCACGACGCCGCGCGCCGCCTCTACGCCGCCCTCCGGGAGGTCGACGCGCGGGGCTTCGACGTCGCCGTCGTCGTGCTTCCGGAGGAGCGCGGGCTGGGGCGGGCGGTGGCCGACCGCCTCCGCCGGGCGGCGGCGCCCCGAGCCGGCTAGGCGTCCGCTGGGACCAAGCAGATCGCCCGCTCGGTCCAGTCCGCGCCGCCCCGGCGGTCCCGGATCTGGAACAGGAAGCGCACGGTGATGCCGTCCTCCGGGACCTCGTCGAGGTCCTCGGGGTGCGCCCACTCGACGGGCCGGGGCGGCTCGTCGTCGAAGATCGCGGTGCGGAGGCGGTTGATGGTGCCGAGGTCCGCCACGTGGCTGACGGAGAGCTCCTCCCGGGTGACCTCCGGCTCGTCCTGCCCGAGCACGTCCTCGAGGAACTCCTCCCGGTCCGCCGGGTCGCTCGTGAAGGCGAAGAGGCTCGGGTCGTCCGGGTCGTCGCGGTAGGGGACGCGTGGCAGGCGTGGCCCGGTCACCGACGCGCAGCCCTCCTGCGGCAGGGGAACGAGCGGCTCGTCCCAGCGCTCGCCGTCGAAGACGAAGGTCTCGTCGCGGATCGTGGGGTGATGGTTCTCGGCGCGCTCCGGGTCGACCACGGGCAGCACGGTGCTGACCAGGGTGGTGGTCGCCTGCTCGACCGGCTCACACTCCGGCGGCTCCGTCGAGATGCTCGGGGGCGGCGTCCCGTTCGCGCAGAGCACGCCCGCGATCAGGAGGTCCCGTCCCTCGGTGCCCTCCGGCACCGTGAAGGCGAGGTCGGGGGCCCGGTCCGCGAGGGGCGCGGAGGGGAGCTGGAGGGCGAAGGGGTCCTCCGCGCAGCCCGGGATGCCGACGTTCGCCTCCGCGGCGACGCACACGGTCAGGAGGCTGGTCCAGGTCGCGGCGGTCGGCGCGGCGACGCGCCACTCGAAGCGGGTCTCCTCGCCGGCGCGCGGCCACGCCCGCGTCGGGTCGCCCCGTACCACGACCCGCCCGCCTAGCACGCGAGGCCGGTCGAGGAGCGCGCCCGTCGGGAGGTCCTCGACGCAGCCGCCGAGGAGCACGGCGAGCGCGCCGACCGCGATCGCGCGCCTCACAGCTCCCCCCGGATGCCCAGGGAGGGCAGGATCGGGAGCCCCGGGATGCGGGCCGACTCCGCGAAGTCGAAGCTGTAGGTCCTCGCCTCCTGGTTCATCGCGTTGTAGACGTTCTGGATATCGAGGTAGATCGCCAGGAGGCCCGGGCCGATCTGGAACTGCTTTTCCACGCGCAGGTCGAGCCGGTGGAAGAGCGGGTTGCGCACGCTGTTGGTCTCGCCGTAGACCGGCTGATAGTTGTCGGTACGGACGTCGTAGATCGAGCCGACCACCGGCGTGAAGGGGTTCCCCGTCACGAGTCGGAACGTGCCGCCGAGCTCCCAGCCGTTGCCGATGAACCAGATGGCGGCGACGGTGAAGATATGCGTCTGATCGAAGTCGAAGAGCCGCCACCGACCGTCCCGGTCCTGCCGCTCGGACCGGCTCAGCGTGTAGGAGAGGAACCCGGTGAGAGGGAAGCCGGGCGTGCGCTGGGCGCGGATGCCGAGCTCCATGCCGTAGATGCGGCCCACCCCCTCGTTCACGAAGAACGGCGGGAGCCCCCCCTCGGTGCCGATCACCCGGTCGAAGATGTGCTTGTAGTAGCCCTCGAGCTCGTAGGTCCAGGTCTCGTCGGGCCGGTACTCGGCGCCGAGGCTCGAGTGGATGCTCGTGATCGGCTCGAGGTTCGGGTTCCCGAGCTCGTCGCCGGACTCCTGGAACTCGGGGGGCTGGCTGAAGAGGCCGAGGCCCCCCTTGAGCACCCATTGGTCCGTCACCGACGCGCGGAAGGTCATGCGCGGGTCGATGCTCCACTCCTGGATCTCGCGGTAGAAGTCGAGGCGGAGGCCCACCACCAGCTGGAGCCAGTCGAGGGGGCGGAGGTCCGACTCGAGGTAGGCGCCCGGCCGGTAGCCCGCGCCGGTGAAGGCTGCTTCGCTGGTCCGGTCGTTCTGCTGGGGCGGCTGGCCCTCGGTCTGGGTCGGCGTGCCCCCCCGGAACGTCAGGGTCACCGGCGTGAACTGGATGTCGAGGCCGGCGGTCAGCTTGACGTCGTCGGTCACCTGCCACTTCCACTCGTCGCGGAAGGTCAGGGGCACGAAGTCCCCGTCGAAGCCGAAGTCGGGCCCGGCCTGCAGGATCAGCCCCGTCCAGCCCCCCGAGAACATCATCTCCTGCGTGACCCGCTCCGTGACCGTCTGCCGCCACTCGATCTGAGCCCGATGGAACTGGGTCCTCAGGTCGAGGTTGAAGGGTCGCGGGATGTCGCTGTCGTTGAAGATCGTGCGGAACTCGTCGCTGCTCCCGTAGACCAGGAACCGGATCCTCGTCTCATCGAAGGGCGTCCAGGTCGCGATGGCCTGGTAGTCGTAGTAGACGGGGGCTGCGATGACGTCGAAGGCATCGTCCGGAACGACCTCGGCGAAGAAGAAGTCGATGTAGGAGCGCCGCGCGGCGAGCGCGAACGCGAAGTGCTCGCCGATCGGCATCTCGAACAGGATCGACGCGTCGATCAGGTTGATGTCGATCACGCCGTGGGGACCGTCCGTGGCCGGATCGCGGGGCTCGACCTCGAGGATGCCGCCGATCCGGCGCCCGTAGCGGACGCTGAAGTTGCCCGGGTAGAAGTCGATCCGCTGCAAGAGGCGGCTGTTGTAGAAGCTCGTGAGGCCGCCGAAGTGGTAGAGGAGCGGAACCGACGTCCCGTTGAGGAACACCTCGCTGTCCTGGGGGGCCGAGCCCCGGACGATGAGGAACCCCGTCAGGAACGGCGGCCTCGCCACGCCGGGCAGGAGCTCCACCACGCGCAGCGCATCGCCGCGGGTGCCGGCGACGCGGGTGAGGGTCTCGCGCTCGACGGTCCGGCGCGTCGCCTCCCGAGGCGGGCGGTCGACGACCGCCTCGCCCCCGAAGGCGTCGTCCGCGTCGGCGCCCGCCCCGTCCTCGGCCGTCGGGGCGACGCGGTAGGTCAGGTCGAGCACCTCGCCGGCCACGACCTCCTCCTCGCCCCGGTATGGCTCGCGCCCCTCCGCCTCGATGGCGATGCGGTAAGGCCCGGCCGCGAGGTCGGCGAAGGCGAAGCGACCGTCCGCGTCCGCGGTCGCCGTCCTGGCCTCGGGGCTCGCCTCGCTCCCGGCTCCGCCGGCCGGGTCCTGAACGGCGGCCTCGGCCCCGCCGGCGTCCCTCCCCGAGGCGTCGGTCGCACCGGGGGTCAGGGTGACCGTCGCCCCCGCCACAGGGGCCTCCGTGCTCGGGTCGAGCACCTGCCCCTCCAGGGCCCCGGTCGTCGGCGGGGGCGGGGCCGGTCGCTCGAACACGTAGCGGAACTGGATCCGGGCCTCGATCGGCTCGCCGTCGCGGGTCGCGGGGGAGAACACGAGCTCTTCGCCCGCCCGGGTCGCCGCCCCGTCGAAGGGCTCGCCAGCGGACGTCGCGACCTCCGCCTCCACCACCGAGCCGTCGACGCCCACGCGCAGGACGAGGACCACCTCGACCGCGGCCTCCGGCAGCGCTTCGTCCGGGACCTCCGCCTCCGCGTACTCGAGCAGCTCGGGAGGGCGCAGCACCGGGCCGCCGTCCGGGGGCTCGTCCGGCGCCGCGTCCCCCGGCGCGCCGCTGTCCGGCGCGCCGCTGTCCGGGGCGGAGTCGCCCGGCGCGCTGTCGCCGTCCGGCGTCTCGACGTCGGGCGCGACCCCGTCCGGCGGCACCTGGGCAGAGCCGACGGCCGGCGCGAGCAGGGCGACCAGGAGGCCGCCGGCGACGACGAAGCGAGTGCGCAGGTGGACCTCCGGAGGACGCGGGCAAGGTGGGTCGATTCGGTCGACTCCGCCACGCCCGTCCCCGGTCGGGGCCGAAGCGTTCCTCGCTCGCCCGCACCCGGGGCGGCGGCCCCGGCCGGCCGACGCGCCGCCTCGACGCGGGATCTCCGCGCCTACGCCAGCAGGGCGCTCGCGGCGCGCCGGGCGCCGAGCAGCCCGACGCTCGCGTCGAGCACCACCGAGACGCGCATCCGCTCGAGCAGCGGGCTCATGCGCCCCTTCGTGGTGAAGGCCTCGAGGAACTCGGGTCCGCGCAGCGCGTCGAGGATCTTCGGGGCGATCCCGCCGGACACGTACAGCCCGCCGAACGGCAGCACCTTGAGGGCGAGGTTGCCGGCCTCGGCGCCGTAGAGCGAGCAGAACCAACGGAGCGCCTTCTCGGCCGCGGGGTCCTTGCCGGCGAGGGCCGCATCGCTGATCACGGCGGCCGGGTCCTCCCGCTCGAAGCGGGCGGTCAGGGACTGGGAGGTCTCCGCGAGCCCGGCCTCCACCACGTGCTCGTAGAGGGCCTGGAGGCCCTTGCCGCTCAGGACGCGTTCGAAGCTGACGCGACCCCGGTGTCGCGCGAGCAGGAAGCGGAGCAGGCCGATCTCCTCTTCGTTGCGCGCGGCGAAGTCGGAGTGGCCGCCCTCGGAGGCGACGACGCGCGGGAGGCTCCCCCCGGTGGGGACGACGATCGCCTCCCCGAGCCCGGTGCCGGCCCCGATGATCGCGACCACCCCGTCGTCCTCGACCTCGCCGTCCTGGAGGCAGGCGAGGTCCTTGTCGGGCAGCTGCCCCACGCCGAGGGCGATCGCGGCGAAGTCGTTCAGGAGCCGCGCGTGGGCGACGCCGCACTGCTGCTCGATGACCCGCGCGTCGATCTCCCACGGGAGGTTCGTCGCCTTGCTCGTGTCGTCGATCACCGGGCCCGCTACGCCGACCCCGATCGCCTCCACGCTCGTGGCTTCGTCGCCGAGGAAGTCCTGCAGGATCGGGGCGAGGCCGGGGTAGTCGGCGCTCGCGTAACGGGTGCGGCGGAGCTCGCGCCAGTCGTCGGGGGGGGTGCCCTCGTAGAGGGCGACGAGGGTCTTCGTTCCGCCGACGTCGGCCGCTGCGACACGCATTCCCCGCTTGTAGCGGTAGGGCCGGGGCGCGTCGACCGCTCGACGGGCCCGACCGGGCCGGCTACATCCGCTCGGTGCGGCGCCTCGGCGTGGACCACGGCACGCGGCGGATCGGCCTGGCGGTCAGTGACGAAGAGGGCTGGATCGCGTCGCCTCATCGGACTCTCGCGCACGTCCCGGGGGCGTCGGAGGACGCCGTGCGGGAGGTCGCCGAGGAGGCCCGGGCTCTCGGCGTGGGCGAGATCGTGGTCGGGCTGCCCCTGACGCTCGAAGGCCGCGAGGCGGCGTCGGCGCGGCGGGCCCGGGCCTTCGCGGAGCGCGTCGAGGCCGCCGCGGGCGTGCCGGTCGTCCTGTGGGACGAGCGGTTGACGACGGCCCAGGCCGAGCGGGCGATGCGCGAGGCCGGGGTCCGAGCGCGAGACCAGCGCAAACGGATCGACCAGGCGGCGGCGGCGGTGCTGCTCCAGAGCTACATCGACGCCCAGCGGGCGAAGGAGGCAACGCGGTGGCCCGACGACAACGCTCCTCGCGCCGACCCCGGAGAGCCCGCAGCCGACGTCGACGGAGGCGAGCGAGGCAGGGGAGGGCCGTCGCCCGCACGCTGATCGGCGGCCTCGCGGCGCTCGTCGCGGTGGCCCTCGCAGGGCTCGCCTGGCTGACGATCGTCTACCCGAAGGAGCCCGGGCCCGGCTCCGGCCGCGTCTTCGCCCTCGTGCTCGAGGAGGGCAGCGAGATCGCCGGCGTCGCCACCCGCCTCGAGGCGGAGGGGGCGCTCGAGCGACCCTTCCTGTTCACGGTGTATGCGCGCCTGCGCGGGGCGGACGACAAGCTGCGGACGGGTGAGGTGCTCCTGACGGACGACATGACCCCGCGCCAGCTCCTCCAGCGCGTGGCGGTGGGCCTCGGCCACGCCGCGGTCACCGTGACCCTCCCCGAGGGGTTCGATCGCTTCGCGATCGCGGAGCGGCTGGCGCGGTGGGAGATCGCGCCCGAGCGGGCGCTGCTCGCGGCGACCGAGGACCCGGCGCTCCTTCGGGAGCTCGGCATCGAGGGGCCGACCGCCGAGGGTTACCTCTTCCCCGACACCTACACGCTCCAGCAGGACCTGGGTGGTCCGGAGACCGTGCGGAGGCTCGTCCTGAACTGGCGTCGGCGCGTGGAGCCGCTGCTCGAGGAGCACCAGGCCGGCCTCGGGTGGCTGGAGACCGAGCTCGGCTGGGGGCGGCACGAGGTCCTGACGCTGGCGAGCATCGTCGAGAAGGAGGCGGTGGTCGACGGCGAGCGGCCCGTGATCGCCGGGGTGTTCCTCAACCGACTTCGCTTCTCGACCTTCCGGCCCAAGCGCCTTCAGGCCGACCCGACGGTCGCCTACGGCTGCCGCACCGCGCCCCAGGTGGCGACGAGCTGCGGCGCCTTCGACGGCCGCCAGATCACGCGCGCGATGCTCGAAGACCGCGCCAACCCCTACAACACCTACCGGCACGAGGGGCTGCCCCCGGGGCCGATCAGCAACCCGGGGGTCGCCTCGATCCGGGCGGTGCTCGACCCCGCCCAGCACGAGTTCCTGTACTTCGTCGCGCGCGGGGAGGGCCGCCACGCCTTCAGCGAGACCCTCGACGAGCACAACCGAGCGGTCGCTCGCCAACGGGATCGGAACGGCCGATGAGCGACCGGCAGCTCGACCTGTTCGCGGACGCCTCCGACGAGTCGCTCCGGCCCGGGCCCCCGCATCGCTTGTTCACGCTGCGCGAGCAGCTGCCACCCGGGGTGGCCTTCGGCACCTCGAGCTGGACCTTCGAGGGCTGGAAGGGGCTGGTCTACCACCGCACCTACGGGGACCGGGACGCGTTCGTGAGGGACAGCCTCGCCGAGTACGTGCGCTTCCCCCTCTTCGACCTGGTCGGGGTGGACCGCACCTACTACCTGCCGCTGCGCGAGGAGGAAGCCCGGCACATGGCGGGGCAGCTTCCCCGGGGCTTCCGCGCGACCTTCAAGGTCTGGAACGAGGTCACGACCCGGGTCTTCCCCGATCATCGCCGCTTCGGGGAGCGGGCGGGTCGACCCAACCCCTCCTTCCTCGACGCGGAGCTGTTCCGGAGCCAGGTCGCGGGGCCGCTCCTGGCCACGCCGCTGGTCGATCACGTGGCGGCGATGATCCTCGAGATCGCGCCCGGCCCGGGGCGCGCCGACGCCTTCGAGGCGGCCCTCGAAGCCTTCCTGCGGGACGCGCCGCGCGCGTTCCACTACGCCGTGGAGCTCCGGGACCGGCACCTCTTGACCGAGCGCTACCTCGATCTCCTGCGGGCCCACGGTGGGGCGAGCCACGTGGTGAGCTACTGGAGCCGGATGCCCACCGTACGTGAGCAGCTGTCCCGGGACGTGCTGATGAGCGACCGCGTGGTGTGCCGCCTGATGATCCCGCCGGGCGGGAGCTACGAGGAGCTCAAGGCCGCGTACGCTCCCTTCGACCGGCTCCACCGCGTGGACCAGCCGATGCGCGAGGACACGGTCCACCTGGTGCGCGCCGCGCGGCGGAGCGGGCGTGAGGCCCTCGTCATCGTGAACAACAAGGTCGAGGGGAGCTCGCCCCTCACGGTGGCGGGGATCGCGGAGCGGCTCGTCGAGGGGGCGCGGGATTCGCCGCGAATCGCCGAGACAGGTGACTAGACCGGGGGCTGGGTCGGCGGCTGGGTCGGCGGCTGGGCGGCGCGCGCCTCGACGGCCCGGTGGAGGACCGCCGGCGGCGCGATGCCTCGCTTCGCGAGCTCCCGGAGCGCGCGAAGCGTCACGTCGCTCTCGAAGGCCTTCTCCTGGCGCGTGTCGAGCACGTAGGCCTTCAGCCGCAGCCGCACGGCGACCACGTCCTGGATCACGCGCTGGGTGACCAGGACCACCGCCTTCCTCTCGAGGTGGACGAAGCGGCTCGCGAGGGCTGCTTCCCGCACGACCTCCCGCGCCTCGTCGATGTCCTGGTCGACGCCGACGAAGAAGTCGACCACGACCATCATCGAGAGGGCGCCGTAGTTGGCGCACGACGTGATGTCCGTGATGAACTTGTTGTTGGGGATGGTGACGGTGTTGTCGTCCAGGGTCTGCAGCCGGACCGAGCGCAGGCCGATCGCCGTGATGTCGCCGTACTCGCCGCCGAAGGCGACCCGATCGCCCACCTGAAAGGGCCGGTCGACCATGATCATGATGCCGGCCACGAAGGAGGCGACCAGGTCGCGGATCGCGAAGCCGAAGCTCACCGCCAGTCCGCCGCCGATCAACGCGAGCACGGTCTGGTCGACCTGGATGCTCAGGACGGTGACGAGCGTCGCCGTCAGGAGATAGACGGCGAACTGAAGGACGGTCTTGGCCTGCTGGAGGAACAGGCGCCGGGCAGGGAACTGCTCGCTGAGCTGGAGGACGAAGTTGCGGACCACCCGGAGGAGGAACCAGGCCCCGAGGACGACGAGGACGCTGGTCGCGACGCCGCTCCAGCGGATCACGCGGAGGAGCTGCTGGACGGCCTCGCCGCCGGAGACCTCCTGGGCGCAGGCCGGCGATGCCGCGGCGGCGAGCAGGGCGGCGGCGGTGCCGAGGAGGAGCGCGAGGGGGCGGGGACGAGGCGACATGGGACCGATCCGGGCGAGGACGTTTCGTGCGGGGCGCATGGCGGCTCAGGGCAGCAGGTGGCGGCGTTGGAGGGCGAAGTCGACCGCCCGGTACCAGTGGAGCGAGAGGCGGATGCTGCCGTCGACCGGCTCGACGTAGCCGCGGCTCCGCGCGAGCCGTAGCGCGTCCGCGACCTCCGCGGCCCGGAGCTCGGTGCACGCCACCACGTCCTCCTCGCGCGCGACCTCGAGCTGATGGAGGGCGCGGAGCACGTACGCGACGCTGGCCGGCAGGTCGTCGAGAGGTGCGGCCGAGGGCGACTGGAAGAGGCGCACGAACACCGTCCCGGCGCGCTCGACGAGGGACTCGCGGAAGAAATGGAGCGCCACGGCGGGGTTCCCGTTCGCGTAGTCGCTCAACAGCCGGCAGAAGTCCCGCTCGGTGTGGTAGCGGCCGGTCCGGTAGCTCGACGAGCCGAGCTGCCGCGGGACCACGAGGCCGTCGTAGCGCGGCGCGAGGTCGGCCGCGCGCGACCGGAGCCGGGTGAGCTCGACCACCTGGGCCGGGGACCAGGGAGCGAGGAACAGGACCTCGTCGAACGTGGCCCGCTCCGCCCGCACCTGCCGGACGTGCTGGAAGGCCTCGGCGCCGAACGCCAGCACCCAGGACGTCGCGCCCCCGACGTCGCTGGCCAGCGCGAGCAAGCGGTCCAGGCCCGCGAGCCCGCCCACGGCGGGCCGGACCGTTCGATGGACGTCGTCGAGGATCACCAAGGCCGGGGCGCGGTCGCGAAGGGCGTCCACGATCGCGTCGCGTCCCGCGTCCGCGGGCAGGGCCAGCGCCTCGCGCAGCGCGCGGTCGAGGTCCCCGCCGACCGGGCAGGCGGCGGTGACGAGGTCGGCGTCGTCGGGCGACGTCGTCACCAGGCGGCGCAGCAGCGTGCTCTTTCCGAGGCCCCGCTCGCCGACCACGGCGGTGATGCGCCGCGGCCCGGATCCGCCGAGGCGACCGCGCAGGAGCTTCAGCGTGGGCTCGGCGACGCTGAGCACCAGCTGGTCCGACGGGCCCTCCGGGTCGAGGCGCGCGTACGCGGCGCGCGAGAGTCGCGTCGAGGCCGGGGTCTCGGCCTCGACCTGCGCGCGTCGCTCGAGCTCCCGGCGCGACAGGTACGTCACGAGGCCTTTGGTGGCGGGCAGATCGGCCAGCCGGCGGAGCGCCGAGCGGTAGAGCCCGTCCCCGAGCAGGTAGACCCCGCCGACCGCAGCGGCCGGGTAGCTCGCGACCCCGGACTGCTGGGCGGCGACCCAGGCGAGGACGGGCGGCGGGCTGCGGTGGTGCTTGGCGAGGCGGAGCACGGTCGGGCGCCACCACAGAACGAGGAGGACCGCGACGGGGATGGTCAGGAACCAGGCGGTGCCCGAGACCCAGGCGTAGATCGCCCCGCGCCCGACGCTCTCGGCGGTCAACCCGAGGATCAGCCCGACCCCGATCACCGCCACCCCGATCAGGCGTAGGGACCGCAGCCTGAGCTTGGCGGTCGTCCCGTAGGCTCGATCGCGGCTCGCCGCGGCGTCGAGGAGCCGCACCGCGAGCCCGCCGAGCAGGAGCCACTGGATCACGATCCACACGTACCGGAGCTCCGGTAGCTCGCCGAGCAGGCCCAGGATCTGGAACAGCGCCGCGGCGAACAGCAGCCACTCGAGGGGCCCGCGGGCCCGCTCCACGTACCAGAGGACCGTGGCCACGCCCCGCGTGAGCCACGTCTCCGGCCGGGCGCGCTCCCAGCTGAGGCGGACCGACTCGAGCAACGCCTCCGCGTGCCGCCGCCACCAGCGGAACACGGCGACGAGGAGGACCAGCTGAAGGAGGCCGAACGCGAGGGGGAGCGGCGACGCCCAGAGATCGGCGACCCTTCGGCGCGCGACCCGGGGGAGCGCGAGGAGGTGGTAGCGGACCTCGAGCTCGATCTGCTGGAGCTCCCGCCGCGCTTGTCGGGACCCCTCGGCGCCGAAGCCGCGGATCGCCTGCTGCTCGGCCGGGCTCGCGAGGGCGAGGAGCCGGAGGCGCGCCTGGTTCATCGCCACGATGCCGTCCCGGAGCACCGTGGCTTCCTCCCACGCGAGCTCCCGCGCATCGCGCCCGAGCCGGTCCTTCTCGATCCGGAGGGCGGAGCTGAGCCGCTCGAGGGTTCGCCCCTCCACCTCGGGGGGCAGGTCCGGCCCCGGGTCGGGACCCGGCACGGGCTCGGCGCCGCGGACGATCCGGTCGAGGGCCCCGTGCAGCCGGTCCCGCTCCACGCCGAGCGCGTCGACCAGGTCGCGGTACAGGCGATCCGCGTCGCCCTCCCGCGTCGGATCGAGGATCGACCGGGCGTCGAGCTCACCGACCCGACGGACCCAGCGCAGCGCTTGCTCCCGGTCCTCGTCGAGCGCATCACGGCGGGCGGCCATCTCGGCGCCCAGGCGGGCCTGGGCCTCCTGGATGCCCCGCAGCCGAGCCTCCTCGGCGGCCCGGATCCGGAGGGCCTCCGTCTCCGCGCGACGCGCCTGCTCCAGCGCCTCGGCGCGCTCCCGCGCCGCCGCCTCCACACGCGCCTGGGCCTCGGTGACGGCGGTCGAGGGGGGACGGGCGGGGGCCTCTCGAGCCTCCCGGTGGACCTCGGCGAGGCCCGCGCGCTCCTCCGGCGTGAGGCCGAGGTAGCGGCGTCGCAGCGCGGCGAGGCGAGCCTCCGCGGCGTTCACCTCGGCCACGAGGTCGGCGAGCGCGCGGGCCGAGGGCGTCCCCCCGGCTATCCCACCCGCCGTCTCCTCGCCCCGGGCGGGCTCGCCGCGCGCGGCGCCGGCGGCCGGACCGTCTCCCTCCGTGGCGCTCTCGCTGCGGGGCGGCTCCGAGGGGCGTGGGGGGCCGTCGCCCGTTGCGTCGCCGGCCGCCTCCCCGCCGTCAGGCCCCGCCCGACCCCCGTCGGTCCCCGGGTCCGCCGGGGTCCCCTCGCCCGCGCCGCCGCCCGTGCTAGCGAAGACCCGCGCCCGCCGCTCCGGAACGAGGCCGAGGTCCCGCCGGTCGGACAGGTTGACCGTGATCACCGTCGACGGGTCGATCGAGGGGTCGAGGCGACCGTCGAGGTAGGCGGCGAGCCGGTCCGCCGCGCGCCGGGCTCGGTCCCGTCGCCGGGTCCACTTCCGCTGCTCGCGCTCCGTGCTCGCCGCCGCCGCCTGGCGGGCCCGGTGCCGGCGGAACAGCCCGGCCCGCTCCTCGTCCGAGCGCCGCAGCAGATCGGTCAAGGCCGCGGCGAGGGCCTCGAACGGGTCCGCGTCGAGCTCCGCGTCGGGCTCGGCCTCCGCCGGAGGTTCGGGCTCGCGGGCCCGCCCGGCGCGCCTCGCGCCGCGGCCAGCGCGGGGTGGCCGGCTGGCCTCCGCCTCGCCCTCGGCCTCGGCCTCGGCCGTCGTGTTGGCCGGGGTGGCCTCGAGTCGGCGAAGCACCTCCTCCAGGAGGGGCGAGGCCAGGTCCAGCCGGCACAGCTCGGCGGGATCGACGGCGGGGTCGAGGGCGCCGCGGAGGAAGGCGCGGACCTGGCGTGCCCGCTCGAGCGCCCCGGGCGGCGCTCGGAGCGCGGCCTCGGCCTGCCCCTCGCTCGGGTCGCCGCCCGGGCTGCTGGAGCCCGCGGGCTCACCCGTCGATGGAGGTGGCTGGGCGGGCGCCCCGCTCGGGCCGGCGACGAGGAGCAGCAGGCCGGCCAGCGCCGCGCCGCGCAGCTTCGGTGCACCACCCATCAAGGGGGATACACTCGAGCACACGAGGGCGTGGAGGCCAACCGAAACGGGAGGTCGCAGCGGCCCACGGCCCCGACGCGCCGAAACGGCGGACGGGGGGCCGATCGGGTCCGCGCCCGCCCGTCGAGGTACTGTGAAGCGCCATGCCGGACCATCTTCTTCGCCAGAGCCTCCTGCTTCGTCTGGCCCTCGCGCTCGTCCTCGGGTCCGCGGCCGCGGGGTGCGGCGGCGACGCCGACCGTGACGGGTTGAGCGACGCCGAGGAGAAGCGCCTCGGGACGTCCCCGCACCTCGCCGACACCGACGGGGACGGCTTCGACGACTACCGGGAGGTGGTCGAGCTCTCCTTCGACCCGCGCCAGGACCCGTACCGGTTCAATCCGTTGATCGCGGATGTCCCGAGGCTTTCCTTCGAGCTGACCAGCGTACCGACGATCTGGGCGGTCGGGAGCGATCAGCGGACGTTCGGGATCAGCGAAGCGACCTCGTCGGCCCGCGCTTATACGACCAGCCGCACCGACAGCTCCACCCACGCGGTCGAGATGACCCACACCGGCAGCGCCGGGATCAGCCTCGCTGGGCCGAGCCTGGGCTACAGCTTCAGCCACTCCACGACCGACGAGACGAGCGTGAGCTTCACCGCGGAGACCACGCGGGAGATGCGGCGAGAGCTCGCGCTGTCCCAAAGCAGCACCAGCACGCTGACGGGCGGGCGGATCGCGGTGACCGGCGACATCCGCAACGAGGGGCACCTCGCGTTCACTCTGACCGGGCTCAGCCTCTCCGTGCTCCAGCGCGACGGCCAGGAGCGGACCGCGTTCCGGCCGATCAGCGCGCTCCAGCCGGAGGGCTCGACCACGTTCCCCGTCCGGACGCTCGGGCCGAACCAGGCGATGGAGCAGGTGATCCTGGGCGACGACGACCTCCCGGTGCGCCTCGCTCAGGAGCTTCTCGCCGACCCGCGCGGCCTCGTTCTCCAGGTCTCGAGCTACGAGCTGGTCGACGCCGACGGGATACCGTACAGCCACGCCACGACCGAGATCGGGACCCGGACCGCCCTCGTCCTGATCGACTACGGGGTCGAGGAGGGGGCCGACCGCTTCCTGGTGGCGACCAACCGCGACCGCCGGCGAGGCCGGTTCCCCGGGGTGACGCTGGACGAGGTGTTCGCCACCCTCGACCTCGACGTGGAGCTCGGCACGAGCGAGGTGCTGCGGATCGGAGCGCACGCCGCCGACCCCGCGCGCAACGCGTCGTGGGCGATGAACCTCGTCCGGGCCCAGGACCAGGAGGCCGAGCCGGGGGCCATCGGCGGCGTGGTGCTCCGCGCGGGCGACGTCGCCCACTTCGTGTTCGTGGAGGACGCCGACGGCGACGGGCTCGGCCGGCGCGAGGAGTTCCTGTACCGCACGGACCCCGAGGCGACGGACAGCGACGGCGATGGGTTCAGCGACTACGAGGAGGTCCGGGAAGGGTGGGCGGTGGCAGTGTACGGAGAGCGGGTGTTCCCGGACCCGCTCCGGGGCGAAGACTACGACGGCGACGGCCTGGACGACCAGGCGGAGCGCGCGGCCGGGACCGATCCCTGGAGCGGCGACACGGACCGCGACGGCGTCTCCGACCGAATCGACCCCGACTCGACCGACGGCCCCGGTCCGCGACCGCCGGGCGCGTTCCCGGGCGACCCGGTGCTGCACCTGACCTTCGACCGGACCCTGGACGACGCCTCCGGACAGGGCAACCACGGCGATGGGTTCGAGTTCTGGGGCACGGACCGCTTCGGCTTCGGGGAGCGCGCCTACGACTTCCTGAACAACGACTTCTCCCCGGGCGAGCACCCGCGCATCGAGGTCCCGTCGCTTCCGCTCAGCCACGCGCTGACCCTCGCCGGGTGGTTCCGGATCGACCCCTTCGAGTCGCTCGTCCGCCTGGCCGGGCAGGGGCAGTGGTTCGAGCTGGCCCTCGACGACGACGGCCACGTGGTCTTCCGCGCCGAGGAGGGCTTCGACCTCCTCTCCCCCGAGGTCCGGGACCCGGTGGCGATCGAGGACCTGAGCGCGGTCGACCCCGGGACGGGCGACCGCGCGCCGGTGTGGGTGTTCCTCGCCGGGGTGGTCGCGTACGACGGCTTCGACTCCCACCTCCGCCTCTACCGCAACGCCGTGCTCGTGGCGGAGGCCATGGCGGAGGGGGTCGCGTTCGTCGACGACCGTGGCTGCAGCTTCTTCGTGGGCAACAACGACCGGAGCGACGACTGCGACGGCATCAACGACGCCGATGCGCTCCGTGCGTTCGCCGACGACATCCGGGTCTACGACCGGGCGCTCCGGCCGGACGAGATCGACGCGCTCTACCACGAGCGGGGCTACCCGGAGCAGGCGGGCGGGCTCGAGCCGTAGCGTCGACGCCTCCGCGCCCTCCGGGCGAGAGGCTCGCCGAGCAACCCAGGCGGGACGAGGCGCCCCTGACGAGGCGCCCCTTCCGTCCGCCGCTCGGGCGCTCTACACCTGCCACCTCATGGGCGAACGACGAGCCACCCACATCACCTGGCATCACGGCGAGCTCCCGGCGGGCGCTCGGGGGGCGCTGCTCGGGCATCGGGCGGCGTGCCTCTGGCTCACCGGGCTCAGCGGGAGCGGAAAGAGCACGCTGGCCCGCCGGGTGGAGCGGCGGCTCGTCGAGCGCGGCGTGCTCGCCTACGTCCTCGACGGCGACAACCTCCGGCACGGCCTCAACGCCGACCTCGGGTTCAGCGCCGAGGACCGGACCGAGAACATCCGGCGGGTCGGGGAAGTGGCCCGGCTGCTCGTCGACGCGGGGGTCCTCGTCCTGACCGCGTTCATCAGCCCCTACCGGGCGGACCGGGAGCGCGTGCGGGGGCTCTTCGACGAGGGCGCGTTCGTCGAGGTGCACGTCGCGACGCCCCTCGCCGTGTGCGAGACCCGCGACCCGAAGGGCCTCTACGCGAAGGCCCGCGCGGGGGCGATCCGGGACTTCACGGGCGTCGACGCTCCCTACGAGAGGCCGCGCTCCCCCGAGCTCGTGGTCGACACGAGCCAGGCGGAGCTCGACGCGACCGCGGACGAGGTCCTGGGGTTCCTGGAGGGAGCCGGGCTCGTCCCGCGCGTCGCCGCGCCGCGCGACGGCGGGTAGCTGCGTCCACCCGGCGGGGGCTCCGGCCAGCCACCCTCCGCCGTGCACGCCCTCGGGCGCCGCGCGCTCATCCCTCCACCGCGGCCGCTGACACGGCGCCTCGCGAACGACCCCTGCTACTTGAACCTCACGTCGTCGACCGTCGCCTTGAAGAAGAGGCCGTCCTCGGCGAAGCGCGGCTCGCCGTAGAACCAGCCGAGCTCGAGCTCCGTGGGCACGGTCACCCCCGAGAACGTGCGTTCGGTGAGGACCTCCCCGCCGAAGGGGACGAGAGCCTGCGCATCCCCGGTCGGCCCGCCCCATCGGCCCCCGACCAGCGCCCGGAGCCTGCCGTCCTCGACCGTGAGGTGCGCCTGGGTCGAGGTCCCGTCCGCGAACAGCTTCACGGCCGGCCCGCCGTCGGCGGCCTCGCTCCAGGCCACGCCCTGACCCACCAGCGCCGTCGGGAGCCACGCGATGGTCTCGAGGTGGAGGCGCCCGAGCGCCGAGCGGCTGACGTTGTGGCCTGACGCCCGCAGCACGGGCAACAGCGAGAAGGCCCGCCACCGCATCTCCGCGCGTCCGTTCCACAGGAGGTCGTAGCCGCTGAGCGGGAGGCCCCGCATCCGGGTCGTGGCGGACCATCGGAAGCCCCGGCCGGCGCCGAGCACCTCCTCGGCCTCGAACGGCAGCCAGTCGCCGCCGAGGCGTATCTCGCCGTGCATCGTGAGGCGGGCCGCCCGGTAGAGGCGGGTGCCGGGGGCGATCGCCCGCCGCAGCCAGGCCGCCGCCTCCTCGGGGAGGGAGGCGACGGCGGCGGGGTCGAACGTCTCGCGCCCGAGGGGCGCCTCGTCCCAGAGCCGGTCGAGGCTCGGTGGCGGCGTGCCCATCGAGGCCCGCGCTCAGGGCCTCTGGATGGCCGAGACGTCGCCTCCGAGGTCCTCGATGGCGTCGTACAGGAGCTGGCCGACGTACTCGAAGTTGTGGGCCCAGCCGCCCGGGTCGGCCTGGCTGAGGCGGTAGTTGTAGGCCGCGCGGAGCAGCCGGGGCGTGAAGCTCCCGTCGTAGGCGTTGCCGGGGCTCGCCTCGACGGCGTCGCAGCGCCGGTCGTCGTTCGTGTCGCGGAAGAAGTAGGGGAACACGTCCGGCGCGTAGCAGAGCGGGCGCCCCGCATCCCGCGCCACCCCCTGCATCTCGACGAGCAGGCGGTCGCTGAGGCCGCAACCCTGGGGCGGCGGGACGACGGCGCAGGTGGTGGGGTTCTCCCCGGTCGTGAACCGTCCGATCTCGTCCCGCAGCGCCTCGAAGGGGGTGGTGGCGACCCCGTCGAAGCCGTCCCCGTCGTAGTCGACGCCGTGGCTCAGGCTGGCGCCGTCGAAGGCGCCCCGGATGCGTCGGACCTGGACCGCGTTGTCCGCGCCCGTGTGGCAGGCCGCGCACACGTCCTCCGCGATGTCGCCGGGCTCGAAGGAGTGCTCCGGCGCCAGCGCGGCGTGGCAGGTGACGCAGCTGCTGCCTCCCGGATGCACGCGGGTCCCGGTGTAGGTCCGCCCCGGGTAGGTCACGCCGGCCTGGACCACGCTCCCGCCCCAGGTCGCGCCGGACGGCAGCGCGTGGATGTCGAGGAAGGCCACGTCGGCCAGGAGCGCGTCGTCGTCGTCCGGCTCCGCGCCGGCGATCGCCGCCTCCACCGCGGCCCCCGCGGTGCGACCGGCGTGGCAGGACGCGCACATGTTGCTGCTGCGGTCACCGCCCTCCACCTGGAGGTCCGCCCGGACGCCGTTCGGGAACACCGCGGCCTCGAGGTCCCGAAGCGCGAAGCGCATGCCGCCCGCCATCTCGATCCGCCCCTGGGCGGCATGGCAGACGGCGCAGTCGATGCCCTCCGCCCGCTCCAGCACCTCCTGCCCGCCGCCCGCGACCGTCAGGGCCTGGAACCCGTCGGCGCCGCCGTGGCAGCCGGCGCAGCTCGGGTCGATCGCAGCGTTGGACGTCCACGCAGTGGCGCGCGCGTCCGTCCCGTCCAGGTGGCCCGTCTCGTTCCGGGTCGCTCCCGCGATGTTCACCGGTCGGTCGAGGAAGGCGTTGATGCTCAGGATCGCATCGAAGACCGTCTGGATCGCGTAGCGGGGGTTGTGGACGTAGGCGGCCCGGGCGGCCCGCACCGTCTCGTAGGTCACCGCGGCCCCGAGCAGGCGGGGCGTCCAGGACGAGTAGGCCTCGGTCTCCCCTTCGTCGCAGGGGCCGGCGCTCTCGTCGTCGTCCACGAACCAGTTCCCGGTCGCTTCGTCGAAGCAGATCCGGAAGATCGGCGCCTCGACGGAGTAGGTCTGGATGGCGCGGTACAGCAGCTCCAGGAGGCCATCGATCTCGTCGGCGATGCCCTCGGAGGTGTCGCCGTCGCCGTCGTAGTCGCTGAGGGAGGTCGACGCGCGGATGTCCCGCAGCTCGTCGGTCGCCGGGCTCCAGCCCCCGAGGCCGTCGCTCGAGTGGCAGGACGCGCACTCGTCGATGTCGACCTCGAGGCTGTGGGGGTCGTGGCAGCCGGTGCAGGTCTCGACCCCCTCGGCGTGGCGGACCCGCCAGTCGTAGCCTCGGCCGAGGTACTGGGTGGCCGGCCGGGCCTGGGCGCCGTAGGCGATCGCGCCCGCCATGCCGAAGTGGGCGTCCTGGTCACGGAGGAAGGTCGGCGGCATCCCCATCGGGTCGGGCGGCTGATCCGGGCCGAGGCCGTTGGAGTTGAGGATCGCTGCGACCACGGCGTCCGACGACGCGAGCCCCTGGTGACAAGCGAGGCAGGTGGCGTCGCCCCCCGCGTTGTCCACGCAGGCGGCGAAGGCCTCCTCCCCGACCTCCAGCTCGCTCATCTGGTCGCCTCGGGAGGGGAAGATCGCGAGGTCGCGCTCCGCCGTCGTGGCGTTGTGACAGGCCACGCACTCGACCAGGGAGCCGGGCGGGACGTCCTGGTCCGCCTGGGGCAGGTTCGGGATGTCCGTGATCGTCGCGACCTCGGCGCAGCTCGCCGGGAAGCCCGTGATGCCGCCCTCGGGGATCCCGAGGTAGTCGAGGAAGCCGGGGGTGCTGTGGCACTGGGCGCACGCCGAGCGGACGTTCCCCGCCTCGACGAAGGTCTGGACGGCCGGCGACAGGGGGTCGGCGTGCGCGCTCGACCGCCACGCTTCGAAGAAGGGTGGCTCGGGCGTGACGAGCAGGGTGATCGAGCCCGACGCGCCGGAGTCGTCGCCCGTCGCGGTGATGACGACCTCGCCCGGCCGGACGCCGGTGACCAGGCCCGTGCCGTCGACCAGGGCGGTCGGGTCCATCGCCTCGGGGTCGTCGTCGGTCGTCCAGGTGTGGGACTCGTCGGGGAACGTGCTGGTCTCCGCGCTGAGCTGAAGCGTCGCCCCCGGCGCGACGCTGACCGCCGGCGCCCCGATCGCGACGACCGGGACCTCCGCGGGGATGACGACCATCACGTGGGCGCCGACGGCGCCCGTGGTGCCGCCGGTCGCCGTGATCACGGTCTCGCCCGGGTTCATCCCGGTGACCGTCCCGTCCGGGGTGACCGTCGCCACGGCCGGCATGCGGGTGCCCCACGTGTAGACCGTGTCCATCCCCTCGTCCGTGCTCGCCATCAGCGTCACGGTCTCGCCGACGACGACCGAGTTGCGGCCCATGATCACGATCGCCGGGCCGTCGGCCGGGCTCCCGCCGCAGCCCGGACCGAGGGCGAGCAGCAGGGCGGTCGCCCCGAGGCCCCACGCGATACCGCGTGCCTCATGCCGGCAAAGCAAGCTCTTCATAGGATCCTCCTCCGGCTCGGCCGCCGCGCTGCTCCTGCGCCGGCGCACCGGGCCAGCAGCCAGGGTGCCCCGAGGGGTGCGGGTGCGTTAAGGGAAAAACGGTCCGCGGCCCGATCCCCTCGGCGCGCAGCCCCGGGATTGTCCGTCCCCGGCGGGGCGCGCCGGGCGCGGGAGCGTGGTCGGGACGCGCTCCCGAACGCGCATTGCCCGAGGCCGGCGTCCACGGTTGACTCGACGCATGGAGAGCCTCCTCCGCGTCCACCTCCGATCGACGCTGGCGCTGGCGCTGGCCGCCGGCGCCGGAGCCTGCGGAGGCGGCCGAGAGGCCCCCGAGCCGGTCGGCCGAGCGCCGACCGCCCCGGTCGAGCGCGCCGCCGGGGACCCGGCGCCCGGCGCCGCGCCGGCGGCCGACGGGAGCGGCTACGACCCGAGCCATCCGGAGGTCGGGGGCGTCCGCATCCTCGTGCCGGCGCCCATCGACAACCGCCCGGCGTCGTCCAGCCTCCGCCGCGCAGAGTACACGGTCGAGGGCTCGGAGGACGCGGTGCTGGTCGTCTTCGCCCTGCCCGCGCGGGAGGCGCCCCGGGTCGCCGTCGCCCGCTGGGTGGCGCAGATGACGCCGCCGGAGGGGCAGACGGCCGCGATCGAGGAGGAGATCGTGGCCGGCCTCCGGATCAGCCGGGCCGACGTGCGGGGCACGTACCAGGGCCCCTCGGTCCGCCTCCCCCGGGCCGGACGCGGGGAGCCCCGGAGCGGGCACCGCCTGCTCGCGGCGGCGGTGGAGACCCCGACCGGCGGAGCGGTCGGCTTCAAGCTCGTCGGTCCCGAGACGGTCGTGGAGGGCGCGGAGGGCGCCTTCGCCGAGGTCCTCGGCTCGGTCAGGGTGGCGCCCGACGCGCCCTAGCCCCTGCTGGCTGGCGGTGGTCAGAGCGTGTCGATCACGGGCGCCCGGAAGGCGCCGCGGACCCGACCGCGGCCGTCGTCGAGGTCGATCCGCCCGCAGACCATCTCCGCGTCGACCCGCGTGAGCTCCACGGCCCCCTCGACCCGATCGCCGAACGGAAAGAGGGGGCCCGGCGACACGATCCGGGCGTGGACCAGTCGGCCGTACGCGGCGCGTCGCCCGTTGGGGCGGCGAAGCCGGCCCTCCCGGAGGGGTCCGCGCCGGGTGCGGAGACCTTCGAACTCGAAGCGCACCTGGCCGGGGCCGGGCGGCCCGAAGCGCCCGAGCCGGTCCCGCGCGAGCGGGGAGCTGCCGAGCGCGACGAGCACGGTCTTGCCGTCGGGTGCCCGCAGGGCGACCGCGCGGTCGAGCCGACGCGGCAGCTCCGGCGCGTCGACGTGGCGCACGTAGACGTCGGGGTCGGGGCAGCGGTCGTCGGGGAAGGGCGCGGCCAGGAGCGCGGCCTCGGCCTCGGCATCGAGCGGCCGGCCCCCCGTCGTTCGGCCCGGCTCCTCGTCCGCGGGTTGCTCCTGCCCGCTCGGGCCCGGCCGGGGCGCCCCGGCCTGTGCCTCGCCGCCCGGGGCGGGGGGGCCGGTCCGCGCCTCCGCGCTGGAGTGGCTGCCGCCCGACGACTCGGGCCGCCCCGCGACGACCGCCGGATCGCCGCCCCCACCGCCGGCCCCCCGACGGGTCGTGGGCTCCGCGGCACGCTCCCCGCCGCACGCCGCCACGATCAGCACCGACACGCCGGCCAGCGCGCCCCTCGAGCCGAGCCCGCACACCCCCGCACCCTGGGGAGAGGCCCGGCTCAGCGCCAGGCGAACGGTGGTGAGCCGTACCCGTCCACCCGGCAGGAGCGCCCGTGGATCGCCACCTCCCGCAGCTGGTAGAGCACCGCCGCGGTCGGCGCGAACACTTCCGTAAGCACATACGGAAGCGGGATCGAGAGGATCGGGCGGTCGCTCTCGGGGATCCGCTGGAGCCGGGGGACCGCCTCGCGGTCGAGCTCCGACAGCGGGATCCGATGCACCTTGGCGACCTCCGCGGGGTCCGGGGTCAGCGCGGGGGACCGGCCACCCCAGACCACCACGGGTGTGATCACGAACCCGGAGCGGGTCACCAGGTCGTCGAGAAGGCCGAGCACGTGCTCCGACCCGCGGTCGAGGCCGACCTCCTCGCGGAGCTCCCGCAGCGCCGCCTCGACCGTGCTCTCGCCCGGCTCGAGGCGCCCCCCGGGCAGCGCCCACTGGCTCGCGTGCCGCGGCAGGTGGGCGGCGCGGAGCGTGAGCACGAAGGACGGCCCCTCCGCCTCGCCGACGAGGGTCGCGGCCACGGCGGCGCGTCGAAGCTCGCCGGAGGCCGCCGCCTCCCGCCGTTCGAAGGCGGCGAGGTGGCGCCGGACGCGCGCCGCGAGGAGGTCGACTGAACCGCCATTCATCCCGAGCGTGGTATGGTCGGTCCCGGGCCCGGGGGCCAGCCGAGCGCGGCCTTCCGGCTACGGCTCGTCCACGGCCACCGCGCTCCACCAGTGGAACGAGGCGACGTCGCTGCCCCGGCGGCGGACCAGCACGCGGTTCCGCGCCTGGACCAGGCGTCCCGGGACGTCGCAGCGGACGGCGGTCCAGCGCTCCCTCGGTGTCACCGGCACCGTCCCGACCGGCTCCCCGTTCACCTCGAAGCTCAGGGCGGCTCGGTGGCGCGCGTCGGTGCGCAGGACCAGCGTCAGCGGCCGGCCGGCGACGCCTCGGAGGACGAAGCTCTCCCGGGAGCGCACGATCCGCCCCCCCTCCGCCAGGTGCCGCCCTGGCAGGCGGAGCTCGCGGATCACGTTGCTGGGCCGGGGGTCACCGTCGTCGTGAACGCGATAGGCGTGCGCCGCTTCGCTCTCGAGGTCGGCGACGTCGATCTGGTCGAGGACGCGAAGCGCTTCCCCGTGGAGCTCGAGGGGCGCGTCGCCCGGGGCGAGGGGCGCCAGGTTGGTGCGCCACAGGGCGAGGGCCGAGCCTCCCATCATCAAGGGCGCCCTGCCGAGGGAGAAGCGCGCCAGGCGGCGCCCGTAGAGCACCCGCGGGGACCACCACGTCGGGCGCTCGAAGGTCACGAGGTGGGTCGGGCGCTCCGCCTCGTCGAGGCGGTCGATCCACTCGAGCTGGGACCCCCGGCCGCCGAGGTAGTGCTCGGCCGCGAGGTCCCCGGTCGTCAGGCCGATCAGGTCGGTGGTGGGGCGGCCGGAGAACCACGCGAGGGCGCCGGCGTCGGTGACCGCGATCCGGCTGCCCACGGGCAGCGCCCGCAGCTCGGCCGCCATCGGGAGGTGGAGCCGGGCGCGCTCGCCCGCCGCGGCCCCGTAGTCGTCGAGCACGCCGCGCCAGGTCACGAGGAACGACGCCGCGGCGAGCAGCATCGCGGCGCGGGAGGCGAGCCGCCCCCGCCGGCGCGGCCGGAGGCGCCGGAGAGGGGCTCCGAGGAACCCCACGCCCAGCACCACGAGCACCAGGAGGAAGGGGATCGGGTAGCGGAACCGGTGCGCGACGAACGTGAAGAACGTGGTCTGGGCGAGGACCGCGGCGGCCGCGGTCAGGGCGACGAGCGCGAGCGCCTGGTCGCGGGGACGGCGGCGCCGGAGCGCGACGGCGAGCGCACCGACGAGACCCACCGCGACCAGCGCGACGCCGGCCCCGACCGGCAGGTACCCGCCCTCCCAGTCGCCGATCCCGCGCAGGAACCGCCCGAGGCGCTCGAGGTTGCCGAGAACGAAGCGGAACGCGCCGTTGACGGGGATGAAGGGGTGGGCCGGGATCCACTTCGCGACCGCCCCGTTCGGAAGGGACCGATCGGTGAGCGCCCGCCACATCAGGCCCGGCAGGAAGGGCGCGAGGACGAGGGGGAGAGCGAGCGCGCCCCACGCCGGGCGCCCGCGCACGGGCCAGCGGACCAGCGACAGCGCCGCCGCGCGCGCGAAGAACGCGCCCTCGGGCCGAAGGAAGGGCGCCGCCAGACCGAGGCCCACGAGCAGCAGGGCGGCGGGCGGCCCGCGATCCCGGGGCGCCCGTACCGTCCGGCCGACCAGGACGCTGCTCAGGGCGAGGACCAGCGTGGCGGCGGGGATCGTCTCCATCCCGCTCGCGGCGTGCCACCCCGTCCAGCCCCACCCGAGGACGACGAGCGTCCCCGCGATGCGGGCCGCGGGGTCGGGGACCACGCGCGCCGCGAGGTGGCCCGCGAGCAGGGCCGCCAGGCCGAGGGCGAGACCCCCGAGCACGAGGCCGACGGCGAAGGGCACGTCCGTGCCCGGTGCGTACCCCGCTGCTGGCGCGAGCAGCGCCGCGTAGAGGGGGCTCGTCGCGCCGGAGGTGGCCTCCTCGCCGGCGTGGTACGCGAACGGCTCGCCGCGGGCGATCGAGGCGGCGTACTGCAGGTGGATGTAGGCGTCGTCGAGCGGGGCGACCACCCGGCCGCCCGTGGAGGCTCGGGACGAGGCGGCGAACAGCGCGACCACTCCGCACCCCAGCGAGACGGTCAGGACCCCCTCGAGGGCTCGCGCGACCCGCATCCCGTCTCGACCTAGCGCCCCGCGTCGGCGGGGCAGGGGCGGACGGTCACCGTCATCCCGTCGGGGGACGCTCGGGGAGGCCCGGCAAGGCGATCACGACGCCGAGGGATCGGTCCTCGAGCTCGAAGCGCTCCACGCGCACCGCGTCGAGGAAGGGGGCGAAGGGGCTCCCGTCGATCGCGCGCCGCACCGAGGGCACGCTGCGGAGGTCGGCGCGGAGCCGCGCTCCCTCGATGTCGATGAGGGCCTGCTCGAGGCCCGCGGGCGGGGACAGGAGGGGACGCCAGAGCAGCTGGGCGATCGTGGCCGCCAGCAGGCCGACCGCCTCCTGCACGCGACGGTGCCGGTGAGCGCCCGGTGGCTCGACCTGGAAGAGGACCTCCTTGGCCCCGCGTGGGGCGAAGCGGGCCTGCTCCGGGACGACGGTGTAGCGCAGGCTCTCGCCGTCGGCGTAGCGCGTGGCGACCGCGACCCGACCATCGACGATCTCCACCGTGCTCTCGGCGACCTCCGGCGCCCGCGCGAGCAGCGAGGAGAGCACGCTCTCCGGGACGCGGGCCCGGCGGCTGCGGATCTCGCGGAGGGCCCGGCGGATCGGCTTCCACAGGTGAAGCTGGCCGAGGGCGCCGGCGCCTGCGTCGGCCGCGCTCCGGAGGAAGCTCCTCCACACGTCCAGGCGGTCGGTCATCGCGCCGAGGGGCCGGGTGCCGCCTCGCTCGCGCGGGGCGGCCGTCGGCGGCGGAGCGCTTCGACCTGGTGGGGCAGCACGCGGCGTCCGTCGACGTGCGCCACCAAGGCCTCGCGGACCACCTCGAGCGGCAGGTCCGCGATGCCCGTCAGCGCCTCCAGGGCCTCGCTCGGCCGCGCCGCGCCGCCCCCCGTGATCGCCAACCGGAGGCGGATCGGCAGCAGGCGCCCTACGACCCCGGCCTCGGCGAGCGTCTCCGCGCCCGCGCCCACCTCCACGTCGAGGAGGTAGCGGCCGACGTCGACCGTCTTGCCGATGCCCTTCACCTCCCGCCGCACGGTCAACGCACGGCTGGTCCGCGCGTTGGCGATCCGCCCGGCCAGCTCCTCGGTCGTCGGCGACCCGAGGGCATCGAGCGCGGCCGAGGGAAGCCCCACGACGTAGACGGCCTCGTCGATCACGCGGGTCAGCCGGCGGTCGCCGTCCTCGAGGCGCCGTGCGTCGAGGAAGCGCAGGCCGAGCTCGCTCACCGCGTTGAGGCGCGAGCAGAGCTCCTCGAGCGGGACGTCGCCGAACCGCTCGAGGCGGAGGTCGACGTACTCGCCCAACGACGCGATCCCGAGGGAGAGGGCCGGCCCGAAGACCATCTCCGGCTTGGGGTGGAAGCCCTTCGTGTAGGCGAGGGGGAGCCGGAGACGCCGGAAGATCCGCGGGAGCACCCGCACGAGATCGAGATGTCCGCGGTAAACGGCGCGGCCCACCTTGGCGTAGCGGAGGCGCAGGCGGACGGTGGCGCCGGTCGAGGAGCCCTCTCCACGGGGCGGGGGAGGCGCCGCGCCCGGTCCCCCTCCCGCGGGGGGCGGCGCCTTCGCCGCGTGGGGTCCGCTCGCGCCGAGGGTGCGCAGGAACACGAGCCGCTCCTCGCGCATCGACGTCAGGTCGCAGGCGACCCCGCAGTCGTAGCAGACCAGCCGCCGGCCGTCGGGCTCCGCCTCCGCGAGGTTGGTGTGGTGGACGAACATCCCCGCGACCTTCCCGCAGGGCGGGCTCAGCCGGTGCGCGAGGGCCTTCCGGTACTCCCGGGCGAGGAAGCCCTCCTCGAGGCCGACGTCGATGTGGTCCCAGGGGAGGCGCGCGCGGACGGGCAGCGTGCCGAGGAACGACGACGGCTCGATGCTCGCCTCGCGGAAGGCCTCCTCCCAGGCGTCGGTCCGGAGGTGCTCGTCCCAGGAGTCGAAGCGCGCGCCGCGTCGGTAGGCCCCCTCGATCACGTCGGCGAGGCGCCGGTCGCCGCGCGCGAGGACACCCTCGATCCAGCTCCCGTCGGAGTCGTGGAGGCGGAGCTTCACCTTGGCGCGGCGGGCCTCCTCCCGGAGCCACCCCTGCTTGAGGACGACCTCCGCGCGGCCGTCCATCGCGCACCACTGGAAGGGCGTGTGGGGCTTGGGGACGAACGTCGAGACGCTGACCGTGACCTCCGGTCCCCGCCCCTTCTGGACCTCCCGTCCCACCTGGCGAGCCCGCGCCCCGGTCCGGACGATGCCGCGGACGTCGTCCTCCTCCTCCGTCGGCAGACCGATCATGAAGTACAGCTTCATCCGTGCCCATCCGCGCTCGAACACGCGCCGGGCGGTGGTCATCAGCTGCTCCTCGGTGACGTTCTTGTTCACGACGTCCCGCATCCGCTGGCTGCCGGCCTCCGGGGCGAAGGTGAGGCCGGACGCGCGCACCTTGCGGATCTCGTCGAGGAGCGAGCCGTCGAGCCCGTATGCGCGGAGGGACGAGACGCCGAGCGCGACCTTCTCGCCGGCGAAGCGCTCCGTCACGGCCTTCACGAGCGGATGGATCGCGCTGTAGTCGGCCGTCGAGAGGCTGGTGAGGGAGGCCTCGTCGTAGCCGCCATCCTTCACCGCGGCGCTCAGGCTCTCGAGGATCGAGGAGGGGTCCCGCTCCCGGACGGGGCGGTAGATCATCCCCGCCTGGCAGAAGCGGCACCCCTCGGTGCAGCCCCGGGCGATCTCGACGCTCACCCGGTCGAACACCGTCTCCGTCGAGGACACCGGCCCCCCGGAGGGGAAGGGGTAGGCGTTGAGGTCCTCGACCATCGCCCGCTCGACGGGGAACGGAAGGTCCTGCTGGGCGGGACGCCGCACCACGTGCATGCCGGTGGCCGGCTCGACCTCCGTCTCGTACAGGGAGGGGACGTAGACGCCGCCGAGGCGGGCGAGCTGCGCCAGGCGCTCGCGCCGCGGCATCCCGGCCGCGCCGAGGGCGGTCCAGGTGAGCGTGATCTCGGGGGCCTTCTCCTCGCCGTCGCCGATCACCACGGCGTCGAGGAAGGGCGCGAGGGGCTCGGCGTGCGTGGCCGTCGGTCCACCGGCCAGCACGAGGGGGTCGTCGTCCCCGCGGTCGGCGCTGCGGAGCGGGATCCCGCCGAGGTCGAGCATCGTGAGGACGTTGGTGAAGGTCAGCTCGAACTGGAGGCTGAAGCCGACGACGTCGAAGTCCGACAGCGGGCGCCAGCTCTCCAGGGAGCGCAGCGGCTCGCCGCGAGCCCGCAGCTCGGCCTCCATGTCGACCCAGGGCGTGTAGGCGCGCTCGGCGAGCAGCCTCGGGTGGCCGTTCAGGATCGCGTACAGGATCTTGAACCCGAGGTGGCTCATCCCGATGTCGTAGATGTCCGGGAAGGCCAGGCAGACCCGGCCCTGGACGGCGGTCCAGTCCTTGACGGTCTCCCCGTGCTCGCCGCCGACGTAGCGGGACGGCTTCTGGACGCGGTCGAGGAACGGCGCGTAGGGGTGCTGGGTCGGCTCGCTGGGCATCGGCGCTCGGACGCTAGCGTGGCCTGGCGCGGGCGGGGGGGCCAGGACGAGGGGCGGGCCGGTCATCCGGGCCCGGGCCGGCGCCCGGGCGAAAGCCGAGGCGCCGAGCCATCAGGAGCACGACGGCTGCGAACGGCGGCAGGCTCGTCCCGAGCGTCCAGAGGGCTTCGCGCGCCGGCAGCCGTCCGGCGCTCAGCGCCGCGTAGAGGCCCTGGACGGCCCAGTGGTTGCCGAACGCCGCGACCGTCCACGCCCAGCCCGTGCCCTGGACCGCGAAGCCGACCACCGGGAGGCTGGTGAAGACGATCATCAGGATCTTCAGCATCGCGATCGCGGCGAGCTGGGTGTTCGCGAAGGTGCCCACGATCAACCCGAGCAGGAGGCTCGACGGGAGCGCGACGAGGAGGGCACCCGCGAACGGCCCCCACGGGATGGCGCCGTCCATCACGAGCGCGGTGGCGGCCGTGGCGAGCGCCAGGCCGAGGACGGTGCTCGTGAGCAGCTTGGCGGCGAGGTACTCGCCGAAGCGCAGAGGCGAGGCCGCCACCAGGGCGAGCAAGCCCTGCTCCTTCTCCTCCAGGATCGTGAAGCCGACGAACAGCCCGGCGAGGAGCACGCCGCTGAAGGCCGTGAGGGCCGCGAGCACGGCTCGCACATCGAGGCCGAAGTGGCTGCTCCGCGCCTCCGGCAGCGCGATCCCGCGGGCGTGGGCCTCGACGATGATCCCCGGCACCCGGCGGGTCGCGCGGGGCTCGTTGCCCTGGAGGAGCACCTCGGGCCGCCCATCCGGACCGGGGACCACGCCGACGAGGTCGTCCACGCCGTCGACCCGCGCCGCCACCGCCGCCCGATCGGGCAGGCGGCGGACGCTGCCCTGCCGTTCCAGCTCCGCGACCAGCGCCGGGTCGAGGCCGGGCGCCACCGCGAAGCCGTGAGCGGAGCCGGCGATCAGCGGCACCGCGAGGCGCATGGCGAGCGCGAGCAGGACCGGCGACAGCAGCATGTAGGTCGCCATCGGCTCCCGGCTCCCGGTCCGGAGGTCCTTGAGGACGACCGTTGCGATGCGCGTGGCGCTCACGTGGCCTCCCGGAGCAGGCGTCGGTCGATCGTGAGGAACGCGAGGCACGCCGCGGCGAGCAGGGGGCCGACCACGATCGAGCCCGTGAGGGCCCAGTCCACCCCGACCCCGCTCGGGAACAGGAGCTCGAGCCCGACGAACATCACCTCGTACGTCGGGATGACGCGTAGCCCGTCGAGGCCGAGGCTCGGCGAGCTGTAGGCCATCATCGGGAGGCTGAGCGCGAAGCCGATCAGGGCGAGGGGGTAGAAGAAGGAGCTGAGGTTGGTGAAGAAGGGGGCCAGCCCGATCCCGACCAGGCTGAACGTCAGCGCGACCCCGAGCACGAGGAACCACAGCCCGGGGCTCGCGAGCCCCTGGGGCGCGGCGATGCCGACCAGGAGCAGGGTGTTCAGCACGGAGAGGCCCGCGCAGACGAGCACCTTGCTGGCGAGGTAGGGACCAGGGCCGCCCGGGGTGACGCGGTACGCACGCACGGTGCCCTCGGCCTTCTCCTGGAGCACCAGGACGCCGCCGAACAGGAGGCCCAGCAGGACCACGTCCAGGCCGAGCAGCAACGGCACGAAGCGCCCGTGGAAGGGCACCGGGGCTCGCGGTGCGTGAAGCATCGTGACCGTGTGGTGGACCGCCTCGTCCAGTCCCGGCGCGAGGGCGTCCGCGTCCCACGGGAGACCGCCCCCGGCGCTCGCCGGCAGAACGAAGCGCGCCAGCAGCCCGAAGAACGTCCCCGCCAGCACCACCACGTGGACGAGTCGGCCGCGCCAGGCGACCCGGCCGTCCAGGCGGAGCAGCACCGGCAGGCTCCGGAGGAGGCCGCTCACCGAAGGGTCTGCCCGGTGAGCTGGATGAACACGTCGGCGAGCGTCGCCTCCTGGGAATGGACCGTCTCGATCTCTCCGTCCAGCAGGACCGAGGGAAGCCGCTCCCGGTCCGCGGGGCGGTCGAGGAACAGCACCTCCTCTTCCAGGCTCGCGCCGTGCCGGCGCTCGATCCGGACCGCGTGCTCGCCGTGGGCGAGCTTCAACGCGCGCGGGGTGTCGTCGGCCACGATCGTCCCGCGGTGAAGGAGCGCGAGGCGGTCGCAGAGCTGGTCGGCGAGCGCCATGTCGTGGGTCGTCAGCAGCACCGCGGCGCCGCGGCCGCGTTCCTCCGCGATCAGCTGCCGCACCCGCTCGCCGAGGGCGGGGTCGAGGCCGCTGGTCGGCTCGTCGAGGAAGAGGAAGCGCGGACGATGAAGGAGCGCCCGCGCGAACACCAGGCGCTGCTTCATCCCCTTCGAGTACGCGTCGGCCCTCTTGCCCATCGCGTCGCCGAGGCCCACCGCCGTCAGCAGCTCCGCAGGGTCCCGGAGGGGACCGGGGTAGAGCCCGGCGTAGGCCATCAGGTTCTCGAGCCCGGTGAGCTTGCCGAACAGGTTCGGGTGCTCGAAGGACACGCCCACGGATGCGAACAGGTCGCGCCCGAGGGCCGTCACGGGTCGCCCGTCGTAGCTCACCCGCCCCTCTTGCAGCGGCAGGAGCTTGGTCAGGACCTTCTGGATCGTGGTCTTGCCGGAGCCGCTCGGGCCGAGGAGCCCGATCACCTGCCCCTCCGGCACGCGCAAGGACACGTCGCGCACCGCGGGCGCGGCTCCCCGCCGGTACGTGAACGTCAGGCCCTCGACGTCGATCATCCCGTCTCCCCGCCCTGGCTCGAGCAGCACGTGATCCGCCGCGGGCCGAGCGTCGCGCGGCTCAGGCGCGACGCCAGTCGGCGAGCTGCCGCCGCGCGCTGTCCACCAGCCGCCGCAGCTCCTGCACGCTTCCACCGCCGCGCGCCGTGACGTGCAGGCCGAGCACCAACGCCAGCAGGACGTTCGCTCGCGCGTCGATCTCGTCCTCGGTCAGCCGCGCGGCGCCCGCGCCGCGCGTCAACGCGGCGGCGAGCGCTCGGCGCACGCGCCGCCGGGAGACGCGCGTCCGGGAGCGGACCGACGTGCTCCGGCCGCCGTCCTCGACCATCAGGTTCACCACCAGGCAGCCCCGGCGCGGGTCGGTGGTCACCCAGCGACCGAGCGCGGCGAGGAACCGGTCGAGCGCGTCGTCGCCGTCCTCGGCCGTCTCGAGCGGCACCAGCAGCTCACGCTCGATCTTCGCCTCGTAGCGTCGCTGGGCCGCGGCGAGCAGCTCCGCCTTCGAGCCGAAGGCGTTGTAGAGGCTCGACTGGCTCAACCCGAGGCTCGCCTCGAGGTCCCGGGTGGTCGTCCCGCGGTAGCCGTGCGTCCAGAACAGCTCGAGGGCGGCGTCGAGGACCTCGTCCTCGTCGAAGGTCCGGGGCCGCCCCCGGGTCGCCGTTACGCGCTGCGTCATCCCCGGGCGGCAGCGTGGCCCAGCGCGTCCGCGGGAGCAACGCGGCGGCGGGCCTCAGCGCACGGGAAACAGGCGCTCGCGCGCGTTCTCGCTGATCAGCCGGACCGCGGGGTGCTTGATCCGCCGCTCCACCGTGATCGCGTAGAACCGCTCCACCACCTGGTCGGTGCGCCCCACCACCTTGACGCGATACATGTCGCAGATCTCGGTCTCGATGGCGGTCGGCCCCGGGAAGAGCCCGGCCCCCTCGCGTCCGAAGGCCTTGAGCAGCGCGCTGTCCTCGAACTCCGCCACGATGCGGGGCCGGATCCCCAGCTCGGTCATCCAGTGGTCGAGGGAGCGGCGCAGCAGCGTGTTCTCCGTCGGCACGAGGAGCGGCGCCCCGTCGAGGGACTGGGGGAACCCCTTCTGGAAGCGGCGCACCGCCGACGGGTGGGCGAAGAAGGTGACGCCGCTCTCGCCGAGGAGGTGGTTGAACGCGCGCACGCTCGCCTGGCCGCCGATCGGGGTCTCCGCGAGCACCAGGTCGAGGTCGTGGATCGACAGCTCCGCGAGCAGGCGCTCCGTTTTATCCTCGCGGCACACGACCCGGACGGGCTTGTCGAGGGACAGCGCGGGCTCGAGGAGTCGGTACAGGACCAGCTTCGGGACCAGGTCGCTCACGCCGACCGTCAGCTTCTCGAGGCGGAACGTCGCCCGCCCCTTCAGCAGATCCTGCATCTCCCGGCCCAGCGTGAAGATCTCCTCCGCGTAGCGGTAGGCGATCTTGCCCATCTCGGTGAGCTCCAGGTTCCGGCCGGAGCGGCGGAAGAGCTTCTCCCCGAGGGCGTCCTCGAGCATCTTCACCTGCCCGCTGATCGTGGGCTGGGCGAGGCGCAGCGCGGAGGCCGCGGCCGTCACCGAGCCCTCCTTGGCGACCATGTAGAAGTAGAGCAGGTGGTGGTAGTTCAGCCACTCCATGGGACCTCGCGGGGTGGGAAGTCGATTCGTTCTGGTCGAATCCCTAGCGGTGAATTATCGAATGGTCCACATTGACCGCCAGTCTTAGGACGTCTACGCATGCGGATCGATACAAGCATCGACGGCCCTGCCGACGACGGCACGCTCCGGGCGGCGGTCGAGGAGCGTCTTCGGTGGGCGCTCGGCAGCCACTCGGCCGACGTCCGGCGGATCGCGGTCAAGCTCAAGCCCATGGAAGGGGGCGCCGAGTGCCGGATGCGGGTCCACCTCCGGGATCGACGGACCCTGACGGTCACGGGCACCGGTCGGGACGCCGAGGATGCCGTCGCCACCGCCTCCGCCCGGGCTGGCGCCGCCGTAGCGCGTACGATCGACACGGACCGACTTCTGGGGATCTGACCGATGCAGACCGACCTCTCCGAGCCCTCTGAGACCATTCGCCCGGTCGGGGTGGACGAGTCGATGCAGGGGGACGACCTCCTCGCGCGCCTGACGGTGTCCGTCGGCGTCGACGCCGAGCCGGAGCTTCGGAGAGCCGCGGCGAGCCACTTCGACCCGGAACGGGAGGACGTCCCGTGGGTCGAGCAGCTCTCGCGCGCGTGCGAGGACCTAGGGATCCACGCGGTGACGATGATGGGGACCGTAGCCCAGGCGGCCGCGGCGGTCGGTCCCGAGCACCCCGTCGTCGCCGTCGAGGCGTCCGGCGGCTGGGTGCTCCTCACGGAGCGGCGCGGCAAGCGCGTGCACGTCGACCGGACCGACGGCAACCCCGGCGGATGGATGGCTCTCGGCGAGCTCGCGCTGCTCCTCGACCCCCAGCACGCCGGGAGCATCCCGTGGGTGGCGGTGGACCCGCCGGGGCTGCTCCGCGGGGGCGACGAGGCGGGGGCGCAGGAGGCGGACGCCGACGATCCGCCCGCCCCGCCGTCGCCGTGGGTGCGGCTCCGCTCGCTCCTGCGCCAGGAGCGCCACGACCTGTTCGTCACGCTGGTCTACGCGGCCGGCGTCGGCATCCTCGGGCTGGCGACGCCGATCGCGGTGCAGGCGCTGGTCGACACGGTCGCCTTCGGGACCCTGCTCCAGCCGCTGGCCGTCCTGACGCTCCTGCTCCTGGCGTTCCTCGCCTTCGCGGCGGTGCTGAGGGCGCTCCAGGCGTGGGTGGTCGAGATCCTCCAGCGCCGCCTCTTCGTACGCCTGGTCAACGACCTGTCCCACCGGCTCCCGCGGGTGGAGCTGACCGCCTTCGACCGGGCCCACGGGCCGGAGCTCGTCAACCGCTTCTTCGACCTCTTCACGATCCAGAAGGCGGCGTCGTCCCTCCTGATCGGCGGGCTGGAGACGGTGCTGACGACCGCGGTCGGGATGATCGTGCTCGCCTTCTACCACCCGCTCCTGCTCGCGTTCGACGTGCTCCTGATCCTCGTCGTGGCCGGCATCCTGTTCGGGCTGGGGCGCGGCGCGACCCAGTCCGCGGTCGAGGAGTCGAAGGCGAAGTACGAGGTCGCGAGCTGGCTCGAGGAGGTCGCGCGGCACCCTGCCGCGTTCAAGCTCGCGGGCGGGCCGTCCCTGGCCCGGGAGCGCGCCGACGAGCTCGCGGCGCACTACCTGACGAAGCGCAAGCGACACTTCCGCGTGGTGTTCCGCCAGCTCGGGGGGGCGCTCGGGCTCCAGGCCCTCGCCAGCGCCGGGGTCCTCGGGATCGGCGGGCTCCTCGTGATCGAGCGGCAGCTGACCCTCGGCCAGCTGGTCGCGGCGGAGCTGATCGTCACGACCGTGGTCGCCAGCTTCGCCAAGGTGGGCAAGCACCTCGAGACCACCTACGACCTCATCGCCGCGCTCGACAAGGTCGGCCAGCTGATCGATCTGCCGCTCGAGCCGAGCCGCTACGCGACGAGCTTCCAGACCTCCCTGAGCGAGGGCGCCAGGGTCAACGCCCGGGGGCTGGCCTACGCGTTCGACGGGCGCGGGCCGCTGTTCGACCACGTCGACCTCGAGCTCGAGAGCGGCGACCGCGCGCTGCTCGCCGGCCAGAGCGGGTCGGGCCGCAGCGTGCTCGTCGACGTGCTCCTCGGGCTGCGCAAGCCGACCCGGGGGCGGGTCGAGATCGACGGCTTCGACCTCGAGGACGTCCATCGTCGGGAGCTGCGCGAGCGGACGGCGCTGGTCCGGGGCCAGGAGCTCGTCGTCGGGACCCTCGCCGACAACGTCGCCTTCGGCCGCAAGGGCATCGACGCCCAGCGGATCCGCGAGGCGCTGCGCGCGGTCGACCTCCTCGACGAGGTGGCGCGCCTGCCCGACGGCCTCGGGACCCGGGTCATGCCGGACGGCTCGCCGCTCAGCCGAGGTCAGGCATCCCGCCTGGTGCTGGCGCGGGCGCTGGCCGGCGGCCCGTCGCTCCTCGTGATCGACGGCGCGCTGGACGGGCTCGACCCGCAGACCCGGCTCAAGGTCCTCGACGCGGTGTTCTCGCCCGAGGCCACGTGGACGGTCCTGGTGATCACCGACGACCCCGCGGTCAGCATGCGATGCGCTCGCACCCTCACCCTGTTCGACGGGCGGCTCTACGAGGGCGACGCCCCGACGCTGCCGGAGGATTCCCATGGCCAGTGAGCACGGAGCCGGCCCCTACCGCGGGCCCGCGCCCTTCGCGGCGGAGCGCCTCGTTCCCCCGCCGGTCCCGGCCCAGCGGATCGCCTACGCGCTGACGGCCGCCTTCGTGGTGCTGGTCATCCTGGCGCTCGTCGCGCCGTGGCAGCAGTCCGTCTCGGGCACCGGTCGCGTGATCGCCTACGCGCCCCTCGAGCGTCGCCAGAACATCGAGGCCCCGGTCAGCGGTCGGGTCGTCGAGTGGTACGTCCAGGAGGGCTCGATCGTCGAGGAGGGCGACCCGATCGTGCGCATCAGCGACAACGACCCGCAGCTGATGGAGCGCCTTCGCATCGAGCGGGAGGCGGTGGCCGAGCGCCTGCGCAACTACGAGCAGCGCGCCGCGGCCCAGCGGGCCCGGCTCGAGGCGGTGAGGCGGAGCCAGGCGAGCTCGGTCCGCTCCTTCGAGGCCAAGCTCCGCGCCTCGCGCCAGGGCGTGACCGCCGCCGACCAGGCCCTCGAGGCGGCGGCGGCGGCCCTCGACACGGCCATCCTCAACCTGGCCCGGCAGCGGGCGCTCAACGAGCAGGGCCTCGCGTCGCGGCGGGAGTTCGAGCTGGCGCAGCTCGCGGAGGCCCGCGCCCGGACGAGCCGGGACGCGGCGCGGGCCCGAGCGCAGGCCGCGCGGGACGGGCTCGCGAGCGACCAGGCGGAGCTCGCGCGCGCCGAGGCGGACCGCGACTCGTCCATCGAGGGGGCGCGCGCTTCCCTCGAGTCGGCCCAGAGCGACGTGGCGAGCTCCCGGGCCACGCTGGCTCGGCTCGACGTGCGGATCTCCCGGCAGGAGGCGCAGATGGTCACCGCGCCGCGCGCCGGCACCGTGTACCGGCTCACGGCGAACCAGGGCGGCGAGCAGGTCAGCGGGGGCGACACCCTCGCCATCCTCGTGCCCACCACCGTGGACCGGGCGGTGGAGATCTGGGTGGACGGCAACGACGCGGCGCTGATCAGCCCCGGGCGCCCGGTGAGGCTCCAGTTCGAGGGATGGCCGGCCGTGCAGTTCGCGGGGTGGCCGTCGGTCGCCGTCGGAACCTTCGGGGGCCGCGTCGCCTTCGTCGACGCCACCGACGACGGCCGCGGAGACTTCCGGGTGGTGGCGGTGCCCGACTCCGATGAGGACCCGTGGCCGTCGGCCCGGTTCCTCCGGCAGGGGGTCCGGGCGAACGGCTGGGTGCTCCTCAACCGGGTGAGCCTGGGCTTCGAGCTCTGGCGCCAGCTCAACGGCTTCCCGCCGGTCCTGGACACGCCGCCGAGCACGGACCCCATGTCGACCGTCACCAGCGGCAGCTACGGCGCGCCCACGAAGTCCGGAGGGAGCCCATGAGGCTCGGTGCCATCGCGTTGGCGGTCGCCGCGCTGCTCGCCCCAGCGGCCGGGCTCCGGGCCCAGCCGGCCGAACCGGGCGGCGCTGGCCCCGGGAGCTTCCCCGACGACGAGGGCCCGCCCCTCGGCCCCGACGCGGTGCCCCTCGAGTACGAGCTGCCCCCGATCGGCGAGAGCGAGCGCGTCGAGGTCGGCGGGGGCCCGGTCCTGACCCTCGGCCAGGTCCTCTCCTCGGTGGAGCGGCTCCATCCAGCGATCGAGGCCGGCCGGGAGCGCATCCGGGCTGCCGAGGGGGAGCGGCTGGCCGCGGAGGGGGGCTTCGACCTCATGTTCCGGGCCTTCGGGTTCGGGGCGCCGGTCGGCTACTACGACTACGCCCGCGCCGACATCTCCCTCGAGCAACCCACCCCGCTCTGGGGCACCACGTTCTACGCGGGGTGGAAGTTCGGCCGGGGCGGGGACTTCCCCCCCTACTACGGCCAGTTCGAGACCCTGACGGGGGGCGAGCTGCGGGCTGGGGTGCGCATCCCCCTCTGGCAGGACGGCCCGATCGACAGCCGGCGGGGTCGGCTCCGGCAGGCGCAGCAGGGCGTGCAGGTGGCGGAGGCTGCCTTCGGCGGGCAGATGCTCGAGATGCGCCTCGACGCGACCCAGGCCTACTGGGGGTGGGTCGCCGCCGGCCGCCGCTACGGCATCGTGGCCGGCCTCCTCGACCTCGCCGAGGAGCGGGACGACCAGATCGCGGCGCGCGTGCGCTCGGGGGCGATCCCCGCGATCGAGTCCCTGGAGAACCGGAGGACGATCCTGGCTCGGCGCGAGGCCCTGATCTCGGCGCGGCGGTCGCTCGAGCGCGCCGCCATCGCGCTGTCGCTGTTCCTCCGGTCCGAGGACGGGACGCCGCGGGTGGCCGACGCGAGCCGCGTGCCCACCGAGGTCCCCTCGCCGGGGCGGCTCGAGGTGGAGATCGACCAGGCCGTCGCGGAGGCCCTCGAGCGGCGCCCCGAGATGGCCCGCTTCGCCGCGCTCGTCGAGCGCCAGGAGGTCTCGATCGCGCTCGCCCGAAACCGCTTCGCGCCGCAGATCGACATCACCCTCGGCGCCGCGGCCGACGTGGGCTCGGGCAACGAGGTCCAGCAGGAGGTGATCGGGCCCCCGGTCCTCGAGGGGACCCTCATGATCGCGATGCCGCTCCAGTTCCGGGAGGCGCGGGGCGGCGTCGCCCGGACCCGGGCGGAGCTGGCCGCGCTGCAGGCCGATGCGCGGCTGATGCGGGACCGCATCACGACCCAGGTCCAGGACGCGCTCAGCGCCGTCCGCGCGGCCGAGGAGCAGGTCGAGCTCGCGCGGCAGTCCGCCCAGGTCGCCACCGCCGTCGCGATCGCGGAGCGGCGGCGCTTCCGTCTCGGCGCCGCCCAGCTCTTCATCGTGAACCTCCGCGAGCAGGCCGCAGCGCTCGCCCGGGCCCGCCTGGTGGACGCGGAGGCCGCGGTCGAGGTAGCGCGGGCCACGTGGCGGGCGGCGACCGCCCAGCCCGTCGGCGGCTGAAGCGAAGGCCCGGACGACGGACGGCGGGTCGCGCTCGTGGAACACGCTCCCCTCGCCGCGCAGCGGCACGGGAAGGGTCGCCCTGGGTGGGCGGGTGCCCGGACGTCCCCTGGCCGTCCGTTCCTTGAGGGCACCGGGCGGCTGTGCTTCCTTGCCGCCATGCAGTTCTTCCTTTCCCGGCGGGGGTGGTCCGTCGGGGGTCTGGCGCTCATGGCGATGGGGGTCGCGGGAGCGATGATGGGGTGTGCGGGGCCGGCGCCCTCGCTCCTCGACGCGCCTCTCGGCCCATTCCCCGAGCGTCTCGTGGACGTCGGCCTCTACCCGGACCCCGCGGACCGGACCACGGTGGACGAGCGGGCCCTCGGCTTCGAGCCGGAGCACCCGCTCTGGTCGAACGGGAGCGCCAAGGAGCGCTACCTCGTGGTGCCGGAGGGCGGCGCGATCGACGCCTCGGACCCGGAGGCCTGGGCCTTCCCCGTCGGCACGCTCGCCTTCAAGACGTTCACCTACGCGGAGGACGGCGGCGAGCGGCCGGTCGAGACACGCGTGATCCGGCGGCGCGCCGATGGCTGGGGCTATGCGGTGTACCGCTGGAACGACTCGGGCACGGAGGCGAGCCTGCTCGACCTGAGCCTGTCGGTGGCCGTCCCGGTGACGGTGGACGGGGAGAGCTTCGAGCACGCCATCCCGAGCCGGGTCGAGTGCCAGACCTGCCACGAGGCGGGAGCGACGCTGCCCCTCGGCCTGCGGGGCGTGCAGCTCAGCGGCGCGGACGGGCCGCTGTCCCGCTGGTCGGAGGCCGGCGTGTTCGCCGCGCCGATCGAGGACCCGCAGACGATCGACCACCCCGACCCGGACACGAGGTGGGTGCTCTCCTATTTCCAGGGCAACTGCGTGCACTGCCATCGGGACGGTGGGGCGATCGCGCTCGATCTCAGCCTCGAGCACGAGGTGGCGCTCGAGCGGATCATCGACCAGCCGACGCGCGCGATCTCCTTTCCGAACGGGATCCGCGTGGTGCCCGGGGCGCCGGCGGAGAGCCTTCTGTTCCTCGCGGTCTCCGGCGAGGGGGACGCCGCGTTCCGGCCGATGCCGCCCCTTGGCGTCCAGCGACGTGACGCGCCGGCCGTCGAGCGGCTGCGGGCCTGGATCGGGAGCCTCGAGCCGTGAAGGCGTCCATGCGCCGCGCAGCCACCGTCGGCCTCCTCGCCGCCCTGTGCGGGGCGTGCGGGGGGACGGGCGAGCCCCCGGCCGACATGGAGGTCGTCCCCCCCACGGACCTCGGCGGCGAGGGGGACCCTCTGCAGGTGAGCTTCGAGGCCCTCACCCTGCCGGGGGACCCGACCGACCCGACCGCCCTGGCGTTCGTGCCGGGCCGCTCCGAGCTCGTCCTCGCGGAGAAGCGAGGGGGGCTCTTCCACTACCGCCTCGAGGGCGACGAGCTGACCCTGCTCGGGTCCTTCGCCTTCCCCGACGTCGACTTCTTCCAGGAGTGCGGCGTGGTCGGGCTCGCCTTCGACCCCGACTGGCAGACCAACGGCTACCTCTACGCGAGCCACTGCCTCGACGGGAGGACGAGCCGCATCGTCCGCGTCACGTTCGATGGAACCGGCCACGACGAGGTGATCGACAGCCTCGTGGAGGTCTACCGGGTGGGCCGGGATGTCGTGGACGAGACCCGGGACCACCAGCACACGATGACGACCATCGGGTTCGACGCCGCGGGTGCGCTCTACGCGAGCGTGGGCGACCGGCGGGTCAACGACGCCGCCCGGGATCCGAACGAGGACCTCGGCTCCCTGATCCGCATCGTGCCCGGTGCCGAGGGGGGATCGACGCCGGCCCCGGACAACCCCTACGTGGACGGCGGAGGCAGCCCCAACGTCTTCGCCAAGGGCCTGCGCTCGCCGTGGAAGGTCTTCCTCGATCGGGAGGGGCGCTACTGGGTCGGCGACGTCGGAGGGAGCTTCTGGGAGGAGGTGAACCTCGTGACCGAGCCCGGGCAGAACTTCGGCTGGCCGGACCACGAGGGGCCCTGCCGTATGCGCTGCGACGGGGTCGTCGACGCGGTGGTCGCCTACGACCGGAACCCCAACCACCCCTACATCCGCGAGGACCCGCTCACCGAGCCGGTACCGTTCCGCTCCGTGTGGGTCGGCGTCATCTACACCCCCTCCGCGGTGGACCGCTACCGCGGGTGGCTCACGGGGCGCCTGCTCTTCGGGGACGCGTCCCAGGGGTGGGTGCGGGTCCTCGGCGTCGACGCGGCGGAGGAGGTGATCGAGGACCGGAGCATCGGGCACCTCGTGATGCCGACGGCCTGGGCGCAAGGACCGGACGACTGGATCTACGTGACCGCGTTCGTCGACCCGAACGTCTTCCGCGCGCCGCGCCCCGGCTTCCTCTACCGGATGGTGCCGCGCAACGAGGAGTAGGCGCGGCCGTGGTCGGGGGGGCGGCGCGCTTCGCGCCCGCGCCGTAGGCTCCGCTCTCGTGGGCACGCTCTACGACCGGATCGGCGAGCACTACGCTTCGCGTCGGCGCGAAGACCCCCGCATCGCGGCGCGGATCCACGCCGCCCTCGGGGACGCGCGCACCGTGGTCAACGTCGGCGCGGGGACCGGGTCCTACGAGCCACTGGACCGCGTGGTGGTGCCGGTCGAGCCCAGCGTGACGATGGCGGCCCAGCGGCCCCCCGAGCGCCCCGCGATCCGGGGCCGCGCCGAGGACCTGCCTCTCCACGACCGCTCCGTCGACGCGGCGATGACGGTGCTCTCGGTGCACCACTGGCATCCGAGCCAGCGCCGGGGCATCGAGGAGATGCGCCGCGTCGCGCGCGACCGGCTGGTCGTCGTCACGATCGACGCCGAGGTGTCTGGTCGCATGTGGTTGATGGCCGACTACCTGCGCGAGGTGGCGACGCTGGACCTCGAGATCTTCCCCGCCCTGGACGAGCTGCGTTCGTGGATCGGGTGGCCATCGACGTGCGAGGTCATCCCCGTGCCGCGCGACGTCGCCGACGCGTTCCTCCTCGCGTTCTGGGCGCACCCGGAGTGGGTCCTCGACGCCGCGGCGCGGAACGCGACCAGCGGGTTTCGGCGCCAGACGCCCGAGGTCGTCCAGCGCGTCGTCGACCGCGTCCGCGAGGATCTGGGCAGCGGCCGCTGGGACGAGCGGTACGGGCACCTCCGCTCGCTCCCGTCCTTCGATGCGGGCCTCCGCCTGGTGACGGCGGTCCGGCCCGGGGCGGGGTCGCCGGTCATCGGTTGACCAGAGCCGACGCTCTCTTTTTGTGCGTTGACTCAGCGTGTTGGGCGGAACCGAGCGCCCGGCTCGACGATCGATTTGCACGACCTATCGCTCAAATTTTGCGTTTGTGCGCAACCGTTGCGCGGTGACGGGATTGACACTCGTTCTTCGCCTTGGCGCGCGGGCGGGGGGCCGGAGAACGGGTTCAAACGCCGGTCCCCGTGCGCAATACTGCGCCCATGGCCGACCGAGACGCTCCGACGACGCACTCCAGCGGGCTGGACGCCGAGACCCTCGACATGGTCCTGCACTCCCTGCGGGACTTCCGCCAGTCCGCTCTGGGTGACCAGGTGCTGCTGGAGTTCGACGAGAAGGACGAGTGTCCGATCGAGCTCGTGCACCAGATGAGCAGCACCGAGCTGGGCCTGCAGCTCCTGTTCATCCCCGAGGAGTACGGCGGGATGGGCGGCGGCGCGTTCGACGTCTACCGGGTGTGCGAGGCGATGGGGCACATCGACGTCGGCCTGGCCACGGGCGTCCTCGCCACCTTCCTCGGCAGCGACCCGATCGTGTTCGGGGGCACCGCGGAGCAGAAGGCCAAGTGGCTGGGGCGCATCGCGGCGGAGGGCCTGCTCATGGCCTACGGCGCCACGGAGCCCCAGGCGGGCAGCGACCTCGGCTCGCTCCGGAGCACCGCCACGCCGGTCGAGGAGAACGGCGAGGTCGTCGGCTACCGCCTCAACGGCGACAAGCAGTGGATCAGCAACGGCGGCTACGCGGACCTCTACACGTTCCTCGCCCAGGCCCCGGGGGGCCCCACCTGGTTCGTGATCGAGAAGGGCACCGAGGGCCTCAGCCACGGCCAGCCCGAGGACAAGCACGGCATCCGCCTCAGCAACACGACCACCGTCACCTGCGATGATGTGTACGTCGACAAGGGTGCGCTGGTCGGGGGCGTCGAGGGGCAGGGGCTCGTGCAGGCCCAGCTCGTGTTCGGCTACACGCGGCTGATGGTGGCGGCCTTCGGGCTCGGCGCCGGCTGGTCTGCCCTCGACCGGGCGATCCCGTACTCGACGGAGCGGATCCAGGCCGGTGGCCCGCTGTCGGAGAAGCAGGGCTACACGCACAAGCTGGTCGTGCCCCACGCGATCCGCCTCGAAGCGGGCCGCGCCTACATCGAGGAGACCGCGGCCCGCATCGACGCCGGCGAGGGCGCCCTCAACACGGAGGGCGCGATCGCGAAGCTGCTGTCGACCGAGGCCGGCCACGCCGCCGCCGACGCGTCGATCCAGGCCCTTGGCGGCTACGGCTACACGCGGGAGTACATGGTCGAGAAAGTGAGCCGGGACGTCCGGATCACCCGCATCTACGAAGGCACGAGCGAGATCATGGAGATGACCATCGGCCGGGACCGGTGGCAGCTCCACCTCAAGAGCCGCGGGAGCTACTACCACGAGGAGGCCAAGCGCCTCGAGGCGCTCCACCGCGCCCGCCCCGAGGTGGGGGCGGGCACCGCTGCGCTCGGGCTGCATGTCCTCGCCGACGTGCTCGAGCAGGCGCGGGTGCGGCGCCTCACCCGGCAGCAGTTCGTGCTGTTCCAGCTCGGCCGCCTCGTGGCGGAGGCGGAGGGCGCCGGCGCCCTGGCTCGGCGGGCGGCCCGCGCGGCCGACGGCGAGCTCGATCCGAGGTCCAGCAAGCGCTTCGGGCCCGACGCGCTCGCGGCGATGGCGCGGGTCAACGCCCGGGAGGTCGCCCAGCGCGTCGCGGACATCGGGCTCCGGCTGGTGGTCGGCGGCAGCGATGCGGCCGATAGCCTGGGGGACCTGGAGACGCGGCTTCGTCTCCGCGAGGTGCACGCCGCGCAGGCGGGGCTGCTGAGCGACCTCGACCGCGTCGCGGACCACCTCTACGAGCGCGCGTCCTGAACGCGCCGTCCATACTCGACCCATACGAGGGAAATCGATGAGCCAGCACTCGCCGCACAAGGCGGTCGCGATCGTTGGGCTCGGCGCCGTCCTCCCGGACGCGCCGAACGTGGATGTCTTCTGGAAGAACCTCAAGGAGGGGCGCTACAGCATCGGGGACATCCCCGAGGACCGCTGGGACCCAGCCCTCTACTACGATCCGGACCCCAAGGCGCCGGACAAGGCGTACTCGCGGATCGGCGGCTTCGTGCGGGACTACGAGTGGGAGCCCCTCAAGTGGCGCCTCCCGATCCCGCCGCGCGTCGCCGACGGGATGGACCGCTCCCAGAAGTGGGCGGTCGCGGCGGTGCGCGCCGCGCTCGAGGACTACGGCGAGCGCCCGCTCAACAAGGAGCGCACCGCGGTGATCCTCGGCAACGCGATGGGGGGCGACAAGCACTACCTCACCGCCGCCCGGATCATGTTCCCGGAGTTCGCCGACGCCCTGAGCCGGTCGTCCGCCTTCGCGAACCTCCCGGGCGACGTCCGGGAGACGATGGTCGCCGAGATGCACGAGGACGTCGCTCGGCGCTTCCCCGTCATCAACGAGGATACGATGCCGGGCGAGCTCGCGAACATCATCGCGGGACGCGTCGCGGCGCTGTTCGATCTGCACGGGCCCAACTTCGTGGCCGACGCCGCGTGCGCGTCCGCGATGGCGGCGATGAACGCCGCGATCGAGGGGCTCGAGGATTTCGACTACGACGTCGTGCTCACCGGCGGGGTCGACGCGAACATGAGCGCGGCGAGCTTCATCAAGTTCTGCAAGATCGGCGCGCTCTCGTCGACCGGGACGCGCCCCTTCGACGCGAACGCCGATGGCTTCGTGATGGGGGAGGGCGCCGCCGTCTTCATGATGAAGCGCCTCGAGGACGCGGAGCGGGACGGCGACCAGATCTACGCCGTGGTCCGTGGCCTCGGCGGCTCGAGCGACGGGCGAGGCAAGGGCATCACGGCCCCCAACCCGCTCGGCCAGCGGCTCGCCGTCGAGCGGGCCTGGTACAACGCCGGGGTCCCGCTGAACACCGTCACGATGGTGGAGGCGCACGGCACGTCCACGCGCGTCGGGGACCGGGTGGAGGCGACCACCCTCAACGAGGTCCTCGCGGAGCACCACGTCGAGCCGGAGTCGGTCGCCCTCGGCTCGGTCAAGTCGAACATCGGGCACCTCAAGGGCGCGGCCGGCGCCGCGGGGGTCCTCAAGGCGGCCCTCTCCCTCCACCACCGGGAGATCCCGCCGAGCCTGAGCTTCAACGAGCCCAACCCCACCGTCGACTGGGGGAGCTCGCCGCTGCGGGTCAACACCCAGCACCGCGCGTGGGAGCACACCGTCGACGGGGTGCGGCGGGCCGGCATCAGCGCCTTCGGCTTCGGCGGCACGAACTTCCACGCCGTGCTCGAGGAGTACATCCCGGGCCGCATCGCGTCGGAGCGCAAGGCGCGGACCAGCGTCCCGGACGTCCCGTGGTCAGCGCCGGCCCCCGGCGCCGCGCCGGCCGGCAAGGCGCCGCTGCGCGGCGCGGCGCTGATCGGCGCGCAGAGCGTCGATGGCCTCGCGACGCGCCTCAAGGCGCTCCAGGCCGCGGCGGGCAAGGGTGAGGCGGCGCCGCCGACGGCGCCCGCCGAGGCCGACCTCCACGCCCCCGAGCGCCTCGCGATCGACTACGCCAGCGCCCCGGAGCTCGCCGACAAGTGCGCCAAGGCGCTCAAGGCGCTCAAGGCGAACCACCCCGGGATGTGGAAGGCGTTGCGCGCCCAGGGCGTGTTCCGGGCGAGCGGGCCTCCGCCCAAGGTGGCCTTCCTCTTCCCGGGCCAGGGCTCGCAGTACGTCAACATGCTGAGCCAGATCTACCGTCTGGACCCGGTCGTGGAGCAGACCTTCGCCGAGGCGGATCGGGTGATGACCCCGCTCCTCGGCAAGCCGCTGAGCGAGGTGATCTTCGTCGACAGCGAGGACCCGGAGGCGGTGCGCAAGGCGGACCTGGCGCTCCGGCAGACGGCCGTGACGCAGCCGGCGATGCTGGCCGTGGATATCGCGCTGGCCCGGCTGCTCGGTACCTATGGCATCGCGCCGGACATGGTGATGGGCCACTCCCTCGGGGAGTACGCGGCGCTGGTGGCGGCGGGGGTGATGGACTTCGGCCACGCGCTCAAGGCCGTCAGCGCCCGCGGCACCGAGATGACCCGGGTGTCCGTCGAGGACAACGGGGCGATGGTCGCCGCCTTCGGCGACCTGGACGAGATCCGCCGCATCATCGAGTCGGTCGACGGCTACGTCGTCATGGCCAACCTGAACAGCCGTAAGCAGGCGGTGGTCGGGGGCGCCACGGCGGCGGTCGAGAAGGCCGCGGCGGCCTTCCAGAAGGCGGGGCTGCGGGCGGTCCCCCTGCCCGTCAGCCACGCGTTCCACACGGAGATCGTCGCGCCGGCCAGCGAGCCGCTGAAGCGCGTGCTGAAGACCCTCGATCTGGCGCCGCCCTCGGTCCCGATCATCAGCAACGTCAGCGGCGACTTCCATCCGATGGGCCCGACCTCGGTGCCCGAGATCATCGAGCTCCTCGGCCGCCAGATCGCGGCGCCGGTCCAGTTCGTGAAGGGCCTCGAGACGCTGTACGGCGCGGGCGCGCGCGTGTTCGTCGAGGTCGGGCCGAAGCGGGCCCTGTTCGGCATGGCCGACGACGTACTCGGGGACCGCGCGGACGTCCTGCCGCTGTTCACCAACCACCCGAAGGTCGGGGAGCTCCCGTCCTTCAACCAGGCCCTCGTCGGCCTCTACGCCAGCGGCGTCGGGGTCGGGGAGCGGGAGGTCGCCGCGGCCGCGCCGACCCCGGCCGGCGAGACGCGCCCCGCGGCGCCCGGCGAGGCGCTGGCCCCCGCCGCCCGCGGGCCGCTCGGCGCGAAGGACTTCGAGAAGCTCGGGCGGGTGGTCGCGGAGGTCCTCGGCCGCTCCGCGCCGATCGACGGCGTGGGCGTCCCGGCTGCCGCCGGCGCCGCGTCGACCACGGTCGTCGTGAGCGGCGCGAGCGTGGGGCTGCCCGGCGCCGACCAGATCTTCGACGACGAGAACATCGCCCGGATCCTGCGCGGTGACAGCTTCATCGACGCGCTCTCGCTCAAGGCGCGGCGCGCGATCCTCGACAAGCGGGTCACCCGGCTGATCAAGAGCGACGACGGGGCTCGCTTCGAGACGCTCGAGAGCCTCGACGACATGATCAAGCTCGCGGGCCAGGGCGGGGACTTCGACCTGGCCGACGACTTCGGCGTGCCGGCGGAGCGCCTCCCCGCCCTCGACCGGACGACCCAGCTCGCGATCGCGGCGGGCCTGGAGGCCATGCGCGACGCCGGCATCCCGCTGGTGATGCACTACAAGACGACCACCAGGAATACGCTCCTGCCCGAGCGGTGGATGCTGCCGGAGGGGCTGCGGGACGACACGGGCGTGATCTTCGGGGCCGCCTTCCCCGGCTACGACGCCTTCGCCACGGACATCGCCCGCTACCACGAGGACCGGGCGCGCCGGGCCCGCCTCGAGGACCTCGAGAGCATGGTCCGGTGGCTGCCTGCCGAGACGCCCCCCGCGGTGCGGCACGAGCTCCAGCGGCGCGCCGACGACCTGAGGGCGGAGATCGAGCGCAACCCCTACACGTTCGACCGACGCTTCGTGTTCAAGGTGCTCTCGATGGGCCACTCCCAGTTCGCGGAGTACATCGGGGCCCGCGGGCCGAACACGCACATCAACGCGGCGTGCGCGAGCGGCACCCAGGCCGTGGCGCTGGCGACGGACTGGATCCGCGCCGGGCGCTGCCGCCGCGTCGTCTGCATCACGTCGGACGACGTGACGTCCCCGGGCCTGATCGAGTGGGTCGGCACCGGGTTCCTCGCCAGCGGCGCCGCCGCCACGGACGCGGCGGTCGAGGAGGCCGCGCTCCCGTTCGACCGACGTCGCCACGGCCTGATCCTCGGGATGGGGGCGTCGGGCATGCTCGTGGAGAGCGCGGACGCGGTCCGGGAGCGGGGCCTACGGCCGATCGGCGAGGTGATGGCGACGATCACCGCCAACAGCGCCTTCCACGGGAGCCGCCTCGACGTCGACCACATCGCGACGATGATGGAGTCGCTCATCCGGGACGCGGAGCAGCGTTACGGGATCGACCGCCACCGGATCGCGCCGGAGACGGTGTTCATGTCCCACGAGACGTACACCCCGGCCCGGGGGGGCAGCGCCTCGGCCGAGGTGAACGCCCTGCGCCGGGTCTTCGGCCCCTCCGCGGACAAGATCGTGGTGGCCAACACGAAGGGCTACACCGGCCACGCGATGGGCGCGGGGATCGAGGACGCCGTCGCGGCGAAGATCCTCGAGACCGGGATCGTCCCTCCGGTCGCGAACTTCCGGGAGGTCGACCCGGACCTGGGGTCCCTGAACCTGTCCCGCGGCGGCAGCTACCCGGTGCGCTACGCGCTGCGCCTCGGGGCCGGGTTCGGGTCCCAGCTCAGCCTCTCCCTGGTCCGCTGGGCGGAGAGCCCGGACGGGCGCCGCACCACGCCTCACGCCCTCGGCTACCGGTCCCGCCTCGAGGACGAGGGGACGTACCAGTCGTGGCTGACCCGGGTCTCTGGCCTGTCCGACCCGCACCTCGAGGTCCAGAAGCGCACGCTCCGGGTCCAGGACGTGGGCCGCGCCGGGCAGCCGGCGCCGCGCCCCGCCGCCCCCGCGGTGGCGGCCGCCCCCGGCGCTCCGGCCC
>JBHJHB010000005.1:0-45678 GCA_050331215.1 Sandaracinaceae bacterium | reverse complement strand
CCGACCACCCGGTGTCCTTGAACTCATATTGCTTTGGCCCGCTGACGGAGTTGACGAACATGGTGGTGACATCGCCCCCCGCCTCTTGGAAGCTATAGCGCTCGGGCGTTTGGCCAATCACGCCGCGCGCATAGGTGTGGTCATGGCCCTGCAACACCAGATCCACTTGGTGCTTGTTGAGCACCGGCAGCAGTTCGTCGCGGCGCTCGGCGCTGTCTCGACCGCGGCCCGAGGAGAAGATGGGGTGATGCATGGAAACAATGCGCCACCTCGCATCGCTCTCGCTCAGCCTTGCGTCCAGCCACGCGGCCTGCTCCGCGATCTGTCGGTTCTGGGTGGAGATCACGAAGAACAGGGCATCGAGGGGGTGGGTGTCGTTGTCGACGGTGACCTGCTTCTCCGCCATCGCCTCGAGCATCGCGGCCTGCACCTTGGGTGAGGTCCGGTTGATCTCGTCCGCGAGCACGACGTGGGCGAAGACGGGCCCGTGGCGGAACACGAACCGGCTCGTGTCGACGTCGAAGACGTTGGTGCCGGTGATGTCGCTCGGCAGGAGGTCGGGCGTGAACTGGATCCGCCGGAACGCCGAGAGGTGCGGGTCCCGATCGTCGCCGTCGGCCTCGATCGCCTCGCCGAGCGCGCGCGCCAGGGTGGTCTTTCCGCTGCCCGGGTAGTCCTCGAGCAGCACATGGCCGTCGGCGAGGAGCGCGGTCAGCACCAGGTCGATCACGTCGTCGCGGCCGAGGACCGCTCGCTGAAGGCGAGCCGCGAGGCGGCGCGCGACGCCATGGGCGGCCTCGACGGTGGAGGCGTCGGAGGACGGGGAGGGGGCGCTCATGGACGTCATCGTCGTGTGCTTACCGGGTGAGGAGCCAGCTGAAGGGGTTGAGGAGGCCGAGGACCCGACGCCAGAGGGGCACCACCGAGCGGGCCTCCGCTCGCGCCCGCCGTCCCAGGTCGGCGATCCGGGCGTGCACGTCCGGGTCCTCGGCCGAGCCGAAGGCGAGCCGGAGGTGGTCGAGGGTCAGCCCGCGCAGCGCCGGCACGGCGTCGCCGACCCGGGCGGCGAACCCCTCCCGGGACTCGCCGTACCGTCGCCGGAGGCCCAGCTCGCTCAGCCGGTCCAGGGTGGCGACGTAGAGCGCGACCGAGCGCGCGCGCCCCGAGAGCGCCAGCGGGGCGAGGCCGCGCCAGGCCTTCACGAGCGCCGCCGCGACGAGGAGGAGGAGCAGGCGGAGGCCGAGCCACAGCGCCGTCGGCACCCCCCAGCGCTGCGCGCCGGCACGGAACGTCTCGGCGAGCGGCCGGGGCGGCGTCGACTCCTCGCCGAGGGGTGACATCCCGCGGGCGAGCTCGCCCAGCAGGCGCTGGAGCTGGGGGTCGGGCGGCGGAGGGGGCGGCGTGAGCACCTGCTCGGGCTGAACGTCCACCACGACCCACCCGATCGAGCGCACGTAGACCTCGGGCCAGGCGTGGGCGTCGGCGGAGCGAAGGAGGATCGCGCTCCCGCCCTGCCGGGCCGACTCCGCCACCGCGTACCCCGTCGCGACCCGCGCGGGGAGGCCGATCGATCGCATCAGGTAGACGGCCGCGTGGGCGAAGTGGACGCAGTAGCCGGTGAGGTCGCCGAAGAGGAACGACGCGGTCGGGTCCTCCGCGGCGCTGTGCCGGGTGCGGAGGCTGTAGATGCCCCGCTGGCCGAGGTGCTGGGCGATCGCGTAGGCCTGGGCAGCCGGGTCCTCCCGCAGGTCCTCCGGGAGCCGCTCGAGGATGCGGGCGGCCAGCTCCCCGTACCGGGGGTCCTCCGGGGCCTCGCGGTAGTGCGATGCCGTGGCCGCCGACCACTCGGCCGCGCCGACGTCCCGCTCGAGCAGGTCGAGCAGGTCCACGCTCTGGGCCAGCGCGGCGGACCGCACCGAGTAGAGCCGCCGGAAGCGCTGGGGGTTGGGGTTCGACTCGGCGCGGAAGGCGATCGGCGCCTCGAGGCCGAACGGACGCCCGTGGTCGGCGAGCAGCGCGACCGTGGTCTCGATCAGCTCGCGGCGCTCGAGGGGCGGGGGATCGGCGACCTCCAGCCCATCCCGGGTCGGGAAGAAGTCGGCGTCGTCCTCGTCGATGCCGGGGGCGAGCGCCTCGAGCAGGGCCCGCCCGCCGTAGCGGCTCCGCGCCTGCTGCCGGAAGTAGTAGATGCCGGTCGGAGGCGCGTAGTCATCGCGGAGGAGGACCACGGCCACCGGCGTGGTGTTCGCCCCCGCCTCGAAGTCGTCCCGGAAGTCGAGGTCGTCCGGCGCGCGCTCGCCGCTGCTGCCTCCCCCCCGTTCCTCCCGCTCGTCGTCCCGGAGGCCGAGGCCGCCTCCCGCGGCGTCGCCGACCGGGACGCCCACGACGGCCGTCGTCGAGAGGATCAGGAGCAGGATCGCGCCTACCACGCCGACGTGCAGCGCGCTTCGGGCCAGGTTGCGCTCGCTGAGGAGCAGGAGCCCGACCACCGTCGCCCCGACGGCGCCGATCAGGAGGATCGCGAGGGTCGGGTCGTCGCCACGGGCGATCAGCGGGTCGGCCAGCTCGTAGGGGCGGTGGATCGCCCCGTGCCGGTGGCTGAGCAGGAGGCCCGCGAACCCCACGCCGACCAGCGCCGCCTCGAGGACCGCGAAGGGCGGACGGCGGAGGCTCAGCACCCGCAGCGCCATCGAGACCACGAACGCGCCGAGCCCGAACAGGAGCACGTCCCCGGCGCGGAGCGCGCCCTCCGCGCCGAGGAGGCTCGCGATGGCCGGCGAGCCGGTGACCCCGGCCCGCGCCGCGACCACCAGGCCGAACAGGACCGCGAGGCCGCCGAGCGCGATCGGCAGGCGCACCGTCGAGCGGCCGAGCCACCGCGCGCTCAGCGCGCCCAGGCCAGCGCCGACCGCGGCCGCGCCGACCCCCTCGCCCACGGCGACCGGCCACGCGAGGACCGCTCCCGTGACGGCGTGCACCACGGTCCGGAGCGCGGTGGAGCTCCAGGGCTCTCCCGCCGGCGGGGTGCTGGTCGAGGGCTCGCTCACGCGCTCATGCCGCCGTGCTCATGCGCCGGCGCTCCGGCTCCGTTGCGCTGGCCGCGCGCCGAGCCGTCGGGCCGAGGCGGCGCCCGCTCGGGCGGTCGACCACGATCACCTCGGCCCGCGTCGCGCCCAGCGCGCGGAGGACCTCCGCGAGGTCCTCCTCGGGCGTGCCCCGGCGCGGCCGACCGAGGGTGAGCAGCCGCTTCAGCGGCGTGCGGCGCTCGCTCCGCGGCGAGACGCCGTCCGTCCCGACGACGAAGCGCGTCCGCGCCGCCCTCGCCCGGGCCGCCCCGACCGCCCGGGCGAGCCACGGCCCCGGTTGGGGCGGGACGAACAGCACGGCGCTCGCCGGCCCGGCCGCCTCGCCGGCGCTGAGGAACGCCTCGAGGCCAGCGCCCCCGTCGTCCCGGTGCGCGGCGGCGTCCACGATCCGCCGGAGGCCTTCGTCGACGCGGGAGGTCGAGCCCGCCGACCCGTCGGCCCCGAACGCCCACTCCGTGCCGAGCGTGTCGCCCTCGAGGGCCACCCGCGCCGCGGCCGCCGTGCCCTCGTCGCCCGGCCCGGCCACCAGATAGGCGAGCGTGCGCCGGGCCGGCGAGAGCGCCCGCTCCGGGACCCGGACCATCAGGCGCCGCGTGCGCCCGAACACCTTCCAGTGGATGAAGCGCGCCGGGTCGCCCGGCACGTAGCGGCGCAGCTCGGTCCGGTCGCCGTCGTCCACGCCCATCGGGTGGGGTCGCTCGTCCCCTCCGGCCATCGAGGACAGCAGGGTCACCGCCCTGAGCCGCCCCACGTGCGGCTGCACGGTGAGGTCGACCGGCTCGACCTGGCGAATCGCGATGGCGGCGAGGCCGAACGCGTCGCGCACCTCGATCCGGCGTCGGATCGTCCTGCTGCGTCCCCGCGACGAGAGGCGGACCTCCTCCGCCAGGCGCCAGAGCCCCTGGCGCCGAAGCGCCACCTCGGCACCGTCGGGCGCGAGCCAGCTCCAGCGGGCCTGGGCCAGCGGCAGGAGGCCGAGGTGGGGCGCATCGACGCCCGTCGGCAGCCAGCGGCCGGTCTCCAGGGTCCGCTCCGGCGTCTCGCCCCTCGGGGGGCGGGTCGCGACCTTGAGCCAGGCGGCGCCGATCAGCACCGCCACCACGGACGCCGCGAGGAGACCGAGCGCGCCGAAGCCGAGGACGAGCCAGACGAGGTCGATCTCGGGGTACGCCACCCAGCTCAACGCGGCCCAGCCGCCGAGGCCGAGCAGGACCCCCCGGGGGGTGAGGGGGATCAGGTCGGCGCCCCGTCGGAGCGCCCCCACCGTCGCCCGGAGGGCGCGCCCTCCTCGTCGTCGCCAGGGCGCCATGGGTGGCTCGGAAAATGACATCGGGGCCCGGGGACCGCCACCGCGGTCGAGGCGCCAACCGCAGGCCGGGCCCGCCCATTCCGGGCCGCGCCCGCTCCCCGGGTGCTTCAGCGGACACACCCCTGGCCGTTCCGCAGCGAGAGACCGCATGAGCGCCACCAGCCATCCGCCGCCCCGGTTCGCGGCCGATCGGAGCGCCCGGGGAGACCTCGACCCGGGGCACGACGATGCCCTGGCGCTCCTGTCGACCAAGCTCCTGCCGCGGCGCTCCGCCCGTCCGCCGAATCGCTCCGCCCGTCCGCCGAATCGCGCCGCTCGTCCGCCGAGTCGCGCCGCCCGTCCGGCGGGCGTGCTCGGTGTCGGCACGATCGCCGCCGCCGCGGTCGCCGTCGTCGGGGCGTCGATGGCCTTCGCGCTCGGGGTGCCGGCCCCGGGGAGCGCCGGGCTGCCGCAGCTCGACGCGGAGGCCCTGGGCCGGCTCGAGACGTGCCGCCGCGCCAGCCCGGCGTCGGCCGCTGCGGCCGAGGTTCGCGTGGCCTGGACGGTCTCGCCAGACGGTTCGGTCACCGACGTCGCGGTGGAGGGGGCCGGGCAGGAGGTCGCGGCGTGCCTTCGGCAGGCGGCGGCGAGCCTCCGTCTGGCGCCCCGACGCCGCGCCGCGTCGACGAGCCTCGTCCTGCCTGCGCGCTAGCACGCCGCTCCCGGGGGGGGCTTTGCCGCTGCGCTCGCCGTCGACTACGGTCCCGCGCGATGGCGATCCGCGACCTCGGCTACCGAGCCTACGAGGGGGAGCGCCGGACCGGGCCCGGGAACGTGTGGCGCGTGGTCGTCCGGCACGGCCTGAGCCGCATCGCGAGCAGCTGGATCGTTCGGATCTGGACGCTGTTCAGCGTGGTCGGGGCGCTGTTCTTCGCCGGCGCCATCCTGCTGGTGGTCAACCTCGGGTCCATGCAGTCGGGCCTGAGCCCCGAGGAGGTCCTCGCCGAGGTCCAGCCAGCGGGGCTCCTCGGCCTCTACCTCTTCGTCCACCTGTTCTTCATCGGGTCCGTGATCACGCTGACCTCCGGCGCGGGCGTGCTCGCCGAGGACTTCGCCCAGCGGTCCTTCCCGTTCTACTTCGCCAAGCCGGTGACCCCGGTCCAGTACCTCCTCGGGCGGATCGGGGCGCTCGCGATCTATCTGTTCCTCGTCGAGTACGTGCCGGTGCTGCTACCGATCGGCGTGATCGCGAGCTTCGGGGGCGAGCTGTGGCTCGAGTACGCCGGCCTCGCCCTGCCGATGCTCCTCGCGTGCGCGATCACCGCGCTGTCCCTCGCGAGCCTGTCGGTCGGCGTCTCGGCCCTCAGCCGGAGCCGCGCGCTCACCCGGAGCGCCTGGGCGCTGATCTTCTTCGTGCCCTACGTGCTGACCGCCCTGGTCGCGCTCCTGGCCAACAGCCAGTGGCCCATGCTCGCGTCGATCCCGGGGCTCCTCGCCCTGCTGGGCAACGAGCTGCTCCGGGTCGAGACCGGCGACCTTCCGGTGCACTGGTACCACGCCGCCCCGATCCTCGCGCTCCTCGTGGCCGGGACGGTCGCCCTGACCGCCCGCCGCCTCCGGAGCGCCGAGGTGATCACGTGAGCGGGCAGGGCGAGGGCCCCAGCATCCGCGCTGTCCGCCTGAGCAAGTGGTACGGGCGGGTGACCGCGGTGCAGGACCTCACCCTGCACCTCGGTCCGGGGGTGTGGGGCCTGCTCGGGCCGAACGGCTCGGGCAAGACGACCTTCCTGCGGCTGGTCGCCGGGCTGCTGCGGCCGCGCCTCGGCAAGGTGCTCGTGTGCGGACAGGCGCCGTTCAACAACCCGCGGCTGATGGCCCGTATCGGCTACTGCCCCGAGGCCGACGCCCACTGGGACGAGCTGACGGGGCTCGAGTTCGTCAGCTCGATGGCGGAGCTGCGCGGCTACGCGCCCGCCGAGGCGAAGGAGCGGGCGGCGGCGGTGCTCACCGAGTACGGCCTCGACGACGCGATGCAGCGGCCGATGGGCGGCTACAGCCGAGGGATGCGCCAGCGGGCGAAGCTGGCTCAGGCGGTGGTCCACGACCCGGAGGTGCTGCTCCTCGACGAGCCGCTCACGGGGACCGACCCCGCGTCGAGGCGGCGGATCATGGAAGGGCTGGAGCGGCGCGCGGCCGACGGCGCGCTCCTCCTGTTCTCCACCCACGTCCTGCACGAGGTGGAGGCGCTGACCGACCAGCTCCTCCTGATCGCTCGCGGCCAGGTCGTGGCCCAGGGCACGATGCAGGAGATCCGGGGGCTCCTCGACGAGCACCCCCACCACATCCGGGTCCAGTGCGACCGGCCGCGGGAGCTCGCCGCGCGCATCCTCGCCGCCGAGGAGGGCACCCACAGCCTGACCTTCCCGGGCCCCGGCTGGCTCGAGGTGCACACCTGGAACCCGGACGAGACCTACCGGACCATCGCGGCCCAGGCGCTCGAGGGCGGCTTCGACCTCCGGGCCCTGACGAGCCCCGACGCGACCCTCGAGGCCCTGTTCCACTACCTCGTGGAGAGGGCCAATCGCGGCGCCGGGACCGGCGCGGACGCGGGGTCGGGGCAGGTGACGGGGCTGGAGAGCGCCGCGGTGCGCGCGGCATACGAGGGCGACGGGAGCGGGGCCGGGGCGAAGGCGGAGCTGGGCACGTGACGGCGGCGGCCGAGCGCAGCGCCTCCTCCGGGCGACCGGCGGAGCGGGCGGGTCTGGGCCTCTGGTCCCTCGGGGCCGCGATCCGCCTCGCATGGCGCCGGGCGCTGCGCGGCCGGGGCGTCCGCGTCGCGCTGGTCGCGGTGCGCGTCGTGCTCGCCTTCCCGACCGTGATCGCGCTTCTGCATCTGCTGGCCGCCTGGGGGCTGCTCGACCCGATCGCCTGGGTGCGCGACCTCGACAGCGCGTCCCTCGTCGAGAGCACCCACGACTACGGCTTCTATCGGCTGCTCGTGTTCCTCTTCCCGCTGCTCTTCGCCGCCGGGCTGGTCGCGGAGGAGGTCGAGGGGCGCACCTGGAGCTACCTCGCGGTCAACGCGGCCGGACGCAACGCGACGGTGCTCGGCGGCTGGCTCGTGGCGGCGGCCCTGTGCCTGGCCTTCCTCGCGGCGGGCATGCTCGCGATCCACGTGATCGGCTACGCCGCGGACCCCGGGGGCATGATCGAGGGGCTCGGCGCGACCGGCCGGGCGATCGCCGGGGCCGCGCTGCTGACCGTCGCCTACTGCGCGATCGCGTTCTTCTGGAGCGTCATGACCCCGAGCGCGGCGCGGGTGCTGACGGCGGTGCACCTCGGGATCTTCGAGTGGGGCCTGGCCAACTCCATCGGCATGCTCCGCCTGCTGTCCCTCAACACCATGGGCCGGGCGATCGGCGGGCTCGAGGAGGGGGGCTTCCTCACCGACTGGGGTCCGGACCCGTCGGTCCCCGTCGCGGTCGCCGTGATCGTCGCCGGGGCCGTGGTGTGGCTCGGCCTCGCCCTCTTCGCGCTGAACCTCCGCGAGCTCCGCCAGGGACGGGCGTGACGATGATGCAGGCCAGGGCCAGCCTGCGCGTCGCCCGGACCGACGTCCGCCTGGGCACCCTCGCCCGCCACGAGGTCCGCGTCCTGGCCGACGGTGCGGTCTACGCCGTGGCCACGGGCCTCGGGCTCCCGCGGACGTGGTCCCTCGCCTGTCAGGCGGCGCTCGACGGGTTCGCGGCGGGCCGCGGCCAGGGGCTCGACGCGACCAACGGCGTCGAGCGGCTGCGGAGCGGGGTAGCCTCCGCGCGCTCCGCGCTCGCCCGGCGGTGCGACGATCTGGTCGAGCGGATGCTCCCCGACGCGTCCCTGATCGCGGTCCTCCTCGGCGATGGGCAGCTCCACGTGCTCAGCGTCGGGCCCGGCCGGGTCTACATCCAGCGCTCGGGGCGTCCCCAGCGGCTGACGTCCCGCGACGAGGCGCCGGGCGGGCTCCTCCGGGCGCAGCCGAGCCAGTGCTCGGCGCCCGTGCGGAGCGGCGACCTGGTCCTCGCCGGCTCGCTGACGGCCTTCAGCATGAGCGCGATCGCCGAGGCGGTGGTCCTCCTCAGCCAGGACCGGATGGTCGAGCCGAAGGAGCTGGCTCGGCTCCTGACCGCGCCCGCCGCCAAGGCCGGTGTCGGCGCGGCCGCCATGGTGCTGAGGATCGGCTGACGTGGCGGGGGACAGCACCGTGGCGGGGGTCACCCGACGCACCGTGGGCACGCCCGGCCTCGGGGCGCTAGGGTTCGCCGACGCCGAGGGGGGGCCTTGGCAGCCGCCGGCGTTCGGCCGGCCCCGTAGTGGAGGAAAGCCTTAGATGGAGCGCCCTGGCCTCGGCCGCGAGATCATCGAAGCGGCTCCCGACGCCATCCTCGTGGCAAGCCCGGACGGAGTGATCGTGCTCGTCAACCGGGAGCTCGAGCGGATGCTCCGCTACGACCGGGCGGAGCTCGTCGGGCGGTCGGTGGAGGACCTCGTCCCCCAGGCCCGGCAGGCGGCCCACGTGGAGCACCGCGCGCGCTACCTGAAGAGCCCGAGCCGCCGCCGTATGGGCCAGGGCATCGAGGAGCCGATCCAGGCGGTGCGCGCCGACGGCAAGCTGATCCCCGTCGAGATCGCCCTGAGCACCGTCGGCCGCAAGGACGAGCGCCTGCTGGTGGCGATCGTGCGGGACATCACGCAGCGGCCGCTGACCGATGTGCCTCCCCCCGAGCCGGAGGCGGAGGAGGAGGCGGCGGCGCCCCTCGGGCTCCCGGGCGCGGCCGCGGACGCGCCGGAGCCCGCGCCGCCGGCCGAGGGCATCGCGCCGATCGACGAGCTGACCGGGCTCTACAGCCGGGCGTTCTTCGAGGCGGAGATCGACCGGCTGAGCCTCGGGCGAGGCCCGATCAGCATCCTGGTCGCCGACCTCGACAGCCTGCGCGAGATCAACGAGGCCGAGGGCCCCGAGGCCGGCAACCGGATGCTGGTCCGCATGGCCCAGGTCTTCCGCACGTGCTTCCGGGCGGAGGACATCATCGGCCGGCTCGGCGGCGACGAGTTCGGGGTGCTGCTGCCGACGGTCGACCCGGCTCGGATGGTGGAGGTCGTGCGCCGCCTCGATGCGGAGCGTCGCCACCACAACGACGAGCACGGCGGCCGCAAGCTCGAGTTCTCCGTGGGCGGGGCGACCGCCGGGGCCGGGACCGGCCTCCGCAAGGCCCTGCTCGCGGCCGACGCCCGCATGTTCCAGCACAAGCGCTCCAAGGGCCTCCGGGTCGAGCCGGCGGGGCTCAAGGCCCTCGGCTCCGGCGAGCACCCGAGCACGGTCGTCTCCCCGTCCGACGCCGAGCGGAAGGCCGAGTAGGGACTCGTCAGGGCCGCCGGATGCGCTCCGCGCGGAGCTGGTGGCGCTCGTTGACGCAGCGCCAGAAGGCGAACAGCGTCAGCAGCAGGCACCCGAGGGCGGTGGCCCCGGCGATCAGGAAGAAGATCATGATCTGGTAGCGCACGGCGGCCTCGGGGTCGGCGCCCTCCAGGATCTGGCCGGTCATCATGCCGGGCAGCGACACGATGCCGGCGACCGTCATGGCGTTGAGGATCGGGATGAGGCCCCGGCGCACGGCGTCCCGGACCGCCTCCTCGCCGGCCTCCCAGCGGGAGGCTCCGAGCGCCAGCCTCGCTTCGATGCGATCGCGCTTGGCGTCGAGGGTGGCGAGGATCGTGTCGACGGAGAGCGAGATGCCGGTCAGCGCGTTCCCGAGCACCATCCCGAGGATCGGGATCAGGTACTGGGGCGTCCACCACGGGTCCACCTGCACCACCCCGGCCGTCGCGCCGACCGTGGTGACGGTCCCGACCAGCAAGAGCACGAGGAAGGCCCCGGCGTAGAGGCCCGGCACCCGCCGCTCGGAGCGGGCGATCGCGGCGCGGGCGGCGGCGAGGACCATGACGAGAGCCAAGAGCGCGATCATGCCGGCGTGCCGCCAGGCGAACACGACGCCGAGCACGTAGCCCACGGCGAGGAGCTGGACGACCATCCGCCCCGCCGCCGTGGCCAGCCGGCCGGCCATCCCGAGGCGGAGAATGAGGCTCGTGAATCCGACGAGCGCCAGGTAGGCGCCCGCCAGCGCGAGGTGCAGCGCATCGACCTCCCGGGCACCCGTCACGCCGGTCCCTTAGCATCCCCGTTCGCCGGAAACTTGCTCTTCCTGCGCGGGTCCCGTCGACTCCGGCCATGCGCCGTCGTGTCCTGTCCTTCGCCGTGCTGGCCACGCTGACCTGCGCGGGCCTCGTCATCGGGATCCAGGGCCGGCGCGCGTCGCGGGCCGAGGCCCTCGTCACGCGGGCGGAGGCCCTGCTGCTCGCGCCGCTCGGCGAGGCGCCCGGCTGGACGGAGGTGGACGCGACCCGCGCGGCCGCGCTCCTCGAGGAGGCCCGGGAGGCAGGGGCAGAGGGGCCGCGCGTCGAGGGCCTCGCGGCCTTCGCCCAGGCGCTGGCCGACGCCCAGCGGGGGAGCTTCGTGCTGGCCGAAGCGCCGCTCCGGCAGGCGATGGTCCGCCTCGGCGGCTCGCCCGACCTCAAGGTCCTCGCCGCGGCGATCGCCCGGGGGCGGAGCCAGCGCGAGCGGGCGGGGCTGCTGCTCGACGAGGTCCTCGCGGCGCGACCGGAGCATGGCCGGGCGCGGCTCCTCGCCGCGGACCGCGCCCTCGACGCGGGGGACGGCGATGCGGCCGCGGCGCACCTCGACCCCCTCCCGGACGACGTCGGGGCGGGGGAGGATCGCCGAGGCCGCGCGGCGGAGCTTCGGGCGGACCTGGGGGCGGCGCTCCAGCGCTATCGGCGTGCGGTCGAGCTCGCCCCGGAGCGCGCGCCGGCGTGGGTCAACCTCGGCCGGCTCCCGCGCCGGGCCGGCCGCCTCGACGAGGCGCGGCGGGCCTTCGACCGGGCGCTCGCCGAGCGGCCCGGCGACCCCGACGCCCACCTCGGCCGCGGCCTGGCCCGCGTCGCCCTCGGCGACCTCGCGGGCGCCGAGGCGGACTTCCTGCGGGCGGCCCGGGGCGCGCCCAACGACGCGGAGCCACTCCTGGCCCTCGGCGACCTTCGGCGCGACCTCGGCGCCCTCGACGCGGCGGCGAGCACCTACCGCGAGGCCCTCCACCGGGAGGATGCGGACGCCGCGAGCTGGCTGAAGCTCGGCAACGTGCTGACGCTGCTCCGGGACTACCGCGCGGCCGCAGCGAGCTTCGACGAGGCGCTCCGCCGGGCTCCGACCCTGGCGGCCGCCCACAACGGACGGGGCGCCGCGCTGATGCACCTCGGCGACGACGAGGCGGCGCGCGAGGAGCTGGAGAGCGCGGCCGCGCTCGACCCGTCGGACCCCAACCCGTTGATGAACCTCGGGGTCCTGCACGAGCGCCGGGGTGACGTCCGGGAGGCGCGGCTCGCCTTTCGGCAGGCCCTCGCCCGGGACCCGGACAGCGAGGCGGCGCGTCGGCGGCTCGCGCGCCTGTAGCCATCGGAGCGACGCGGCCCGCGGCGTCGGGAAGCCCGTGACGCGCTGGCGGCGACCCGGCGACGGCCGAGCACGATCGGTCAAGATCGGTGCCGCGACTCGGGGTAGGACGTCGGCATGGACCGACGCCTCGGGCCGCTGCTCCCCTTGATCGCCCGTCTCGGGCGTCGCCGCCAGGAGCGCACCTCCCTCGCCGAGCTCGCGGGGGAGGCGGGATGCTCACGGTCCCACGTCCAGCGCGCCTTCCGCCGCGCAGCCGGCGAGAGCCCGAAGCGCTTCACGCGGCGTTTGCAGCTCGAGAGCGCGGCCGCGCGCCTCCTCGGCACCGAGGACGGCGTGCGCGACGTCGCGCTGCGCGTCGGGTTCGACAGCCACGAGGGCTTCACCCGGGCCTTCGCCGCGCACTTCGGCGTCTCGCCCCGGGCCTTTCGTCGGCGCTACCGCCGCGTCGACCGGGCGGAGCGCCTCGCTCAGGCGGAGCACCTCCGTCGCGTGGGCGCCTGCGTCCGACTGTTCCGCGCGCCCCTCCACCCCACCGGGAGCCACGACATGACCTACGACTTCACGATCGAGCCCTTCGAGGAGACCGCCTTCCTCTACCAGGAGGCCCGCTGCCCGCACGCCGAGATCGGCGATCGGCTGGGGGGGATCCTGCCCGCGGTGTTCCAGTACGCCACGGCCGAGGGCATCACGATGACCGGGCCGCCCATGACCCTCTACATGGCATGGGGACCGGGCCTCGTGACCCTCCGGAGCGGGATGCCGGTCACGCGGGGCGCGAAGGGCAAGGGCGAGATCGAGGCGATCGTGCTCCCTGCGGGGGAGGCCGCGGTCACGACGCACGTCGGCCCCTATGACGGCCTCGGCGAGGCCCACGCGGCGGCGGAGCGCTTCGTCGAGCGCGAAGGCTTGCGCCGGGCGGGTCCGCTCCGGGAGGTCTACCTCACCGACCCGACGGAGGTCCCGGACCCGGCGAAGTGGCAGACACGCGTGCTCTGGCCGGTCGAGCGCGGCTAGGGACGGCCCGTCTCTCCTCGGGGGTCGGCCATCCACCCGCCCTGCTGCGGGTCGACCGTCCGCCGGCGCGCCTCGAACCCCACCCCGGCGCGGGATGACGGGGCGATCGTGCGCATTGACCGCCCCCGCTCGCTGGCATCAGGCTGGCCCCGATGCGTGGGGGCCCCCGTGCCGTGGTGGTTGCGCTGGCGCTGGCCTCGGCCTGCGGTCCGCCCGTCGGGCCGGACGCTGGCGACTCCGCCGTGGCGCCGACGGGCGGGGAGCCCGCGCTGCCCGCGGCGCCCCGCATCCCGTGGCTCGAGGCTGGCCAGCCGGACATCGCGCCGCCCGCCATCCCCTGGCTGGAGGCGGGGGTGCCGCCGATCGGGTGGGGCTGCGCGGGTGGCTGGCGGGCGGTGGACACGGACGGGGTGACGACGTGCGAGCCCTACCCCGAGGGCGGCCCGGAGGCGTGCGGGGACGGGGAGGCGCACTTCCCGGGCGAGCCGGGGTGCCGGCCGATCGGGCGGGCGTGCGGGGAGGGGCCCTTCGCCGCGGTGGACGACCTGCCGGCCGAGGCGTTGCTGCTGTTCGTGGACGCGGCGGCGGCGGTGGGCGGCGACGGGAGCCCGGGCGCACCCTACCGGACCCTGGCGGAGGCCCTCGACCAGGCGGCATCGGGAGCCACCGTTGTGCTGGCGGCCGGCGCCTACGTCGTCGATCGGGGGTGGCCGGACGGGGTGTCCCTTCGAGGGCGTTGCGTGGCGCGGACGCGGCTGGTCGCGCCGGGGGGGACGGAGCGGAGCGCGGTGGTGGACGTGGCGCGGCACGACGCGCCGATCCGGATCGAGAGCGTCCGGATCGGGCCGGCCGAGGTGGTGGGGCTGCGAGTGCGACGGCCCGGCGAGGCGGTGGGGGTCGAAGGGGTGGAGGTCACGTTGGCCACGGGGGAGCCGGGCGCCGTCGTCGTGGCCTCCGGCGCGGAGGTCGAGGCCCGGTCCCTCGTGGCCCGGGGCACGCGCGATGGGTCGGGCCCCTTCGTGGGCGTCGGGCTGAGCGTCGGGGCGCGGTCCCGGCTGGGTCTGACGCGGGCGGTCCTCGAGGGGAACGGCGGGGCGGGGATCTTTGTCGCGGAGCAGGCGCTCGCCGAGGTGACGGGTCTCCGCGTGACGCGCACCCGCGGCCATCGGCGGCGTGGGACCCGGGGCGTGGGCATCTGGGTGGAGGGGGGTCGCCTCGAGCTGACCCGCGCCCTGCTCGACGAGAACCGGGACGTGGGCATCCTGGCCCTCGGCGCCGGAGCCGAGGTCGTCGCCCGCGACCTCGTGGTGCGGGACACCCTGCCCCAGGCCTCCGATGACTTCTTCGGACGCGGAATCAGCGTGGAGCTGGAGGCGAGCGCAGCGATCGACCGGGCCTTGGTCGAGCGCAGCCGCGAGCACGGGATCATCGCCACGTCGGGTGGGCGGGCGGTGCTTCGGGACGTCGTCGTTCGGGATACCGGGGCGCTCGCGACCGACGGGACGGCGGGACGGGGGATCAGCGTGGAGGTTGGAGGGCGCGTCACGGTCGAGAGGGCCTTGCTGACCCGGAACCGGGAGGTCGGGCTCTTCGTCGTGAACCCGGGGAGCGAGGCGACGGCCTCCGACCTGGTGGTCCGCGCTACCCGGCCCCGGGAGGTCGACCAGACCGGCGGCAACGGCATCGCGGTCCAGCACGGCGGGTCGATGACCCTCGCGCGCGCGCTCCTCGCCGACAACCGGGAGATCAGCCTCGGCCTCCTCGGCGACGCGGAGCTGCTCGCCGAGGACCTGGTGGTCCGGGGGGGGATCGCCGAGCAGGAAGAGAGCCTCCTGGGCGGGGTCTTCGCGGAGGATGGTCCCCGACTCGTCCTGCATCGAGCGGTGATCGAAGGGGCCCTCGGCGCGGGGATGGTCGTTCGCCGCGAGGGCACGGAGGCCGAGGTCGAGGACCTCGTCGTCCGCGACACCGCTCCTCACCCCTTCGTCGACCGAAGCTCCGGTGTGCTCGTGGAGCTCGGCGGGCGGCTGACGCTCCGTCGCGGGCTCCTCGAACGGAACGCGCTGATCGGTCTCAACGTGGCGGGCATCGGGTCGTCGGCCGACGTACGGGAGGCCGTGGTGCGAGACCAGCAGGCCGACCTGAGCCGCGAGCGCAACGGAGGCGGCGGCTTCGGGGTGAACGTCGAGAGGGGCGGTCGCCTCGAGCTCGCCGAGGTGGTCATCGAAGGCAACCGTCACACTGGCTTGGGCCTCAGCGACGAGGGCACGGACGCGACCCTCGTCGACGCCGTCGTCCGGGACACCCGTCCCCAGGTGGGGGACTCGCCCGTCGCGGTGGCCGGCGAGTTCGGGCGCGGGATCATGGCCCAGTCCGGCGCGGACGTCGCGCTCGAGCGGGTCCTCATCGCGGACAACCGGGAGCTGGGCCTGGGCGTCGACGGCGAGGGGACCCGGCTCGAGGGGACGGATCTCCACGTGCGCGACACGGACGGTCAGGTGTTGGACGACCGCCTCGGCTTGGGGGTGAACGTCCAGTTCGCGGCCCGGCTCGAGCTCTCCCGGGTCCTCGTCGAGCGCTGTCGCGTCTCGGGGCTACAGGTCGCATCGGCCACGGCGGATGTCAGCGACCTCACCGTACGGGACACCGGAGCCCAGCTGGCCGACGGCGGCTGGGGCCGGGGGGTGAACGTGGGCAGGGGAGGGATCCTGACCCTGCGACGCGCCCTGCTCAGCGGGAACCGGGAGATCGGCTTCGGCGCGTTCGGCGGCGAGACCCGCGCGGAGGTCGAGGGCCTCGTGGTGGAGCGGACGCAGGCGCCCGAGTGCGCCCCGGGGTGCCCCGTCACGTCGAATGGCGTGAGCCTCGGCGTTTACACCGGCGCCGAGGTCACCATCGACGGCTTCTCCCTCGAGCGCGGCGCCACCTGCGGCGTCCAGGTGACGGACGACGCGCAGCTAGACCTCCGCGACGGTGAGGTCCAAGGGCATCTGTTCGGTATCTGCTGCCAGTCGGACTACGCGATCGCCCGTCTTCGGCGACGGGTCACCTACCAGGACAACGGGACCCTCGTCGAGTGCGCGGCGTTCCCCGTCCCAGCGGTCGAGCCCATCCCCCTCGACCCCTAGCCCCACCTCGAGCGCCGAGCCCGTCTACCCGCGCAGCCGCTCTCCGAAGTCCTCGCTCCAGAACACCGTGGTCCCCCGGTCCGCGTCGGGCCGATCCCGCACCCGCTCCGCCTCGCCGTCGCGCAGCGCGACCCTCCGGATCTTGCCGCTGACCGTCTTCGGCAGCTCGGCGAACTCGAGGCGGCGGACCCGCTTGAAGGGGGAGAGCTCCGCGCGGGCGAAGCGCAGGATGTCGAGGGCGAGGCCCTCGGAGGGAGCGTGGCCGGGCCGCAGGGCGACGAAGGCCTTGGGCACGGTGTGCTTGGTGGCGTCGGGGCTCGGGACCACGGCCGCCTCGGCCACGGCGGGGTGGCGGACGACGACGCTCTCGAGCTCGAAGGGGCTGATGCGGTAGCCGGAGCTCTTGAACACGTCGTCGGCGCGGCCGACGTAGGTGAGGTAGCCGTCGGCGTCCATGGTCGCGACGTCCCCCGTCAGGTAGTGGCTCCCGCCGAGCACCTGCTCGCTCCGCGCTCGGTCGCCGTCGTAGCCCATCATCAGGCCGATCGGCCGCGCGTCGTCCAGGCGCAGCGCCACCTGCCCCTCGCCGGTCGTCTCCGCCCCCTCGCCGTCCAGCAGGACGACGTCGTAGCCGGGCATCGCCCGGCCCATCGAGCCGAGGCGCACCTCTTGGCCGGGGCTGTTCGCGATCTGGGCGGTGGTCTCGGTCTGGCCGTAGCCGTCCCGCGGGACCAGGCCCCAGGCGTCCCGGAGGGCCTCGATCACCGACGGGTTGAGCGGCTCGCCGGCGCTGGCCATCTCCCGGAGCGCGACCGGGTGGGCCGACAGGTCCTGCTGGATCAGGAGCCGCCACACCGTCGGCGCCGCGCACATCGTCGTGACGCCCCGCGCGACCAGGCTCCGGAGGGCCGCCTCCGGCTCGAAGCGCGGGTGGGCGAGCACGAACACCCCGGCGCCGGCGTTCCAGGGGGCGAAGACGTTGCTCCACGCATGCTTGGCCCAGCCCGGCGAGCTGACGTTCAGGTGGAGGTCGCCCGGCTGGAGCCCGAGCCAGTACATCGTCGACAGATGCCCCACGGGGTAGCTCGCATGGCTGTGGAGCACGAGCTTCGGCTTCGAGGTGGTGCCGGAGGTGAAGTAGAGGAGGAGCGGGTCGCCGGCGACGCTCGGGGCCCGGGGGGCGAAGCCCGCCGCCGCGCTCGCGATGGCCTCCTCGAGGAACGTCCAGCCCGGGGCCGGCCCATCGACCAGGACCCTCGTCTGCTCGCCGAGCCTCGCCTCGAGCTTGTCGACCTGGGCGCGCGTCGTGACCACGTGCTTGATGTGGCCGCGGTCGAGGCGGTCCGAGAGGTCGTCCCCCTCGAGCAGGGTGGTGGCGGGGACGATCACCGCGCCGAGCTTGATCGCCGCGACCATCACCTCCCAGAGCGGCGCGACGTTCGGCAGCATCAACAGGACGCGGTCCCCCCGCTCGACCCCGAGGCCCCGGAGCACGTTGGCCGCCCGGTTCGAGCGGGCGCGGATCTCGCCGAAGGTGCGGTGGGCGACGTCCTCGTCGTCGACGTCGACGATGCGGAGCGCGGTCTCGTCGGCGTGCGCGAGCGCCCACGGGTCCAGCCAGTCGAGGGCCCAGTTGAAGGGCGCGGCCGGGTCGACCCCGAAGCGGGGCTCGACCGCGCGGCGCGCGGCGTCGTAGTCGGCCCGGTGCTCGAGGAGGGCCTGGCGGTGGCGGCGGAAGGCCTCGATCGCGTCGCTCACGTGTGTGCTCCCGGTGCCCGCGCGACCGCCCCCCGTGGGCCGCGGGCGCCGTTCACCATCGCCCGGACCGCGCGCCCGCATCAAGGCGGGCCGCATCGCCGCGCCGGCCAGCGGTGCGGCAGCGTGGGGCCCGATGCCCCCTCAGCTCTCCGCGTCGTCCGGGGGCGAGCTGTCCTGCGCCGCGATCGCCCGCTCCCGGATCGCCCGGGCGAGCGCGCCCCCGTCGATCGAGCGCATCGAGCTCACGAGCTCCTGCACGATCTCGTCCCGGCTCCGGCGGCGCTCGGGCCGGCGGCGCAGCTCCACCCGCTCGTCCAGCATCGGGAACAGGCTGGTGCGGGTCCGCTCCGGCAGGACCGTGTCCAGGTATTCGAGAGCCGTGCCGCGCAGCGCCCCCTCCTCCTCCGCGAGGGCGAGCAGGCTGAGGCGCAGCGGCTCCGGGTCGTAGGTCAGGCTCAGCAGCGTGAACACGTGCTCGACGCTCCGGTTCACGCGGTCGCGGAGCGCCTTCTGGAGCAGGGGGGAGTCCTCGTCGGCGTCATCGTCGAGGAGGCGCCGGCTGTCCCACACGCGCCGCCCCGCCTCGCTGAGCTCCCGCTCGACGGCGTCGAGCACCCGCTCCGGGTCCGGCCTCGGCACGCTCTCGTCCCGGTGGAGGATGCGGGCGAGGGCGATCGCGCACCGGTAGCGGACCTCGAAGCGCTCGTCGTCGAGGCCCCTGAGCAGCCCATCGAGGGCCGCTGGGTGGTGGGTCACCTCCAGGACGCGCGGCAGGCGCCGCCGGATGGCGAAGGGCTGGTCGGGGTCCGCGATCGCCTCCGCGAGCTCGGGCGCGGAGCGGTCTGCCACCTTCCGCAGGGCCGCGATCGCGGCGGGGTAGACGGCCCGGCGGGCGAGGAGCGCCACCGCGGGGGGGACGAGCCGGGGGTCGAGCTCCTCGCCGGCCGAGAGCAGCGTCCGGACCTGCTCGCCCGTCCCCCGCCGCAGCGTCTCGACGGCCTCGTGGAGCGGGTCGTCGTCAGGGGCGTCGACCGCGTCCAGCCGGGCCTGCGACCGGGGGCGCACGGCGGGCTGGTCCCGAGCCGTCGCCGCCTGCCGGGCCGCGAGCTGCTCGAAGAGCGCCTCGCGGTCGAGGCCGAGGGTCGACAGCGTCTGGAGCGTCGCCGCGTCCATCACCGCCGCGTCCGACGTCTCCCGGGTGCCGGTCCGCAGGCTGCGCTTGAGCTCGCCGACGTAGCCTCCGTTGAGCTGCTGGGCGACGATCAGCGCGAGGAGGGACAGGCCCCCCGCCAGCCCGAGGACGACCGCGAGCGGGTGCTCGAGGGCCAGCGCCAGCACCAGGAGGACCAGCCCGCTTCCCGCCGCGTCCCCCAGGCGGTTGCCCACCACGTCGATCAAGGCCTTCGTGGGCCGCTTCTCGGCCGGGGGCACCGGGGTGTAGAGCAGCTCGTAGCCGCTCCGGAAGGTGCTGTTGGCGAGCACCAGCTCCGTTCCCCGGGCCACGACGGCCGTCCACAGGTTCGAGATGGCGACGCCGACCATCGAGGTCAGCAGCACCGCGGTCGGCAGGAGGGCGACCGAGCCGCCCACGCCGAGGCGCGTGATGAGCGGCCGGGCGAGGCTGGTCTGGACGACCAGGCTGAGGAGCGCCGTCGCCGTGTGAAACAGCGCGAAGAAGGAGAGCAAGCCGCCGGCCGCGTAGGCGTCCGCCGCCCGGGCCTTGAAGGCGTAGTCGAGGAGCGTGGCGGCCATGGCGGTCAGACCCACCATCGCGCCCAGCGCCTGCAGGTAGGGCTGGCGGCGGAGGATGGCGACGCCCGCGGCGGGCGAAGCCCCGATCCGGGCCGACGTCGTGAGGCCCCGGATCGGCGCCCCGAGCCGGTAGGTCCCCGCCGCGGCCATCAGGTTCAGGCCAGCGAGCGCCAGGAGCATCACCCGCGCCTCGAAGCTCGAGCCGACCCCCATCGCCAGGGCGCCGCCGAGCACTCCCCCGGCCGTGGCGCCGCCGCCGATGCGCCCGATCTCGGACTTGGCGGTGTGCGGATCGAAGACCTCGTTGACGATCGACCAGAAGCCGCTGATCAGGAGCGCCCCGAAGACCGCGGAGTGCAGATAGACCAGCACCGCGGCGACCGGCGCGTAGAGCGGCTGGAGGCCGAACTCGACGAGGTACAGCGTGCCGCTCGCGGCGAAGGCGGGCGGCACCACCCCGGCCGGCCCGAAGCGGACGAAGAGCGCGGACGCGCCGAAGACGGCGGCGAGGGACGCCGCCGCCGACGCGAGGACGATCGCGGGCAGGTCCTCGGCGCGGAAGGTCCCGAGGAACAGCGCGTCCCGGGTTGCCTTGGCCCCGACCTGCTGGGCGATCATGACGCCGGCGGTCAGGAGCGCGACCCAGGCGCCGTAGGTCCCCGACCTGGCGTTCGCCACCGCGGGAGTCTAGCAGGGTGCCGCTGTCGCCGGCGTGCAGCGCGCTGCGCGCGGGCGCCGCCGGCCAGCGGTCAGGAGGTGGAGTCGGCCTCGTCGGGCGCGGCGTCGGTGCCCAGCGCCTTGCGCAGCGTCGGCTCGAGCTCGCCGCTGGTGTACATGTCCCGGACGATGTCGCAGCCGCCGATGAAGCTCCCCTTCACGTAGAGCTGCGGGATGGTCGGCCAGTTGCTGAACTCCTTGACGCCCTGCCGGACCTCGGGGTCCTCCAGCACGTTGACGTCGCGGTAGTCCTTGATGTCCAGGCGGCGGAGCACCTCGACGACGGTGGCCGAGAACCCGCACTGGGGGAAGTGCTTGGTCCCCTTCATGAAGAGGACGACGTCGTTGTCGTCGACGAGGGACTGAAGGCGGCTCTTGAGGGCCTCATCCATGGGCGCTGCTCCTGGTTCGATCGGAGGGGGCTGAGGGGGGACGGGGCCGCGGCGCGACCCCGCGGGATCATGGTCCGGAGGACCTCGCGGCCCACGCCTCGGGCGTGTAGGTCGAGAGGGCGAGGGCGTGGACGGGCCCCGCCATGAGCTCGCCGAGGGCGCGGTAGACGGCCTGGTGCTGCTCGACGCGGCTCTTGCCCTCGAAGAAGGGGCTCACGATGACGGCCTGGTAGTGGTCGCGGGTGCCGGTGAGGTCCTCGATCTCCACGACCTGGACGCCGGGGATGCCGGCTCGGATCCGCTCCTCGACTACGCTCGGCTCGACCATCCGCCGTTCCCTCCGATGACCCAGGGCCTAAGGCGGTGGCGTCGGGGTGTCAACGTCCGCCTCGCGCGCTGCCGGCCTTGGCGGCTCCGTGTCGCTCGGCTCAGAATCGCCTGACGTGCAGGCGCCGTCTCCCCCGTCCCCCCGAGCCCGCCCCGGCCTCCTCTCCCGCCTCCGGGGCGAGGCGATCCGGGCGCTCTGGGGGCATGACCCCGCCTCGCTGAGCCCGCTTCGACGCCGCGCCCTGGTCACCGCCCGCCTCGCGTTCCTCACGCTGGCCGCCTTCTTCCGGGAGCGCCTCCAGATCCGAGCCGGGTCCCTCGCCTTCGCGACGCTCCTGGCCCTGGTGCCGAGCGCTGCGCTGCTGTTCAGCGTGGCCAAGGCGGTCGGGGCCTACGACGCCCTCGTCCGGACGTCGATCCGACCGTGGCTCGAGGAGGTCTTCGCCGCCGATCCCAACCAGCCGCTGCCCGAGGGCATGGTGATGCTCCACCAGACCCTGGACGGGCTGCTGACGGCGGTCGCCGAGACGGACGTGTGGAGCCTCGGGATCGCCGGCCTGGTCCTGGTCGCGTTCGCGATCCTCCGCGTCCTCCACGGCTCGGAGGAGGCCTTCGACGCGGTCTGGGGCTTCCCGAGCCACCGGCCCCTCGCCGTCTCCTTCCCCAGCTTCATCCTCGTCGCGGTCGTGACGGCGCCTACGCTGGTGCTCGCGAGCACGCTGACCGCGGCGCGGACCCAGCACGCGCTGATGGCGTGGGTGCGGCAGGCGACCGGCATCCCGGGCCTGGTGGACGGCGTCGCGTTCTTCCTGCCGCCCCTCCTCGTCATCCTGGCCCTCCTGACCGCGTACATGCTCCTCCCGAGCGCACCGGTCCGGCTGCGCTCGGCGCTCGTGGGGGCGCTGGTCGGCGGGCTCTGCTGGTACGCGCTGCTCGTGGTCCACGTGCGCTTCCAGGTCGGCGTGGCGCGCTACAACGCGCTCTATGCGGGGTTCGGGGCGTTCCCGATCTTCCTGGTCTGGCTGCACCTGAGCTGGGTGTTCATCCTGCTCGGGGCCCAGGCGGCGGCCGCCCACCAGAACGCGCCCACCTACCGGCAGCTCGCCCGGGGGCGCTTCGTCGACCACTTCACCCGCCAGGCGGTCGCGCTCCGGGCGATGGTGGAGCTGGCGGAGCAGGACCAGCCGATGCGGCTGCGAAGCCTCGCCCACCGCCTCGGCGTCGGCGTGGAGGCCCTCCGGGAGGTCCTGGACAGCCTGGTCGGCCATGGCCTGCTCGAGGCGCACGGGACGGGCTTCGACCCGCGCTACGAGCCGGCCTCGGACCCGGATCAGATCCGCGTGACCGAGGTGCTCGACGCCCTCGAGCGCGCCACCTCCCCGCCGGAGCTCACGGTGCCGCTCCGCGGCGACGAGGAGCAGATGGCGGCGGTCCTCGAGGGCCTCCAGAACGCCGCGGACGCGAGCGACCACAACCGCACCATCGCCGAGCTCTGCCAGGTGACGCGCGACAGCGGGACCTGAGCCGCCGCGTCCTCGCGCCTCCGAGGCGGCCGCGAATCCTCGCCGATCGCCCGACAGTTCCCCAATCACCCGACAGTGCAGTACGTTTCGGGCCGTGGGCGAGCCGACGGACCTGGTGGTCATCGAGCCGGAGGGCATTGTCCGGGTCGTCGGCCGGGGCGCCGAGCGGCGCCTCCGGGACCGCTCCGGCCGCTACCACCTCGTGGTGGACGCCCCCGGGCTGCTGATCCTGCGGCGCCAGATCGACCCCGATCGCGAGCGCGGGACGCGCGTGGGCATGAGCGGCGAGCTGCTGACACGCACGAGCGTCCTCGAGATCGTCAACGTGATCGCGACGGCCGGGTGGCGCGGGGAGCTCCACATCTTCGACGGCGTCTCGCAGCGCATCCTCTTCGTCGACCAGAGCGCCCTCAAGTACGCGTGGAGCGACCACCAGGACGACCGGCTGGGGCAGGTGCTCTACCGCCACGGCGTGATCAGCCGCGCCCAGCTCGACGAGCTGCTGGCGGAGGTCGGGCCGGACCGGCGGCTCGGGGAGATCCTCCTCGAGCGCAACGTGCTGACCCGCGAGGAGCTCTTCACCCAGCTGAAGCAGCAGGTCGAGCAGATCTTCTTCTCCGCGCTCATCGCGCGAAGCGGGACCTATCTGTTCTGCGTCCCCGACGACGACGAGGAGCCGCCGACCCACACCGTCCATCTGCCGATCCAGCCGCTCTTGATGGAGGGGGTCCAGCGCATCGACGAGATGGCGCTGTTCCGGGAGAAGATCCCGGCCGACGACCTGCTGCCGGAGCCTCAGCCGAAGGCCACCCAGATGACCCTGGACGAGAACTCCCAGCTCGTCCTGGCCTTCGCGGATGGGCAGCGGAGCATCGAGGAGATCAGCCGCCAGACCGGCCTCGGCCAGTTCATGACCATCAAGGCGGTCTACGGCATGCTCCAGCAGGGCGCGGTGATCCTCCGCCGTCAGCGGGAGATCGACCACACCGCGATGCGGACGCTGGTGACGAGCTTCAACGCCGTCCTCCGCGACATCTTCATGGCGGTAGCGACCTACGGGGCGATCGACCAGACCCGGGCGACCCTCGAGGCCTGGATCAAGGGGAGCGGCTACGGCCCGATCTTCGGCGAGAAGATCGAGGAGGACGGCTCGATCCGGCCGGACCGGGTCGTCGCGGCCTTGCAGACCTCGCCGGCCGACGACCCCCTGGACGGGCTGCACCAGGCCCTGCACGAGCTGGCGGCCTTCGCGCTGTTCGCGGCCACCACCGCCCTGCCGCGCGACCAGGAGCTCGCGCTGTCCCGCGACGTCAACACTCGATTGAAACGCATCCGTATCTAGGCCGGGGAGGCCAGAGGAAGCCTCCCGGGGGGGCCTTCAGACGACGGGGAGGCCCCCGATGACAGTGAGGAGACGCCCGTGGTGTCATGGAATGCGGAGGCCGCGAGGGCGGCTGGAAGGGGGCCCGACGTGGGACGAGGTCAGATGCCGCGATGGTCGGTTCCGGGGGGCGCGCTCCTCGTCCTCGCGCTGTTCCTCGCCCTGCCCGGCACGGGGTCGGCCCAGGATCTCCGGACCGCGGACTTCTCGGCCCACCGCTTCTACCTCGCGCCGGGGGCGAACAACTTCTTCCTCGTGGACAACGCGGAGGTCAGCCCGAACCTCACGCCCCACCTCGGCGCGCTCCTCGGCTACGCCAACCAGCCGTTCGTCGCGGACGACCTCGACTGCTTCATCGCGTCCCAGCAGAGCCCGCCGCCGCCCGGAGCGGTCGAGATGTGCAACGACGAGCAGCGGGCCATCCCGGAGGAGCCGTTCGTCGAGCACCTCCTGACGCTCCAGCTCACGGGCGCGATCACCGTGCTCGAGCGCCTCCAGATCGGGCTGAACGTTCCCGTGTTCCTCTACTACTCGGGTCAGCCGTACCGGAACGCGGAGGTGACCCCGCCGGTCGAGTTCCCGGGCGGCTCGGGGGCCGCGATCGGCGACCCGAGGGTGCACCTCAAGCTGCGGATCCTCGATCCGTCGCCCACCGGCGTGGCGTTCACGCTCGGGACGGCGGCCTACATCAACATCCCGGTGGGCCACTTCATCGCCGAAGGGTCCTTCCTCGGCGATGAGCTGCCGGAGCTCGGCGGGCACCTGATCGGGTCGGTGCAGGCGGGTGGCTTCCGCGTGAGCGCGAACGCCGGCGCCGCCTACCGGAACCCCGCCCAGTACCTGCGCTCCGCGGTCGGCGCGGAGTTCCGCTGGGGCGTCGGCGCGGCCTACCGCTTAAACACGCTGATCGAGGCGATGGCGGAGGTCACGGGGGCCGTGTCCTTCCAGAACCTCTTCGACAGCGAGGCCCCGACCGAGGTCCGGGCCGGCCTCCTCTTGCACGTCGGGGACCTGACGTTCCAGGTCGGCGGCGGGATCGGCGTGGTGTACGGGGTCGGGGTGCCTGTCGCCCGGGGCTTCGCGGGGGCCTCCTGGAGCCCGCAGGCGAGCGCGGACGCCGACCGGGACGGCATCAACGACAGCGAGGACGGGTGCCCGACGGAGACCGAGGACCTCGACGGCTTCAATGACGAGGACGGGTGCCCGGACCTCGACAACGACGAGGACGGGATCCCGGACGCGAGCGACGCCTGCCCGAACGACGCCGAGGACGAGCAGGGCGAGGGCGCCGACGGCTGCCCCGACGACGACGACGACGACGACGGCATCCGGGACGGCTACGACGCCTGCCCCAACGAGCCCGAGGACATGGACGGCGACCGGGACAACGACGGGTGCCCCGACGACGACATGGACCAGGACGGCATCGAGGACGCCACCGACGCGTGCCCACAGGAGCCGGAGGACTTCGACGGCCTGGACGACACCGACGGCTGCCCCGAGGAGGACGCGGACGGGGACGGGGTGCCGGACGTGGAGGACGTCTGCCCGGAGAGCCCCGAGGATCTCGACGGGTTCCAGGATGGGGACGGCTGCGCCGAGGAGGGCGGTCGCGGCCGCCGCCGGCGCCGGCGCGGTCGCTGAGCCCAGCGGTCGGCCAGGTGGGATCGAGCCCGGGCCGGAGCGCTCCCGCCGGCGCTGCTCGCCCCACGGCGGGACGGCCGGAGATCCGGGGCCAAGATCCAGTCAGGGCGGACGATGCGAAGTGCCTATGGACGAAACGGCATTCGATGGGCCTAATAGGGGGCGTCATGCCCATGAACGACCTTGCGCACCGCGCTCCTTCTCTCCTTCGGCCCCTCCCCGCTCGCGGAGGTGCCTGCCTGCTCACGATCCTCGCTCTCGCCGTCTACGGGTGCGGCAGCGGTGGCACGGACGCCGGCGTCGACGCTGGCATGGAACCTGACCTCGGCAGCCCGGTCGACATGGGCGGCGAGCCGGACGCAGGGGTCGACGCCGGCGTGGACCTCGGCGTCGACCTCGGTCCCCCCGACGAGGGTCCGATCGATCTGGGCGTGCCCGACATGGGGCCCGAGTGCACCGACCAGAGCGGCAACCTCAGCGACTTCGGCGGCGCGGTCGCCGACGCGGAGGTCTGCCCCTTCAACGGCGGGGTCACCGGGACCTGCGTGATGAGCGACGTCAACGGAGACTACACCGCGTGCGTCGTGGCGGGCCTGGAGGGCGTGCGCCTCACGGCGGCCAACCACGACGACACCCTGTTCGTCGCGCCGGTCTCGTCGTCGCCCAACTTCTACACGACGGCGGACAACGACTTCCTCTGGAGCGGGATCGGTCAGCCCTGGCCGGTGGCCGGCAGCGGCTTCGCCTACGTCGAGACGCCCGGCGCGGGCATCACGGCGACCGCCCCCGCTGGCTACGAGGTGTTCTACTCGGACACCGTCCAGCTGATCGACGTCGCGCTGACCGAGACGATCGAGGGCGGCTCGATCTACATCTTCGGTCCGCCGGCCGACGACATCCTCGTCGTCTTCGGCGGGCTCGACGGAGCGGAGTGCAACGACTCCGCCACCACGCCGGGTGGGCCCTACGACACCTGGGGCTCGAGCGGGCCGGACGAGATCATGTTCCCGATCCTCGATCAGGGCTACACGGTCATCCCGCTCACCTGCGAGTAGGGCGAGCGGCGCCTTCCCCGGCGCCGCTTCCTCCTGCCCACGGTCCACCCTACGCTAGGCGAGCGCCATGCTTCGACCGCCGCTCCGTGCCCTCCTCGCATGCCTCGTCGGCCTCGCCGCCAGCGGCTGCTCGATCGCCCTCGAGTACCCCCAGGTCGAGGAGATCTGCCTCGTCGGCGACCAGAGCCTCGGGGGCGGGGAGGTGTGCAGCTGCGACGACGACTGCCGCAGCACCGCGTGCAGCGCCAACGCGGGCGAGGAGTCGGTCTGCGAGTTCTGCCTCAACAACACCCGCACGGGCGGGCCGGGCGACGAGTGCGTGTGCGCCGTGGACTGCCAGTCGGACAACTGCGCGGACCAGGTGTGCTGCGAGGGCCCCCGGGTCGACGCCGGCGCCGAGTGCGTGGCGGCCTGCCAGTGCGCGTCGGAGCGCTGCGTCGACGCCGTCTGCTGCGACGAGGGGGTGCTCCGCCGCCCGCCGGGGGCCACCTGCGAGACCGGCTGCGATTGCCTGTTCAGCGTGTGCACGGACTTCGTGTGCTGCTCGGCCGCGCCGCAGCCGCGCGCCTCGACCTGCACGGGCAACTGCCAGTGCGAGTCGAACATCTGCCAGGGCGAGCTCTGCTGCAGCCAGACGAGCGACCTCGCGGCCGGGACCTTCTGTGCGTGCGACGGGGAGTGCGCCTCCGGCGCCTGCGACGGCGATCGCTGCTGCGCGGGCGACGAGAACGTCCGGCCGGGCGATCCGTGCGGCTGCGACGCGGACTGCCTGTCGGGCCTGTGCGGCAACGGCTCCTGCTGCGCGTCCGGGGACCGCGTGCCCGGCGGGGAGGCCTGCGACGAGGACTGCGAGTGCACCACCGGCTTCTGCGCCGAGGGCACCTGCTGCCGGGAGGGGGAGGACCTGCCGGTCGGCGCGTCCTGCATCTGCGACCGGGAGTGCGGCTCGGACGTCTGCGACGGCATCCGGTGCTGCCTCGACGGGAGCGGGGACCGGGAAGCCTTCGAGGACTGCGGCTGCAACGCGGACTGCGCCTCCGGCCGCTGCAGTCAGGGCACCTGCATCGACCGCAACATCTGCACCAACATCAGCGTCATCGTCCTCGAGTTCCCGAGCCAGGTCATCATCCCGAACGCGAACGTCTGCCTCTTCGACGAGCAGATCAGGCAGTGCGAGACCGCGGACGAGGAGGGCCAGGTGACGGGCCTGTGCCTCCTGCTCGGGCAGCAGGGGCTCCTGGTCGCGGCGCCGACCTACACGAGCACGATGTTCGCGAGCCCGTTCTCGCTGATCAGCCTGTTCCGGGCGACCCTCACGGCCGAGCTGCTGGAGCCGACGGGGGAGCTCTGGCCTCAGGCGGGCGTGGGCTACGTGACGATCTTCACCCCTGGCGAGGGGATCTCCGCGAGCGTCCCCGAGGGGTTCACCGCCTACTACACCAACATGAACTTCGACGTCGTCCCGGGGCTCACGGCGACGCCAGGCGGGGGGAGCATCCTGGTCGTCGGCCCGGTGACCGACGGGCTCGACATGACCCTCGAGGGCCTCGACGGCCGGACCTGCCGGGACCTCGACACGCCCTTCGGCGGGCCCTTCGACGAGTTCGGCATGATCGCCGAGGATCGCATCCGCCTCCCGGTCCTCGACCGGACCGAGTCGTTCATCGACGTCACCTGCGCGATGCAGTAGGCGCGATGCCGTAGGCGCGATGCCGTAGGCGCGGTGAGGTAGGCGCGGTGAGGTCGGGCGCTACGTGCGTTCCTCGATCAGGGCGGCGATGGCGCTCGCCGTCTCGAAGTGGGTCTCGGTGAGGTCGTCCATGTCGAGCTCCACCTCGAACTCCTCCTGCAGCGAGCCGAAGAGCTGCAGGACGGTGAGGGAGTCGAGGAAGCCGGAGGTGATCAGGGCCGTCTCGGGCGTCAGCGCGACCTCGCGGCCGCTCGACTCCGTGATCGTCCGGGCCACGAGCTCCGTGACCCGCGTTTCCAAGTCGCTCGCCATCAGCCTTCGCTCCCACCTTCCAGTTGCTGTCGGATCCGGGTGCGGTCCGGCTTGCCGGTCCGCGTTCGCGTGAGCCGCTCCAGAGCCACCAGGCGCTGGGGGACCTTGTGCGCGCTGAGCAGCTCGAGGCAATGCTCGGCGAGCTCCCGCGGGCTGACGTCGCCCTCGTAGGCGGCGATGATCTGCGTCCCCGCCAGGGCGGCGGGGAGCCCGACGACGACCGCCTCCCGGACGGCCGGGTGCGCGACTAGCGCCTCCTCGATCTCCCCGGGGTCGATGCGGTAGCCGTTCCGCTTCAGGAACTGGCTCCGGCGGCCCCGCAGGTGCACGCCTGCCTCGTCCCCGAAGGCGAGGTCGCCCGTATCGAGGTGACCGTCCCCGTCGGCGAGGGGCGCCCACGACCGGTCACCGAGGACGATCCCGACGGCGACGGCGTCGCTCCGGACCCGGAGGGCCTCGGCGCTCCGGGCCCCGGGGGGAGGCAGGGGCGACACCGCGACCCCGGGCAGCGCCGGACCGACCAGGCCCGGCGGCGGCAGGGTATGGCCCGCGTCGATGTCGAGCCGGGTGAGGGCGCCGAAGGCCTCGCTCAGCCCGTAGCGCAGGTGGATCGACAGGTCCTCGCGCGCCTCCCGCACGCCGCCGACCAGCGCCTGGTCGGCTGCCGCGGAGCCCAGCGCGATCCCCCGCAACGACGCGAGACGAGCCAGGAGCCCGAGGCGGAGCACCATCCGGAAGTAGGACGGGCTGGCCACGATGAGCTCGACCCCCGCCGCCTCCATGCGCTTCTTGTCGTCCCCCGGCACGAAGCGGTTCGCGACGAGCACGCTCGCGCCGTGCCGCAGATGCTCGAGCACGACCGCCCCGCCCATCGCGTGGAACTGGGGCATCGGCGAGAAGACGGAGCGCCCCGCGAAGCGGGCGAGGAAGGCCTGGTTCTGCGCGATCCCGGCGGCCAGGTTGGTGTGGCTCAGCACGATGCCCTTCGGGACGCCCGTCGAGCCGGAGGTGAACTGGACCATCGCGGTCCCGTCCGGCAGCCAGCGCTCCGGCGCGGGGCCAGCGGGGGCGTCGCCATGCCAGCCGTCGGGGCGGGCCTCGATCGGGCGCGCCTCGTGGTCGGCCGCGGCCTCCGCGACCGCGTCCTGGCTGCCCTCGTCGACGACGACGGCCTGGGGCGGCGCCACCGCGAAGGCGCGCCGGAGCTCGTCGGGGGTGGACTTGTGGGCGACCGGGACGAAGACCGCGCCGACCTCGAGGGCGGCGAGGTGGGCGGCCGTGAAGGCGGGCCCGCTCGGGAGGGCCGCCGCCACGACCTCGCCCTCCCGGAGGAGGCGGGCCAGCCCCTCGGCGCGCTCGACCAGCCCGGCGTAGGTCAGCCCCTCGCGTGCGTTGGCCACCGCCGGCCGGTCCGGGTGCTCGCGGGCGAGGCGCCGGAGCTCGTCGAGCATCAGGCCTCCCCCGGCAGCCGCTGGCCCCGAAGGGCGTCGTCGGGGCGGCCCGCCGCCCGCACCACGTGGGCCTCCCGGCCGTCCACGAGCACCTCGGCCGGGGCCGCGTGGCTCAGGAACAGCACGTTGCTGAACGTCAGGCCGTAGGCGCCGGAGCTCAGGAAGGCGACGAGGTCGCCCGGCTCGAGGGGCGGCAGGGACGCCCCGGTCGGGAAGGCGTCGGCCGGGGTGCAGAGCGGGCCGCCGAGCTGGCAGCCCTCCCCCGCCGCGGCGCGGAGCGCGGTCGCCTTCACCATCGGGAAGGGCCGCCGGATGACCGTGCCCAGACCTGCGGCGGCCGCGTGGTGGTGCATGCCGCCGTCCAGGATCGCGTGGGTCTTGCCGGCGCTCTCCTTGAGGTAGATCACCCGGGCCAGGAACACCCCGGCGGGGGCGACCAGGTAGCGGCCGAGCTCGACGAAGTAGCGGCGGTCCGGGCGGGCGTCGTCGGCGACAAGCGCCTGCAGCCCCCCCCCGGCCGCGCCGAGATCGAAGTCGCCGTCGCTCTCGAAGACCGGGACCCCGAAGCCCCCGCCGAAGTTCAGGGTAGGGAGCTCGCGCCCGATCGCGCCCTCCACCGCCCGGGCGCTGTCGAGCAGGAAGCGGGCGTGGGCGAGCCAGCCCTCGTGGTCGAAGGTCTGGGTGCCGGCGTAGGTGTGGAGCCCGCGCAGCTCGATCGACGCCGCGGCCTCCGCCTGGCGGGCGACCTCCACGAGCGCGTCGACGTCGATCCCGAACTTCGCGCTCCCGCCGCCCATGCGCATGCGGGAGCCGGCCGTCGCGGCGGGCGGGTTGACCCGCAGCGCGACGGGGCAGACCACGCCCGCCTCCGCCGCCGCCCGGGCGACGGCGTCCAGCTCCGCCGCCGACTCGACGTTCAGCGTGACGCCGTCCGCCAGGGCGAGGCGCAGGTCGTCGCCGTGCTTGCCCGGCCCCGCGAACTGCATGGACCGGCCTGCGAAGCCCGCGCGGCGCGCGACCAGGATCTCGCCCGCGGACGCCACCTCGGCCCCCGCGCCGCCTTCGCGGAGCACGCGGGCGACCGCCGCGTTCGGGTTGGCCTTCAGGGCGAACAGGACCTCGACGCGGTCGCCGAGGGCCTTCTGCACGTCGGCGAGGCGCGCCCGGAGCACCGCCGCGTCGAAGACGTAGAGCGGCGTCCCGTGGCGCGCGGCGAGCTCCCGGGCGGGGAGCGCGCCCACGACGAGCTCGTCGTCGCTGGCGGGGAAGTGCGCTGCGACGAGCCGCTCGGCCAGGGACGGTCCGGCGTCGGTCCCGCTCACGTGCTGTCCGCAGCGGCCGGCTTGGCCTTCTTGGCCCCCTTGGCCCCGAGCTGAGGGACGTTCTTCGCCGGGACCCCGATCGCCATCGCGCCCGGCGGGACGTCGTTCAGGACCAGGGAGTTGGCGGCGACGCGGGCCCCGGCCCCGACCTCCGCGCCGAGGACGCACGCGTTGGCGCCGATGAAGACGTCGTCGCCGATCACGGCGGGCCGGCCCCCGGGGCCCGTGGCGAGCGTCACGCCGTGCATGATGCCGACGCGGTCGCCGATGACGGTGTCCGGGTGGATGTTGATCCCGCCCGCGTGGATCATGTGGAAGCCCTCGCCGACCTGGGTGTCGCGGTCGAGGTGGATCCCGGACATCATCTCCGCGACGAGGAGCCCGACCCCGTAGACCTTCCCTCCCGCCCAGCGGACCGGGAGGGGCTGCTCCTTCACCCATCGACCGACGCGGTAGTTGACGAGGGCCGGCATGGAGCGCACGGACGCCGACGCCTTGTGCCGGCCCCAGTCTTCGCGCAGCTGACGAATCAAGTCCCGCACGGCGCCCCCCTCAGGCGTGGTCGAAGTAGGACTGGAGGGTCCCCCGGCGGCGGATGTCGACCGTCGCGCAGTGGAAGCTCCCACCGAACTTGTAGTTCTTCCGGAACGGGCAGGGGATCGGCTCGAAGCCGTGGTCCTCGAGGAACTTGATCGTCGGCTCCTCGCTCGCCTCCACGATGCCGCGCCTCTCGTCGATGTTCAGCATGTTCATCGAGAGCCAGCGGAAGGAGTGGTACCAGGGGTGATCCTCGGGGAGGGTGGAGCGGGGGGCCTCCACCAGCTCCCAGCCGCTCTTCTTCAAGCCCGCGGGCCACTCCTTCATCGGCCGGTCCGGGTTGATGAGCGCGAAGCCGGGCCGGAGGGGGACGAAGGTCGCGTCGATGTGGATGGCGCGGTAGTCGTCGAACTCCACCTTGTGGAAGGTGAAGGTGTCGCCGTAGTGCTGGCGCAACCATTCGATGCCGAAGTCGTTCGTGACGTGGCTACGCTGGATGAAGATGTCCCGGCCGCAACGCGCCATGTCGGCGGCGTCGAACAGCGGCTCGTACTCGGAGGTGACGTAGCCCTCGCCGCGGGTCCAGTCGAAGTCGTAGGCCCGCTCGCTCATCGCCGGCTTGGGCGCGGCCCGCCACTTGGCGCCCTTCTTGAAGTACTCCTTGCACAAGCGCCGGTAGGCCAGGAACTCGAAGTAGCGCGACCGCCAGGCCATCGGGGCCTCGAGGATCTCGTTCCCGAGGACGATCAGGACGTCCCGGGGGTTCGCCTGGCAGTTGCCCCCCTGGGTGGTCCACAGCGGCGTGCTGATCGCCCGGGAGTGGTCGATCGGGTCGGGCCGCCGGACCTTGACCCCCTCACCCTTGAGGATGCGGACCAGCTCGTCGAGCTCCCGCTGGGCGGGGGTCAGGTGGAGCTGCTCGATCCGCTTGCCCCCGTGCGCCCGATGGTAGGTCCGGCTCCGGTCGAGGTGCTCGACCGCCGTCACCGCCTCGAACGCGATCTCCCAGGTCAGGGCGGCTGCCCCGTCCAGGATCCCGACCACCACCTCCTCGAGCGGATCCCACTCGTTCCAGGAGTTGACTACCGGCTCGACGCCACCTTCGCTGTCCGCCCTGGTCACAATCTCGCACTTTAGCAGATTGGCCGTGGCCCGCGTCCATGCGCAGCGCGCGCTGGCGGTTAAGGTCCTGGAATGCCGAGCTACGCCGTCATCGGGGGAGGGGCCTGGGGCACCGCGCTCGCCGCGCACGCGGTCCGGATGGGCCATCCGACCCGCCTCTGGGCGCGCGAGACCCAGGTGGTGGAGGCGATCCGCCGGGACCACCAGAACCCCCTGTTCCTCCCCGCCGAGCCCCTCCCGCCGGAGCTGCAGGCCTCGAACGACCCGGAGGAGGTGCTCCGGGGCGCCGACGCCGTGCTCCTCGTGCCCCCGTCGACCTACTTCCGCGAGGTCAGCGCGATGGTGGCGCCGCACGTCGGCCCGTCGGCCGACGTGCTGATCGCGACCAAGGGCATCGAGGAGTCCTCCCTCTCCCTGATGACGGCGGTGCTGGCGGAGACGATGCCGCACGTCGGGCCGGACCGGGTCGGCGTGTTCAGCGGGCCGACCTTCGCCAAGGAGGTGGTGCGGGGGCGGCCGACGGACATCGTCGTCGCGTCCCGGAGCCAGGACCTGACGCGCCGCGTGCAGCTCGCCCTCCACTCGCCCTACTTCCGCACCTACGCGAGCTCGGACCCGACCGGCGCCCAGGTCGGCGGCGCCCTCAAGAACGTCCTCGCGGTCGCGACGGGCGCGGCGGACGGGCTCGGGTTCGGGCACAACGCCCGCGCCGGCCTGATCACGCGCGGGCTGGCCGAGCTGGCGCGCCTGGGGGTCCGCCTCGACGCCGACCCGCTCACGTTCCTGGGTCTGTCGGGCGTGGGCGACCTGATCCTGACCTGCACCGGCGACCTGTCGCGCAACCGGCAGCTCGGCATGGAGGTCGCCCGGGGCGCCAAGCCGCGCGAATACCTCGCCAGTCGCCGCAGCGTGGCCGAGGGGTTCTGGACCAGCGCCGCCGCGCATCGCCTCGCCCAGCGGGAGGGCGTGGAGATGCCGATCAGCGAGCAGGTGTACCGCGTGCTCCACGAGGACCGACCCCTCGCCGAGGCCGCCGAGAGCCTGCTCGGTCGGTCCTTCAAGGACGAGCTGTACGGTATCCGGGAGGTGTGGAGCCCGATCGCCGGGAGCTCACGCCGCGACGAGCCCCCCGGCGGAGGTGACGTTTAGGGGAAAGCTCACGCTGCTTGCTGAAGGGTCCCGATCCACGAGCTAGCTCGTCGTCGTCTCCGGGGGGCGCTGGAAGCGGAGGCGTCGGCGGGAGCCGAGCCGGCCCGTGGTGGTCGTGACCCGCCGAACGGATCGCCCAGCCGGGCCACCTCACCCATGCCGAACGCACTGATCGTCACCCCGGAGGGGGACCCCGTCGCCGATTGGACGGTCGACCCTTTCCGGACGTTCCGGGTCCCGCTTCGCGCCCGCCTCGGGCTGTCCCTGCGCTTCGCGAAGATCGAAGGCCTCGCCGATCTCCGGGCGACGCTGGAGAGCAGCCGGTGCGACGTCGCGTTCGTCGGCACGCCCTTCCGGGCGCCCGCGGAGGACACCGTCGAGCTGTTCGCCTCGCTGTCGTCCAGCTCCCGCCGACCGAAGATCGTCTACCTCGACACCTTCGATCAGGTGACCTCGCCGTTCTTCGGGGTCCTCCCGCACGTGGACCTCTACCTCAAGAAGCAGCTCCTTCGGGACGTGAGCGCCTACGGGCGGAGCGGCCCGGGGGAGGACCCGGTGTCGGACTGGATGGTGGAGACCCTGGGCGTCGACCTCGAGGGATGGTCGTTCCGCTCCCCGGTCGACGAGGCGTACGAGGATCGCCTCTGGCTCGGGTGGAACCTCGGCTCCGTTCGGTTCCTGATCAACGGGATGCTCCGGACCACGGTGCGGAGGCCGGTGCCCTGGTCGAAGCGCAAGCTCGATGTGCACTACCGCGTCTCCTACCTCCCGCCGGAGGACCCGCCGCACTGGTACACGGCCCACCGTCGATCGGTGCTGGAGGCGCTCCAGCCGATCGCGGGCGAGCCCCGGGTCGTGGCGGCGGCGGGCAAGGAAGCCCGCGTACCGATGGACGTCTTCGCCGAGGAGCTCCGCCAGGCCCGGATCGGGGTCAGCCCCTTCGGCTGGGGCGAGGTGACGGACCGGGACTTCCGGGTCGTCACGAACCGCTCGCTCCTCCTGAAGCCGGACATGTCGCACCTCCGGACCGAGCCCGACATCTTCCTTCCGGGGGTGACCTACGTGCCCTTCCGCTGGGACGCGACCGACCTGGTCGAAAAGATCCACTATTATCTGGATCATCCCCACGCCGCCGACCGGATCGCCAGGACCGCACGCAAGGCATACCAGGACTGGTTCCTGACCGGCCGCTTCGTCGGCCGCATCCAGGAGGTCCTCGAACACCTCCACGTCGGTTAGCCGCTCGCGCGCGCGGGGACCGCGCTCGGCAGCACCCAGCGGGAAAGGACCAACGCGTGCCAAACCAACCACCGTCCGAGGAGCCGCACCGCATCGGCGTCGTGGGCACCGGCTTCATCGCCCGGGGGGCGTCGGAGGTGATCCGGCTCGATCCGAGCCTCGAGATCACCGGCTACCTGACGCGGCGCGACCCGACGACGGTCGAGGGCTTCCCCACCGAGCTCCTCACCCGGGAGATCGACGAGCTCCTGGAGCACGCGGACCTCGTCTTCGAGGCGAGCGGCGACCCCGTCCACGCGACCACCGTGATCGAGCGCGCGCTCTCCGCGGGTCGCCGCGTGGTCACGATGAACTCGGAGTTTCACGTGACGACGGGGTCCTACTTCGTGGGCCGCGGGTACCTCTCCGAGGCCGAGGGAGACCAGCCCGGCGCCCTCGCCGTGCTCTACAGGGACGCCGTCGGGATGGGGTTCCGGCCCGCGGCGCTGGTGAACATCAAGGGGTTCCTGAACCACACGCCGACCCGGGAGGACATGGAGTACTGGAGCAAGCTCCAGGGCCTCAGCCTCCACGAGACGACGTCCTTCACCGACGGGACGAAGCTCCAGATCGAGCAGGCCTTCGTCGCGAACGGCCTCGGCGCCGACATCGTCCAGGAGGGCATGCTCGGGGGGCGCATCGAGGAGCTGGCGGCCACGGACTACCTCGTCGAGCACGCCCAGCGCATGGGCGTGCCGGTCAGCGACTACGTGCTGTGCAAGGGTGCTCCGCCCGGGGTGTTCGTCGTCGCCCGCCACCCCGTCCAGGAGCGGCTCCCGAACTACGGGCCCTACGAGAAGCTCCTGACGCGGGACAAGTCGGGCTACGTCCTCCTTCGGCCCTACCACCTCTGCGCCCTCGAGGTCGCCAACAGCCTCCGCAACGTGCTCGGGGGCCAGGACATCCTCCTCGACAACGGCCCCGTCCCGCGGGTCTCCGTCGCCGCCGTCGCCAAGCGGGAGCTGGCCACGGACGAGGTGATCGAGCGCGCGATCGGCGGCTTCGACGTGCGCGGGGTCGCCGTACGCACCGCGGAGCGCCCCGACCACGTGCCCGTGGGCCTGCTCGACGGCGCCCGGCTGACGCGAGCCGTCGAGGCGGGCCAGCCCCTGACCTTCGACGACGTGGAGCTCCGGCCGTCCCGCGCGGCGGAGATCTGGAGCGAGCTTCGCGACCGGGCGGTCGCCGAGACCTGAGACCGGCCGCCGCCGCGAGCGCTGGTATCGTTCACGATTCGTGAGAACGGCCATGGAACAGCCTCACGGTTGCTTTGCGGTCTGCCTCTACCCGTCCTAGCCTCGGGGGGGGACCACGGCGGGGGAGGGGACGATGGACCGATGGGACTCGTCGATTACGCGTTTCGCCGCCTGACCGGGCGGGTCGCATCGCTGCGTGAGGTCGCGTCTCGGATCGAGACCATCGCGCCCGAAGAGGGCACCGATCGCCCTCCTGCGCGGATGCTGCCGGGGATGCTCGAGCGGGCGCTCGCGACCGACCCGCTGATCACGCTCGAGTCGCAGCTCACGGCCGCCCGCGGCGGGCCGAGCGTGCACCAGGCGACCGTCGCCTACCACCTCCGGGACGCCGAGATCGTCCCGGACGGGTTCGTGTGCCGAGGCTACCGGCAGAGGCTGCGGGGCGGCTCGACGGTCCGAACCGTCTGGGAGCACCGCGACGTGCCGCCGATCCACCTCGAGGAGGGCGCGCTGGTCAGCAGCTTCCAGGGCCTGCGGTGGTTCGGCGACTGGCTGCTGGCGGACAACGGCCAGGCGCTCCTGGCCGAGCGCGAGGGGATGCCAGCGCTCGCCCTGCCCGCGAGCGCCCATTGGCCGCACGCCGCCGAGTACGAGGTCCTGCTCGACGTGCCGCGCCGGGTGGTCCGCAAGGCGCAGGTGCAGCACCTCGTCGTCTTCGACGACATCGGTCAGAACGCGAGCCGGCGGGCCCGCGCGGCCGAGCTCCGGCGACGGGCTCGGGCGGCGGTGGAGGGCCGGTCCACCGGGCACGCGGTCTTCATCCTCCGTCGCGACCACGGCGCCGACCGGAGGCTGGTCAACGAGGACGAGGTCGCGGGCTGGGCGGACCGTCGCGGCTTCGAGGTGGTCGACCCGATGGACCTCAGCGCGGAGGGCACCGTACGCGCTCTTCGGGACGCCCGGCTCGTCGTCGGGGTCGAGGGCAGCAACATGCTCCACGCGCTCCTGGCGATGGACCTCGGCGGAGCGTTCGTCGCGATCGTCACGCCCCACCGCTTCGTCGTGGGCAGCAAGGACTACGCGGACGCGCTCGGCGTCCGGTACGGGCTGATGGTGGGGCACGCGGAGCCCGGCGGGTCCTTCCGCGTCGACCTGGACGAGCTCGGCAGGACGATCGACCTCGCCGAGCGAGGTCAGGCGGTGGCGTCCTAGCTCGGGGCGATCCTGGCGCGGCTTGCACGGCGCCCCGCCCCCGGCCTACAAGCCTGCGGCACGGAGGTCTGGATGGGCACGCTGACCGACACGCTGACGAGCGAGGAGCGCCGCGGGGCGGTGGTCCAGGACACGCTGACGCTGATCGACAGCGAGGTCGCCTCGAAGGGCGGCCTCGGCGGGATGGCGATCAAGGCCGGCTACGCGGCGGTCAAGGGCCTGCGGCCCAACTTCCTCCAGAACGTGGTGCACGATCTGTTGCCGGAGTTCGCGGCGTCGGTGGAGCCGTTCTACGACGAGGCGGTCGCCCAGGACAAGAAGGTCTCCAGCCACTTCGTGGCCGAGAAGGACCGGGTGGCCGACGCGCTCCTCTCGATCACCGATCGCCGGGCGGAGCGGACCTCCAATCGCGTGGTGAAGGCGACCTACGACCGCCTCCGGAGCTCGGCCAAGAAGAACGTGGTCGCCGCCGTTCCCCGGCTCGGCGAGCTGGTCGAGCGCCACACGAGCTGACGCCCCGCCCCGCGCGCGGCCTTTCCCGCTGCGTGTTCGTTCGGTAGGACATCCGTTCGAGGGAGCGACCGGCGCTCCCGGAGGAGCACGCATGGCCGGACACAAGGTGGCCTTCCTGTTCCCCGGTCAGGGGTCGCAGAAGGTCGGGATGGGCAAGGAGGCCTACGCGGCCTCGGGCGCGGCCCGGGGCGTCTTCGAGGCCGCGGACCGGGTGCTCGGCGACGCGCTCTCCACCCTTTGCTTCGAGGGGCCGGAGGAGGAGCTGCGCCTGACCGCGAACACCCAGCCCGCCGTGCTGACCACGAGCATCGCCGTGCTCCAGCTCCTCGGGGGGGAGCGGCCGGACGTGGCCGCCGGGCACAGCCTCGGCGAGTACACCGCGCACGTCTGCGCCGGCACCATCGCCTTCGAGGACGCGGTGACGCTCGTGCGCAAGCGTGGCCGCTTCATGCAGGAGGCGGTGCCGGTCGGGCAGGGCGCGATGGCGGCGATCCTCAAGCTCGACGACGACGTCGTCGAGGCGATCTGCGCGGACACCGCCGGGGTGGTCGAGCCGGTCAACTACAACAGCCCGGGGCAGGTGGTGATCGCCGGGGAGGCCGCGGCGGTCGGGGCCGCCTCGGCCGAGGCCAAGGCGCGGAAGGGCCGCGCCATGCCCCTTCCGGTCAGCGCCCCCTTCCACTCGAGCCTGATGCAGCCCGCCGAGGACCAGCTCGCCCCCCACCTCGACTCGATCGCGTTCCAGGACCCTGCGTTCCCGGTCGTGGTCAACGTGGACGCGGCGCCGGTGACGGACGCGGGCGCGGCCCGGGACGCGCTCCGGCGTCAGGTCAGCCGGTCGGTGCGCTGGGCGGCCTCGGTCCGCCGGATGGTCGAGGACGGCGTGGGCCTGTTCGTCGAGATCGGCGAAGGCAAGGCGCTGACCGGGATGGTCAAGCGGATCGCCAAGGACGTCCCGGCGCTGTCGGTCCAGGGCCCCGCGGACGTCGAGGCCGCGCGCGCCGCCATCCGCGAGGCGCGGGGAGGCTGACGCCGTCCCCCACGCGCGCCGCTGGCGCGGAGATTTTCCGTTGCAACCCCCGGTCAGGGGTGTAGAACCGGGCCGCTTTGGCACCGGGCGCGCCGCCGCGTGCCGACCGCAGGGGCCGCCCGACCGAAGGAGCACCGATGGCCAACATTCCGATCAACATGCTGTTCTGGGTCGCGCCGGCGGCCGGGGTCCTCGCCCTCCTCTTCGCCTGGTGGCGCGCTCGGTACGTCGCCAGCCAGGACCCGGGCAACGAGACGATGAAGACGATCGCGGCGCGGATCCAGGAGGGGGCGATGGCCTTCCTCAGCGCCGAGTACCGGTGGCTCACCGTCTTCGTCGCGATCGTGGCGCTCGCGCTCGCGGGCGCCAACATGGCGCAGGCCCGCACGCCCCTGATCGCGCTCTCCTTCATCGTGGGTGCCGGCGCGAGCGGCCTCGCGGGGTTCATCGGGATGCGCGTGGCCACGAACGCCAACGTCCGGACGACGGCGGCGGCGGTGAAGGGCCTCGCGCCGGCCCTGGACGTCGCCTTCAGCGGCGGCTCGGTGATGGGGATGACGGTCGTCGGGCTCGCCCTCGTCGGTCTCGGGGGCCTCTACTTCCTCTTCAGCCAGGTGATCTTCGGCTCGAGCCACGCTCAGCTCACGACGGGCCTCAACGTCCTGGCGGGCTTCTCGATGGGGGCCTCGACGATCGCGCTGTTCGCTCGCGTGGGTGGCGGCATCTACACCAAGGCCGCGGACGTCGGCGCGGACCTGGTGGGCAAGGTCGAGGCCGGCCTGCCGGAGGACGACCCGCGGAACCCGGCGGTCATCGCGGACAACGTCGGCGACAACGTGGGCGACGTGGCCGGGATGGGCGCGGACCTCTTCGAGTCCTACGTCGGCGCGATCGTCAGCGCGATGATCCTCGGCCTGTCCTTCGAGGTGACGCGGGGCGAGGAGCTCGGGCCGGTGGTGCTGCCCCTCGTGATCGCGGGCGTCGGGATCCTCGCGTCGATCGTGGGCACCTTCTTCGTGCGCACGAGCGAGGGCGGCGACCCGCAGCAGGCCCTCGACTTCGGCGCCTTCGGCGCTGCGGGGGTCATGGCCGTGGCCACCTTCGGCCTGTCCTACCTGATCTGGCCCCGCACCGGGTCGACGGTGACCGGCATCGCGGGCATCACCGTGACCTGGTACGACGTGGGGTGGGCCACGGTGATCGGCCTCGGCGTGGGCGTCGCGATCGGGGCGATCACCAGCTACTACTGCTCCCTTGGCAAGGGGCCGGTCAACGGCGTCGCCGAGCAGTCGAGGACCGGCTACGCGACGAACATCATCGCGGGCCTCGGCCTCGGGATGCAGTCGACGGCAGTGCCGATCCTGCTGATCGCGGTCGGCGTGGTCGCCGCGGCTTGGATCGCGGGGCTCTACGGGGTGTCGATCGCGGCCCTCGGGATGCTCTCGACCACCGGCATCCAGCTCGCGGTCGACGCGTACGGCCCGATCGCCGACAACGCGGGCGGCATCGCCGAGATGAGCCATCAGGAGCCCGAGGTCCGGGAGCGGACCGACAAGCTCGACGCGGTCGGCAACACGACCGCCGCGATCGGCAAGGGCTTCGCGATCGGCTCGGCGGCGATGACCGCCCTCGGCCTGTTCGCTGCCTACATCCAGCAGTCCGGCCTCCGGGCGACAGGCATCGACATCAGCGAGCCCCAGGTGATGGCGGGCATCTTCATCGGGGGCATGCTGCCCTTCCTCTTCTCGTCGATGGCGATGCACGCGGTCGGCGACGCCGCCATGGACATGATCGAGGAGGTGCGGCGGCAGTTCCGGGAGATCCCGGGCCTCCTCGAGGGCAAGCCGGGCGTCAGCCCGGACACCGCGCGCTGCGTCGACATCTCCACCAAGGCGGCGCTGCGGCGGATGGTGCTCCCGGGCGCGATGGCGGTGATCACCCCGGTCGTGATCGGCCTCTACTCGCGGGAGGCCCTTGGCGGCCTCCTCGCCGGCGTGACGGTCAGCGGGGTGCTGATGGCGATCTTCATGTCCAACGCGGGCGGCGCCTGGGACAACGCGAAGAAGTCCTTCGAGGGCGGCGGCTTCAAGGACAGCGCGGGCACGCTCCATCCCAAGGGGAGCGAGGCCCACAAGGCCGCGGTGGTCGGCGACACCGTCGGCGATCCCTTCAAGGACACCGCGGGCCCGAGCCTCAACATCCTCGTGAAGCTCATGAGCGTGGTCGCGCTCGTGATCGCGCCGATCCTCGCCACGCTCCAGGGCTAGTCACCGGCGAGACCGGTGACCGGTCGGCTCGGGGCCAGGCCGCCGTCAGTTGAGGACCCGGGTCTCCGCGGGCGGCCGGACCGGCGAGCTGGCGAGGGGCCCCGCGTGGTGGCTGAGCATCCGCCAGCGGCCGTGCTCCCTCACGAACACGTTGGTCGCGACGATGCCGGGCACGGTCCCGGCCTCGCCCTCGTGGCAGGTGACCACCGCGATGCCCGCGGAGCGCTGGACACGGACGGCCGACGCCATGAGGCGCGGGGAGCCGGGGTTGGCGAGGATGCGGCGCCAGCTGTCCAGCACCTCCTCGCGCCCGAACACGACGTCCCACCCGGGGTGAACGCAGCTCACCTCGATGTCCTTCGCCCATAGCTCCTGCATCGCGGCGAGGTCACGGTCGCGAAAGGCCTGGTAGAAGGCCTCGTTGGCCTCCCTCACGTCCCGGTCGTCCTCCATCGCCCTGCATCTTGGCGGCGAATCGGTCGACGCGGAAGACGCGAGCGCGCAGCATGGTCGAGCTGTCGATGCGCACGCTACGTCCCGCGACCGATCACGACTGCCCCCGGCTGAGCGCCGTCGCGCGGGCCGCCAAGGCCCACTGGGGCTACCCCCAGGCGTGGCTCGACCTGTGGGTGGCCGACCTCACCTACGACGCGAGCCGGCTCGCCGACGAGCGGGTGCTCTGCGCGGAGGACGGAGGCGAGGTCGTGGGCTTCGTCGCCTGGCGTCGGGACGGAGAGGAGGCCGAGATCGAGGGCCTCTGGGTGGAGCCGGGCGCGATGGGGCGCGGTCACGGCCGCGCGCTGATGGAGGCGGCCTCGGTGGCGGCCCGCGCCGAGGGTGTCCGCGCCCTCCGGATCGTGGCCGACCCGAACGCCGTCGAGTTCTACCGGCGCCTCGGCGCGGTGGACGTCGGGGCCGAGGCCTCCGTCCCCGCCGGGCGGGAGCTCCCGGTGCTGCGCCTCGAGCTCGGCTGACGGTCAGCCCCGGATCGGCTCGCCCGCCACCTCGGCCGACGGCTCGAGGACCAGGAGCCGGACCCGGCCCTTGGCGAGCAGCCGGTCGTCGTCATCCCGGATCTCGACCTCCCACACGTGGGCCCGACGGCCGGTCGCGAGCGGGATGGCCCGCGCGCGGAGCCGGCCCCCCCGCGAGGCCCTCAGGAAGCTCGTGTGGTTCTCCAGACCGACCACGCCGGCGCCCGAGTCGAGCACGTGGAGGGCCGCCCCCGTCGACGCGACGCTCTCGACGATCGTCGCGTAGACCCCACCGTGAACCAGCCCGTAGGGCTGGTGGTGGGTGGGCCCGGCGTCGACCTCGGCGGGCAGCTCGTCCCGGCGCGCCCCGGTGAAGCGCAGCCCGATCGTCTCGTTGAAGCCGCCCCGCCGGCCGTTCAGCCAGCGCAGCCGCTCCCGCTCCTCGTCGTCCATGGCGGGAGCATAGGGCCTAGGCTCCTCCTCCGGCGTGAATCGGGATCGCGAGAGTCTCTTCTTGCAATCATTCACATGGCAACATATATCCTCGCCCGTGGCCGTCGCCGCCCCCGCCGCTGCGCTCCGGCGCTGGGAGCTCTACCGGCTCCTGTCCGATCCCGTCCGCCTGCGCCTCTTGGCCCTGGCGAGCGCCGAGGAGCTCTCCGTCGGGGAGCTCTCGGTGCTGCTCGGGGAGTCCCAGCCGAAGGTGAGCCGCCAGGGCAAGGCGCTCCGGGAGGCGGGGCTCCTGAGCCTCCGCCGGCAGGGGACGCGGACGCTCCTGCGCCTCACGGAAGGGGTGGCGTCGGACCCGGTGGTCGGCGACGCGCTCGACGCCGGTCAGCGCCTCGCGGAGGAGGACGGGAGCCTGGCGCGCGTCGGCGAGGTGCTGGGGGCGCGGGACGAGGCGACCAGGGCGTTCTTCGACCGCCAGGACGGGGATGGCGCCGGCCCGCACCTCGCGCCCGAGCTGCCGGCTTACCTGTCGGCGCTCGCGCCGCTGGTCGAGGCGCGGCGCCTCGCCGTGGACGCCGGCACGGGGGACGGTCGCCTGCTCGACGTGCTCGCGCCGGTCTTCGGCCGCGTGGTCGCCTTCGACCGCTCGGAGCCCCAGCTCGCCCGGGCACGCCATCGCGTGGCCGCCCGCGGCTACGACCACGTCGAGGTCCTCGCCGGCGAGCTGGAGGACCCCGAGGTCCGCCGGCGGGTCGACGCGCTCGGGGGCGCGGACGCGGTCTTCGCCGCGCGCGTCCTTCACCACGCCCCCCGCCCCGCCGCTGCGCTCGCGGCCCTCGCCCGGCTGGCCCGGCCGGGCGGCGCGCTCGTCGTGATCGACTACGCCGCCCACGACGACGAGGGTATGCGGGAGTCCCAGGCCGACCTGTGGCTCGGCTGCGACGACGACGAGCTGCGCGCGCTGGCCACCCGGGGAGGCCTCACGGCCCCCGTGGTGCGGCGCATCCCGGCCTGCCGCTGCGGCGACGGGCCCGACGGTCACCTCGACTGGCAGGTGCTGGTCGGTCGAGTCCCCCACGATGACGGTGAGCGCGGCTCACCCCGAACGACACGATGAGGAGCGAGACGATGGAGAATCAGACTGTCACGAGCGACACGGTCGGCAGCGAGCCCTTGCGCTTCAAGGTCGCCGACCTCTCCCTCGCCGACTGGGGTCGCAAGGAGATCTCGATCGCGGAGACGGAGATGCCGGGGCTGATGGCCCTGCGGGAGCGCTTCGCCGGGCAGGAGCCGCTCAAGGGCGCCCGGATCGCCGGCTGCCTCCATATGACGGTCCAGACCGCGGTCCTGATCGAGACCCTCGAGGCCCTCGGGGCCGAGGTCACCTGGACCAGCTGCAACATCTTCTCCACCCAGGATCACGCGGCCGCCGCGATCGCCGCGAAGGGCATCCCCGTCTTCGCCTGGAAGGGCGAGACCGAGGAGGAGTACTGGTGGTGCATCGAGCAGCAGCTCAAGGCGTTCAAGGACGGCAAGGGGCCGAACTTGATCCTCGACGACGGGGGCGATCTGACCGCCGTCGTGCACGACAAGCACCCCGAGCTGATCGACGGGGTCCTCGGCCTGAGCGAAGAGACCACGACCGGGGTCCACCGCCTCTACGAGATGGAGCGGGACGGGACGCTCCGGATGCCCGCGATCAACGTCAACGACTCGGTCACGAAGAGCAAGTTCGACAACCTCTACGGCTGCCGGGAGTCGCTCCTCGACGGGATCAAGCGCGCCACCGACGTGATGGTGGCCGGCAAGATCTGCGTCGTCGCCGGCTTCGGCGACGTGGGCAAGGGCTCCGCCCAGTCGCTGCGGGGCATGGGAGCGCGCGTCCTGATCACCGAGATCGACCCGATCTGTGCGCTCCAGGCAGCGATGGAGGGCTACGAGGTCGTCACGATGGACGACGCGGCGAAGATCGCCGACATCGTCGTGACCGCCACGGGCTGTAAGGACGTGGTCACCTTCGAGCACATGAAGGCGATGAAGAACGAGGCGATCCTCTGCAACATCGGCCACTTCGACAGCGAGATCCAGATGTCCGCGCTGATGGAGCCCGCCAACGAGGTGACCCTGGAGAACATCAAGCCCCAGGTCGACCACTTCATCTTCCCGGATGGCAAGCGCCTCATCGTCCTGGCGAGTGGGCGCCTCGTCAATCTCGGATGCGCTACAGGCCACCCCAGCTTCGTGATGAGCACGAGCTTCACGAACCAGGTGCTCGCCCAGCTCGCGCTGTTCCGTGAGCAGGACAAGTACGAGCGGGGAAAGGTGTATGTCCTGCCGAAGAAGCTCGATGAGGAGGTCGCCCGCCTGCACCTCGACCGCCTCGGGGTCAAGCTCACCCAGCTGAGCGACGACCAGGCGAAGTACCTCGGCGTGGCCGTCGACGGGCCGTACAAGCCCGAGTTCTACCGGTACTGAGCCAGGACCCGGGCGGGGGGGCCCGGCCCCGGCCGCCGGCGCGCGGGGAGGGGGGGGGGGGGCGCCGCCCGCGGGGGGCGGGGGGGGGG
>JBHJHB010000004.1:0-176804 GCA_050331215.1 Sandaracinaceae bacterium | reverse complement strand
GGGCCGTCCGGGACGCGCCGCCGGCCGCCCACCGGACCTTTCGCCACTGGCGGCGGCTCCCGCCGCGGCGGCCAGGCGCCCGCTCCCCCGGCCGGCCCGGTGGTCATCGGGGACCTCACGCTCGACGTCCTCCCCCACGCGCCGAGCGACGAGGCCGTGGAGAAGCTCGCCGACGCCCTCCGCGGCTACCCCGAGGTGGAGTGGGCCTGCCTCCTCCAGGCGCAGCGCGAGAACGGGCCGCCCCAGATGGCGGTGGGCCTTCGCGTCGACACCGCCTTCCGCCAGCGCCTGGACTCGGTGCTCGCGGACCTGACCACGGCGGCGCCGGAGACCCTCGAGGTGCTCCTGCTCGACGACGCGGAGGTCCGGCGCGCGGCGCGGAGCCTCGGCGAGCCGTTCTATCCCTGGCGCCGGCGCTAGCCGGCCTCGTCGCTGAGCCCCTCCGGAGGACGGGCGCTCCACCTCTCGGTCTCGGGTCCGAGGATCGGGGGCGCCGCCGTGCTACCGAAGGGCATGGCCTTCGGAGGCGACGCGCCCCTGCTCCGCGCGGAGGTGCCGGGGCCCGTCGGGCGCCGGTGGGTGGAGGCGCTCGCCCGGACCGAGTGCCCCGCCCTCACCGCCCGTCGCGCCCGCCGTGCGGAGGCCGCCGGGGCGCCCTACGACCCGATCGTGTGGGTCGAGGCGCTCGGCGCCAACGTCCGCGACGCGGACGGCAACGTCTACGTCGACCTGACCGCGGGCTTCTCCGTGGCCTCGGTCGGGCACCGGCACCCTCGCGTGGTGGAGGCCGTGCGGGCCCAGGCGGGCACCCTGCTCCACGCCCTCGGCGACGTGCACCCCTCCGACGTGAAGGTCCAGCTCCTCGAGCGCCTCGCGGCGATCGCGCCCTTTCCCGAGGCCCGGACGGTGCTCGGGCTGAACGGCTCGGACGCGATCACCGCCGCGCTCAAGACGGCGCTCCTCGCGACCGGGCGGCCGGGGGTCGTGGCCTTCGAGGGGGGCTACCACGGGCTGATGTACGGCCCGCTGGCCGCCTGCGGCTACCGGGACGCGTTCCGGGACCCCTTCGAGGCGCACCTGAGCCCCCACGTCGCCTTCGCTCCCTACGCGCGCCGCGAAGGCGAGGTGGAGAGCGCGCTCGAGGCCCTCGACCGCGTCCTCTCGGGCGCGCCCGTCGGCGCGGTGCTGATCGAGCCGGCGCTCGGCCGCGGCGGAGCCCTCGTGCCCCCGGCCGCGTTCCTCCGCGGCGTGGCGGCGCGAGCCCGGGCCCACGGCGCGGTCCTGATCGTGGACGAGATCTTCGTCGGCCTCGGCCGCCTCGGGCGCCGCTTCGGCCACCGCGCGGCGGGCGTCGAGGCGGACCTGATCTGCCTGGGCAAGGCCCTCGGCGGCGGCATGCCGCTCAGCGCATGCGTCGGCCGCGCGGACGTGATGGCGGCGTGGGGGGACCCGGACGGCGAGGCCCTGCACACCGCCACGTTCGCTGGCCATCCGCTCGCGTGCGCGGCCGCCCTCGCGGCGCTCGACGTGCTGGACGAGGAGGACCTGTCCACGCGCGCTCGGGAGCTCGGCGACCGGCTCCGGAGTGACCTCGAGCGGGCGGTGGGCCACCATCCCTCCGTGAGGGCGGTGCGCGCCACGGGGTTGCTGGCCGCGGTCGAGCTCGACGGGGCCGAGCGCACGCTCCGCCTCGTGCGCCGCCTCCTCGAGCGCGGGTACCTGGTGCTGCCGGCGGGGCCCGGCGCGGAGGCGATCGCGCTCACGCCGCCCCTCACGATCCCATGGCCGCTCCTCGAAGGCTTCGTCGCGGCCCTCGCCGGGTGCCTGGCCGAGGAGCCGGCGTGAGGGGCGCGCTGCGCGAGCGGGTGCTGACCCTGATCCGTCGGCTCTCCGGCGGGCGCCAGGACCCTCGCACCCGAGATCGCCTGCTCTGGGACATCGCGCTGTTCCAGCGGGACCGGGTCGAGGCCTATGCCCGGCTCTGGGCGTCCCGGCCGCCGGCCGGACAGCTGGCGCCGGCGCTGCCGAGCGACGTGTTCCGCTTCGCCCGCGTCGCCACCTTCCCTCCGCGCCTCGAGCGGCGGGTGTTCCTCACGAGCGGCACCACGTCGGGGCTCCGCGGACGCCACCCCTTCCGGGACCTGTCGCTCTACGACCAGGCCGCCGAGGCCGCTGCGCGGCTCGCGCTGTTCGGGGCCGAGGAGCGGATGCGCCTCGCGATCCTCGCGCCCCACCCATCCGAGGTGCCGGAGTCGTCGCTGTCCTACATGCTGGGTCGCTTCGAGGACTGGTTCGGTCGGGAGACCGCCTGGGTGTGGGGGCACCCGGGAGGGCTCGACGTCGAGCTGCTGGTCCGTACGCTGGACCTCGCCGTCGAGGTCGGCGAGCCGCTCGGCCTCCTCGGCACGACCTTCGCTTTCGTCCACGCCGAGGATCGGCTCGGCGGGCGGCGCTGGACGCTCCCCGAGGGGAGCGTCGTCATGCCGACCGGCGGCACCAAGGGCCGGTCCCGGGAGGTGGCGCCAGACGCGCTGACCGCGGCGCTCGGGGCGCGCTACGGCATCCGGCGGGAGCGGGTGATCGGGGAGTACGGGATGACCGAGCTGAGCTCACAGCTGTACGCGAGCCCGCTCCCCGCGACGCGAGGGGCCGCGACCCCCCCGGGCCCGGGGCGCTACTGGGCCCCGGGGTGGGTCCGGACGACGGTGGTCGACCCCGAGACCCTCGCCCCCGTCCCCCCCGGTACCGTCGGCGTCCTGCGCATCGACGACGCGGCCAACCTCGACTCGGTGTCGGCGATCCAGACCGCCGACCTCGCGATCCAGCACCCCGACGGCCTCGAGCTTCGCGGCCGCGCCCCCGGCGCCGTCCCCCGGGGGTGCTCCCTGGCGATCGAGGAGGCCCTGCGTGACCCCGGCTGAGCCCTCCCTCGAGGTGCTGCTGGCGCGCGTCGATGCGGCGGGCGAGGCCCTGCGGGCCCGGTCCCGCGCGTCGGTCGCGCGGAGCCTCGGCCAGGCGGTCGAGCTGATCCGGGAGGCCGAGCTCCCGCTCGGTCACCAGGCCCGGGAGGTGCTGCCGACGGCGACCGGCCTCAGCCTCCCCATGGTGGCGTGGGCCCTCGCCGAGGTGTGCCGTTCGGCGGACGCCGAGGCCCTCGCCCGACTGGCCGACCTCTACGACGGCCGGCCCGACCGGGAAGCGGTCCCGGCCCGCCGCAGCGTGATCGTCCTGGCGGGCAACGTGTTCACGGCGGGGCTCACCCCGATCCTCCACTCCCTCCTCAGCCTCGCCCCGACCGTGGTGAAGGCGAGCTCCCGGGAGGATCTGTTCCCGCGGGTGGTCCAGGCGGCGATCGCCGAGGTCGACCCCGAGCTCGGCGATGCGCTGGCGGTGGTCTCGTTTCCGGGCGGGAGCGAGGCGCTCGAGCGCGCGATCTTCGGGGGGGCGGACGTCGTGCACGCCTACGGCAGCGACCGGACCCTGTGCGCGATCCGCGGGCGGCTCCCGGCGACCACGCGCTTCGTCGGGCACGGCCACGGCCTCGGCGTCCTCGTCGTCCCCAAGGCCGCCCTCGGCAGCCGGGACGAGGCGCGGACCGTGGCCGAGGCCGCCTCCTACGACATCGCGGCCTACGATCAGCGGGGCTGCCTCTCCCCGCACGCCGCGATCGTCGAGGAAGGCGGCGCCGTCGACGGCGCCGCCTTCGCGCAGCTCCTGAGCGACGCCCTCGGGGAGCGGGCCTCGGACCTGCCCCGCGGTCCGCTCCCGACGCAGGTGGGGGCGGCGCAGATCCAGTGGCGGGGGATCGCCGCGGTCCGGGGGACCCTCCACGAGGGAGACGGCTGGGCCGTCGCCCACGAGGGCGGCGAGCGGCCGCGGATCGGCCCAGGCTGGCGGAACGTCCAGGTGGTCGACGCGGACGGGCTCGAGCACGCGGTCGAGCTCGTGCGCGGGTTCGGCGTGCACCTGAAGGCCGTGGGGGTGGCCGGGCCCCGCTCCGTACGCCGGCGGCTCCGGGCGGCCCTGGCGCCGACGCTGGCCCCCCGCGTCTGCCCCGTGGGGGAGGTCCAGCGCCCGCCGCTCCTCGCCCTCGCCGACGGGGCCTGCCTCAGCGAGGCTTTCGTCCGCTGGGTCGAGGTGGAGTGACGACGCGACGCCGACGCGCCGCTCAGACGCCGATGAACAAGCGGTGGCCGAAGTTCCGCTCGAGCTCGCCCTCGAAGATCTTCATCGCCGCCGCCTCGATGTCGTACTCGACGCGCAGGAAGTCGAACTCGCGCGTGTCGGTGTCGTACACCGTGTAGCTGGCGCGGTTGTCGTAGTCGCGAGGCTGGCCGACCGACCCCACGCTCACGATGTATTTCCAGCCCTCGCGAAGAGTGAACTTCCGGGCCGGCAGCTCCTCCACCTCCCCGGGGCGGAGGGCGAACACCTTGCAGAGGTGCGAGTGCCCGATCAGGGTGATGTCCCCCAGATCATCGAGGATCGGGAGGCACTCCCGCGCCTGCTCGGGCGCGAAGATGTACTCGAACTCCTCGAGCCGCACCGGCGAGCCGTGGCACAAGGTCACGTTGACCTCCTTGAGGTCGTGCCGGTAGGGCAGGGCCCGGAGCCAGGTCATGTTTTCCGGTGTGAGCTGGCGGGCGTGGAGGTCGAGGGCGTGCCGGGCGGCCTCGTAGTAGTACGAGTAATCCATGCGCCCGGCGACCGCGGCGTCGTGGTTGCCGAGGATCGTGACTTCGGCTTTGTCGCGGATCATGTCCGCGCATTGGTTCGGGCTGGCGCCATAGCCGACCACGTCGCCGAGGCAGTAGTAGGCGTCGACGTTCTGCTCTCGGTAGGCCTCCATCACCGCCGAGAGAGCTTCGACGTTGGCGTGGACATCGCTGAAAATGGCGAGGCGCATGTGCGAGGCTAGCCCGTTCGACGTGTATAGAGCGGGGCGGAAATCTTGTCCATCCCCGCGGGGATCGGGCCGTCCTCCCGGGTTCACTCCGCTCCGGCGGACGCCGTCGCGGTGCTCCGGTAGAAACGGCGGGCGAAGGCCACGCTTGCGTCCCCCCCCTCCGTGTCCCCCTCCCCCCGGGCCACGGAGGCGGCCTCCGCGGCGTCGCTGCGCTGCGCGATCGCCCGCTCCGCGGCGGCGCCGAGGGCGTCGGGGTCCCCGTTGGAGCGCAGGCCCGCCACCGCGTCCTCGTGGCCCTCGGCCGCGACGTGGGCCAGCGCCCAGGCCAGCCGCTCGGGCTCGCCCTCGAAGGCCTCGAGGCGGTCCCGGAGGGCGTCGATCGCGCTCGGCCCGAAGCGGCCGAGGACCCGCGCGGTCTCCCGCCAGGCGGGCGCCTCGTCGCGCGCCACGCGGCGCACCAGGGTGGGCAGCGCCGCGGGGGGCCGGAGCTCGCCCACGACCAGGAGCGCCGCCTGCCGCACCGCCTCCGCGCGAGCCTCGAGACCGGGCACGAGGGCGTCACCCGCCGGTAGCCCCAGGTCCAGGAGGCGGGGGGCCAGCCGCTCGATCTCGTCGGGGCTCAGGCGGGGCAGCGCATCGACCAGAGGGCCCAGCAGCGCCGTGTCGCCGCGCCGGCACACCTCGAGGGCGGCCGGCAGGCGGTGCTCGCGATGGGCCAGCAGGAGCCGGAGGACCACGTCCTTCGCGCCCTCGAGATCCGTGGGGTCGAGCTCGCCGTCGTCGAGGTCGGGATGGGCGGCCCGCAGCGCCGACCAGAGCGCGTCCTCGTCCTGCGCCTCGAGCGGGAGCTCCATCCGTGCTGCGGCCCGTAGCCCGCGCTCGACCTGAAGGCCGCGCTCCGACGGCGTGAGGCCCCCGCCGTCCTCGCGCACCGTCGCGAGCAGCCCGGCGAGCTGATCCTCGACCAGCGCCCGCTCCTCGAGGCGCACGCCGAGCTGCAGGGCGGCCTCGACCCACGGCGGCTCCAGCGCGAGCCCGAACCGCAGGGCGTCCCCGAGGGCCTCCCGCAGCGCCCCCTCCAGCGTGGGCAGGGGGGTCGAGAGGGTCAGGGCCGCGTGCTCGAACCGGTCCGCCTCGGCCCAGGGAGCCACCGCGCGCAGCCGGTCGAGAGCCTGGCGGGCGTCCACGACCGGCGCTGCCGTGCCGAAGGGCTCGGAGCCGTCCGGGAGAGGCGGCGGGTCGGCGAGGACGGCGTCGAGCGCCGGCCAGAGCTCGCCCGGTGGGGTCTCCGCCGTCCGCTCGAGGAGGCGCCCGACGTTGCCCTCGCGCTCGGCGCTCACCGCGATGACCTGCCTCGGCAGTCCCCGAAGCCCGCACAGCACGACCTCCGCCTCGAAGCGGTCGGCCAGGTCCCCGAGCAGCGTACGATCCCCCACCGACGTCGGGTCGAGGGGGGCCCGAGCGACGACCGGTGCGCCGCCGGCCGTGCTAACCACGGTGAGCAGCGCCACCGGCCGATCCGCCGACCAGGCGAGCTGGACGAGCAGCTCGGGCGGGGCGTGGGCGAACGCCTCGGCCTCGCTTCGGCGCAGGCGAAGCAGCACCTGCACCATGCCGTCCTCGGGCCGCCAGACCAGCGCGTCGGGACCGGCCGCGCCCTCGTTCCACGCCGCCGGGGTGGCTGGCAGGGCCTCGTCCGGGAGCGTGTCCGGCGTCGGCGCGCGCAGGGGCGGGGGCGTGGAGGTTCCCACCCGCTCCGGCGCGAGGAAGCCCGACGAGGTCGCGACCAGGTCCTCGGCCACCACCTCGACTTCGTCGTCACCGATCGGCTCGGCGTCGCCCGGGAGGTCGTCCTCCAGGAGCTCGATCGCGTCGGAGGTGTAGGCGGGGATCCCGGTCGGGACGGCGGCCCCCGAGCCAGCCGCGTCCCCGACGCCCTCCCCCCAGCGCTCGCCGTCGCCGTAGGCGGCGCCGATCGCCGCCGAGGCGGGCGCGCGCGGGGAGCGGTCCTCGGCCGCGGGGCTCGGCGCCGCTGGCGGGTAGGAGGAGGACCCGAGGCGGCGATCGAGGGTTGCCTCGCGCCGGCTGAGCGCCTCGGCCCGGGCCAGCAGCCGGGCTTCGCGGAGCTGGAGCATCTCGCGGCGGGCGCGGAGCGTGAGACCGGAGGCGCTCGCGTCCTCACTCGGGTCCGAGGAGGCGAGGTACTCCTCGAGGGCCCTGGCGCCGACGACGGTCGTCGCCTCCCGGGCGTAGGCGGGCAGGGGCCCCTCCTCCTCGGCCAGCTCGAGGAGGAGCCGTCCGCGGCGCTCGAGGGCCTCGTGCGCGAGGGCCGGGGGCAGGACGAGCGCGAGCTTGCGTCGGTCGGGGTCGTGGAACACGAAGGGGAGGGCCAGGTCGGCGGCCGGCGTGCCGGCGTGCGCGACCCCGGCCCGAGCGGCCGCCGCCAGCTCCGGGTGGGAGCGCGCGTTGACCGCGGCGACGACCTCCACCGGCGTCAGGTTGCCGGCCGCGTCCGGCACCCGGACGGTCCGCAGCCGGGTTCGCCCGGCCGCCCCGTCGTAGTCGCCATCGCTCCACCTCGGGTCGGCCGTGGTGGCCTCCCCGCCCCGCCGCTCGGTGGTCATCCTCTACCGCCGACCTCCGTCGCCCGGCCCGCCGGACGCTGCACGCCAGGTAGCACAGAGCCGGTAGGCGGGGGAGGCGGCGCCCCGGGGCGTGCGGCGCCCGGGCCCGCTGCTCCCGCATGGCGGGCCGCTACGGTATGGTGAGCCGATGGCCCTGCGCGATGAGCCCGTTGCGAGCTGGGCCGACGCCTGCGTCGACCTGGTCCAGGCCTCGGTCGGGGTCGAGCTGGACGGCACGCCCGACACGCTCCCGCTGCTCGACCACTACCTGATCGGTCTCCGGGAGGAAGGCGAAGGCGGGGAGCCCTCCGCGGGTCTGGTGGCCGCGGTGGGACCGGCCGCGGGCGCCTACTTCGGGCGGGTGGTCCTGGCCCACCTCCCCGGCGGCCGGTGGATCCGTCCCGGCGCGGCGGACGACGCCCCGGACGACCCGTCCGCGTGGGCGCTCGAGCGGTGGAGGATCCACTGGCCGGACGTGGGGCTCGCGCTCAACCCCTTCGGCGCCGCCCTCGAGGCGCTGTTCGGGGAGGACGTCGCGGACTGGGGCGCCCACCTCGACGTCCCGGAGACCGACCGCGAAGCGCTGGCGAAGGCCCTCGACGCGGTGGGCCCCGTGCGGGAGCAAGACGCCCACCGCCTCGCCGTCCGCTACGAGGCGCTCGCCCTGGCCGTGGCGTTCCTCCGGGACCGTAAGCGGATCCGGTAGGCCAACTGAAGGCGCGCCAAGCCCTGGGCGTGCACCTCGGCGGGCCGCGGATGCGGCGCGCCAGCGCCCGGGGAGGGCGTCAGGGCGCCTCGAGGCCCCGCTGCCCGAGCACCACGGTCCCGGGCACCTCCACCGGGGTGCCGGGGAGGACGACGCCTCCGAGGGGCCGGACCGCCCCGAGCTCGTGGCGACCCGGGGCGAGGCCCGGCAGCGCGATCTGCGCGCCGGGGTCGACCCAGGCCACGGGCACCGCCTGAAGGGCGAGGATCACGCGGGTCGAGGCCCGGCTGCGGACACGCAGCGCGCCGCCGGGGCCCTCGGCGGGTCGGCCGGGGCGAAGGCGTGCCAGCGCCTCGCGGTCGAGCAGCAGCCCGGCCGCCCGGTCCTGCAGGGGGGGCGGAGGATCCCCGTCGTCCGCCCGGAGCGCGCGCCGCGGCAGCTCCAGGGGGAGCAGCGCCGTCTGCTCCGCGTGCCAGGCCCCGAGGCGGAAGCGCGGCGGCGCACCGTGAGCGCAGCGTCGGGCGAACGGCGCCCGGGGCTCCCCCGCCCACTCCGCCAGCAGCGCGCAGACCAGGCGCCCGCTCGGGTCGGGGCCGGAGGCGTGGCGACGGCGGGGCGCCAACGTCGCGATGTAGATCCGCGGCGTGGAGACCGGGCCGTCCTGGCCCTCGAACCACGAGGCCAGTCGTCCCGGGGGCAGGGGTCGGCCGCCTGCGCCGTCGAAGACGTAGGTGCCGATCGGCTCCTCCCGGACCCGGATCTCGGCCCCCGGGTGGACCGGCCAGCCGCGCCCGACCAACCGCGCGCGGAGCCGCGCCGGGGTCGCGTCGATCACCAGCTCGGCCGCGGGGGCCGCGACGGGGTCCTGCCGTTCGCCGACCACCTGGGGCAGCCGAAGCCCCACGCGGTACACGTAGCGCCGGGCCGCCACCGGCGTGTCCCCGGCGTAGGCCGGATCGGACCGTCGCGCCGGCTCGCGCCGGAGCGCGGCCTCCTCCTCGGCCGCTCGCGGCCGGACCGGTCGCTCCGGAACGGCAGGCACCTCGTCGAGCTCCGCCCCGGGGTCGCTCTCGTAGACCTGGGCGGCCAGCTCCTGATCCTCGAAGGGCGGGGGCTCGGGCGCGGGCTCCTCGGTGCAGCCCCCGACCGCCACGAGCAGCGCCGCGGCTCGCGCGCCGGGCCACCCTCCGGGGCGCGGCCGCGGGCTCGCGAGGACCACGGCGCGCAACCTCAACCGGACATCGGGCCGCGGCCGAGGTCCCGGCGCAGCGCGAGCAAGGTCGGATCCGTCGACAGCGCGTCCCGGAGCGCGCCTTCGAGGGCGCTCCGCTCGGCCGCCGGGAGCCCGTCGGTCCCGGTCATGGCTCGCGCGACGAGGCGGTCCATCGCTTCGTCGGCGCCGATGCGGCCCGCCTCGAGGACGGCGTGCAGCGCGTCCCGCCCGGCGTCGGTCTGGTCCGACGGGTCGACCGCGCCGGCGGCGTCCATGCGCTGGGTGTCCGGGCTCAGCGCAGCGCCCTGCGCTCGCTCGGGCCCGGTCGGCTCGGCGACCGGCTCGGTGGGCGCTGCCTCGGAGCCCTCGGCGGCGGGGGGCCCGGGAGGGGGGGCGCCCGGCGGTTTCACGGGGGACGTCATAGCGGCCTCTCGAGGATGGGAGGACCGGATCGCGGGGGCAAGGGCGGCCGGCCCGTCGGCCCCGCGGCGACCCGTCGACACCCGCTATCGGCCCACCGCCGCCGAGGTTTCCGCTCCGGGCTCTCCGAAGGGTCCCCCCGCTCCGCCACGGGGGTCCTTGACACCCCCGAAGGCGCCTCCCTATATCATCCGAGCCTTGCGCCGATAGGGTTTACGGGCCTGTCAAGGCTCCTCATCGGCCCGTGTCGGGGCAGGTACCGGAGCAAGCTAGCGTACCCTGCGCGCACCCGCGCACCCGAGCAGGCTTCGGAGGACGGTCAGGTCGTGCCGACGGAACGAGAACAGCAGGCTTCCTTACCCACCGCTCCCGCCGAGGACGAGGACGGCCCCCGCGGCTGCTCGGCGTTGACGACCGGCGACCTGGCTCGGGCCTGCCAGACGACGCTCCGGACCGTACGTTTCTACGAGGAAGCGGGCCTGCTGTGCCCCGAGGCGCGCAGCGACGGCGGGCACCGGCAGTTCGCGGACGACGAGCTCGCGAAGCTCCAGCTGATCATGGACCTCCGCGAGGCGGGGCTGTCCCTCAACGACATCAAGGCGCTCTTCCAGCTCAAGCAGCGGTCCAGCTGCGCGGAGGAGGCGTCGGCCAAGATGAGCGACGCGCTCGGCAAGCAGATCGGCGATATGCAGCGCAAGATCGCGATCCTGCGTCGCCTCCGGGAGGAGATGGCGGCCATGCTGACGGTCCTCGAGGAGTGTCGGAGCTGCGACGCCCGGGAGTTCCCGGCCCGATGCCAGCAGTGTGACGTGATGGCGCGGCCCGACCTGCCGCGGGCGATGCGGCTGCTCTGGGGCTCCTGACGGTGGCGCCGCCCGACCTCTCGGCCGCGGCGGCGGCGATCGAGGCGTTCCTGCGCGCGGTCGGCGCCCCCGTGGACGAGGACCCCGAGCTGGCCGGCACCGGGCAGCGGGTCGCGGAGGCCTACGTCGACGACCTTCTGGCCGGCTACCGGATGGACCCGGCGGAGATCCTGGCGGAGTCCACGGCGTCGACCGCTCCCGGCTGGGTGCTCCTGCGCTCGGTCGCGACGTCCACGACGTGCCCGCATCACCTGATGCCGGCGAGCGGGGTGGCGCACCTCGGCTACCGGCCGCGGGAGCGGGTCGTGGGGCTGGGGGCGCTGGCGAGGCTGGTGGATGCCTTCGCGCACCGGCTCGTGCTGCAGGAAGACCTGGGGCAGTGCATCGCCGATGCGCTGGTCGCTCACCTCGACGCGTATGGCGCAGGGGTGGTGCTAGACCTAGCTCCGACGTGCATGACGGCGCGAGGCGAGCGCCGACACGGAGCGCGAGCCGTCACGACGGCCTTCGCTGGCTCCGCGGCGGTCGACCCGAGCGAACGGGCCGAGTTCCTGAGCGCCCTCGCCGTCACCACCCCCCACCATGACCGAACAAGCAAACCCTGAGGGGGAGGTCGAAGAGCCCGTCGAGCCGCTCACGCCGGACGAGCTGGCCGCCCTCCCCGTGTTTCCGCTGCCCGGGATCGTCTTCTTTCCGGGCACCATGCTGCCGCTCCACCTCTTCGAGCCCCGCTACCGCGACATGATGCGGGACTGCATGGAGCGCGGCCCGCGCGCGATGGTCGTCGCGCGCCTCGCGGACGGCTGGGAGGACGACTACGAGGGTCGCCCGCAGGTCCACGACGTCGCCGGCGTCGGTCGGATCGTCGACCACGCCAAGCGCCCGGACGGCCGCTACGACCTCATCCTCGCGGGCGTCCACCGCGTGCGGCTCGAGGAGCTGCCGCCCGAGGGCTTCAGCTACCGGCGCGCCCGGGCGACGGTGATCGAGGATCGGGAGCCCCACCCGGAGGTTCTTCGCCCCCTCGTCACGGGCGTCCTGGCGAGCGCCTCGGGCGTCGTGTCGCTGCTGCGGCGGCGTCACCCGGACTTCGGCCTGGGCATCGACGGGAGCACCCCGCCCGGCCTGATCGCCGACCGCATCGCAGACCGCCTGCTCCAGCGCCGCCGGGACGTCGATCTACGCCAACAGCTCCTGGAGCAACCCGACGTCAAGGTGCGCTTGGCGCTGGTGCAGGACGCGGTGGCGGAGATCCTGCTCGAGCTCTCCGGCGAAGCGGGCGGGAGCGTGCACTAGGACGCGCGCGCCAGGGCGCCGCGAGCCGCAGCACGCCGCGAGCCGCATCACGCCGCGAGCCGCATCACGCCGCGAGCCGCAGCACGCCGCGAGCCGCAGCACGCCGCGAGCCACAGCACGCCGCGAGCCACAGCACGCCGCGAGCCGCAGCACGCCGCGAACACAGCACGCCGCGAGCCACAGCACGCCGCGAGCCACAGCACGCCGCGAGCCACAGCACGCAAGGCGCCCCTCCGACCGCTCGCCCGGGGTAGGGTCCGGCCGTGGACGTCGCGCAGGGCCCTCCGCGGGCCCTCTGTGCCACCGTCCTGCGGGAGGAGGAGGCCATGACGCTGCTGGACTTCCTGATCTTGATCGTCATCGCCGGGATCGCGGGGGCGATCGGCCGCTCCCTGAGCGGCTTCCGCGGCGGAGGCGTGGTCCTGGCGATCGTGATGGGCTTCATCGGGGCCTACGTCGGCTACTGGCTGGCCAGCGAGCTCGGGCTGCCCGCCCTCCTGCCGGTGACGATCGGCGGGGTGACCTTCCCCTTCGTGTGGGCGATCGTCGGCGCAGCGCTGCTCGTCCTGCTGGTGGGGCTGTTCGCTGGCCGGAGCGGAGGCCTCCGGTGGGGCGTCAGCCCGCCCACGCGGCCCGTGCTGACCATCTCGGTCGTCCTGGCGCTCCTGGCCCTCGTCATCTTCCTGGACGTCCTGACCCTGCCCTTGCCCTTCAGCACGACCGGCCTCCTGGCCGCGGCGTACATCGCCCTCCTGCTGGGCAACCTCGTCAAGGGACTCTGACGGGAGCGGACGCAGGCGTGCGACGTCCTGGACCCCACGGGTGGCGGCGAGCGTGCCTCGCCCCCGCAGCCTGCCCGTGCTGCCTCCCCGTGCCGACTCCCCGTGCGACCAGGCTTCGCCGCTACTCGGCGTCGAGCAGCAGGTCGCTCAGGTCACTGAGCAGGTGCCCCATCCGGGCGCGCTTCGTGAGCAGGTAGTCCCGGTTGTGCTCGTGCGGCTCGACCCGGACGGGGAGCCGATCCTCGACCACCGTGCCCTGGGCCGTCAGGCCGTCGACCTTCGCCGGGTTGTTGGTCAGCAGCACCACCGACCGGATGCCGAGGTCGTTCAGCATGTCCGCCGCGATGTCGTAGCGACGGAGGTCGTCGCCGAAGCCGAGCATCCGATTCGCGTCGACGGTGTCGATGCCCTGCTGCTGGAGGGCGTAGGCCCGAATCTTGTTCCCGAGGCCGATGCCGCGACCCTCCTGGCGGAGGTAGAGCACCGCGCCGTGGTCCCGGTCGGCGATGTGCCGGAGCGCCAGGTCGAGCTGCTCGCGACAATCGCACTTCATCGAGTGAAGGACCTCGCCGGTCAGGCACTCGCTGTGAACGCGGACATGCACGGCAGACTCGTCCTGAACGTTCCCCTTCACCACCGCGACGTGCTCGCGCTGGGTGTCCTTCTCCCGATAGACCACCAACCGAAACGTGGCGTACTCCGTCGGCACATCCGCCTCCGCGTAGCGGACCAGATGGGGCGTTTCGACGGTGTTCCAGGAAGAACGAGAGGACACGTGGGGGGCTCCTTACCGAAGTATTCGTAACCACAGCTCTGGGGTCGTGCGACCTCGGCGTCGAGCCGGGCCTCGTCGCCCCCGACCGGGAGCTCGAAGCCCCGCGCACCATAGGCTGAGCGTCTCGAGCGTCAAGGAAGGGGGTTTGCCGTCCTGTGCCTTGCCCCACTTCGCCGGGGCATCCACCCTGGCCGCCGCGTGCGCCACGATCGGACGAGGATCCGGTGGAACGGATGGGGTTGGCGTGACCACACGTTCGATCTCCGCGGTCGCGGCGATGCGCTCTGGGCCTACCTCGCGGAGGCCCTCGACGTCGGGTCTCTCCCGGACACCCCCGCCGCGGCCCTCGCCGACGTCCGCCTGCCCGAGCCCGCCCTCGACCACGACACGCTGGCTCGCCTGGCTGCGCTTACGCACGCCTCCCGCGTCCGCACCGACCGCCGGGAGCGCGCGTTCCACGCGCTGGGGCGAAGCTACGTCGATCTGCTCCGCCTGCGCCGCGGCGCCCCGCCCGACGCCCCGGACGCGGTGGTCTACCCTGCCGACGCCGCGGAGGTGCGGGCGGTCCTCCGCCTCGCCGCGGAGCGGGACGTCGCCGTGGTCCCCTACGGCGGCGGCTCGAGCGTGGTGGGCGGGGTGGAGGCGCGCCGCGGCGCCCACGCGGGCCTGCTCACGCTGGACACCACGCGGATGTCGGGGCTCCTCGGCCTCGACGCGCGGTCGAGGACCGCGACCTTCGCGGCCGGGATCCACGGGCCGGACCTCGAAGCGGCGCTCCGGCCCCACGGCCTGACCCTCGGCCACTTCCCCCAGAGCTTCGAGTTCTCCACCCTCGGCGGCTGGCTCGCGGCCCGCGGGGCAGGCCAGGCGAGCAACCGCTACGGGACCGCCGCGGACCTCCTCGTCTGCGCGAATGTCGCCACCCCGGGGGGCGAGCTCGCCACCCGTCCGGTCCCCGCCTCCGCGGCCGGACCCGACCCTGACGCCTGGATCGCGGGCTCCGAGGGCACCCTCGGCGTGATCACGGAGGCCACGGTGCGCGTCCGTCCCCTCCCCGCCCGGCGCACCTTCGCCGCCTACGCCTTCCGTCGCTTCGAGGCCGGGATCGAGGCCGTCCGCACGCTCGTCCAGGGCGGCGCCGACATCGCCACGCTGCGCCTGTCGGACCCCGACGAGACCTTCTTCTTCGGCGCGCTTCGCCGCGTGCTCAGCGGCGGGGGAGGGCCGTCGGGGTGGGTGCGGGACGCGCTCCGGTCCGTGGGCTACGGCCGCCCCTCGGTGCTCCTCGCGGCCATGGAGGGGACCTGGGCCGAGGTCCGCGGCGCCGGCCTGCGCCTCGCGAGCGCGTGCGTCGCCCGAGGGGGGGTCGCGCTCGGCGCGCGCCCCGGGCGTCGGTGGTACGCGAGCCGCTTCGAGACCCCGTACCTCCGCGACCCGATGCTCGACCGTGGCCTCGGTGTGGAGACCCTGGAGACCGCGGCGTCGTGGACGCGCCTGCCCGAGCTCCACGCGGCGGTGCGCGAGGCCCTCACCGGGGCGCTCGAGGCGCGTGGGCGGCGAGGCCTGGTCCTCGGCCACGTGTCTCATGCCTATCCGGATGGGGCGAGCCTCTACTACACCGTCGTGTTCCCGCGGGAGCCGGAGGACGAGGTGGGCCAGTGGCGGGCCCTCAAGGCCGCCGCGACGGACGCGATCCTCGACCACGGAGGGACCGTCAGCCATCACCACGGCGTCGGCCTCGAGCACCGGCCCTGGCTGCGGGCGGAGCGCGGCGAGGCGGCGGTCGCGATGCTGCGGGCGGCGAAGGCCGCCATCGATCCCACCGGGATCCTGAACCCCGACAAGCTCCTCCCCGACCCGGCCGGGTGACTCGCCGGGCGCGCCGATGGTCGCCGGGGTCTCCGTGGCCATGAGCCGGATCGCTGCCCTCAGCGCCGGGCGCTGGCTGGGGTTCCGGCCCGCGCGCGCTCCACGGCCTCGAGCAGCCGATCGGCCGAGACCGACCCCTCGAACACGTCGGCCACGCGCCCCTCGGGGTCGATCACCACGACCGTCGGCAGGAGGCTCACGCCGAAGCGCGCCGCGAGAGCGTCGTCGCCCAGGCCGCTCGGGTAGGTCATGCCGAGGCCGCGCGCGCGGGCGGTGACCCGCTCGAGGGGCATGCGGTCGACGCTGATCCCGACGACCCCGTCCCCGGCAGGCGCGACGCGGCGCTGGACCTCGCTGAGCACCGGGCCCTCCTGACGGCACGCCGGGCACCACGTGGCCCAGAAGGACAGGACGACCACGCGCCCCCGCTCGGCCGCCAGGTCCAGGGTCCCCTCGGAGGTGGGGACGCGGAGCTCCGGCGCCGGCTCCCCGTGCAGGGGACCCCGGTAGCCGCCGCTGCCGCTCTGGGCGATCCACACGCCGGCGACGACGGCCAGCGCGATCCACGGGGCGGCGTTCTTCAGGCGGTCGAACAGCGTTCGCTCGTCGTCGGTCGGGGCGTCCATCGTCCTCACGCCCAGCAAACGCCGCGCGCGCCCCAAAGTTACCCCCGAAGACGCCGGATCGGGAGGGATGGTATGGTCCCGCCCACTCGTAGAAGGGACCGAGATGCGCGGACTCGTATGGACTTCGCTCGTGGTCGGGCTCGTCGCGGGAGGGTCGCTGTCCCCCGCGTCGGCGGACGAAGACGACTCGGCCGCGCCGGCGGAGGAGGCCGCCTCGGCCGAGGCCGAGGAGCGCAGCGCGATCGAGCAGGCGCGCGACCACATGGAGGAGGGCCAGGCGTTCTACCTCCAGGGGCGCTTCCAGGAGGCCGCCGCCGAGTTCGAGGCCGCCTACGCCGCCGAGCCCTTCAGCGCGTTCCTCTACAACGCGGGGGTCGCGCTCGAGCGGGCCGGCGAGATCGGCCGCGCCGCGGACTTCTTCGAGCAGTACCTCGCGCGCGATCCGCGCGCGTCCGACCGACGGGCGGTGCAGGAGCGGATCGCCCAGCTCCGGGCTGCGCTCGAGCCGCCTCCCACGCCGCCGCCCGCCGATCCGGACGACCCGGACGCGCCGCCGCCCCAGGTGGCCGAGGCGCCTCCCGCCCCGGAGCTTCCCGAGCCCACCGCGGGCGACTTCAAGAGCCTCCTCTCGGTCCGCACCAACCCCGAGGGGGCCCAGATCCGCGTCTCCCAGGCCGACGAGACCGTGGCGGAGGGGCCCGCCCCGTTCGCCCACACCCTCGACCAGGGGCGCTTCCTCGTCACGGTGGAGCACCCGGACTACCAGACGGTCGAGCAGGAGGTCCGCATCGACCCCGGCAAGGTGTACGTGGTCATCGTGGAGATGAGCCAGGGCGAGTTCCTCGGTTACCTGAGGGTCGTCAGCAACGTGGCCGGAGCCCGCGTCTTCATCGACGACCAGGAAGGCCCCGCCGGCCAGACGCCCTTCGGCGCGCCGATCCCGGTCGGGCCCCACCACGTGCGGCTCGAGCGGCCGGGCTACGGCACCGAGGAGACGGAGGCCGAGGTCAACATCGGTGAGGACGTCACGGTCCGGATCGACATGACCCGGGTCGACTTCGGCCGGCTGCGCGTCACGGGCAACCGGGGCGGAGCCCGGGTGCTCGTGGACGGTGAGCGCGTGGGCGACGTGCCCTACCGGGGGCAGCTCCCCGCCGGCGAGCACCGGGTGGTGATCGCGGACGGCGGCTTCAAGAACTTCGAGGAGAACGTGGTGATCCGCCAGGGTCAGGAGACGCCGATCCAGTTCCGGCTCCGGCCCGCGGTCGACCGGAGCGGAGCGGTGGTGACCACGACCTTCGCCGCGCTCTTCCTCGGCGGCGGCATCGCGCTGAGCGTCGTGAGCAACAACCTGCTGAACGACATCCGCAACGACCGGGACAACGGCGTCCTCGCGTCCGACGACGCGCGGATCGACCGCGGCCTGTACCTGTCGATCGGCGCCAACGCGTCCTACGGGCTCGCCCTGATCCTCGGGCTGATCGCGCTCTACCAGTTCCTGCACGATCCCCTTCCGCCGTCCGAGGGGACGGTGCTCGAGCCGCGGGACTGGACCGACGACCTCGCGCTCCTGCCCTCCGTCGATCCGGAGCGGCAAGCCCTCGGCCTCAGCCTGAGCGGGAGGCTCTGATGCGTCGATTGCGCCGGCTCACGCTCGCCCCCCTCGCCGGTCTCCTCGGCCTGGTGGGCGGCTGCAACCCGCTCGACTTCGACGACCAGCGGGGGCTCGCCCCGACCGTGTCGCTGAGGCCGCCCGCCGACTATCCGCGCGAGCGGTTCGGCGCCGTCCTGACGGGCTACGCGGACCCGAGCGGTGACGAGAGCCGTCTGGTCGCGACGGCGGGCAGCGACAGCCCGTTCATCGGCTTCCCCGTCGTCCAGGACGAGGCCTTCGCCATCGGCCAGGCCCTGTTCGACGGATGCCGGGAGGAAGGGGACTGCGGCGACGGGTCGGGGGCCTCGGTGGCGGGCCTGCCGACCTTCCAGGGGCGCGAGCTCTGCGTGATGTCCGTCGCCGAGCTCGCCGGCACGGCGCGCATCGAGTGCGAGGGCGAGCCGGCGGGCACGACCGTGACCGCCTCGGGCGGGATCGCCTTCGGGGCCAGCGCCGCCTCCGCCCCCGACGGCTTCCCGCTCGTGCAGGCCCTGATCGGCGCTCCCGAGGCCGACGGCGGGGTCGGGTCGGTGTGGACCCAGCCGGACGGCGACACCCCCCTGCGCCTCGATCTCGCGGCGGCGGTCGGCGTGGAGGGTCTCGGGCGGTCCCTGGCCGCCGCCCGGCTGGACGCCGACCGGATCCTGGTGGCCGCCGGCGCCCCCGACGGGGACGACCCCACAGTGGTCGTCTTCACCGTCGAGGAGGACGCGGGCGCGCCGGTGACGGCGGTGCGGGCCTGCATCGACGGGCCGGACGGGTTCGGCACCACGCTGGCCCTCGGCGACCTCGACGGCGACGGCGTGCCGGACCTCGCCGTCGGCAGCGGCGCGGACGGCGAGGTCCTGGTCTACGACGGGCGGGGGCTGCCGGACCCGGGTGGCTGCGGCCCCTGGGGCTCGTCGCCGCTTTCGCGGAGCTGCCCCGAGGACGCCGACCCGCTCGTGGAGTGCGACGACAGCGTGTTCGGGGTGAGCGTGGCGATCGGGGACGTCAACGCCGATGGGCTCGCCGAGCTGGTCGTCGGCGCCCCCGGCGCCCAGGCGACCAACGTCGAGGGGGCCGGCGCGGTGTTCGTCTTCAGCGGCGAGGACGACCTGATGGACCTCGGCGCGACGACCACCGCGCTGCGCCACTCCCAGCCGCGCCGGGACGACAACCTCGGCGAGGCCGTGACCGTCGTGCCGGGCGTGCCGACGACCCCCCCCCGGGTCGAGGTCGCGGCGGGGGCCCCGGGGGTGGATCGGGTGTACGTGTTCACGTGCACCGGGCTACCGGACGACCGACCCGAGGACCTCGGGGGCGACCGGTGCCAGCCGATCCAGTGACCCCCTGACCCCGTTGGCCGAGGCCAAGAAGCAGATCCTCGTCGCCGACGACGAGCCCAACCTCCGGAGGGTGCTGCGGGCGCAGCTCTCGCGGGACGGGTACGACGTGATCGCGGTCCAGGACGGCAAGGAGGCGGTCGACGCGCTCGCCCAGCACCACGTCGACGTGGTGATCACGGATCTCAGGATGCCTCGGCTCGACGGGATGGCCCTCTTGGAGCACGTCACGGCGAGCTACCCGGGCGTCCCGGTGATCATGATCACCGCCCACGGGACGGTGGACACGGCGGTGGCCGCGCTGAAGGTCGGCGCCTTCGACTACATCACCAAGCCCTTCGAGCAGAGCGAGTTCCGCAACGTGGTCGGCAAGGCCGCGCGGACCCGGGAGCTCACCGAGCGCGAGGTGGTGGCGGAGCCCGCCGGGCGCTTCGACATCATCGGGCAGTCGGCCCCGATGCGGGAGATCTACGACGTGATCGGGAAGGTCGCGGACACCCCGAGCACCGTCCTGATCACCGGGGAGAGCGGGACCGGCAAGGAGCTGATCGCGCGCGCCCTCCACGAGAGCTCCAGCCGCCACGACCGGCCCTTCATCCGCGTGAACTGCGCCGCCATCCCCGCCGAGCTGATCGAGAGCGAGCTCTTCGGATACGAGAAGGGCGCCTTCACGGGCGCGGTCACCAGCAAGCCGGGGCGCTTCGAGCTGGCGGACGGGGGGACCCTCTTCCTGGACGAGATCGGCGAGATCCCGGTCGCGATGCAGGTGAAGCTGCTCCGCGCGATCCAGGAGTCGGAGTTCGAGAGGGTCGGCGGGGTCAAGACCCTGCGCGTGGACGCGCGGCTCGTGGCCGCCACCAACCGGGACCTGGCGGAGGAGATCCGCGCGGGCCGGTTCCGGGAGGACCTCTACTACCGGCTGAACGTCGTCCAGCTCCGCCTGCCTCCGCTGAGGGAGCGCACCGATGACATCCCCCTGCTCGTCGACCACTTCGTCCGGCAGTTCCGGGAGCGGCTCCGCAAGGACGTCCGGGGCGTCTCGCACGCGGCGAGGGCCGCGCTCGTGCGCTACGGCTGGCCGGGGAACATCCGCGAGCTCGAGAACGTCATGGAGCGCTGCATGCTCTTCTGCGATGGCGACGAGATCGAGGTGGCGGACCTCCCCCCCGAGCTGCGGTCGTCGACCGGCGTGCCCCCCGTGCGGCCGCCCCGGCCGTCGGTGCCTCCCTCCAGCAGCGCGCCGCCGGAGGGGCTCAAGGAAGCGGTGCGGCAGGTGACCAGCCAGGTCGAGCGGGAGCTGATCGTGCGGGCCCTGCGCCAGACCGGCGGCAACGTCACCCACACCGCGCGGCTCCTCAAGATCAGCCGCAAGAGCCTCCAGACGAAGATGAAGGAGCTCGGATTGCGGGAGGAGTAGCAGGTTGGCGCGGGCGAGCGTCCTGGTCGTCGACGACGAGAAGAACATCCTCTCGACGCTGTCGAGGGCGCTGCGCATCGAGGATTACGACGTCGACGTGGCCGGGAGCGCCGAGGTCGCCCTCGAGAAGGCCCGGGCCAAGGCCTACGATGCGTTCCTCCTCGACGTGATGATGCCCGGCACGGACGGCATCGCGATGCTCCGCACGCTGCGGTCGGAGGGCAGCGAGGTTCCGGTGATCGTCATGAGCGGGCACGGCACGAGCGAGACCGCGGTCGAGGCCACCCGGCTCGGCGCCCACGACTTCATCGAGAAGCCGATCGCGACCGAGCGCCTCCTGCTCAGCCTGGAGCGGGCGCTGGCCTTCACCCGGCTCGAGGAGGAGAACGAGGAGCTGCGGGCGCAGACCGGCGCCCTCGATGGGTTGATCGGGACCAGCCCGGCGATGGAGGCGCTGCGCCAGCGCATCGAGCTCGCCGCCACGGCGAGCGCCCCGGTCCTGATCCAGGGCGAGCGGGGCACCGGCAAGGAGCTCGTCGCCCGCGCGATCCACCGCGGAAGCCGTCGCGCGCAGCGACCCCTCGAGAAGCTGAACTGCGCCGCCGTGCCCGCCGAGCTGATCGAGAGCGAGCTCTTCGGCCACGAGGCGGGCGCGTTTACGGGCGCCACGAAGCAGCGCCGCGGCAAGTTCGAGCGGGCCAGCGGGGGCACGCTCTTCCTCGACGAGGTGGGCGACATGCCCCCGCCGATGCAGGCGAAGCTGCTCCGGGTGCTGCAAGAGGGAGAGGTCGAGCGGGTCGGGGGAAGCGGCGTCGTGCCGGTCGATGTCCGCGTCGTCGCGGCGACGAACAAGCGCTTCGAGGTGGAGATCGAGGAGGGCCGCTTCCGGGCCGACCTGCACGACCGCCTCAACGTCGTCCCGCTGACCGTCCCTCCGCTCCGGGAGCGGACCGAGGACATCCCGGACCTGGTCGCCCACTTCCTGCGCGCCGCTTGCGCGGCCAACGACCGGCCCCTGAAGTCGATCCGCGAGGGCGCCCTCGCGCTGCTGTGCCGCTACCCCTACCCGGGCAACGTCCGGGAGCTCAAGAACCTGGTGGAGCGCCTGGTGATCCTGACCCCGACGGACGCGATCGACGAGGCGGACGCCCGCGAGCTCCTCCCGATCGGGTCGGGCGGCGGCCCACCGGCGGGGGGGATCTACCGACCGGGCACCCCGCTGAAGGCGATGGTCGAGGAGACCGAGCGGGCGTTGATCCTGAAGGCGCTCGCCCACCACAAGGGCCACATCACGAACACCGCGGCCGACCTGGGGCTCGAGCGGAGCCACCTCTACAAGAAGATGAAGGCGCTGGGGATCCGGCGTTGAGGCGTGGCCTCCCGCGCGATCAGGCCGCGGCGGGCCCGCGCGGGTCCTGCGGCCCCTCTACCGTGACCACCTCCACCTCGTGGTCGCGCAGGTACTGCACGCCGTTCTCGCCGCGGTAGCCCCCCTCGACCACGAGCACCCGGGTGATGCCCGCGTGGTGGATCATCTTCGCGCACATCGTGCAGGGCTCCCCCGTGACGATCAGCCACGCACCGCGGCAGCGCACGCCGTTGGCGGCGGCGTTGCAGATCACGTTCATCTCCGCGTGGTGGCATCCGATCTCGGTCCGCGTCCCGCTCGGGATGCCCATCGTGTCCCGGAGGCAGACGTCGCCGCCGCACAGCCGTCCTCCGCCCCGGGGTCCGCCGTTGTAGCCGTCCATCAGGATCACGTTGCGCTCGGGATCCAGGAGCAGCGCGCCGAAGGTCCGGCGGGGGCAGTTCGAGGCCTTGGCCAGAGCGAGGCACTGCTCGACCCGGATACGGATGTGCTTGTCCTTCACCCCCGGGAGCCTAACCACGATGTCCGTGCTCCTGCCGCGCCGGCGCTTCGCTAGCATGTCCAGCCCGTGCTGGACGACCTCGAGCTGGGCGAGCTGACCGACGACGCGATCGCAGGCTCGTGGCGCGTGTGGCAGAGGAGGCGAGGCCACCGCTACTCGCTGGACGACCTCGCCACCGCCCACATGGCGTGCCGGCTCGTCCCCGATGCCCTCGCGTACGCGGACCTCGGCTGCGGGCTGGGCTCGGTGCTGCTGATGGTCGCCTACAAGCTGCCCGCCGAGGCGCGCCTCGCCGGCGTGGAGGCCCAGGCGGTCAGCTTCGAGCTCGCGCGTCGCAACGTCCGGCGCAACGGAGACCTGCTCGCCGACCGGACTCGCCTCGTGCTCGGCGACCTTCGGGACCCCGGCGCTCGGCGGGACCTCGGCGGGCCCTTCGGGCTGATCACGGGCACCCCGCCCTACTTCCCCGCGCGCGAGGCGACCCCCTCGACGGACCCTCAGCGGGCGGCCGCTCGCCTCGAGCTGAGGGGTGGCGTGGAGGCGTACCTCGAGGCCGCGGGGGACCTCCTCGCCCCCGGGGGGACCTTCGTGATGTGCGCGAGCGCGGTGGCGGAGGGGAGGGGCGGGGCGCACGCGCCGATGGCCGGCCTCCGGGCGGCGCGGCGCCGGGACGTCTACCCGCGGGTCGGTCGCTCGAGGCCTCTGTTCACGGTGTGGGCCTTCCGGCGGGCGCGCGGGGGGGGCGAGCGCCCCGCCCCGGACCCCGAGCTGACGGTCGAGCATCCCCTGCATGCCCGGGACGCCGACGGCCGCCGCACCGAGGAGCACCACGACCTGCGGCGCTTCTTCGACCTTGCGGTGAACCTCGGGGAGCCCCCGAGCCCCGGGCCACGGCCGTGAGGAGTCGCCCCCGATGACACTTGCCCTCGATGAGGCTGTGCCCCCGATGACCCGGCGTCCCCGATGACCCGGCGTCCCCGCGCCGACGACCGGCCGCGCCGGGCCATGACGCAGCTCGGCGGCCGCACCCGAACCGAGGGCCCCGCCGCGCTGGCGGCCCCTCTCGCCGAGGCCTGGGCCCGCGCTGCGGAGGAGGACCTGGATGCCCTGACCCACGGCTTCCACTCGTGGCCGGCCCGCATGCCCTGGCCGATCGCCCGCACGCTGCTCGAGGCGTGGCGGCCGGCGTCGGTCCTCGATCCGTTCTGCGGCGGCGGAACGGTGGTGGTCGAGGCGCGCGTCGCGGGAGCGGAGGCGGTCGGTGCCGACCTCAACCCGCTGGCCTCGCGGCTGACCGCCGTCAAGGCCGAGCCGCGGGACGCCGCCGCTGGCGCGCGCCTCCGTCGCCTGGCCCGCGAGGTGGCCGACGCGTCCGCGGCGAGGGTGCGGGGCCGCGTCCCGATCGAGGTGCAGCTCCCGCGGTCCGAGCTGCGCTGGTATGCCCCCCACGTCGTGAAGGAGCTCGGGGGGCTCCTCGGAGAGCTCCGCGCCGCCGCGACCGGGTCCGACCGGCTCGCCCTCGAGATGGTCTTCAGCGCGCTGCTCGTGAAGGTGTCGCGCCAGCGGGCGGATACGGCGGAGCGAGCGGTGGAGCGGCGGATCCGCAAGGGCCTCGTCACCGAGCTGTTCCTGCGCAAAGCGGTGGAGCTGGTCGAGCGCCAGGGCCGGCTGGCCGAGGTGGTCAAGGGCCCGGCGCCCACGCTCCTCGAGGCGGACGTCCGCGCGCTGCCCCGCCGCCTGGAGGGCCGCCAGGTCGACCTGATCCTCACGTCCCCGCCCTACGGCGGCACCCACGACTACGTGCGGCACCACGCTCGGCGCCTCGCGTGGCTGGGCCTCGACCCGTCGGGGCTCGCCCGCGGGGAGATCGGAGCCCGGCGCCGGGCGAGCGGGCGGGACGCCGCAGCCCGGTGGGACCGGGAGGTGGAGGCCATGCTCCGGGCGCTGCGCCGCCTCCTCCACCCCGAGGGGAGGGCGGTGCTCGTGCTCGGCGATGCCCAGGTCGGCGACCGCCGGGTCGGCGCGCGGGCTCAGCTCGCGGCCCTGGCCCCGGCCGCAGGCCTCGCCGTCGTGGCCAGCGCCAGCCAGGAGCGCCCCGATCACCTCGGAGGAGCCGCGCGCGGCGAGCACGCGATCGTCCTCGAGGCGACCGCCGGCCGGGTCACTCCTCCTGCCAGTCGAGGCTCGCCGGGTCGAGCCGCGCCACGAGGCGCCCCGGCTCGCCGGCGTCGGTCTCGAGGAGGCGCGCCTCGGCGGTCCGGAACGCGAGCAGGTCGGGCCGGCCCGCGAGGAAGCGAGCCATCCCGCTGAGGGTCGGCTCGTGGCTGACCATCACGACGAGCCTGCCCCGCTCGTAGGGCTCGAGGAGGGCGAGGGCCCGGGCGGTGGTCGCGCCGGGGCGCAGGTGGTCGGTCACCGGGATCGTCGACCCGTACCCGAAGGCAGCGGCGAGGATCTCCGCGGTCTGCACCGCCCGGACGTACGGGCTGCACAGGAGGACCCCGGGCCGAAGCCCCCGCTCGAGGATCGCGTGGCCGACTTCCTTCGCCGACCGCCGGCCCCGCTCGGTCAGATGCCGGAGAGGGTCCGCGACGGTGCGTCCGTCGACCGCCTCCCCGTGCCGGATCAGGAGGACTCGCACGCGCCGACTCTAGCCGACCTGGCCCGGCCTTCGACCCTGCCGTGCCCGCCCGGGGCGGGGCGGGCTCGGCGCTGTCGCCGGCTAGGCCGCGCGGTCCGCCTGCGTGACCCGGTCCGGGTCCGGGCGCGGCACCGTCGGCGTGTGGTCGCTCGGCGAGCCCGCCCGGCGGCGGATCAGCGCGACCAGGCTGCGCTCCGCCGCCAGACGGTCGCCGCTCACGGCCATCAACGCGCGGCCGAGGGCCCGCGCGGAGGCGTATCGACGGTGGGGGATGCGGGCCATGGCCCGGGTGACCACCTCGTCCATGCGCAGGTCGAGGTCCGGCATCAGGAGCCCGACCCGGGGCGCGTCCTCGACGATGATCTGGCGCAGCACCCGGGACACCGATCGGGCCCGGAACGGAAGGCGCCCCGTGAGGGCCTCGAACATGACGGTGCCGAGGGAGAAGACGTCAGCCCGGGCATCGACGTCCGGCCGGCCCGCGGCCTGCTCCGGCGACGCGTAGCTCGGGGTCCCGTAGACGCGGCCCCGCTCGCCCTCCCGCTCGTCGTAAGGCGCGTCGGCGGCGGCGCAGACCCCGAAGTCCAGCAGCCGGACATCCAGGCGGCCGTCCTGGCGGCGGTCGAGCACGATGTGCTCGGGCTTCACGTCCCGGTGCACGTAGCCGGCCTGGTGGGCGGCGTGGAGGATCGAGGTGACGCGGAGCACGATCGCGGCGACCAGCTCCGCCGGGAGGGGCCCGTGGCGGCGCAGGATGCGCGCGAGGCACTCGCCGCGGATGCGCTCGAGCACGAGGTAGGGGGACCCGTCGTCGAGCCAGCCGTCGTCGATGAACCGGACCACCCCCGGATGGCGCACCCGGCGGGCGACCTCGCCCTCGCGCCGGAGCCTCCGGGTCAGCTCGCGGTGGAACGCGAAGGCGTCCCGCAGCACCTTCACCACCGCCGCGCGGCCGTCCGTGACGCGCTCCGCGGCGAACACGACGGCGGTGCCACCGAGCCCGATCGGCGACAGCAGGTGGTAGCGGCCGTCGATGACCGTGTTGCGGAGCCCGCGGCGTTCGGTGTGCGTCATCACCTCGGTGACCGCACGGTCGCCGCCCGCTGGATCGCGGTCAACAAAGCGGGCCCCTGGGGACGGCCAGCAGGCCTCTCGGGCGCCACTTTCGTCCGAGATCGGCCGGATCAGGGGCGCCGCGGGGGCCGCGCGACGGATCGCCTCACCAGCTCGCGAGCTCCATCAGCCGCTCGGACTCGTTCTCCTCGAGGAGCTCCGCCATCGCGAGCTCGATCGCCTCGGTGATCCCGAGCCCGACGTAGAGCTCCCGGCGGTCGTCCCCTTCGAGGGGCACCAGCCGGATGCGCACTCCGTCCCGGGCCATCAACCCGTTGACCGCGCGGACCAGGCTCCGGATCGAGACGGTCCCGGTCGCCGTGTCGTCGGCGGCGTCGTCCGCGATCGCGGACACGTGCTCCCCCGCCCGGGCGACCAGCGGCCCCTCCTCGCCGCCGATCCGCTCGAGGGAGATGCCGCCGAGCTCCGGCACGAGCTCGCTGAGGGCGGTCAGAAGGCCGCGGGCCGTCGTCTGCTCCCCCACCCGCCGGAGGAAGAACCGGTCGGCGAGGCGACGGCGCTCGGCGGCCTTCACGTCGCCGCCCGCCGCGAAGTAGATCTCGAGCAGCTGGATGCGCCGCCCGAGCGCGGTCGTCTCCTCGACCTCGCTCGCGACGCGCAGGAGCTCCTCGTCGTCCATCTCGCCGAGGAGGCCGACCTTGCGGAGCGCATCGAGGAAGGGGAGGTCGCTCGGCTCGAGCAGCTGGGCGGCGAGGCGCTCGGCGCTCGGGGCCCGGCGCTTGCCGGTGCTCTCGGCCGACGCCTCTCCCTCCTGTGCGCTCTCGTCCCAGCTCACCGCAGGTTCCCTCGCGACCTAGGATGACCCTCCCCCTGCTGTCCGGGCCACCCGGATTGATGATGGAAAAGCGATCCGCTGTCGAGGGGGCTAGCCGGGGTGCCGCTCCGCAGCTCCGACGAGACGGGCGGACGCACCTCGGGCCCGCTCCGGTCCCGCGTCAGCCGTGCGGCAGCCCCGGGGCGCCGGTCTGGAGCCACGCCGTCAACACCTCCGCGGCCCGGTTGACCGCCTCCCGCTGGAACTGCCGCCAGTCGTGGTCCCCCGTCGAGCCGACGAGGTTGGCGACCCCGAAGACCGCGGCGAAGGGGACGCCCGCGGCCCGGGCCGCCATCGCCACCGCGAAGGCCTCGAGGTTCTCCCCCTCGCAGTGGGTGGCTGGGTGGATCGCCGCGGCGAGGGTATCGTCCGTGGTCCGGGCGAGCGGGTTCGCGACGGGGGCGACGAAGACGCGACCCCCGGGCTGCGACAGGCCCGCGGTGAGGAGCCGATCGGTCTCGACCGAGGTCTGCATCGGGGCCGGAAAGGCGCTCCGCTCCGCGGTCACCGCGTGGCTGAGCAACCGGACGCGGCTCGCGACCAGCACGTCGTGGGGGCGGTAGTGGGGCAGGCCGGGGTACACGCCGCAGGACCCGATCAGGATCAGCGCCCTCGGATCGGCGGACAGCAAGGCACGGGCGGTCGCTGGACCGGCCGCGGCCAGGCCGATCCCCACCGCCTTGCCGCGGACCTCCAGCCCCCGGATCCGGCCGGCCAGACGGTCCGAGAGGTGGACCCGGAGCCCGGCCATCTCCGGGGCGTGCGCCGCGACGACCAGGACGTCGACGCGATCGGGGCCGGGGGCCTCCATGGCGGCGAAGCATACCACCCGGCGGCGCGGCCCCCGGTTAGTGTAAAGTCCGCCCGCGTGGCGGACGGGCCCGATGAGCGAGGGGCGGGGCGGCTCGAACCCCGTCGCCTCGTGTACCGCTGGGACCTCGACAAGACCTACCTCCGGACGGAGTTCGACACGCTCCGGGACCTCGTCCGGACCGCCTTCGAGAGCGCGCGCCAGAAGCGGAGCGTCGCGGGGGCGCCGTCGCTGCTGCGGGAGCTCCGCGCGACCAACCCCCTCGGGATCTTCATCGTCAGCGGGAGCCCGGAGCACATGCGGGGCGTGCTGGAGGCGAAGCTCCGCCTCGACGGCGTCCGCTGGGACACCTTCACGCTCAAGCCCCAGCTCAAGAACCTGCTGCGTGGCCGCTTCCGGCTCCTCCGGGACCAGGTCACCTACAAGATGGGGGCGCTCCTCGAGAGCCGAGCGGGCCTGCCCGGCGATGTCGACGAGTTCCTGTTCGGGGACGACGCCGAGGCGGATGCCTTCATCTACTCCCTGTACGCCGACCTCTGCGCAGCGCGGGTCCCGACCGAGGAGCTGATGGCGGTGCTGCGGGAGGCGGGCGTGTACGAGGACGACCTGCCCCGGCTGGTGCGCCTCGCGGATCGCCTTCCTCGCTACGACGGCGCGCGTCGGATCTTCATCCACCTCGAGCGGGTCTCGAGCCCCGCGGTCTTCGAGGCCTTCGGCCGGCGCGTGTGCCCCTTCTACAACTACGTTCAGCCCGCGATGGTGCTGCTCGAGGAGGGGGCGATCGACGGGGCCGCGGTGCTCCGGGTCGCTGCCGAGCTGGTCGTCCACCACGCCTTCACCGCCGACGCGCTGACCGCGAGCTACCGCGACCTCTGGGACCGCGGCCACGTCGGCGGCCTCGCCGCGGCGCGGATCCTCCGGGCGATCGACGGGATGGAGGCGAGCCACTTCGCGACGAGCGCCTCGGTCCTCGAGCTTCTCGGGGCGCAGCTCCGGGCTCTCGATCTCGCGCCCGCCCGGGCTCCCCGACCCGTGCCGAGCGCGATCGACTACGTCGCGCTCTTCGGATCCGACCGGGACCGCGCCGCGCGGGCCAAGGCGCGCGCGCGCCGCCGCCCCTGCACCGCGTCGAGAGACGCCGCGAGGCCGCCGGAGCCCCGCTCCCTCCGACCGCGTCGCGCGGGGGCGGGAGGAGGGAGAGAAGGGCCGCTCGTGGCCCCGCCCCGGGGGCGCTCCCGCCCCCCGTCGTCCTCGACGCTCCGGTGGGGCGAAGCTACGTTGCCCCCGGAGGCTTCCTCTCGTGAACTCGTTCCTTCGGCCCGCCGGCCGGTCGCTCCTGATCGCCGGCGTCGTACTGGGCCTGACGGCTTGTGGCTCCAAGACGGGGCTCCAGATCCCGGACGCCGATATCGACTTCGGCACCATCCAGCCCCCCGTCGACCTGGACGGCGGCGCCGACCCGGACCTCGGGCTGCCCGCCGACGTCCCCTGCGCGGAGGTGCCCTTCGAGGGGGGAGTGGTCGAGGTGCCGCTCGACCTCGCGGCCGAGCTGGCCCGGGCCGACGTGCTGTTCCTCGTGGACTCGACCAAGTCGATGGAGCAGGAGATCGACCAGATCCGGCGCGGCCTGCGCGAATCGATCGCCCCCGGCGTCCGCGAGACGGTCTTCGACAGCGAGCTCGGCGTCGCGACGTTCGGCGACTTCCCCGTCGGGATGTGCGGGGACGTGGTCGACACCCCCTTCGACCTCGCCCTCCCGATCACCGACGACCTGAGCCAGGTGCAGGCCGCCGTCGACGGGATCCGCCTCGGCAACGGCCTCGACCAGCCGGAGTCCCAGGTCGAAGCGCTGTACCAGACCGCGACCGGCCGGGGGATCCGGCCCTTCGTGCCCCCGTCCCTCGGCTGCCCGGGCGGTGGGCTCGGCTACCCGTGCTTCCGGCGCGACGCGCTCCCGATCGTGCTGCTCTTCACCGACGCGCCGTTCCACAACGGGCCGGGGCCCAACGCCAACCTCTACCGCGACCAGTGCGAGGCCGTGTTCGATCGCGCGGAGCGCCCCCCGGCGACGTACGCGGAGGCCGTCAACGCCCTCAACCAGCTCGGCGCGCGGGTGATCGGCCTCTACTCCCGCGACGACGGGGAGGGCCGGGACGACCTGGTCCAGCTGGTGCGGGACACGGGAGGGAGCACCGGCCTGGTCTTCAACATCGGGAGCCGCGGCCAGCGCCTGTCCAACAGCGTGGTGGACGCCGTCCGCACCCTCGCGGACACGATCGAGTTCGATATCGACACCGTTCTGGTCGATCCCGACTCGGGCGACGGCGTCGACCCGACCGCCTTCGTCGAGCGGGTGCTCGCCATCCGGGCGGTGCCGAGCGACCGGGTCGAGTCGATCGACCGCGAGGCGGGGCTGTTCTTCGGGGTCCGGGCCGGGACGAGCGTGTTCGTGCAGCTCGAGCTCCGGAACGACGCCGTGGTGCCCGGCCGCGAGCCCCAGAGCTTCCTGCTCGAGGTCGTGTTCCGGGGCGATGAGCGGGCCCGGCTCGGCTCGCGTCTCGTCCGGATCGTGGTCCCGGCGGAGGATGGGAGCGGCTGCGAGCCGAGGTAGGCCTCCGGGTCGGCAGTCGCACGCGGGTCGCCGCGAGGGCTGGCGGGCCGCCCGTGGGCTCCGGTGGGGGGGGTCAGCCGCGCGCGGCCCGAGGTCTGCGTCTCGCGCGAGCAGGTCGGCCCTTTTGGTCGTCGGCCTCGCTGCCGCGCTCGGGTGCGGCGCCAAGACCGGCCTGCCGTCCCCGCCGCCGCTCCCCGTGGACGCCGGCCCGGACGGCGGGGCGCCGGTCGACCCGGACGCTGGCCCCCCTCCGATCCCGTGCGTCCCGGTCCCGATCGACGGCGGCCCGGTCCGGGCGACCCTGTCGATCCCGGCCTCGCTCCAGGTGGTGGACGTGATGTTCCTGCTCGACTCGACGGGGAGCATGCTCGACGAGATCGATGCGGTCCGCCGCGGCCTCCGCGAGCGGGTCGTGCCCGGCGTCCGGGCGTCGATCCCGGACGCGCGGTTCGGGGTGGCCCTGTTCGGGGAGTTCCCCTTCGCGCCGCACGCGCCCCGGAGCGTCGAGGCCTACGCGCTCCGCTCCCAGATCACGGAGGACCTGCCCCGCGTGGAGGCGGCCCTCGACAACACGCCCGTGTGGGCGAACGACGACGACCCGGAGGCGGCGATCGAGGGCCTCTACCAGGTGGCGACCGGCGCCGGCTACGGGACGCCCGGAGCCCGCGGCGCGATCCCCGCGTCGCCGGGGTGCCCCCGGGGAGGCTCGGGTGGCGCCTGCTTCCGCCCCGAGGCCCTGCCGGTGGTGATGCTGATCACCGACGCGCCGATGCACAACGGCCCGCCCGGGATCCCGCCGGTCGCGCCCTACCGGTTTCACCTGCGCGACCCGGATGCCGCGCCCCCGTCCACCTACGAGCAGGCCGTGGATGCCGCGCGGGCCGCGGGGATCCTCGTCCTCGGCCTCGGCGCGTCGGACCGGAACCGCCCGAGCCCGCGGAGGCACCTCTCGCGCCTCCTCCGGGACACGGGGAGCGTCGACGTCCGGGACGAGCCCTTGTACTTCGACATCGGAGGGGGCGGCGCCCGCAGCGGCGAGGACATCATCCGGGCCGTGGAGCGCGTCGCGGCCGGGGTGCCGCTCGACGTGGATGCGCGGGTCGAGGACCTCCCCGGCGACGAGGTCGACGCGACGCCCCTCCTTCGCGGCGTGGCGGCGCGGAGCGCGAGCCCGGCCTCGGCGGTCGACCGGATCGAGGGGGACCGCTTCGTGGGGGTCGTGCCCGGGACCGTGCTTACGTTCGAGGTGACGGTCGATGCCAGCGGTCTGGCGCCGTCCGTCGAGCGTCGCGTGTTCCCCGCGCGTATAGTCTTTCGCGCGAACGATCGGACGAGCTTGGGGACGCAGAGGATCGATCTCGTCGTCCCGGGGGGTGAGGGCATGGGTTGCGGTGACGACGTATGAGCGCGACGCGGCGGGCCGCGGCCTCATGGGCGACCGGGGCGGCGTTTGTCCTCGCCGCGTGCGGCGCGCGCACGGGGCTCGAGGTGAGCGACCTGGGGACGCCGTCCCCCCGGGTGGACGAGGGGCTCCTTGCGAACCCGAGCCCTGACGCTGGACCCCAGCACGACCTCTGCGTCGAGCTCCCGTACCGGGAGCCGCCGAGCGAGGTCGAGGTCTCCTTCGTCACGCGGATCGAGACCGCCGACGTCTTCTTCCTCGTCGACGTCACGGGGTCGATGGGCGAGGAGATCGATCAGATCCAGGACCTTCTCCGGGTCGAGATCATCCCGCGGCTGAAGGACGCGATCCCGGACCTTCACTTCGGGGTCGGCCACTTCGCCGACTTCCCCCTCCCGGAGCACAACTACGGCGAGGAGGACGACGAGGTCTACCGTCTCGTCCAACCGGTGACGGGGAGCGCGGCGAGCGTCCAGGAGGCGGTGGACCGGCTCCGGCTGCAGGGGGGGCGGGATGGCGCCGAGGCCCTGACCGAGGCCCTCTATCAGACCGCGACCGGCGACGGCCTCGGCCGGTTCGTCGAGCCCGCCGGCTGCAGCGCCGGCCGGCCCGGCTACCCCTGCTTCCGGCCGATCGGAGCGCGGGTCATCCTCACCTTCACCGACGCGCCGACCCACAACGGCCCGGGTGGCCGGAACCCCTACGCGCCGGGCGTGATCACCCCCGCTCCCCACTCCTACGCCGAGGCCGTGGACGCCCTCAACGCGATCGGCGCGAAGGTGCTCGGCATCCACTCCGGCGCCCGGTCCAGCTCCGGCCGAGAGGATCTCGAGTCCTTCGCCACCCGGACCGGGGCCGTCCTCTCCGACGCCACGCCGCTGGTCTTCGACATCGAGCGAGACGGCGCCTCCCTCGCCCAGACCGTCGTGCAGGCCGTCGGCAGCCTGGTCCGCGACGTCCCGATCGACCTCGACGTCGTCATCGAGGACATGCCCGGGGACGCCTTCGATGCCACGGCGTTCCTGCGCGGCGTGGAGACCCGCGGAAGCGACCCGCCGGGCGCCGCGGTCGACCTCGGGGACCGGTACGATCAGGTCCTCCCCGGGACGGAGGTCACCTTCGCGATCGTCCTCCGGAACGACGACATCCCTCAGACCGAGACGGTTCAGCCCTTCATGCTCCGCGTCGTGCTGCGAGGCGACGGAGTCAGCCGGCTCCGGGAGGTGGTGGTGATGGAGATGATCCCGCCGCACGCTCCCACCGAGCCCTCATGCCCCCAGTAGCGCGCCGGCAGCGCTAGGTCCTTCGAGGTGCCCGTGACCCAGGTCTTCCCGAGGAGCGTCGAGAGCTGGCGCGACCAAGGACGCTTCGAGGCGATCGGCGACCAGCGTGTCTTCGTCGTGCAGGCCGGCGGAGGCACGGAGGTGCCGGTGGTCTTCCTCCATGGCTTCCCGACGAGCTCCTACGACTGGCACCGGATCTGGGCGGAGCTCGACGGGCGCCCGCGCCTCGCCCTCGACCTGCCCGGCTACGGCCTCTCGTCGAAGCCCATCGACTACAGCTACAGCCTCCTCGAGCAGGCGGAGGTGGTGATCGAGGTCCTTCGCCGGGCCGGCCTCGACCGCGGCCACGTCGTGGACCACGACATGGGGACCAGCGTCCTCACCGAGCTCCTGGCGCGCCGGGAGCGGGGGCACCTCGCGGGCTTCGAGCCCGCGAGCATCACGCTGATGAACGGCAGCGTGCACATCGACATGACTCGCCTGACGCCGTCCCAGAAGCTGCTGATGAGCCCGGTGGCGGACCTGTTCGTGCGGGCCTCGCGCTACCCCGTGTTCAAGTGGCAGCTGTCGCGGATCCTGGGCCAGGCGCTCCACGACGAGGAGCTCCGGGCGCTGTGGGCCCTGCTCCGGGCCGACGACGGCCACCAGCGCCTGCCGGCGATCATGCGCTACGTCGACGAGCGCTCCATCTTCAAGCACCGGTGGATCGGCGCGCTGACGCGGCTCGACCTGCCGACCCTGGTGGCCTGGGGTCCGAAGGACCCGGTGGCGGTGATGGCGATCGCGGAGCGCCTGGCCGACGAGATCCCGGGGGCACGCCTCGTGCCGCTCGAGGGGCTCGGCCACTACCCGCAGCTCGAGGACCCCCACGCGGTGCTATCGGTGCTGCGTGCTTTCTGGCGCGAGGCCGAGGATCGGACCGGCCCGCCGACCGAGTCGAGGGCGCGGAGCTGAGTCGAGGCACGGGCCCCGAGGCGAAGCGGGCCCGAGGCGAAGCAGGCCCCAGGCGAAGCAGGCCCGAGGCGAAGCAGGCCCCAGGTGAAGCAGGGCCGACACGAAGCTGCACCGAGCACGGCGCCGCGCGAGCCTGCGCTCAGAGGACGCGATCGATCAAGGGCTCGCCGTCCATCCAGCGGCGGAGGGTGTCCGCGAAGCAAGCCATCAGCGCGCGCATCTCGCCGGGCTGGCCTCCGGCCACGTGCGGCGTGACCAGCGCGCCTCGGGCGCCCCAGAGCGGGTGCTCGGGCGGGAGGGGCTCCGGGTCCGTCACGTCGAGGTAGGCGCCGGCCAGCCGCCCCCGCTCCAGCGCCTCCAGCACGGCGTCCTGATCGACCGTCGTGCCGCGCCCGACGTTGTAGAGGTAGGCGCCCGGCGCGAGGCGGCCGATGCGCGCGGCGTCGAGGAACCCGGCGGCGGTGCCGGGCAGGGTGCTGACGACGTGCGTCGCGTCGCCGAGGACGCCATCGACGGCGTCCGACGCGACCGCCGGGACCGGCTCCTGCCCCGTCGGGCGGCGCCGGACCACCGTCACGTCGGCGCGAAACGGGGCGAGGAGCTCGACCAGGCGCCGCCCGATCGCGCCGTACCCGAGCACGAGGATCCGCGCGCCCTCGAGCAGCCCCATCCGGTCCCGGTGATGGCGCATGCGCCACGGCCGCTCGCCGCGCTGGTCGTCGAGGGTCTCGGGGAGCCTCCGGACGGTGGCGAGCATCGCGGCGAGGAGCTGCTCGGCGCAGGGCTCGGCGTACACCCGGGAGCTCGTGGTCAGGGCCGTGCCCCGGCTCCGGAGCGCGTCGCGGACCTCGGGCGCGGCGTAGCGCGCGTAGCCCGCGCTCGTCAGGTGGACCCACCGGACGCTCGGGCGAGCCAGCAGCGCCTCGGGGTCGGGCTGGCCGAGCACCACCTCGGTCCCCGCGGGGAGCGGCGCCGCCGCCGGGACGAGGTTGGAGTGCTCGTGACCGACGTCGGGGTAGTGGGCCTCGTGGCTCGCCAGGGCCTCGCGCAGGGTGGCGCGGGCGTCGTCGGGCAGGCGGGCGGGGTCGAGGGCGCAGAACACCTTCATGACCCCGTCGTTCTAGCAGCCGCCCGCGAGCCGCCATGCCCACGTTTGCCGGCGGCCTCTCAGCGGAACGGGCCGGCGGAGGGCGGGCGGCGCGGGGGCGCCTCGCGGGACCCGAAGCGGGTCGCGATGACCGCGCCGAGGCCCGCGAGCGTGACCGCGCAGGAGGCGAGGTCGCCCACCACCGGGATGAAGGACAGGAGGAACAAGAGGCCCACGCCGATGCCGAGCTGCACCACCGGGCGCTCCTCGCCCCAGGGCAGCACGGTCCCCAGCCACCACGCGCCCGCGGCGGAGCCGACGAAGCCGGCGGCGAACAGGAGGAGGATCAGCCCGAGCGCGGCCGGGATGCCGATGATCGTCACCACGAGGCCCGCCGTGAGGATCACCCCGACCACCAGGCCGACGAGGCCCATGAGCCCCCGGAACAGCGGCCGCTCCGCGAGCGCCCGGCGGACGGTGATGAACTGCGTCTTCCACACCCCGAGCATCACCAGCCCCAGGAGGAACAGGAGCGCGTGCTTCAGCGTCCGCTCGAACAGCCGCTTCAGGAACCGTCCGGGCCCCGGCTCCTCCTCGTGGAAGGCCCCGAGGCGAGGGGAGCCGGCAGTCTGGTCGCCGTCCACGCGACCGAGGTCCTCGATCTCGATCTCGCCGCCCATCGCGTGGATGTCGCCGTAGACGTGGCCCCCGTCACGGACGGTGATGTCGCCGCCCATCGTCGCGACGTCGCCGAGGACGTCGCCCTCGATCTCCGCGTGGCCCCCCATCGTGACCACGTCGCCGAGGACGCTTCCCTCGACCTCGGCGTTACCCCCCATCGTGACCACGTCGCCGAAGGCGCGGCCCCGGACCCGGGTGTCGCCGCCCATCGTGAAGACGTTCCGGACCTCCTCGTCCGGCCCGACCTCCACGCTCTCGCCGAAGCTGGAGCGGTCCCGCAGCTTCCCCTCGTTCCGCGGTACGGGGGCCTCGGGGTCCGCGTCGGGCCGGATGGTCAGGATCGACCCGCGCACCTCGACCACGACGTCGGCGTCGCCGAGCAACGCCTCCAGCACCTCGGACAGCGGCCGCTCCTGGAGCTGGAGGGTGACGTCGGGGTCGCCGAGGCTCGGCGGGAGCGTCATGGCGAGGTCCAGGCCCGCGCTGCGCGCCGCGCGGCGGATCGCGGCGGACCGCGGCTCCCGGTCCACATCGAGCGTGACCGGTACCAGGTCGGCGGGGAAGGCGCCTTCCACCCGGTAGGCGAGCGCCGACGGGGCGCCCCCGAGGATGGCCGCCATCACCACCACACCCCCGACCGCGGCCGCGCCCGAGCGGACCCGCCGGAGGCGACCGAGCAGCGGCACCGGGCTCGCCAGGGCCGCCGCCCCGAGCAGGCCCAGCACCGCGACCATGGGCCAGCCGCCGGGCACCAAGGCCTCGACGGCCCGGTCGAGCGCGCTGAGCGCCGGCCAGGCTCCCCATCCGAACCGCCACGCGCCCGACAGGGCGGCGACGCTGTCGGGGAGCACGCCCACGGCCGCGACCGCTGCGGCGCTCAGCCCGACCGCAGCCCCCCAGCGGAGGCTCCCCCGGCTGACGTCGACCGGCGGCGGAGCCTCCGCCAGCGCGGCCGACACCATCGCGTCGAGGTCGGGGACCTCCGCCGGGAGGCGTCGCAGCGCGACCGACGCGTCCTCCACCTCCTCCCGGGTGGCCTCGAGCTGGCTCCGGCAGGGGATGCAGGTCGCCAGGTGCTCCCGCTCGTCGGGGCGAAGCAGGTCGTCCCGACCCGTGGCCAGGGCTTCCAGCGCCCGCTCGTCGAGATGCCTGCTCATGCCGTTCTGCCCTCGCGGCTCGGCTCCGACAGAGCCTTCCGCAGCCTCCGTCGCCCACGATGGAGCCACGTCATCACCGTGCCGAGGGGTACGTCCAGGGTGGTGGCGATCTCCTCGTAGGTCGCCTCGTGCAGGTGGTAGAGCACCACGGAGAGGCGCTGCCCCTCGGGGAGGGTCTCGAGGGCCTCGGCGAGGCGGGCGGTCTCGATCCGCGCGAGGGCGACGCGCTCGGGCGTCGGCGCCCGGCTCGGCTCCGCGCTCGTGACCTCGTCCCCCTCGCCGACGAAGGTGCGCCGCTCGAGGCCCCGCCGGCGCAGGCGGTCCCGGCACACGTTGCGAGCCACGGTCAGCGCCCAGCTGCGGAAGCTCCCGCGCTTGGGGTCGAAGCGTTCGATCGAGCGGATGATCCGCTCGAGCGCCTCCTGCGTGGCGTCCCGTGCGTCCCCGGCGCCGGCGACGTAGCGGCAGACGTCGCTGATCGCGCGGGCGTGGAGGCGGAGCAGACGGGCCAGGGCGTCACGGTCGCCGCGCGAAGCGCGGCGCTCCGCGTCCTCGGCGCCGACCGCGGACGAGGTCGGGGCGAGCGTCGACATGGCGACCCGGAGAGGAGGATGAGCCAGGCTGAGCACGGTCGTGGGCTTCTACGGTACGCCCCCGGCCGCTATTTCGCGCCGGAGGCGCGACGATGTGGTGATGGAGCGCGGCGTGCTACCTGCACGCAAGCGCGCATCCGCGCCGGAGGCGCGCCCTGCTCGCGCACCGGGTACGATATCCTCGGGGCCGCGGGCCGTGACCCAAGGTGCCCCCTGCCCGCCTGGTCCCTCCGGTCGTGCAGGCCGGCCGAGCCCGGGGGAGGACGATGGACGACTGGGGTCGAAGGGGGTGCTTCGCGTGGGGGCTCGCCGTCCTCGCCGCGGGGGCAGGAGCCGGCTGCGGCGGCGTCGCGGAGGTCGACGCGACCCTCGGGACCGTCGAGCCGGTTCGGGGTGAGGTCGCGATCGACGAGGCCGCGAGCCCGCCCGTGGCCCGGATCGCCGGAGGGCAGGTGCTGCGGCTCGCCGACGGGTCCCTGGCGCGCCTGACCCTGGACGCCGGACCGGTCCTGCTGGTCGACGGCGGGAGCGAGGTCGAGCTCGGCGACGGACAGGAGCTGGAGCTGCGCGCGGGGCGCGTGTTCGTCGAGGTGGCGGCGGGGGAGCGCCTGGCGGTGGGGGTCGCGGGCGGCCGCTTGCGGCTGGCCGACGCGTCGGTGTCGGTCCGCGTGCCGGCGGCCGGCGGGGCGCCGGAGGTCCATGCGATCCACGGGGAGGTCGGCTGGAGCCGGGGCGACGACGAGCGGCGGGTGGTCCGGGCCGGCGAGACGCTGACGCTTGGGGACCGGCCGGAGGTCACCCCGACGCGCCTGTGGCGCGACTGGACCGGCGGCCTCGCGCGGCCCGGTCCCTCCGACGCCGGGGCCCCGGCGGGGGTGGGGCTTCTCGAGGCTCGAGTGCCGGACGAGGTGGGCCGCGCGCGCTGGTCCCTGGTGGTCCGGCGCCTGGAGGTGCGCGTGCGGCTCGAGGGGGACCTCGCGGTCACGGAGGTCGACCAGCAGTTCTTCAACCCCGCCAGCGAGACGGTCGAGGGGCTCTACCGGATCCGGGTCCCGGAGGGCGCGGTCCTCCAGCGCTTCGCGGTCGACCGCGGCGACCGCCTGGTCGACGGCTACGTGCGCGAGCGCGCCCAGGCGCGCCAGGCCTACCAGGAGCGGGTCTACCGGGGCTCGACGGAGGACCCCGCCCTGCTCGAGTGGGACGCCCCCGGCGCCTACCGCGCGCGCATCTATCCCATCGCGCCCGGGGCGACGCGCCGGATCGTGATCCGCTACGCCGAGTGGCTGGCGCCGCCGTCCGCCGGCGCTCCGCGCCTCTACCGCTACCCCATGGGCGGGGCCGGGCGCGTGCCGCAGGTCCAGGAGCTGGCGCTGGTCGCCGACGTCTCGGGCTCCGGCGCCGAGCGGGTCCGGGCCGGGCTCGGCGCGACCGTCGACGCGGGCCGGGTCGAGCTGCGGCGCAGCGACTTCCGCCCCCACGCGGACTTCTGGCTGGAGCTGGTCGGCGGCGAGGGCGAGGTCCAGCGGGCCTGGACCGCGCCACACGAGCCCCCTCCCCGGGCGCCGGGCGCCCCCGCTCCGCTCGAGGAGGCCGACGAGAGCGACTTCCTGTACCTGCCGCTGCGGCTGCCGATCCCCGAGGACGACGCCCAGGGGCCGATCGATGCCGTCGTCGTGGTCGACGTGTCCGCAGCCACGGAGCGGGGGCACCTCGAGCTCGGTCGCAGCGTGGTCGAGTCCCTCGCCGCCCACCTGCGGCCCGAGGACCGGCTCGCGGTGGTGCGCAGCGACCTCGCGATCCGCTCGGTTCTCGACGGGGAGGGCGGAGAGCCTGCGCTCGCGGCCGCGACCCCGGAGCGCCTGGAGGCGCTGCTCGACGGCGTCTCCCGCATCCCGCCGGGCGGCGCGACCGACCTCGGCCAGGCCCTGACGGAGGGGGCGGCGCTGCTCGATCCGGAGCGGCCGGGGTTCCTGCTCTACGTGGGGGACGGCGCGCCGACGGTCGGCGAGCTGCGGGCCGAGGGGCTCCTCGAGCGCCTCGCGCGGCTGCCGGAGCCGTTCCGGCTCTACGCGGTCGCGGCAGGCGCGGACGCGGACCTCGACCTCCTCGCCACGCTGACGCGGGGCGGCGGGCTCGCCCTCCGCGTGGAGGAGCGAGCGCAGGCGGCCGACGCCGCGCTCCGGGTGCTGGCCCACGCGGGCCGCCCGGTCGTGCACGGCCTCGAGGTCGACCTCGGGGACGGCGTCGACAGCGTCTACCCGCGGGGGCCTCGGGACGGGGTGCTGGGCGCGGTGTTCCCCGTGGTCGGGCGGGTCCGGGAGGGCCTGCCGGGCGAGGTGAGGGTCACGGGCACCTATCGGGGCGAGCCCTACGAGAGGACGGTGCCCCTCGAGGTGCGCCCGACCGCGGAGTCGTCGGACCTGCGCCTGCGCTGGGCGGGCGAGCGGCTCCGCCAGCTGCTGCTGGGCGGCGCGGGGCGTGAGGAGGTGGCGGAGCTCGGGACCCGCTACGGGCTGATCACTCCGTTCACGAGCTTCTACGTGCCGAGCCATACGGAGGTGGCGGCCCTCGGGGTCGAGGGCCTGCGGTTGATCGATCGGCCGCCCCTCGACGTGAGCGGCCACGGGGGCTGGGGCTCCGCGGCGGGCCAGGCCGCGGTGGCGGTGGCCCTCGGGCCGCTGTCGCTCGCCGGCTGCGCCTTCACCGAGAGTGGCGAGGCGGCGTCCGCCGAGGCGCCGATGATGGAGCCGGAGCCGAGCACCACGTCGGCGCAGGAGCCGGAGCAGGCGGCGGTCGAGGAGGAGGAGGCGACGGAGGCGCTGGCGTCCGAGGGCGAGGCGGGACGGATGGGTCGACCCCAGGACGAGGCGGGCGCAGACCGCGCGTTCCAGCCCCGCTCGCCTGCCACGGACGCACCGGCCCCGCCCCCGCCGCCGGGCGGGGGGACCGGCAACCGGTACGGGATCCGCGGGCCGGAGGCGTCGGGCGGCTCCTCCGGCCAGGCGGGTGGCGCGCGACCGGCCCCGGCGCGGTCCGCCCGTCGGGTGCCCGAGACGCCGAGCGACGCGCTGGCAGGCCTCGAGGCGCGCGACGGGGTGGGGGGGGACGGCGAGGCGCCGCTCGCCGAGGCCGAGCGTCGGGGGCAGGCGCCGGCCGGGGTGGCCCCTGGCGAGGCGGACGGCCTACGGGCGCGTCGCGAGGCGACGGGCGTCGAGGACGGGGTCGGCGCGGACGAGCTCTCCGATGCGGACGACGCCTCCGGCGCGGCGCTCGGGCTCCAGGGCACCGGCGTCGGCGGGGGCGGCAGCGGCGAGGGCACGATCGGCCTCGGGAACCTCGGCACGATCGGCCACGGCGGGGGCGGTCTGACGGGCAGCGGCTACGGCCGCGGCGCGGGAGGGCGCGGCGCGCGGCGGGTGCCCCAGGTCCGCACGGGCCGCGCCGATGTCCGCGGGGGCCTGAGCCCCGAGATCATCCGGCGGGTGATCCGCCGCCACCTCAACGAGGTGCGGTTCTGCTATGAGCGGCAGCTTCCGAGCCGACCCGACCTCGAGGGGCGCGTGGTCGTCCGCTTCGCGATCGGCGCGGAGGGGAAGGTCACCTCGGCCGCGGTCGGCTCGAGCACGCTCGGCAGCCCGCCCGTCGAGGCCTGCGTCGTGAGCGCGGTGCGCCGCTGGGCGTTCCCGGCGCCTCCCGTCGGCGGCACCGTCGCGGTGAGCTACCCCTTCGTGCTCCAGGCCGGCGAGGGGCCCGGCGCGACGTCGCCGGCGCCGGTCAGCGAGCCGACGGCCCACCACCGGGCGCGCCGGTGCAGCGACGCGGCGACCAAGCCGCTCGACGACCGTCGGGCGCTCTGGCGCGAGCGCCTCCGGCAGGCGGGCTCGGCGAGCGCCTGGGTCCGGGTGTACCGCGACGCCGGCCGGGCCTGTGAGGCCCCGACCTGGCGTGACCGGCGCGCGCTGCTCGGCCTGATGCTCGCGCGGGCCGGCAGCATCGACGGCATGCTCGCCCTCTACCGCGCCCTGACGCCGGGAAGCGCCCGGGGCTACGTGCGGCGGCGGATCCTGAGCCGGGTCCGGACGCCCGAGGACCTCATGGCGGTGCGCCGGGGCCTCGGCCTCGGGGCGAGCGTCGACTGGGCCCTGGTCGAGCAGGTCCTGGCGCGGGCGGACGGCGAGGCGGCTCGGATCCGCGCGCTCCGCGAGCTCGTCCGGGACTACCCCGAGAGCTTCGAGCTCGCCCTGAGGCTCCTGCGGGCGCTCGAGCGGGCCGACCGTCTCCCCGAGGCGGAGCGGCTGGCGGATCGGCTTCGGGTCGCCCCGTTCGCCGACACGACGGTGCGGACCGCGATCGGCGAGATGTACCTCCGCTGGGACCGCCCGGACGAGGCGCGGCGCGCGTTCAGCGAGATCGTGGAGTTCGCCCCCCTCGACGAGCTCGCCCGGCGGCGCCTCGGCGACCTGTACCGCGCCCACGGTTGGTACCCCGAGGCGTACCGGCAGTACGAGACGCTGCGGGAGATCCGCCCCGACGACCCGAGCGTCCGGCTGCTCCTCGCCCAGGCGGCGGCAGGCTCGGGGCGCGTCGACGAGGCCCTGCGGCTCGAGGAGGGCCTGATGCGAACGGCCGCGCCCGGCGCGGGCGGGGGGCTGGCCCGGGTGGCCGCCCTCTGGTCGTCGGTGCGCTTCGCGCGCCTCCGCCAGGCCGCGCGAGAGGAGGGCGACGACGAGCGGCTCGAGCGCCTCGCCCGGCGGATGCGCCGGACGGGCGTCCTGCAGGAGGCCGGCGCGCTCCGGGTGACCCTCGTCTGGACCCACCCCGACGCCCGCCTGAGCCTGTGGGCCGGCCACCCCGGCCTCGGCCTCAACCGCCCGCCCGACCTCTACGGCGAGCTCGGCCTCGAGGCGTTCGACCTCGCGGAGCAGGACGGGGGCACCTACCGGATCGAGGTCCGGCGGGAGCCCGGCGACGGCCCCCGGCGGAGCGCCGGCGCCCAGCTGATCGTCGTGTGGCGGGAGGGCGAGGACGACGAGAGGGTCACCGTCGTCGACCTGCCCTTCGACGGACCCCGGCCGGCCTACGCCTGGACCCTGACCGGTGATGTGCTCGCCGAGGCCCGTCCGGAGGCCGACCGATGAGGAGGGTCGCTCTGGCCCTGGCCCCGGCCGCCCTCGCCGGATGCTTCACCCCGCTCCAACCGGCGCCCACGGTCGCCACCGCGGAGGCGGTCCGCGGGGGGTTCGAGCTCTCGCGCGGGGGCCGCGTGGAGACCGTCCGGGGGGAGGCCCGGGTGGAGGAGGGGGCGACGGCGGCCACCGCCCCCGACGGGCGCGCCGTGGTCCGCCTCGACGGCGGGGCGTGGGTGCTGCTCGACCGGGCCACCACGGTGGAGCCCGCGCTCAGCGGCCTGGCCCTGGCCGAGGGCCGGGTGTGGGTGGACGCGTCGCGCGCCGAGGAGACGACGGTCCGGACCGACCAGGGTGAGGTCAGCGCCGGCGACGCGACCTTCGCGGTCGCGGGCGATCAGGGCGTGACGCGGGTCTACTGCGCCTCGGGGGAGGTCACCTACCGCAGCGACGGCGGGAGCGGCCGCATCCAGCAGGGCATGGGCGTCGCGCTCGGCGGCGGCGAGCCCGACGTCGAGGACGTCGACCTGTGGGACGACTGGACGGGTGGGCTGGCCGATCCCGCCCGCCTCGTCCGCGCGCGGAGCACGCCGCTCGGCGTCCTCGCCGGGCGGCGCCTCGACCAGTGGGGCGAGGCCCGTACCCCGCTCCCGATCCGGAGCCACCGGGTCGACGTCGAGCTGCAGCGGGAGCTCGCGGTCACCGAGGTCGAGCAGGCCTACTTCAACGCCCGCAGCGACACCCTCGAGGGCGAGTGGCTGATCCGGCTCCCGGACGGTGCTCTGGTGCAGAGCTTCGAGGTCGACACGGGGAGCGGCTACGTGCCCGCAGTGCCCGCGGCGACCGGGGTGGAGGACGGGTACGTGCTGCCGTGGGTCGACGCCCGGGCCCAGGCGTCGAAGCTCGTCTACGACGGGCCGGGGCAGCTCCGGGCGCGCGTGTACCCCGTCGCGCCCGGGGCCACGGTTCGGCTCAAGCTCCGCTACACGACGTGGCTCGAGGGGGTGGGGCGGCGTCGGACCTACGTGTACCCGATGCGGCCCGCGCCCGGGGAGCCCCCGCTGATCGGCGAGCTGATCCTCACGGCCGACACCTCCCGCGCCGAGGCCACGGCGCTGCGGGCCGGGATGGGCGCGTCGGTCGAAGGGCAGCGCGTCGTGCTGCGGGCGAGCGACGTCCGACCCCGGGCCGACTTCGTGCTCGACCTGATCCAGGAGGAGGCGCCGCCCGCGGGCGAGGTCGCCGCCTACCTCACGACGGCGCCCGACGAGGGGGAGCTCGCGGAGGGGGTCGAGCGCTACGCCCTGTTCGAGGTTCCCTCGGCCTCGCTGGTCGAGGGGGACCCGGAGGCGGCGCCGCTGTCCCTGGTGCTCCTCGTCGACGTCTCGGGGGACACCGACCCGGAGGACCTCGCGATCGCGCGCGCCCTGGTCGAGGCGGTCCTGCGGCAGGTCACGCCCACGGACCGGGTGGCGCTCCGGCTCGCCGACGTGCGGGCGCGCGTGCCCGAGGGCGCGCCGGAGGGCCTCGGCGAGGCCACGGAGGCCAACCAGGAGGCGCTCCTCGAGGCGCTCGCGCAGGTCCACCTCGGCGGCGCGACCGACCTCGGTCGGTCTCTGCGCGACGCGGCGGAGCTGCTGGACGGCGAGCCGCGGGGCGCGGTCCTCTACCTCGGCGACGGCCTGCCGACGACCGGGGACCTCGATGCCACGGCGCTCCGCCGGGCGCTTGCCACGCTCGAGGACCCGCCCCGCTTCTTCGGCCTCGCGATCGGCGACGGCGCCAACGAAGGGCTGCTGGCGCGCCTCTTCGACGGTCACGCCCGCGCCGTCGAGGACCGCGCGGCGGCGACGCGGATCGCGATGGAGCTCCTCGCCGAGGCGGCGCGACCCGCGCTCCGCGGCGTGGAGGTCGACCTCGGCGACAGCGTCGAGCGGGTCTACCCACGCTCGCCGATCCTGGTCTCGCAGGGCGAGCACCTGCGCCTGGTGGGCCGGCTGGTCGGCGAGCTGCCGACGCGGCTCACGGTCCGCGGCCATCGGGACGGCGAGCCCTTCGAGGCCACGCTGGCGGTCCGGCGCGAGGTGGTCGAGGGCGGGGACATCCGGCGGCGCTGGGCCCAGCAGCGCCTGCGGGAGCTGATCGACGACGACGCGGGACGCGAGGCGATGGTCGACCTCGGGGTCCGCTTCGGTCTGGTCTCGCCCTGGACGAGCCTGATCGTCGGCGCGGGGGCAGGCGGGGCGTCCCCCCTCGTGCGCGGGTTCGACGTCGACCCGCTCGAGGTGGCCTGGGGCCTCGGCGGCGGCACGACGGGCGTGGCGGCGGCGACGCTCACCGACGACGAGGAGGGCTGGCGCCGCCGGCTCCGTCGACCGGCTCCGCCCATGGCGGCCCTGCCGGAGCGCACCTGGACCCGGCGGACCGGCGCGGAGAGCGAGGCTCAAGGGGACGGAGGCCTCGCCCGGGCAGCAGCGGAGCGGGCGCTCCGGGAAGGGGAGCGAGGCCCGCGGGGCTGCTACGACCGGCGGTCCCTCGTGCGGCCCGACCTGCGGGGGGCCCTGGAGGTGGAGCTCGAGGTGGACGGGCAGGGGCGCGCGCGGGACGTGCGGGTGGCCTCCTCGACCGTCGACGACGACGACCTGGTGCAGTGCGTGCTGCGGGAGGTGGGCGGGTTGTCGTTCCCGGCCACCGGCGGCGACACGGTGGCGGTGCGCCACCGCTATGCGTTCGAGCTCCCGGAGCGAGAGTTCGGCTCGCGGCGCCGCTGCAGCGACGCCTCGGAGCAGGCGCTCTCGGTGCGGCGGGCGCTGTGGCGGGAGCGGCTGGCCGTCAACGGCGGCGTACGCGGAGCGCTCGCGGTCTGGCGCGAGGCCCGGGCCGGCTGCGAGGCCGGGAGCTGGCGGGCCCGCCGCACGCTGCTCCGCATGATGCTGCGGCACGTGGGCGGCGTGCGCGGGCAGGTCGCGCTCTACCAGGCGTTCGTGGGCAGCGAGGGGATCGCGGACTACCTGCGCCGAGCGATCCTGCTCGGGGTCCGCACGCCCGACGACGTCCAGGCGGTGCGGGACGGCCTCGGGCTGGAGGTCAGCGTCGACTGGGGGGTCTTCGCGCGCCAGTGGCAGCGCGACGACGACCCGGAGGCCCGGCTCCGGCTGGTGCGCCGCTGGCTGGAGGTGGCCCCCGAGGAGATGGACCTCCGCCTCCGGCTCCTGAGCCTGCTCGAGGAGACGGGTCGCCTCGCGGAGGCGCGCCGCCTGGCCCGGGAGCTTCGCGCCGACCCCCTCGCCGACGCCCGGGTGCGCACCGCGGTCGGCGAGCTCTGGCTCCGCCAGCCCGACGGCGAGGACGAGGCGCGGCGGGTCTTCAGCGAGATCGTGGAGCGGGCGCCCCTCGACCCGTGGGCCCGGCAGCGCCTCGGCGACGTCTACCGCGCCCACGGCTGGGCCGACGACGCGTACCGGGAGTACCGCACCCTGGCCCGGCTGAGGCCGGGCGATGGGCGGGTGCTCCTCCTCCTGGCGCGGGCGGCGGCGGACGCGGGGCGGACCGACGAGGCGCTGCGCCTCGAGCAGCGCCTCAGCGAGTCCACCGACCCCGGCGTGGACGAGGGGGTGGCCGGGCAGGCGCGGCTCTGGACCACGGTGCGCCTCGCCCGCCTGGAGCTCGACGCCGACACCGACGCGGGCCGCCGCGAGGTCCGGCGCCGGGCCCGCATCGCGGGGGTCCTGCGGGATCCACCGGCGGTGTTCGCGGCCCTGACGTGGGCCCACCCGGACGACCGGCCGGAGCTCCGGGTCCGCCTCCCCGGCGCCGACGAGGACGACCCGTGGACCCCGGTCGACCTCGGCGGACCAGCCTACGGCATCCGGGCGCTGCGGCTGCGGGATCCGGACGACGGGTCGGTCGCCCTCGAGGTTCGGCGCTCGGACGAGGACGAGCTGCGGCCCCTCGAGGCGGAGCTCCTCGTGATCGTGGGGCTCGGGGAGGCCGACACCCGGATCCATCGCGTGCCCTTCACCCTGACCCGCCAGCGCCGGGAGCGCCGCTTCGCGCTGAGCCCGACCGGCGAGCTCCACCCAGGCTGACCGACCCGGGCCCGGCGGCGGGGCCGACCCCCGGGTGCTATGCATCTGCGGGCATGTTCGGCATCGGAACGGGCGAGATGCTCATGATCGCGGTCGTGCTGCTCCTCGCGGTGGGCCCGACGCGGATGCCGTCGCTGATGAAGGCGCTCGTCAGCGGCTACCGGGAGTTCCGGCGCGCCGCGCGGGAGCTGCGCGCGAGCACCGGCATCGACGAGATCCTGCAGGACGAGGATCTCCGCTCGCTGCGGAAGCCGCTGACGGTCCCGCCGCCGAAGAAGCGGGAGCGCAAGCTCGGGCCCATCTCGACGCCCGCACATCGCGCGAGGCCCCTCACGTTCGAGGAGCGTCGGCGTGAGGATCCGCCCGCGGGCGTGGACGTGGTCGAGGCGGAGGAGGCGGAGGAGCGCGCTCGCGCCGACCGCGAGGGCGCCGGGCCAAGCCGGGCGAACCCGGTCGGCGATGCCGACCCGGATGATGCCGTGCGCCGCGGTGCCGCTCCGCGCGGTGCCGTCGAGCACGGTGCCGTCGAGCACGATGCTGTCGAGCACGATGCTGTCGAGCACGACGCCGTTCCCGGGGACGGGGACGGGGTGGAGGCCGTGCTCGCGGCTCGCGGGGGGGCCGACCCCGCTGCGGAGCGCCCCCCGGTCGCCCCCGAAGCGCCCCGCGGCGAGGAGTAGCGCGTGGCCGACGACCCGGCGCTCGAGCGCCCCGAAGACGACGTCGAGATGACGTTCTTCGAGCACCTGGCGGAGCTGCGCAAGCGGCTGCTCTGGTCGCTCGCGGCGTTCGTGCCGGCCTTCGCGGTGAGCTGGTGGTTCCGGGAGGAGCTGCTGATGACGCTCCAGGCCCCGCTGCTCGAAGCCCTGCGGATCTACCAGCCGGACGCGCCGCCGGACATCAAGTACACGAGCATCACCGAGCCGGTGGTCGCCTACCTCCAGGTGTGCGCGATCGCGGGCCTCGTGCTCGCCGCGCCCTGGGTGTCCTACCAGCTCTGGTTGTTCGTCAGCCCGGGGCTCTACAAACGCGAGAAGCGCTTCGTCATCCCCTTCATCCTTGCCTCGACGCTGTTCTTCGCGGGGGGGGTGGCGTTCTGCTACTTCATCGTGCTCGGGCCGGCGTTTCAGACGCTGATGGAGTTCGCGGGGCCGAGCATGAGCCCGATGCTCACGGTCAAGGAGTACCTGACGACCGCGGTCCGTTTCCTTCTCGCGTTCGGCGTCACCTTCGAGGTGCCGGTCGTGATCACGTTCCTCGCCCTGACCGGCGTCGTGACGTGGCGCCAGCTGATCACATGGTCCCGCTGGTGGCTCCTCGCCTCGGCGATCGTGGCGGCCTTGCTGACGCCGCCGGACGTCGTGTCCCAGATGATGGTCTTCGTCCCCCTCAACGTCCTCTACTGGCTCTCGATCGTCGCCGCGTTCTTCTTCGGACCGAAGCGCGTCAAGCCAGGGGAGCTGACCGAGGACGGCTACGAGCGCTGAGGCGGGCGCTCACTCCGGGACCGGGTACGGGGGGAAGGCCGGGACGTCGTCGTCGATCGACCAGAGGTCGCCCCACAGGCTCTGCCCCCCGTCGATGAAGATCGTCTGCCCGGTGATGAAGTCGGCGTAGGTCGACGCGAGATACACGATCAGATGGGAGACCTCCTCGGCCGAGCCGAGGCGCTTGAGCGGCGTGTTCCGGGCGGAGGTCTCGAGGAGCTCCGGTGGGTACTGCTGGGTCCCGCTGGTCTTGATCACGCCGGGCGCGACGGCGTTGATGCGGACCCCGAACTGCGCCCACTCCACCGCGAGGGTCTTGGTGAGGTTGGCGACCCCCGCGCGGGCGGCGCCGGTGTGGACCATGCCCGGGAAGCCCCGCGCCATCTGGGCCACGACGTTGACGATGCGGCCTCGCTTGGCGGGCAGGAAGTACCCGTTGGCCACGGCGTGGGTCACGTTCCAGGTGCCGAGGAGGTTGTTGCGCACGACCGCCTCGAAGCCCTTGGGAGAGATGAACTGCGCGGGCTGGGGAAACTGGCCGCCGGCGTTGTTGATCAGGATGTCGGGGCCGCCGCCGAGCGTCCCCGCTGCGGCGTCGAGGTAGGCCTGGATCGCGTCGGGCTTCCGGATGTCCATCGTCCCCTGATGGACGGTGATCCCGTCGGCGCGCAGGGCCGCGGCGGCGCCGACGAGGGGCTAGGGGCGCCGCCCGCAGGTAGCGGCCCTGGCGCCGAGGCGGCCGAGCTCGCGCGCGACCGCGAAGCCGATGCCGGTGCCGCCGCCCGTGACCAGCGCCCGCTGCCCGGCGAACAGGCCGTCCCGGAAGATCCCGCGGTCCATGATGGCGATCCCTAGCACGGGCGGGGTCGGACCCGGGTGCTAGGGTCCGAGCCGTGAGCGGCCACGCCGACCGTGATGCGGACCCCGGGCCCGGCGCCGAGGGGTCGGAGGCGGCGCCCGCCGGGGTGGTGGCCGACGAGGCGCTCGCGCCCGAGGTGGCGGAGGTGGCCGAAGCGCACCCGGCCACGCGGGAGGAGGCCAAGCTCCGGGAGGCGGAGCGGGCCTACGCGGCCGGGAACCACCAGCGGGTCCGGGCTCGCGCGCGGGACCTGGTGAAGGCCCAGGACCCCGCCGTCCGCGAGGCGGCCCGGACGCTGCTCCGGCGCGTGTCGATCGACCCCGTGAACGTCGCGGTGCTGGGGGTCAGCGCTGCGGTGCTGCTGTGGATCGCCGTGAGCTACCTCGGGTAGGGGCGGCTACGGGCCCGGGCCCCGGCGCCCGCCCCCCCCGCACGCACGTCCGCCGCGACGCGCCTGCCCGGCCGCGTCGACCCTCTCGCTCCGCCACCCTCTCGCTCCGCCACCCATGCTCCGACCACCGAGACCCCCCATGGCACACCCCTACCCCGCCGCTCGCCTCGCGATCGCGGCTGTCCTCGCGGCCGGCTGCGGCGCCGCGACCCCCTCCGCGAACGAGGCCTCCGCGGACCCCCTCGCCCCCAGCTCCCTCTACCCCATGACCCTCGGCAGCCAGTGGGTCTACGACCTCCGAACCGGCCCCGAGCCGCCGTCCCTCGGCATCTACGAGGTCGTCGAGGCCGACGGGCCTCGGCGGACGATCGCGGTGAACCGAGGGATGGATGCGGAGGGGACGGTCGGCTACGGCGAGCCCGACCACTACGACGTCACGGCGGAGGGCATCCGGCACGTCGCGTCGGGGGCCTGGGTGCTGAAGGCCCCGATCCGGGTCGGCGCGACCTGGCCCGCGCTCCGGGGGCGGACGGCGCGCGTGCAGGCCGTGGACGTCGGCGTCGAGGTGATCGCGGGGACCTTCGACGACTGCGTCTCGGTGGTGGAGACCGGGGAGGCGACCGAGGTGCGCACCGTATACTGCCCGGGCGTGGGGCCCGCGATCCTGGAGGTGCATCTGGAGCTGCAGCTCGCCTCCGGAGGGGCGGAGATCGAGGGCCGGCTCCGCAGCTACGACATCCGCTAGAGCTCGGGAGCCGCCGCGGATCGCCGAGGCGCTCGGCACGCCCGGCGAGGCGGTCGAGCACCCCGCCCGGCGACCCGGCTCGCCAGGTCGCGCATGCCGTCGCCGAGCCATCCTTCAACCCATCGAGATCACTTGGTTTTCGAGGATGGCCGGGCGAGCCGTCGCGGTTGCCTGGGGGGGGCGATCCTGCTACGTTTCTCTGTCCTCGGAGAACGCCGATCCGCCCTCGACATCGGGGCCGCCCAGGGCCCCCGTCGATGGGGCACGCCGCTCCGGGACACCGACCTCGGTGAGCATGGAATCCAACGAAGAAGTGAGCCGCGCCGGCTCCGCCGCCGCCCTCGACTACGGTGAGGCGAGCATCCAGGTCCTCGAGGGCCTCGAGGCCGTCCGCAAGCGTCCGGGCATGTACATCGGCGACCCGCACGACGGGTCGGGCCTCCACCACCTCGTCTGGGAGGTGATCGACAACGCGGTCGACGAGCACCTCGCGGGCTACTGCGACACGATCACACTGACGATCCATGGCGACGGGTCGGTGACCATCACCGACAACGGCCGAGGGATCCCGGTCGGCCGCCACGAGAAGATGGGCGTGAGCGCGGCCCAGGTCGTGATGACCGTGCTCCACAGCGGCGGGAAGTTCGACAACGCCGCCTACAAGGTCTCGGCGGGGCTCCACGGCGTGGGCGTGAGCGCGGTCAACGCGGTCAGCGAGTGGCTGAAGATGGAGATCCGTCGGGAGGGCAAGGTCTGGTACCAGGCCTACGAGCGGGGCGTCCCGAAGGCCGAGCTGCGCCCGATCGGCGACACCGACAAGACGGGCACCCGCATCGACTTCAAGCCGGACCCCGAGGTCTTCTCGAACATCGAGTTCAACCTCGACATGCTCCAGACCCGCCTGCGGGAGATCGCCTTCCTCAACGCGGGCCTGACCATCCACCTCCGGCACGAGGGCCTGGGCAAGGAGCACAGCTACCACTTCGAGGGTGGCATCCAGGAGTTCGTGCGGCTCCTCAACCGCAACAAGACCGTCGTCCACCCCGACCCGATCCCGATCCGGGATGAGCGGGACGGCGTGGAGGTCGAGATCGCGCTGCAGTGGAGTGACTCGTTCAACGAGCAGGTGTTCTGTTATGCGAACAACGTCCACAACAAGGACGGCGGCACGCACCTGACCGGCCTCCGCACCGCGCTCACCCGGACCGTCAACGGCTACGGCGCCGCCCACAATCTGCTCAAGGACCTCAAGGGGGCCAGCCTCCAGGGGGAGGACGTGCGGGAGGGGCTCGTCGCGGTCGTCGCGGTCAAGCACCCGGACCCCAGCTTCAGCTCCCAGACCAAGGACAAGCTCGTCTCGAGCGACGTCAAGGGCATCGTCGAGAACGTGACGAGCGAGCGGCTGGGGACGTTCTTCGAGGAGAACCCGCAGATCGCGAAGCAGGTGCTCGAGAAGGCCGTGATCGCCTACCGCGCCCGGGACGCCGCGCGCCTCGCGCGCGAGAAGGTCCAGCGCAAGGGGATGCTCGACGCGGCGAACCTCCCGGGCAAGCTCGCCGACTGCCAGTCGAAGGACCCCGAGGAGAGCGAGATCTTCATCGTCGAGGGCGACTCCGCGGGCGGCAGCGCCAAGCAGGCGCGGGACCGACGCTTCCAGGCCGTGCTGCCGCTGCGGGGCAAGATCCTGAACGTGGAGCGGGCCCGCCTGGAGAAGATGCTGAGCAACCAGGAGGTCGGGACGCTGAGCACGGCCCTCGGCGCCGGCATCGCGGACAACTTCGACGTCGCGAAGGTCCGCTACCACCGGATCATCATCATGACGGACGCGGACGTGGACGGGTCCCACATCCGGACGCTGCTCCTGACCTTCTTCTACCGCCAGATGCCCGAGCTGATCCGCGAGGGCTACCTCTACATCGCGCAGCCGCCGCTGTTCCTCGTCTCGAAGGGGAAGCGCCGCTGGTACCTCAAGGACGAGGACGACCTGAGCCGCTACCTCCTCGACGCGGGGGTCGCGGGCCTCGCGGTGCGGACCGCGGAGGGCGGCGTCACGCTCACCGGGGCTCCACTCCGGCGGCTCCTGGACGACCTGCTTCGCTGGCGACGGCTGATCGGCGCGGTGGAGCGCCGGATCGAGCCCGTCCTGCTGACCGCCCTCGTCCGGGGGACCACCCTCGACGCGGGCGCCCTCGAGGACCGCGATCGCGTCGAGGCGGAGCTCGAGCGGCTGGAGTCCGCGGTCGGCGCGCTCGACCCCGATCTGCTGCCCCTCGCCCCCACCGTGCGCGAGGACGTGGAGCACGGGCGGTGCGAGATCGAGCTGGTCACGCGCGCCGGCGTATCGACCCGGACCTCGACCATCGACTTCGACCTCCTCGACGGGGGCGAGTTCAGCCAGCTGCGTGCGATCTGGGAGGGCGTGCGGGCGCTCGGCGAGCCCCCGTTCCTCAGCGTCGAGGTGGACGGCGAGGGGAACGAGGCCGGCGAGCCCGACGTGATCGGCGGCGTCGACGAGCTGTGGCCCTTCGTGGAGCGCCGCGGCCGCAAGGGCCGAGGCTTCCAGCGCTACAAGGGCCTCGGGGAGATGAACGCCGACCAGCTCTGGGAGACCACGATGGATCCGGACGGCCGGGTGCTGCTCCAGGTCCGGATCGACGACGCGGTGGAGACCGAGGAGATCTTCAGCGTGCTGATGGGCGACCAGGTCGAGCCGCGGCGCGAGTTCATCCAGGCCAACGCCCTCGACGTCCGCGAGCTGGACATCTGAGCGCCTCGTCGCGCGCGGCCGGCGAGCTCGGGCGAGGCGGGTCGCGGTGAACCTCATCCTGATCGAGCCGCCGGAGCTCGAGGCGGGCGCAGGCGCCGCGGCCGGGGTCGAGGCGGGCACGCCCGCCGAGGGCGAGCGCAGCGCACGACGGGGGACCGTTCGCCTCCGCGATCGGCGCGCCCGGCACCTGATCGACGTGCTCGGCGTGACGCCGGGGGCCACGGTCCGGGTCGGCCTGCTCGATGGACCCCTCGGCGAGGGCGAGGTGATCGCGGTCGGCCGGGGCGAGGTGTCCCTCCGGTGCCGGTTCGAGCGCGGGGTCCCACCGCGGCCGCGCGTCGACCTGCTGCTCGCGATGCCCCGCCCGAAGGTCCTGAAGCGCTTGTGGGCGCCGCTCGCGAGCCTCGGCGTGGGCCGGGTGCTGCTCACGCGAGCGGAGAAGGTCGAGAAGGCCTACTTCGACAGCCACGCGGTCGACCCGTCGCGGATCCGGCCCCGCCTCCTCGAGGGGCTCGAGCAGGCGCTCGATACCCGGCTCCCCGAGGTCGAGGTGCACCGCCGGTTCCGCCCGCTCGTGCAGGATCGCCTCCCGGAGCTCGGTCCGTACGAGCGGCGGCTCGTGGCGGACCCGGCCTACGCCGCCTCGTCGCGGTCCGCCGTGCGTGGCGTGGCCGGTCGCGCGCTCCTCGGGGTGGGGCCGGAGGGTGGGTGGACCGATGTCGAGCGCGACCTTCTCGAGGCTCAGGGCTTCGTCGGCGTGGGCCTCGGACCCCGCGTCCTGCGCACCGACGTCGCGGTCGTCGCCCTGCTCGCGCTGCTTCGGGACGGGATGGAGGCGGCCTGCTGACGCGAGGCTAGACCCGGAAGACGCCCGAGCCCCACGTGAAGCCCGACCCGAACACCGTGCTCAGGACGAGATCGCCCTTCTTCACCTTCCCCTGCTGGCGCCAGTAGTCGATCGTCAAGGGGACGGTCGCGGCCGTGGTGTTGCCGAACCACTGGATGGTGTTGAGCGCCTTGTCCGGCGGGATCTCCGCGTACTGAACGACGGCCTCGTTGATGCGGAGGTTCGCCTGGTGGGGTACGAACCAGTCGATGTCGTCCCAGCCCAAGCCCGTCGCTTCCAGGGCCTTGTTGGTGGAGACGACCATCGCCCGGACCGCATGCATGAAGACCCGCTTGCCGTTCATGTGCGGGTACTTGATCTCGTTCTCGTCGCGGTCGCTGCCGTTGTAGTTGATGTAGCCGAGCTTGTGGATCTCGTACGCCTTCAGGTAGAGGTCCATCGCCCCCGAGCCGTCGGCGCCGAGGCTGGTGTAGAGGACGCCGTCCCTCGGGTCGTCCGTTTCGGTCGGGCCCACCACGACGGCCCCCGCGCCGTCGCCGAAGAGCACCATGACGTCCCGGCCGCGGGTCGAGAAGTCGAGGCTATGGCTGTGGAGCTCCGCCCCCACCATGAGCACGCGGCGGTACAGGCCGGTGCGAACGAACGCGTCGGCCATCTGGAGGCCGTACAGGAACCCGCTGCACTGCTGGCGGATGTCGTAGCAGGGGCAGCCGCGTTCCCCATCGATCCCCAGCTTCGACTGCAGGAAGACGCCCGTGCCGGGGAAGTGGATGTCCGGCGAGAGCGTCGCGTAGATGATGCAGTCGATCTCCTCGGGCGCGACGCCGGCGTCGGCCAGGGCGCGTTTGGAGGCCTCGAGCGCGAGGTCGCTGCACGCGGTGGCCTCGTCCGGGTCGACGTAGCGGCGCTCCTCGATGCCCGAGCGGGTGCGGATCCACTCGTCGCTGGTGTCGGTCTGGCGCTCGGCGCAGACCTCGTGCCGGTCGTTGAGGAAGGGGATCAGCTCGTTGCTGATGACCCGCTCCGGGACGTAGGAGCCAAGGCCCAGGATGCTCGCACGGATCATGACGAGCCGGTCTAGCGCGATTCGCGACGCGGTCCAAGGCCCGAGGCCGGGGGTGAGGAGGTCCCGCCCGAGGACTCCCGCGATCCCGAGCTGATCGGCGCCTCTAGCGTCCCCAGTGGCGGCGCGCGACGCCCTTCGTCTTGCGCCGCCTCAGCCGCATCGCCTCCTGGTACTGCGCTTCGGCGCGCTCGATGAAGGCCTGCTGGCTGCTGATGCCGTCGCCGTGCCGCTGCACGTAGGTGCCGTCGGGCTTCATGTCCCACGCCGACACCTGGTCCGCGAGCTGGCTGTCGAGCAGGTAGCGCAGCTCGGCGCGCAGATCGGGGGACTCCACGGGAGCCAGGGTCTCCACCCGGCTCTCCAGGTTGCGCTGCATCAGGTCGGCGGACCCGATGTAGTACTCCTCGTCGCCCCCGTTGCGGAAGTAGTAGATGCGCGCGTGCTCGAGGAAGCGTCCGACGATGCTGATGACCCGCACGTTCTCCGACAGCCCGGGGAGGCCCGCGCGGAGCCGGCACGTATCGCGGACGAGCAGATCGACCTGCACGCCGTCCTGCGAGGCCCGGTAGAGCGCCTTCGTCACGTCCGCGTCCTCGAGGGCGTTCATCTTCATCTGGATGACCGCCCGCTCGCCGCGCCGCGCGAAGGAGGCCTCCCGCTCGATCTTCGCGAGCATCGCCGGCTTGAGGACCTTGGGGGCCGGCAGGAGCTTGTGGAAGTTCCGGGCCGGGTTGTAGCCGGTGGTCAGGTAGTTGAAGAGCTCGGTGAGGTCGGCGCCGAGGACGTCGTCGCAGGTGAAGAGGCCCACGTCCGAGTAGAGGCGCGCGGTCCCCGAGTGGTAGTTGCCCGTGCCAAGGTGCGCGTAGCGGCGAAGGCCATCGAAGTCCTGCCGGACCACGAGGATCACCTTGCAGTGGGTCTTCAGGCCGACGACGCCGTAGGTGACGTGGATGCCCACCGACTCGAGGCGGTTGGCCCAGCGGATGTTCGCCTCTTCGTCGAAGCGGGCCTTGAGCTCCACCACCACGGCGACCTGCTTGCCGTTCGAGGCCGCCTCCATCAGGTGCTTGATCACCTTGGAGTCCTCGGCGGTGCGGTAGATCGTGGTCTTCAGCGCGCGGACCTTCGGGTCCTGGCTCGCCTCCCGCAGGAAGCGCTCCACGCTGGTGGAGAACGACTGGTAGGGGTGATGGACGAGCAGCGAGCCCCGGTCCCGGATGATGTGGAAGATGTTCCGGTCCGTCGTGAAGCCCGGGTGGTCCACCGGGTGATGGACCGGGTCCTTCAGCTCGGGGCGGTCGAGCCCCGCGATCTCGAACAGGTCGGCGAGGCCCAGCATCCCGTCGATCTCGACCACGTCCAGCGCCTCGTCGAGGCCGAGCTCGGCCGCGAGGAAGCCGCGGGTGACCGCGTCGAGGCCCCGCTCCACGGACAGCCGCACGATCGGCGCGAACTTCCGGTCCCGCAGCTCGGTCTCGATCAGGGCGAGCAGGTCGTCGGCGTGCTCCTCGGCCCGCTCCGTGTTCGCGTTCCGGGTGACGCGGAACAGGTCGACCCCCTCGATCAGCATGTCGGGGAAGAGGAGGTCGAGGTTCTCCGCCATCACCTCTTCGAGGGGGACGAAGACGTCCTCGTCGCCGACGCGCAGGAGCCGCGGGATGCCGGCCCCGACGGGGACCTTGACCCGGGCCATCAGCCGCACGGGGTCGCGCTCCTCGTGGCGCAGGCGGACCAGGAGGTTGAGCGACAGGTTCGACACGAAGGGGAAGGGGTGGGCGGGGTCCATCGCCTGGGGCGTGACCAGCGGGAAGACGTTGTCGACGTAGAAAGCTCGCAGCGTCTCGCGCTGGCCGTCGTCGAGGTCGCGCCAGGAGGCGAGCACGATCGCGTGGGCGCGCAGCTCCACTTTCAGCTCGCCGAGCAGCTCCTGGTGCCGGTGGACGAGCCCCCGCATCACCTCGAGGCACTCCCGCAGCTGCTCCTCGGGGGTTCGGCCATCGACGGTGCGGGTCTTGACCCGCGCGCCGGCCTGCTGCTTCAGGCCGCCGATCCGCTTCATGACGAACTCGTCGAAGGTCGAGGCGCCGATCGCGAGGAACTTCACGCGCTCGAGGAGCGGCGTGCGCGGATCCTCCGCCATGTGCAGGACGCGGCGGTTGAAGCTCAGCCAGGTCAGCTCGCGGTTCTGATACAGCTCGGGCGACGACAGGTCGTCGGTCGCCGGCGCCGGCAGCGGAGGGGGAAGGCTGCGGCGCGGCGCGGCCTCCACGCTCGGCTCCGCGAGGGCGAGGGAGATCTCCTGGCTGGACGTGGGATCGCTCATCGGGGGGTCGGACTCCAACGGGGGAACGAACAGCTTGCCAGCTCTCGGGGGCGTCGTCGCGACGCAGGCTACAGTTCGGCCGTGCGCAGGGTACGCGTTCGTGTCGAGGTCCCTGCCCGGTCCTTCGTGAAGCGGACGCCCGAGGGCGCGGTCGACTTCCGGTCTCCGCTTCCGTCTTGGTTCAACTACGGGAGCGTGCCGGGCACCCTCGCCGCGGACGGGGACCCGGAGGACGCGGTGGTGCTGGGTCCGCGCCTCGCCGCCGGCACCGAGGTGGAGGTGTGGGCCCGCGCCGTGGTCCGCTTCGTGGACGCGGGGGTGCCCGACCCGAAGCTGATCTGCAGCGCCAGCCCGCTCCGGCCCGTCGACCGACTCCGCGTCGACCTCTTCTTCCGGCTCTACGCGCGGGGGAAGCGCTGGCTCAACCGAGCTCGCGGACGGAGCGGCCGGACCGCGTACGAGGGGCTCGACCCCCTCCCGGAGGACCGGTGAGGCGCGCGGAACGGCGTCCGTGTGTCGTTCTCGGGGTGGCCCTCGGCATCGCCGCCTGCCAGCCCTCCTCGCCGGACCAGGGCGGCGCCGCCGCGGCCCAGGCCACCGCGGAAGAGGCGCCGCGGGTCGGCCTGCTCGACCGCATGTTCCTCGATCGGCTGAGCCGGCTGCTGGTCCGACCTCGCAACCGGCGGGCGCGTCCCGCGACGACCGAGGGCGTCGACCACGTCCTGCGGATCGACGTGCCGTCCCCACCGGCTCGCCTGGAGGCCTGGGTGTTCGAGGCCGAGGCCCCCCACCCCGCCGGTGCCGCCGACACGGTGCTGCTGCTCCACGGCCTCGGCGACAGCAAGGCGTCGATGGCCGGGCTCGGCCGGCGCCTGGCCGGTCGGGGCTTGCGCGCGGTCGCGGTGGATCTGCGCGGCCACGGGCGCTCGACCGGCGACCACATCGCCTACGGCGCCTTCGAGGCGCCCGACCTGAGCCGCGTGCTCGACGTCCTCGAGGAGCGGGGCCTCGGCCCCGGGCGGGTCGGCATCTACGCGGCGAGCCACGGCGCCCACATCGGGATCCAGCTCGCTGGCCGCGACCGGCGGGTCGACCGGGTGGTCGGGGTCGGCACCTACCGGAGCCTGCGCACCCTGGTTCCGGAGTTCGTTCGCCTCCGCTACCCGGAGCACGCCAACCTGCCGCCCCGGGCGCTGCAGCAAGCCGTCGATCAGGCGGGGCGGAGGGCCGGCTTCGACCCCGACGTCGCGAGCGCCGAGCGCTGGATCGCCCGAAGCGAGGCCCGCGTGCTGCTCGTCCACGGGTCGGACGACGAGGTGGTTCCGGCCCGGCACGCCGAGGCGCTCGGTCGCGCGTGCGAGGCAACCTGCCGGCTGCTGCGCCTCGAGGGGCGCGACCACCTGGGCTCGATGCACGGTCCGGTGCTCCGGGCGGCCCTCCTCGCGTGGCTCGAGGGCCGCTGGGCCGACGTTCCCTCCGGTGCGCCGGCCGACCGCAGACGCGGGGTCGACCGTGCGCTCCCGCGCGGGGGGCGCGATGGCGGCGAGGTCAGGAGGTGCCGGCCGGCCGGCGCGCCGGCGCGAAACCGGCCTCGACGACCCGAGATGACCGAATTAACGACCATGGATGGTCGAATTTGTCGTTTCGGCCGTTGTCACACGCCTGGAATGGAGCCAAGGCGGGGACTGGCTGCGCCGCCCCGGACGGGGTAGCGTGACCGATTCCTATGGTTCCTGAGAAGTGCCATCCCGGAAGGAGCACGAAATGCGAACGAATGCTTGGTTGTGGCCGATCCTGGCCCTCTCCCTCGCCGCCTTCGGCTGCGGAAGCAGCAGCAACGACGACATGGGTCCCGGTGGGGACGACATGGGCGAAGGCGGAGACGACATGGGGGGCGGCTCTGGCCTCCCTCCGATCCTCGAGGCGGTCGTCAATGACCCCGAGCTGTCGAGCCTCGCGGCGGCCGTCGCCGAGATGATCGAGCGCGACATCATCGACGACACCCTCCTCGCCGTCCTCGGCGGCCTCTCGGGCCCGACGCTCTTCGCGCCGACCAACCCCGGGTTCGACGCGGCCCTGGCGGCCCTCGGCATCGAGGACGTGACCACCGCCTCCGATGAGGACCTCGAGGCGCTGCTCGGCATCATCGCCTACCACTTCCACGCCGGCACCCTGACCGCCGCGGACATCACGGCCCTCGACCCGCCGACGGCCCCGTCGATCGTCGACATCCAGAACGCCGGCCCGAACGGCGAGACCGTCAAGCTCTACTTCGACACCTCGGACGGCGTGGCGGTCCGCTACATCACTCCGTTCAGCGACCCGGCCTTCCAGGAGGCGGCCGCGACCGTGACCGCCGCCGACGAGGACGTCCCCGGTGACGAGGACGCGGTCATCCACAAGGTCGACAACGTGATCGTCCCGCCCGACGTGGCGGCGGTCGCCGAGCTAGAGGGCCTGACCGGCCTCATCACGGCGATCAACGCGGCGGCGCCCGTGGAGGGCGTTCCCGTCCGCGCGATCCTCGCCGACCCGACCGCGAACTACACCGTGTTCGCCCCCTCGAACGCGGCCTTCGACGCGCTGCCCCAGGTGCCCCCGGCCGAGCAGCTCACGGGCATCCTCCTCTACCACGTGCTGGCCGGCGAGGCGCCGGTCTTCAGCGACGACCTGGAGCCCCGCTTCGACACCGTCGCCGAGCTGACCATGATCCTCGACGGCACCGACATCAACGGTGGCTCGGGCGGCGACTTCGGTGGCGCGGGCATCGTCGCGACCGACATCGTGGCCGCGAACGGCGTGGCCCACGTGATCGACGCGGTCCTCATCCCGCCGACGGCGGGCGCCATGGCCGGCATCGCGGGCCTGACCTCCCTCGTCGGCGCGATCCAGGCGTCGAGCATGCCGCAGGAGATCCTCGGCGTGCTGACCGACCCGACGGAGGCGCTGACCGTGCTCGCCCCGACGAACACGGCCTTCGACAACATCCCGGGCGGCGCTCCGACCGACCCCGACCTTCTCACCACCGTGCTGCTCTACCACGTGACCCAGAACGGCGTGGTCGCCCTCAGCACCGACTTCGAGGACGGTGACCCCGTGCCGACCCGCTTCGAGGGCGCGCCGTCGCAGCCGGTGGCCAACGTGGATGGCACGAGCCTCACCTTCACGGACGCCGCGGCCCAGACGATCACCCCGGTCGAGGGGCTGTTCGACATCAGGGTGGCGAACGGCGTCGTCCACGTCGTCGACACCGTCCTTCTCCCCATCAACTGACGCGAAGGGCCCGCGGCCGGACCCCGGTCGGCAGAGCCCACCCCGCGCGCCCGGTGATCCGGGGGATCGCCGGGCGCGCGTCGTTTGGGCCGGCGAGGGAGGCGCGCTTCGCGCCCGGTCCGGTCGGTGCGCCGGACGCCCACGGCGCGGTCGTGACGACGACGGGCCTCAGACCGTATCCGTCCGAGGAACGCGATTCGTCGGACGACTACCTCAGACCTTCCCGGTCGGCGCCTCGCCGCGCTCCGCCAGCCGGATCGCCTGGTCCCGCCCGGGCCAGTACGGCTTGGGCCACTGGACCGCGTCGCCGTGGCCGAGGCTCACCGCCGCATGCAGCGTCCAGTACGGGTCCGCGAGGTGGGGGCGGGCCAGGCAGCAGAGGTCGGCCCGGCCTGCCATCAGGATCGAGTTGACGTGGTCGGGCTCGTAGATGTTGCCGACCGCCATCGTCATCAGGCCCGTCTCGTTCCGGATCCGGTCGCTGAAGGGCGTCTGGAACATGCGCCCGTAGACCGGCTGGGCGCGGGTCGACGTCTGCCCCGCGGACACGTCGATCAGGTCGGCGCCCCCCTCGGCGAGGGCCCGGGCGATCTCCACCGCGTCGGCGGGGGTGATGCCCTCGTCCCCGACCCAGTCGGTGGCGGAGATGCGGACCGAGAGCGGCTTGTCGTCCGGCCACGCTCCCCGAACGGCCTCGAGCACCTCGAGGGGGAAGCGGAGCCGGCCCTCGAGGGACCCGCCGTAGGCGTCGGTCCGCCGGTTGGTCAGCGGGGTGATGAAGGCGCTGAGCAGGTAGCCGTGGGCCATGTGCAGCTCGAGCAGGTCGAAGCCGGCCCGGAGGCCCCGCCGCGCGGCGTCGACGAAGCCGTCCCGGACCGCGTCCATGTCGGCGCGGGTCATCTCGCGGGGGACCGGGTTCCGCGGTGACCAGGGCACCGGGCTCGGCCCGAGCACCTCCCAGCCCCCGCTCGCGAGTGGCGCGTCCATCTCCTCCCAGCCGAGCTGGGTCGAGCCCTTCGGCCCGGAGTGCCCGAGCTGGAGGCCGACCTTCGCGTGGCTCTCCTCGTGGACGAAGCGCACGATCCGCGCGAAGGCCTGCTCCTGCGCGTCGGTGTAGAGGCCCGTGCAGCCCGGGGAGATGCGCCCCTCGGGGGAGATGCACGTCATCTCGGTCATCACGAGGCCGGCCCCGCCCTTGGCCCGCTCGCCGTAGTGAACGAGGTGCCAGTCCGTCGGGAGCCCGTCGACGGCCCGGTACTGGTCCATCGGCGAGACGACCACCCGGTTGGGGAGCTCGAGCCCGCGGATCGTGAGCGGCGTGAACATCGGCGGCCGCACCGGCTCCGCGCCCTGCCCCGCCTCGACCTGGAACCACCGCTCGGCGCTCTCCACGAAGGCGGGGTCGCGCATCCGGAGGTTCTCGTGGCTGATCCGCTGGGACCGGGTCAGGAGCGAGTAGTTGAGCTGGATCGGGTCGAAGCCGAGGTAGCGATCGACCTCCTCGAACCACTCGAGGGAGTTGCGCGCTGCGTTCTGGAGGCGGAGCACCTCGAGGCGCCGCTCGCCCTCGTAGCGCTGGAAGGCCTCCTCGAGGCTCGGCTCGGTGTGCAGGTAGTCGCTGAGCGCGACCGCGCTCTCCATGGCGAGCTTGGTCCCGGAGCCGACGCTGAAGTGGGCGGTCGCCGCGGCGTCCCCCAGCAGCACGATGTTGTCGGTGTACCAGCGCTCGCACAGGACCCGGGGGAAGTTGAGCCACGCCGAGCCCCGGAGGTGCCGGGCGTTCGACATCAACGCGTGGCCGTCGAGGTAGCCCTCGAAGATGCGCTCACAGACGGCGATCGACTGCTCCTGGGTCATGTCCCCGAAGCCGAAGCGCGCCCAGGTCTCCTCGCTGGTCTCGACGATGAACGTCGCCGTCTCCGCGTCGAACTGGTAGGCGTGGGCCCAGACCCATCCGTGCTCGGTGTCGACGAAGATGAACGTGAAGGCGTCGTCGAACTTCTGGTGGGTCCCGAGCCAGACGAACTTGCACGCGCGGACGTCGACGTCGGGCCGAAACGCCGCCGCGTGCTCCTTGCGCACCTTCGAGTTGATCCCGTCGGCGCCGACGATCAGGTCGGCGTCCGCGAAGGCGCCGGTGGAGTCCACCTCCCGCTCGAAGGCCATCCTCACGCCGAGCTCCCGCGCCCGGTCCTGGAGGATGTTGAGCAGCGTCTTGCGGCCGATGCCGCAGAAGCCGTGCCCCGTCGACACGACCCGCTCGCCCCGGAAGTGGACCGCGATGTCGTCCCAGTAGGCGAAGTGCTCCCGGATCCGGGCGGCGCTGGTCGCGTCGTTGGCCTCGAGGTTGGCGAGGGTCTCGGCGGAGAGCACCACCCCCCAGCCGAAGGTGTCGTAGGGGCGGTTCCGCTCCACCACGAGGACGTCGTGGTCCGGGTCGCGGAGCTTGAGGCTGATCGCGAGGTACAGCCCGGCCGGTCCGCCCCCGAGGCATGCCACTCTCATGACCTCGAACCTACCACCGTCCGACACCTGCTAGAGTCCGCGCGGCCGATCCCGACGGCCGCAGTGCCCCACCTTGGCTCGCCGGACGAACGCCGGCGCGGAGGACGATCCGATGACCAACCCGATCCCGTGGAGCGCTGTTGTCCTGGGCGCGATGATGCTGTCGGCCTGCGGAGGCGGGCCGGAGGTGATCTACCGCAGCGAGACGGCCGACGACGCGAACTTCACCGCCTACCGCACCCTGGCCTTTGCCGGCCGCGAGGACCCGCCCGGCGGCTACGAGCCGGTCGAGCTCCCCGAGGCCTTCCGGGGGCCCGCGCGCCAGGCGGTGATCGACACCCTGTCGGCCGCCGGCTGGAGCTGGGTGGACAGCCCCGGCGCCGCCGACGTGGTGTTCGTGGTCAGCCTCGGGAGCCGCGAGCGCGAGAGTGACCAGCAGGTCCGTGGGGCCTACTGGGTCGACACGTACACCGTGGAGGTCCTCGAGGCGACGATCATCGTCGACGCCTACGACCGGCGCGACCGGACGCACCTCTGGAGCGGAAGCGTGACCGGCGTCGTGAGGGGTGACCCGGACCGGGAGCGCACCGAGGCCGAGATCCAGGCGTTCCGCGACATCATCGAGGAACTGTTCCTCCGGTTCCCGAGGCCGGGCACCGCCACCGGCGACCAGCCGGAGGGGACCGCGGGCGGCGAGACCACCTGACGGATCGAGCGTGAGCGCTCGGGTCGGGAGGAGCTTCGCCGCGGCCGCGGCCCGGACCGAATGCGCCTTCGCCCGGGACCACCGCGTGGTACGGTCGGCGCCGTCCTCCAGGAGGTGGCTATGAAGCGCATTGTCCGTACGCCGATCGGGGTCCTCGCCCTCGCCCTCGCCGCCTGCGGCGGCTCGTCGTCCCCCGCCGAGGAGGAGCCCACCGCGGGCGCCGAGGACACCGACATCCAGGGCGTCCGCGTCGAGCTCGTCAACGAGGGGGAGGAGCCACGGGTCCCGCTCCGCTACGTCCAGCGCAACGGCATGAGCGACCGGGTCCGCCTCGAGTTCCAGCTCTACGAGCAGGTGACGATGGGGGGGGAGAACGACCTGTTCGAGGGGCCTCCGGCGCGCTTCATCGCCACCCTCGGCCCCACCGAGGTGGAGTCCGGGCTGCTCGAGGTGCCGGTGGCCATCACCGCCGCCGAGCTGTTCGTACCGTCCGACACGAGCGACGAGGCGGTGGCGTTCCTGGAGGCGCGGCTGACCCCGCTCACGCAGATCCAGGGCTCCTACTACGTCGACGCGATGGGGCGGACCCGGGCCCGGGCCCTGCTGCTGCCCGACGCCGAGCTGCCGAGCCGCATCACCTCCATCCTGACCGGCACCCGCACGCTGCTGATGACCGTTCCCCTGCCGGAGGAGCCGGTCGGCGTGGGCGCCGAGTGGGAGGCGGTCCGGATCCTCGACGGAGTGGTCGAGGGGATCGAGCAGCGCACCCGCTACACCGTCAGCTCGATGACCGAGGGCGGCGCCGTGCTCCGCGTCAGCGTGCGGGAGTCGGCCCGCGAGCAGCAGCTGATCGAGCAGGTCGACGACCACGGCCAGGTCGAGGCGCGGCTCACCAACTTCGACAGCACGGGCCAGGGCACGGTGACCATCCGCTTCGACGCCCTGTCGGCCGCGGGCCGGGTCGAGGTCACCAACATCAGCCAGGTCGAGCTCACGATCGATGGCGAGACCGAGACGATGCGCTCCGAGATCCGCCTCGCCGCGCGCGTTCAGCCCGAGAGCGCCGAGGCCGACGCGACGATCGTCGAGCCGACCTCGGAGGACGCGCCCGCGGAGGAGGAGGAGTAGGGGCCGGCGTCGGACCGCCCTACTCGCAGGCGGGCCGGATCGCGACCGCTTCGTTGGCCGAGCCCACGAGGAGCGCGGTGTCGGTCGGCGACACGGACGTCGCCGCGCTCGTCGTGGGGATGAACGCCGCGTCGACGTCGGACGTGGCCCCGAAGGGCACCACCACCAAGCCCCGGTAGGCGCCGACGTAGGCCGAGCGCCCGTCGAAGGCGAGGAGGTGGGGCACGTACTGGTCGAGCAGGCCATCGGCGAACGCCACCTCCCCGCCCGCCCGGGTGTGCGAGTGGAGCCCGAGGCCGTCGGTGTAGACCGCGCGGTCCCCGTGGACGGCGATGCCCGTCGGCACCTTGGCGAGCGGCGTCTCCGCTACCTCGCCCGTCGCGAGATCGATCCAGAAGAGCACCCCCTCCTCGTCGTCGAACCCGCGGACCACGCCGATCGCCACCACCGCGACCCGCGCGATGGGGTCGACGGCGAAGGCCATGGCCAGGCTCCGGTCGCCGCGGTCGATCGGCGACGCCGGGGCGAGGTCCCACGCGTCGACGAGCGCCGGCTCGTCGCCGAGGTCGCCGTGCAGCCCGTAGCGTTCGAGGCGGGCGGCGACCTGGCCCGGCGTGCTGGGCTCGAGCCGGTACAGGAGGTCGCCCCCCATCCGCAGGAGGGCGGGGCCGCCGTCGACCTCGAAGGTCTCCACGTCGACCGCGCGCTGCTCGTCGCTGTACAGCCGGACCCGGACCGTGACCGGCGAGCCCCGGTTCTCCGCGAGCTCGATCACGGAGGGATCCTGGGCCGCGCGGTCGATGTCCGCCCAGAGCGGCAGGCCCACGACAGGCTCGAGGGCGATCGCGGGCGACGCGCCGATCGAGCCACCCGCCGTGAACGCCGGCTGCGTCGGGTCGGACAGGTCGATGCGGTGGGCGGAGTAGCGGCTCCGGCTGGCCGCGACGGCGCCCCGGCCGTGCACCCGGTACAGGCTCCCGAGGGCGGGGTGGCGCCGCTCCTCGAGCTGCGCCCCGTCGTAGCGGAACACCCGCTTGGTGAAGGTGTGGATCAGCGTGTCGCCCTGCCCGATCAGGTTCGTCCGGTCGCTCGCGGCGATGAAGTCGAGGCGCTGGACCACCACCTCGTCGAGCCGCGCGGGGCCGCCTGGCGCGAACGGATCGATCAGCGCGACGACGCTCTCGGTGCGGCCGTCGACCGTCCGGGACTCCTCGACCCACAGGCCCACGTCGCTCGGAAGCGCGCCGTCGAAGGCGCCGGGCACCGTCGCCACCGGGGCCCGGGTGGCGGCGTCCAGGATGCGCACCTCGGTGTCGGCCACGAGGTAGAGGCGCCCGTCGTGGACCAGGGGCGCGGCGTTCGAGAAGAACACCGGCCTCACCGCGGGGGGCGAGCGGTCCGTCTCCAGGTACCGCATCCCGCCCGTCGTGTTCACGTACAGGAGGGCGCCGTCCCCGGTCGCCGCCATCGTCCCGCACTGGGGCTCGCCGAGGATCACGCGCTCGGCCAGGCGCGGCGCCCCGGGGTCGCCGACGTCGATGCGCTGCACGCTCGCCCCCCCGAGGAAGGAGTTGAGGCACAAGAAGAGGTCGTCTCCGCTCGCTTCGAGGCTCCGGACCGAGGGAAGGACTCCGCTGTCGGACGGAAGCTCCACGCGCGCCAGCTCCTCGATCTCGTCGTCGACCGTCACCCGCGCGACGACGATCTCGCGCTCGAAGATGCGGTCTTCGAGGTACGCGAAGAGGCCTCCTCCGAGCGCCTCGGCCTTCAGCTCCCAGTGGTCGAAGAACGTGAGGTCGTCGAGGCTCGAGCGGTTCAGGACCTCGATGTCGTCGCCGATTCTCGTCACGACAATGTCGGATCCGATGGACGGTGAGTCGAGGAAGACGAAGCGGCCGTCGCGGAGGGGGAGGGCCGATCCGCGGATCGTCCCGAAGCTCTTGAGGCGCCCCTCCACCCCGACCGGCCCGCTCTGGACCGCGCCCGGCTCGCAGCGGCCTGCCACGCACCGATCGCCGAGCGTGCACAGGTCGCCGTCCTGGCAGAGGGAGCCGTCCGGCCAGGGCTCGTGGACGCACCCACTCCCCTCCGGGATATCGATGGTGCAGGGGTTTCCGTCGTCACAGCCGGCCGCCGGGGGCAGGGGGACGTGCGCGTCGAGGCCGAGGTCGACGCCGGCGTCGTGGCCGAGATCCGGGCCGGGGTCCGGCCCGAGGTCGGGGTCGGTCGGCGCCCCGCCGCCGTCCCGCGTCCCGAGGTCGGCGCCCGCGTCGTGGGCCCGGCCGCACCCGAGCAGAAGGGCGGCGGAGAGAAGGCAGAAAGCAAGTCGCGTATCATACGTTGTGAAGTGAGACATCGGTCCCTAGTGTGATGGGAGCACTCGGGCGGCTCAGAAAAGGAGCGAGGTGTGAGCCAGGGCGCACTCCTCCCGCCTCACGCTGCCTCGCGTGCTCCTGGGGCGCTCGGTCGCGGCCTCACGGGCCCGACGCGTGCGATCAGAGGGAGTCGGCGTAGCCGCCGTCGGGGAACAGGGTCCGGTAGAGGCGCGCGGCCGCGTCGGCGCGCCCGTCCTCGCCGGCCCGCCGCCAGTTGCGCGCCTCGGCGGCGAGAGCCTCCTCCACCATCGCTCCGGCCGACTGGACGCGGTAGGCGCGGAAGCGGCGCGCCGCCGCGGCGTACCGGCCTCGCTGCTCCTCGACCACGCCGAGCGTGAAGAGCGTGGCGGCCCGCCGACCGGGCGACGTCGGGAGGTGCAGGGCCTCGCCGTAGAGCTCCGCGGCCCGGTCGAAGCGCCCGGCGCGCCTCTCCTGATCCGCGCCGGCGACCAGCCGATCGAAGGACGGCGGCTCGTCGGCTTCCCCGCCCGTGCGCGTGGCGTCCTCCGGACCCGTGGCGTCGTCGCCCGCCTCGTCGGCCGCGGACGCGCGGCTCGCCGGCTCGACCTGGGGGTTGGCCCCTTCGCCGTCCCGAGGACCCGCGCCCCCCGAGGCGTCCGCGCGCCTGCCGCCGTGGCCCGCGGCTGGCTCTGGCGGTGCGGGCCTCCGGGAAGCTCGCCCCGTTTGCCGGGTGGAGCCCGAGGCGACCACCCGTCGCCTCGGGGCTTCCGCGGGCTCCCGGACCGTCGCGCCCCGGCCCGACGAGGTGTGGTCCGAGGCGGCGGGGCCGACCGCAGCGCGCCCGGTGCCCGGGTCCTCCTCGGCTCGGCCGTCGCCCTGGCCTTCGGCGGCGCGCTCGTCGCCCGCGAGGGTGCTGGAGGGCGACTCGCCGGCGAGGACCTGCGGCGGGCGGGCCGACGCCGGCTCTCGCCCCCGGGCCTCCACGCGGTCCGCTGCGGACGGCGACCGCGGATCAGCCGGGCCCCGCTCCGCTCGCGCTGCCATCCGCGCCCCGCCCCGGTAGGCCCCGCTCTCGCCGGCCGCGAGCCGCTCCGTTCCGCCGGGATGGCGTACCTCGACCCGGCCGCGCTGGACCTCGACCTCGACCGTGGGACCGTCACGGACCGTGAAGATCGTGCCGAGGACGTGCACCCGGACCCCGGAGGCGTGGACGGTCAGGCTGCGCACCCGGCCGGGGGTCACCTCGTAGGTCACCTCGCCTCCGTGCTGCTCCACGGAGATCGCCTCGGCGCTCGCCTCGAGCACCGCCAGCTCGGCCTCGCCGTCGAGGTACGCCTCGGCGCCGTCGCTCAGGGCGAGCCGGGGGGGCTCCGGGGTCCGGAGCAGCGCGACCGCGGCCACGGCCGCGGCCGCGGCGACCGCAGCGGCGGCCGGCCACCGCCAGCCGGCTGGCCGCGGCGCGGCGAGCGACGCGCGCGGCGCGTCGAGGCGCGCCCGGATCGCCACGAGGGAGCGCTGCTCCCTCAGGACGTCCCACCGGGGCTGGAGCTCGTCGAGGAGGCGCTGGCGGTCGAGGGGGGTCATGCGAGCCTCCGGGCGAGGCGCTTGGCGGCCTCCGCGCAGCGGCGCTTCGTCGTGGCCTCGGAGACCCGGCACAGCGCGGCGGTCTCCGGGATGGTGAAGCCCTCGAGGTGGTGCAGCACGAAGGGCATGCGGAGCCGGGGGGAGAGGGAGGCGAGGGCGCGCTCCGCGTCCCCGGTCGAGGGCTCCTCGGGCGGCGGCTCGAGGATGCCCTGCACCACCGCGCGCCAGCGCGTCCGCCGCGCGATGGTCTGCCGGACGTGGTGCACTGCGATCCCGCGGATCCAGCCGCCCACCTTGTCCGGCTGGCGGAGATCGCCGAGGCCCTCGAACGCCGCGACGAACACGTCCTGCACGATCTCGTCCACCGCGTCGTCCTGGCCGAGGAGCCGGTACACGAGGCCCGCCACGCGCCGGGCGTGCCGGCGGTAGAGCAGCTCGAAGGCGCGTCGGTCCCCCTCGCGAGCGGCGATGGCCAGCTCGGCGTCGGTCGTCACCTCGGGTCTGAGCTTGGTTGCCCCCACCGGCCGACAGTGCGGTGGGCCACCCCGATCGGCTCAGGAATCGTCGCCGGCCATGGAGAAAGTTGAGCCGGCGCCCCTCCGCGGGCTCACTGTGTCGCGTGAGCGTCCGGCTCGCCATGGTGCTCGGTCCTCGGGTCGCCCAGGTGCTGGCATCCCGGCGGCTCGCGGCTCCTCCGGTGCTCGCGCTCGCTGGCGTGTTGTTCGTGGTGCCGGGCGCGGGGTGGGCCCTCGCGTCGCCGGCCGTCGCCATCGCGCAGGACGTGACGCTCGACCTGAGGCTGGCCGGCTGCGCGCACCTGCCCCGGGGCGAGCTGGCGGCGCTCCTCGAGCTCGAGCTCGCGGGGCTGCGGGACCCGCCGCGGGCGCTCCGCGTCGACTGCCGCGACGTCGACGTCGAGGTCGAGGCCCTCTGGGCGGAGGACCGGGCGCGGAGCCAGGTCGTGACCCCGAGCACCGACGAGCCGCTGCCTCGCGTGGTCAGCCTCGTGGCGGGGCAGCTCGCGAGGGCCGGCCCGGTGCGCCCCGCCCCGTCGACCCTCCTCGAAGACCCGCTGCGGGCCCGGGACGCGCGGGCGGCGGCGCCGGTGCCGACCTTCGTCGTCGGCGGTGACGTCCGCGCCGTCGGCTACAACCTCGACCCGGGGCTGTGGCTCTTCGGGGCCCGGGTCCGCGCAGGGCTGCCCCTCGATCGCGCGGCCGTGCTCTGGGGCGCGGCGGAGGTCGAGGGCGCCCGGAGGGGGCTCGCGCTGGTGCGGCTCGGCGCCCTCAGCCTGGGCCTGGCGATCGGAGTGAGCGGGGACGCACCCCTCACGGACCGCCTCGCGTTCCGCGGCGCAGCGTGGTTGGCCGGCCGCGTCGAGCACCTCCGCGGGGTGCCGCAGACGGAGGGGGGCGTCGGCGGCTCCGGCGTCGCCGTCGTGGCCGAGCCGTCGGTGGAGGGGGGCCTCCGGCTCCGCGCGGGCCCCGTGCTGCTCGGCGTCGACGTCGGCGTCGGGGTGGCTCTCCCGACCCCCCGTGCCACCTTCACCGTGGCCGAGGACGCGGGGCAGCTCGACACGGGCCCCCTGCGCGTCCGCGGCGGCCTCTCGCTGGAGATGGCGCGATGACGTGGCCCCGCCTCTTCCCGCCTGCGCTGTCCCTCGCCCTCGCGGCGGGCTGCTTCACGGAGATCGCTGTCGTCGTGCCCGCCGACGGGGGCGTGGCCGACGAGGGTCCGCTCGACCAGGGCCCGCCCGATGGCGGACCGCCCGATGAGGGCCCCCTCGACCAGGGCCCGCCGGACGAGGGCCCGCCGGACGAGGGCCCCCTCGACCAGGGTCCGCCCGACATGGGCGAGCCGAGCTGCGAGGGCTTCTCGGAGGTGCCCCTCCTCTGCCTGGACCGCCAGGAGAGCCGGCCAGGCGCGGAGGTCACGATCCCGATCCGCCTCGCGCTGCCGCGGACCTGCGAGGGAACGGGCAGCCTGAGCGGGGTCATCACGGTCGGCGAGGCCTTCACCCTGGTCAACCCATCCGTCGATGGCTGCGTCCTGAGCACCCAGGACGGGACCGACATCATCTGGCGGCGTCCGTCCCGGGAGCAGGCCGAGGGCTGCTCGCCGATCTACGTCCCCGGCGTGCAGGACACGCTGCGGCTCCGGGTGGACGCGGAGCTGCCTCCGGGCGCCTACGACCTGACGTGGAGCAGTGTCCTGATCGGCGACCCGATCACGCCGGAGACCTGCCGAGGCAGCGCGTCCCTGGATGGGGTGGTGCTCGTCGAGTAGACCATGAACTCACCATCCGATGGCGGCCGACATGGCCCGCCGCCTTCAACGCAATCGAGCCGACCACGCCGGCCTGCACTCCCGGACCGCCGCAGTCCTCCAGCTCCTCGACGGGGCCTTGCCCGCGCTGGATACCCGCGCCGTCCCTCGCGCTGCGACAAGTGTGGTCACGCCCCTCACGGCGACACCCGAACGTGGTTCTTCCGCGCCTCTCGCTGGCCAGCGTCACGAAGACGAAGAAGCGCGCGCCCCGCGACCGCCGCGGCCCGAGGTGGCCGCGCGAGGGGCGCGGCTCAGCGGTCGATGCGGTCGACCCAGCCCGCATAGGGCAGCACCTGGAGCAGCTCTTCCGGTCGACCAGTCTGGCCGATGGGTCTGCGGGACCGAAGCACCGCCACCTCTGGGCCCGCGTGGACGAGGGCGCTCGAGTAGATGAAGTCGTCCGGCGCGGGGGGGCAACGGTACACCGCGCCGTCCGAGCGGCGGGCTGCCGCGTAGGGGGCCTCGAGCGAGTCGGCGAGGGCGAAGAGGACATGGTCGCCTTCCTGGAAGAGACGCCAGGTGGCCGAAGGCTGCTCGGACAAGGACGAGATCGTGCGGTCCCGATGGATGTTGCCGTCCTCCGCCACGTGGCCGAGGTTGAGCGTGACCTCGTCGAAGGTCCCGATGCCGGTGCGGCCCCGGAGCGACATCCACGCCGCCTGGTCCCCGTCCACGTAGGCTCCCAGGGCCTGCTCATCCTCGGCCAGGCCGAGGTCGAGCGGCCGGAGCACCGGCGGCGACCCGAAGGACGCGAGGGGAACGTGGGGCGAGTTGAACACGACGTGGCTGATGTAGAGATCCTCGTCGCGCACGCCCGACAGGAACTGAAAGCCCAGCACGGGCGTGCCCTCGACCGGGACGGCCTGGACCGGCTGGCCGTCGAAGAACAGCTCCGCCACCCGGCCGACGTTGGTAGTGCTTACCCTGAGCCGATCCTCGGCCGGCCACAGATATAGGGGAGGACCCAGGCTGGAGAAGTCGCTCCAGCGCTCAGAGCCGAGCAGCCGGGACGTCCACTGGCCGTCGACGCGGCGCAGCCCGTGGAAGTAGTAGCGCCGCTCCGCCCGGGGCGAGACGAGGTCCGACGTGAGCACCACGACGTGGCCGTCGCCCAAGTAGTACGAGCCCGGCCGACACACGATGCCCTCGGCCTCCGGGTAGCGCAGCGCCACCTGCGGCTGCCCGTCGAGCGTCGAGACGACGATGTGGACGTAGCCCCCGGTCGTGATCGCATAGAGGAGGTAGGGGCTGTCCCACTGGACCCGGTCGGAGAAGGCCCGGAGAGATCCCAGCTCCCTCGCCCGCAGCTCCCGGCAGCCCGCGATCGCGTCCTGGTCGCAGGGCCCCTCGGAGAGTCGGAGGGCCGGCTCCGACGGAGCGGTGGCAAGCTCCCACCGACACACGTCGGGCAGCCCGGGCGCCTCGGTCCACACCGAGGCGGTGCCGCCATCGGCCCCCGCGTCGGGCGTCGGCCCGGCATCGATTCCGATGTCTCGCCCGCCGTCGTGGCCCGAGTCGGGACCGGCATCCGGACCCGAATCGGGGCCGCCGAAGCCGCCGCAGGCGACGACGACGACCGAGAGGAGAGCGATCGCAGCCCGGATCACGCCGTGCGCTCCTCGCATGTCAGTGGAGGATCGACGCCGGGTTCGCGGCCTCGAAGGCGTCCAGCTGGACGAAGTGGGCCTGACCGGAGCCGTTCGAGAGGCGCTCGACCCAGCTCGCGCCATCGCGAAGCCCGCGGAGGCCGGAGTCGAAGGAGACATCGCTCCGTTGGAAGCTCGACCGCTGGGTCGCGCTGGACAATTCCCCGTCCAACCGCGGATCGTCCACTCGGTGAAGACTGTAGCAAGTGTTCGTTCTCGAAACTCAGCCCCCACCTGGTGACGTCACCCGACCGGTCACCCGCGACGCCCCCCGACGAGTTGCGTGAGCCGCAGCGGCGGGACCGATCAGCCCTCGACGACCGCCGCACAGATCGACACGCCACGGATCGAGTCGGTCGCGCAGGTGAGCCCGGACGGACAGGTCTCCCCATCGCCGCACGGGATTTCGCAATTGAGGTCCGGAAACCGAGGTCGGCAGATCGCCCCGGGAACGGACGCACAGTCTTCGTGGGTCCGGCAGGACGTCCGGCAGAAGCAGCCGGTGTCCAAGCTCATGCCGTCCACGGCGAAGAACCCCGCGTCGGAGCCCGGAGGGCACGCGGGGCAATCGACCCAGGGGTGGCCGTCGCCTCCCGGCGGCGGAGGCGCACCGGTCCGGATCGGGCACACCTCGAGCCAGGCCTCCGTCCCCTCCGGGCCCCGGCGGTCGACGATGAGCTCGAACAGCCCGTCGGCGAGCGCCGGCATCACCCACTCTGCAGTGCTGGGGTGTCTCCACACGCCATCGCTGCGCAGCCGGGCGTCGAGTTGGCCCGGTGGATACTCGAGGGCACCATTCTGTAGAGCGTCGCCATCACCATGCGAGAAGATCCGATGATGCCCACACGTCCGGCACTGTACGCGGCGCGGGTACCCGATCCGGAGAAGCTCCGCGGATGGGACGGCGGGCGGGCACCCCTCGTCGGGGCACACCGCCCACAGCGCGAACCAGGACGACGTGGGCGAGAATCCGACCAGCTGGACCGGCGTGCCCTCCACCCCTCCGACGACCGAGGAGCATTCGGCTGACGCACCGGCATCGAGAGGCAGGCGCGTGCGTACGCAGGGTTCGTCGCCCTGGGGCGCTGCGATGACGATCGCACCGCCTGTGCCGGGGATGCATGCCGTAGCGCCATCGGGAAGCGGGGGCGCGTCGCCCGCGTCTCGGGAGGTCGGTGACCGTCCGCCGCCGTCGAGCCCGCCCAGGTCGTCGCGGGGCCCGTGGCTCGCGTAGCAGCGCACCCCGCCGGCGACGGTGACCAGTGCGAGAGCCACTCGAAGATGAGCCGAGCGCCTCACCGTGAGCCTCCCCCGTACAGCGCGCGCTCGAAGGACTCAAAGCCGAAGATCAACGCGCACTCGGCCTCGCCCGCGCAGTCGTAGCGCCACCGACAGGCCGCGAAGCGGTCGAGCGTGGTCTCGAGGCACCCTGATGCGGCCGCCCCTCGAAGCTGCTCGCAGGTCTGCCCGCGCTGACACACGACATGTTCGAGGAACGCGCGGACGCAGTCGTCCGGTTCGTGCGCGACGGCGTACGCGCAGCGGCTGAGGCACTCGGCGCGTCGCTGAGCCGATCCGGCTGGGCCCAGGCAGGCCACGGCGTGGTCGCACCAGATCGGGCACGCCCGCAAGAGCTCACGGGCGTCCTCACCGATTTCGACCGCGCACACCGAGAGCTCGACGTCATGGACGGCGTTGCTGGTGAAGAGGTACTCGGCTGCACCCGCCACCTCCGCGAGGTCGAAGGCAGTGCGCGGGTCGGCCATCTCGACGCCGGCTCGCGTCCAGAGAATCTCCTGCGGCTGGAGCGTCCCCCACGCCCGGCACGGGTTGCATCCGCTCGTGGCGCGGCTCGTCCGCGGCGTCAGGCCCATCCGGCACGGTTGCCCGCTGGGACATCGACATCGCTCGGCCGCGCCCCGAGGGCACACCCCGACCGCCGAGATGCGGACCGGCAGCTCGCCGACGCGCCGGACTCGGATTGGCGCACCGACCAAACCCGTCTGGCCCTCGTCGTCGGTGCACGAGACTCGGCGAGAGCCTGGCAGCAGTGCGCCGACGCAACCGGGACCGGGCCCCACGATGACCTCGTGGGTCTGACCCAGGCACTGGGGCGGCGGCAGCCCGGCGACATCCGCATCGCCAGCCAGGAGAGCCACGGTGGGAGGACTGCAGCCGAGACCGGCGACACCACCGACGACAAACGCCAACGTCGTTGTCCTCATGCCCCTCATCCTCGCCACAATCTACGCGTATCCGAAACGCTCACAACATGGCGCACTGGGAGGCCCCAAACCAGCTGGGGTCGTTGGGATGAAGGACGGCTGGCCCCATTTAGGGACAGTATCCCCTGTGGAACGAGACGCGGTCGTCATGCCGCAGAGAGGGGCCCGCCGTGCACTACGTTGGAATCGAGCTTGACGAACAATTCGAGCCAGGTGTGCATCGACGAGGAGAATCGGGAGGCGTACGTCGAGCGGCGCGTCCGGACCGACCTCGACGGCTTTCAGCGTGCGCTGAGCAACTTCGCGGGCGCTCGCGTCTTGCTCGAGGCGAGCATCGAGAGCGGGCCGAGGGAACGAACGACGAAAATGACTTGACGGGCCCAGCCTCTTCACCGAGGCCGACATGAGAGAGGTCCCGAACTCGGTGGATCCGCGCTCGCGCCCCGAGCGTCGCCGTTTCCGAGCGCCAGTCGCCCCTGTTCACGAGGCTCAGCGTGCTGCAATCGACAAGCTGCCGGCAGTCGGTCTTGCGCCGGGCGAGCCCTCGTCGACTGTGTCGGGGATCGCGCAGGACTCCGCGTCACGAGCTGGACGCCCTGGAAAGGATGGACGGAGCCCGAAAGCAAAAAAGCCCCGGACAACCGGGGCTCGCGTAGTGCCCAGAGACGGAATCGAACCGCCGACACGGGGATTTTCAATCCCCTGCTCTACCAACTGAGCTATCTGGGCTGGGCTCGCCGGTCGCCGAGGAGCGGGGAGAGGACGGCAAGCGACCTCGGCCCTGACCCGCGGGGACTCGGGCGTCCCTCGGAGAAGGGAGCCGGGAGGCTACTCGACGGCCCAGGGCTGTCAAGGAGAGCCGGGGGGCTCGGGCAGGAGCTCCCCCCGGAGGACCGTGACCGCCGCGCCGCGCAGCAGCACTCGGTCGCCCCGCAGCGCGAGGCGCACCTCGCCGCCCCGCGCGCTCGCCTGCCAGGCGGTCATCTCGGTCCGGCCGAGCTCCGCCTGCCAGAAGGGCCCGAGGGCGCAGTGCGCGCTGCCGGTGACCGGGTCCTCGTCGATGCCCACGGCCGGCGCGAAGAAGCGGCTCACGAGGTCGTAGCGCGCGTCGTCCGCGGGGGCGGTGACGATGACGCCGTGGGGCTCGAGCTCGGCCAGCCGACGCATGTCCGGCCGCAGCGCGCGCAGCGTCGCCTCGTCGGCCACGCGAAGAAGGCTGAAGGACCCGCCGAGGTAGGGCGTCGCCGCCGGCACGCCGACGGCCTCCCGGTACCCGGGCGGCGGGTCCCGCGGCGCGAGCGCCTGGGCCGGGAAGTCGAGCTCGATCCGGTCGCCGCGGCGGGCCGCGGTGAGCTCCCCGCTTCTCGTGTGAAAGCGGATCGTCGCGTCGGCGTCCGTGCCAGTCGCCCAGAGCGCGTGGGCGCTGGCCAGCGTCGCGTGCCCGCACAGGTCGACCTCCGTGACCGGCGTGAACCAGCGCAGGTCGTAGGCGCCGTCGGAGCGCGGGACGGGGAACGCGGTCTCGGCGAGGTTCATCTCGGCCGCCACGCGCTGCATCCAGGCCGGGTCGGCGGGGCGCTCGAGGAGGCACACCGCGGCCGGGTTCCCGGTGAAGGGGCCCGCGGCGAAGGCATCGATGACGATGAGCGGAACAGGCATGGACGTCTTGTGCGCCGTCCGGTCGATCGCGGCCACCCCCGCAGGGCGTCCGCCACGACGATCCATGGTGGACCGATCCCGTGCAGGAGCCTGCTAGACCTCCCGGGCGGACATGAGCCGAAGGAACCCTCGAGGGCCGCGGTGCTCGGGCGCGAGGGGCGAGCTCGGGACGCTCGCCTCGTGGGTCTGGGCTCTCGCGCTGGTCGCGAGCTGCGGCGAGGAGCCTCCGCCTCCCGGTCCCGAGGCCACGCAGGGCGGCGTGGTGGTCCGGGCGGCCTCGATGCGCTTCGAGGTGCTGCTGCACGCTGATGGGGTCGTCGAGGCGCTCCTCCTCGAGGGGGGACCCGTGCTCGCCGCGTCCGTGGTCCCGGCCGCGGTCGCCCCGCCCCGCCCCGCGTTCGCGCTCGCTCCGATCGAGGGCCTGGGCGGCTTCGCCGGGCACGTGGGGGCGGACCGCCTCGCCGACGGCGGCCACCTCTGGGTGGTGGACGCCGGCTCGGTCCCCCACGTCACGGAGCTTCCGTCCCTCGCGCCGCTGGCCGCCGGCGCTCCCGGTACGCGTGCGCTCCGGGTCGGCGAGCGTCGCCTCGAGGCCCGCATGTGGTCCTCGGGCCGCCTCACGCTCCGGCTGCTCGACGGCCCCCCGCCCGACGAGGACGACCGGGTCGTGGCGGTCCTCGGCGGTCGATCCGTCCTTCCCCTCCGCTGGGACTCGCCGGGCCAGCGCCTCACCGGGCGGCTCCGGGGTGTCCGCCCCAAGCCGGGAGGCCTCCGGGTCCGCTGGGTGACCGGTGACGGGGCTCGGGTCGGCCGGACGTGGCTCGACCGGATCGCGACCACTCCGGCCGACCTCGACGAGCTCCCCGACCTGCGCCTCGAGCTCCCCGAGCTCGGTTCGAGCCTCCCGGAGCGGATCGAGATCCGGCCCGGCGAGGACGCGGCGGCGGCCCCCGACGCGCCGTAGCCGTCAGGGCGCCGCGGACGCTGGGCGGACGCGAGGCCGGGCCCACACGAGCAGCACCAGGGCGATCGCGGCGAGCAGGGCGAAGGGCCAGTAGCGCACCCGGCGCCCCGCCGAGGCCTCGGCGAGGGCGCTCCGGTACGCCGGCGGGCGCTGCGCCCCCACGATCTTGCGGGCCTCGATCCAGACCGTCGGCAGGCTGATGCCCCCCGGGAGCGCCGCCCGGGCCCGCTCGACGTCCTCGCCGATGCGGGCCCAGGTCGCGTCGTCGGCCCAGCAGGCCTCGAAGGCCTCGGGGTCGAGGCCGAGGTCCTCCACCGCGCGGCGGAGCGCCGGCACCGACAGGTCGTCGGTGGTGAACAGGTGGTCGGCCATCACCTCGGCCTTCCCCTGCTGCTCGGCGCACACGAACGCGCCCGCCGCCCCCCGCGCGTGGACGTGGAAGGAGAGCGGCACCATCCACCGCACCACCCGGACCGGCTGATCGCTCCCGTCGAGGGCCTCCATGAGCACCGGGTGGAGACGCCGGCAGTAGGGGCACTCGAAGTCGACCAGCTCGATCACGTCGACCGCGTCGCGGGTCAGCTCCGCCCGCACGGCCTGCGGGACCGGCGGGTCCGGGAACGTGAGCAAGTAGGCGGGCCCCACCCCGAGGGCGAGCACCGCTGCCGCCCACCAGGGGCTCGCCACGCTCACCGAGCCCGGCTCTTCGCCGACGCGCCACGCGAGGATCGCCACGCCCGCGGCGCCGGCGACGATGGCCGCGAGGTCCACGCCCACGCACAGCTCGCAGAACGCGCCGATCACCGCCCCCTGGAGGACCAGGAAGGCCGCGGCGCCGACGGCGCCGAGCACTGCGAGGATCGCCGTGGTGCGCAGCACCGAGCGCCGCGTGGCGAGGGAGCCCGTGAAGATGGCGCCGTAGCCGACCAGGCCGATGACGGGGAGGTAGCTTCCGATCCACCGGCCGACCGTGGACGCCTTCACGGTCTCGCAGCCGCCGCCCGGACCGCAGAAGGTCGGCTCGGGTTGGAGGTACTCGAGGCCGATCAGCGTGCTGTAGAACAGGGCAGCCAGCGAGGCGAGGCGCAGGACGACCAGGCTCGCGCGCGCAGCAGGTCCGGGACGCACGACGGATCCATAACTCGGATGGACCTCGCTGGCCTCTCCCTCATGATCGTCTTCGCCTTCGGCTCGAACCTCCACCTCGATGACCTCGCCGCCTGGTGCCGCCGGCGCGGCTTCGACCCCCGGTCGATCGCCCTGCGGGAGCCCGCCTGGCTGCCGGACATGGAGCCGGTCTACCACTACCGCTCGAGGACGCGCGGGGGGGGCGCTCTCGACGTCCGGCCTCGCCGCGGAGGCGCGGTGCCCGGGGCGCTGCTCGACGCGACCCCCGAGGGGTGGGCGGCCCTGGATGCCAAGGAGGGCCACCCGCACGTCTACCAGCGCGCGACGTGCCACGTCCTCACCCGGGGCGGGGCGGAGGTCACCGCGACGACGTACCTCGTGACCGCGCCGTACCGCCAGGACCTCCTCGTGCCCCCCACCGACCACTACCGGGGCCTCGTGCGGGACGGTCTCGGGGCCCTCGGCATGCCGTCGGCGCCCCAGGAGGCGGCCGCCGAAGGACGCCCCCGGACGTTCCCGGCGTACCTGTTCGTGTACGGCACGCTCCGGCCCGGCCGAGCGGAGGCGGCGCGCCTCGCGCCCTTCGGCCCGCGGAGGGCGACGCCGGCCACGATCCCGGGCCGGCTCGTGGACCTCGGCGCGTTCCCGGGCCTCGTGGCCGAGGAGGGCCGCGTGGAGGGCGCCCTCGTCGAGCTGACGGACCTGGGCCCGGCCCTCGAGGCCCTCGATGCCTACGAGGACTTCATGGGCTACGGCCGACCCGGGTCGCTCTACCGGCGCGTCGTTCGGGAGGCGCGCACCCTCGACGGCCGGCGCGTCCACGCCTGGACGTACCTGTACCTCGGCTCGGTGGACGGCGCGCGCCGGCTCACCGCGTGGCCCGCGACAGGAGGGCCCTCCCGAGGGAGCCGATCGTGACGAACCCGACGGTGGCGGCCACCACCGCCCCGAAGTGGCTCACGACCAGGTGGGTCAGCCCCGAGGCGCCGCAGACGCCCTGCACGGCGAGGGCGCCGGCCAGGGCGGCGGCGAGCGCCGACAGCAGGAGGCCGCGCGACGGCTGCCGGTCGAGGAGCAGCCCGACCCCGAAGACGGGGAGGGCGGCCACGGCGCCCACCCGGACGCAGCGGAGGGGCCCGACCGGGCCGAGCGTCCCGTCGCCCGCGAGCACCAGCGCGGCCAGCGCCGCCGCCGCGACGCCGACCACCAAGAGCAGCCTCGCCCTCCCGCTCGGCCGATGGCGCGGCAGGGGCCAGAGGGCGACGCCCATCGCGATCGCCGTCGTGGCCCCGAGCGTCACGAGCGACAGGAGCCGGGCGGGCTCCGCGCCGGCGCCGCCCGCCATCCGCTGCAGCACCAGGGACACGACCGCCGCCGAGAGCAGCCAGAGGGCGAGGCGCTGCGGCGTGGGCCGGCTCCGCAGCCACGCCGCCGGGCCCCGCTCGCGCTCGAGATCCTGCCGCACGCGCTCGTAGAGCGCCTCGCCGGTCGTCGCCTCGTCGTCCCGGCGGGATGGCCCGGGGCGACGCGCCCGGTCCGCATCGCGACCCGCGGCCACGTCGTCCGGGTCCCTCCCGGGCTCGCTCATGGCGTGCTCCGAAGCGCTCCTTCACCCAGCTCGGTCTCGGCCTCCAGCCAGGTCCGCATCTTCTTGTAGCCGCGATGGGCGCGCACCTTCACCGCGCTGACGCTCGCGCCCACGATGGACGCGACCTCGCTGAAGGGGCGCTCCTCGATCCAGTGGAGCTGGATCGCCTCCCGCTGATCGCGCGGGAGCGACGCCAGCGCGCGCCGCACCAGCGCCGCCTCCTCCTTGCGCTCGAAGCCGAGGGGCTCGACGGCGGGCTCGCGGCGACCTTCGGCCGGGAGCGGGGTCTCCCGGTGGCGCTTGCGCTTGCGGTGGATGTCCCGGACGAGGTTCATCGCGATCGTGAACACCCACGGCCGCAGCTTGGCGCCGGGGCGGAAGTCGAAGCGCGCCCGGTGCACCTGCAGGAACGTGCGCTGGACGACGTCCTCGGCCTCGGCGGCGTCCCGGAGGTGGCGGCGAGCGACGGCGAGCAGCGTGGGGGAGAGGCGCTCGAACAGCGCGCGGTGGGCGCCCGCGTCGCCCTCCAAGTAGGCCGCCATGAGCTGCTCGTCGGTCGGCTCCGGCAGGTCGGTCGTCGTCATGCCAAGGTCCTGTCGCCCCATCGTCAGGGGGCGATATGCGTGATGCGGCCGATTGTTACGCAGAATCGACGGCCGTACCTCGGTGGGACGCGGCGGTTGGTGGGACGCGGCGGTTGGGAGGGGCGCGGCGTTCGCGGTACGATCCGCGGGCTTGATGGCCTATCCCCCGTCGATCGACGAGCCGGACGACGGGGAGGCGCGCGGCCTCGGACCCCGCCTTCCCCTCCGCCTCGGCCGCTACACGCTCTGCGACGAGCTCGGCTCGGGCGGCATGGCGACGGTGTACCTCGCGCGGATGGACCTGGCGCCGGGCATGGAGAAGCTGGTCGCCCTCAAGACGATCCACCCCCACCTGGCCAAGGAGCAGAGCTTCGTCGACATGTTCCTCGACGAGGCCCACATCGCCTCCCAGGTCAGCCACCCGAACGTGTGCGCGACCTTCGACTTCGGGCAGGTCGGCGGCACCTCCTACCTCGCGATGGAGTACCTGATCGGGGAGCCGCTGGTGGACCTGATCAACCGCGTCGCGGCCGACCCCGAGCCCGAGCTGCTGGAGGTGCTCCCGTTCCTGGCGGCCCGGATCATCGCCGACGCGGCGGAGGGCGTGCACGCCGCCCACGAGGCGACCAGCCCTGACGGCCGGCCGCTCGGCATCGTCCATCGGGACATCTCCCCCCAGAACCTCTTCGTCACCTACGAGGGGGCGGTGAAGGTGGTCGACTTCGGCTGCGCCAAGGCGGTGGAGCGGGTCGCGCACACCAGCACCGGGATGCTGAAGGGCAAGGTGGCCTACGCGGCTCCGGAGCAGCTCCGGAGCGGCCCCGTCGACGGCCGGACGGACGTGTGGGCGCTCGGGGTGTGCCTCTGGGAGGCGGTCGCCCTGACCGCCCTGTTCCATCGGGACAGCACGGTGGAGACCGCGATGACGGTGCTCCAGGAGCACGTCCCGCTCGCGACGGAGGGCCGGCCCTGGGTGCCGCCGGAGCTCGCCGCGATCGCCGACCGGGCGATCTCGCGGGATCCCGACGAGCGCTACCCCACCGCCCGCGAGATGGGCCGGGACCTGCGGCGCTACATCACCGAGAGCGGGGTCACCCTCGAGTCGGCGGAGGTCGCGGAGTGGATGGAGTACCTCTTCCACGACCGCCACGAGAAGCTCCGGCGCCGGGCCGACGAGGTCCAGCACCTCGACCTGTCCGAGGTCGCGTCGGTGGCGTCGCTGCTGAGCGCCGACGACGTCGAGCTCCTCGACGACGAGGAGGAGGCCGCGGCGGCCGTGGTGCCGCCGGCCACGAGCGTGCCCTTCGAGCTGGCGACGGCGGTCCCGCCGTCGGAGCGGGAGACGCGCGGGGCGGCCCAGGCGTCGCCGACGCCGCAGCCCGCCCGGTCCCCGGTCCCGGACCCGAACGCCGCGCCGCCGGCGAAGCGCCGCGGCCGCGGCTTCGCGCTGGCCGCGCTGGCGCTGCTGCTGCTCCTCGGCGCCGGCGTGGGCGCGTACGCGCTCGGCGACGGGGCGGGCTGGCTGGGCGGGGCGGGGGTGCTGCGCGCGGAGGACGAGGGCGGCGCGGCCGCCGACGATCGGCCAGGCGCGTCGGGCCATCTCCCGGAGGCGGCGGGCGTCGAGCCGGAGGCCGTCATGGAGGGCGTCTCCACGGCGGCGGGCGCGGCGGACGAGGACGGGCCCGGGGCGCCCCCCGCGGCCGGGACCGAGGCCGAGCGCGATCCGCCGGCCGACGAGGCGCCGCCGCGGCGGGGACGGGCGACCACGGGGTACGGCTCGGTCACCACGGTGGTGGGCAGCGGCGGAGGCAGCGCCCGGAGCGGTGGGTACGGCGGCGGCACGACGACCGTGTTCGGCAGCAGCCCGACGACCGTGACCCACTACGGCGGCGCCGCGCCCACCGCAGCGCCGGTCCCCCCGCCCGTGCCACCGCCGACGCCCCCCGAGCCGGCGCCCCCGCAGCCGGAGGAGGCTCTCGCCATGAGCGGGACGCTTCAGGTCGTGGCGAGGGGCGGAGGCTGGGCGCGCGTGGAGCTGTCGGGCCGGAACCTCGGGCGGACACCCGTCCGGACCCGGGTGCAGGCCGGACGCTATCGGCTCCGCGTCTACCCCCACGGGGAGAGCCCGCCCTTCGAGGACACGGTGGAGGTGACGGCCGGGGAGACCGCCACGCGCGGCTGCGAGGTCGAGGCTCGCGACTGAGCTCGTCGACCGGCCGTCGCGGGCGGGTCAGCCGTCGTCCATCCGCAGCCTCCAGAGCTCCTCGAGGCTGAGGTACTCGGTCCCCTGAGCGGCCAGCGCGGGCGGGCCGTCCACGAGCATCGAGCGCAGGTCGGTCAGATCCAGGTGCTCCGAGTCCGCCTCGCTCAGGCCGTAGGGCCCCTCCAGGACGAGGCGGCGGACCACCTCGGGGCGGAGCGCGTCGACCGCGGCGCGGCGCGGGTCGATCGGCTGGGTCGGGCCGACCGCGGTGCCGAGGGGCGTGGTGGAGAGCTGCCCGAGGGGCAGGGGCGGTGGGGTGCCGGGCCGGGTCTCCGGGAGGCTCGCGGGCTGCGGGTCGCCCGGCCTCGTCACGGGCAGGGGCGGACTCCCGGGGTCCGACAGCTGTGGGATCGGCACCTCGCCCCCGCGCGGCAGGGTCACCTCCGAGGCCGGGGGCAGAGGCGGGGGCGCCTCGGCGGCGGGGGGCGGCCCCGGCGGCACCGAGGGCGGCGGCGCCTGCGCCGGGGCCGGCACCTCCCGGAGCTCCGAGAGGTCGACGTGCATCGTCCTCACGTTGGCGATGCCGCGCGGCAGGGCCGGCGCCGGCGCCGCGGCCGGCAGCGCCTCCGCGGCGCGCGCCCGGGCCACGGCGAGCCCGGCCCGCAGGTCACGCGGGGCCGGGGGCGCCTCCAGGCGCCGGAGCAGCCGGCGCAGCGCGTGGGCGAACGCCTCGGCGTGGGCGAACCGCTGGTCCGGCCGCGGCGCGAGCGCCTGCGCCAGGACGGCCGACAGCTCCCCCGGGGCCTCCGCGGTCAGGGGCGGAGGCCGGAAGCGATGCGGGTCGTGGCCGCGCACGAACGGCGCGCGCCCCTCGATCGCCCCGAACAGGAGCGCCGCGGCCGCGAACAGATCGGTCGAGGCGGTCGGCTCCTCGCCCCGCTCCTCGTCGGGGGTGCGGGGACGCAGGGCGGCGGCATCCCGCTCCTCGGCGGACCAGCCCGCTGCTTCGAGCGCGGCGGCCACGGCGAGGTGGGTCAGGCGCGCCCGGCCGTCGACGCCCATCCGGACGGTGCGCGCGGTGACCGCCCCGTGGACGCCGCCACGCTCGTGGACCGCGCCCAGAGCGTCGAGGACCTGGAGGGTGATCGCCGTGGCGTCCGCCCAGGGCAAGGGCCCGTCCGCCGTCCATCGATCGAGGCGCAGCCCCTCGATCCACGGGGTGATCAGCAGGCAGGCGGGCCCGACCTCCACCGCGTCGAGCAGCGTCTCGACGCTGGGGTGGTCGAGGTCCGCGACCGCGCCGTGGGCGTCGAGCAGGGTCTGGAGGAAGCGTCGGTGGTCGCTCAGCGCGCGGTGCAGGTCGCGGATGCAGACGGGGCGCTCGTAGCCCAGGGGGCCCGCGGTGCGGCCGCGCCAGACGACGGCGAGCGGGCCCTCACCGACGGTGGCGAGGCGTTCGTAGGGGGTGGCGCCGGCCGGTGCCGTCATGCCCCCCTCGGTAGGAGGACGATCGGCCGGGCGTCGGTGGCGACGAGACGGACCTCGGGCGCCGCCGAGGATCGAAACGCCGACCCCTCCGCGGCCGCCACGCGGAGCGTGCCGAACACGCTGACCCGGGCTCCATCGAGCACCGCGCGCTCCAGGAACTCCAGCGTCTCGACCGTGCCCTCGCCCTCCCGCTTCTCGACCTCGAGGCGATCGAGGGCGTGGCGGGCCTCCTCGTCGTGCAGCTCGGCTCCCGCGAGCACCGGCGCCCGGACGGGGCCGCTGCCGAGGAGCACGCGGATCACGCCCGTCCCGTCGCTCAGCACCGCGTCCCGCCAGGCCATGAGGTCCCGGCGGCTCGCGAAGCCCCGACCGCGCAGCGAGAGCGCGACGCGATAGCCGACGAGCCGCTCGCGGCTGAAGGGGCCCACGACGGGGGCGATCGACCGAAGCTGGCCGCGGAGCTCGACGGCGGTGCCGGCGGGCAGGGACCGCGCCTCGGCGATGGAGCTGGAGATGCCGGGGGTGGCCTGGAGCATGGTCCGGGAGGGTACCCCAGGACGACGGAAGCCCGACACCGGCCGCGGGCCCGGGTACGCTGGGCCATGGTCGAGGTGGTGCGCCGCGCTGTCGTCATCGTCGCCTGGGCCTTCGCCGCGTGGGCGTGCGGAGGGACGCCGGCCCCCGAGCCGGTCACGGCGGCGCAGGCGCCGCCGCCCGCGCCGCCGCCGGCCGTTGCCCTCGAGGACGACCCCGTGCCGGACGGCCCGGCGTGCTCGTCGACCGCGGAGTGCGGGGAAGGGGCGTGCCGGGGGCCCGCCGGGTGCGCCGTCGCGTGGGCCTGCGGGCCGCCGCGCGCCTGCGGGGACGCGCTGGTCAGCTACTGCGGCTGCGACGGCGAGACGTTCCTCGCGCAGGAGGCGTGCCCCGGGCAGCCCTACGCCGCCGTCGGTCCCTGCGACCCCCTCGGGGAGCTCGTGGCCGATGCCGCCGCGCCGGTCGAGGGCAACGCGCTGTGCGAGAGCTCTCGGGACTGCCGGCGCGGCTACGCGTGCACGGGGCTCCCCGGCTGCGGGGCCCACTGGACGTGCGAGAGGCGCCGGCGCCTGCAGTGCGGTCGGGCTCGGGACGACTTCTGCGGCTGCGACGGCGAGACCTTCCGCGCGAGCTCCCGATGCCCCGGGCGCCCCTTCGCGCACCGCGGTCGGTGCGGCGAGGACGGGACCGGGGTGGCGGTCGCGGCGGCCGACGCCGACGCGGCGTCGGAGCCCACGGCGGCGTCGGCCCCGGCGCCGGATCGCGCGGCGGCGTCGAGCCCTCCGATCCCCGCGCTGGCGGCCGCGTCGAGCCCCCGGCGTGGCGCCCGCGGCGCGGCCGCCGGCGCCTCGGCGGGCGGTCCTCCGGCCGGGTCCGCGTCCACCTCGCCCCCGCCGCCCGGGCGCTCCGCGGCCGGCTCGGTCGCCGCCCGTGCGTGCCGAACCGCCCATGACTGCCCGCCGGACATGGTCTGCCAGGGGCCGCCCGGCTGCGGCGCCGAGGCCGTCTGGACGTGCGAGCCCCGCCCCGACCCTTGCATCCGCGACACGCAACGGTTCTGCAGCTGCGGCCTCCAGACGTTCCGCGCGAGCATGAACTGCCCCGAGCGTCCCTACCTTCACCGGGGCAGCTGCGTGCCGGAGGACCGGGCCGGGGCGCAGACGCCCTGACCGGTCGGGCGGCGATCGCGCCGACCGGAATCCGCCCTACGCTGATCGGGTGCTGCGCCGCGCTCTGCCCGTGACCCTCCGGTCCGCCGACTGGCGCGCGGCCGAGAGCGTGCACCGGGGGGTGTGGATCGTCGCGCGAGACCCGGCGCACCGCGAGGTCGCCAAGCAGGCCCTCGAGCTGCTCGCCCGCTACGACCGGCGCCGGTTCCGGCGGGTGCTCCGGCACGCGCCCCAGGTCCACGTGGGGACGGCCGACGACGTCGGCCGGAGCCACTTCCGGGCCTTCGACGGCCTCGTGTTCGTGGTCTCGGCGAACCGCCTCGACGTCGCGGCGACGCTGGTGCACGAGGCGACCCATGCCCTGCTCGCGGTCCGCGGCCTGCCGTACGACGCGCGGACCTGGCGGCGTCACGAGGCGCTCTGCCGGCGGGAGGAGGCCCGCCTCGCGCGGCGATTGCTCGGCGCGGCCCCCCTGGAGGCGGCGGACCGGGAGGAGCTGGCGCGCTTCGCCTCGGCGTGCGAGCAGCTGGCCCAGGCGTACCTCGCGGCTCGGGACCGGCCGCCGGGGCGCTGCGAGGTGGTCGGGCTGGATGCGGTCCTCGAGGAGGTGGAGGCCCTTCGGCGGGCGTGGCGCCAGCACCTCGCGGCGAGCCGCTGACCTCACCGCTCCTCCGCGTGCTCCGGGCTGGGATCGAACAAGGACGCCCCGCCGAGCGTCCACGGGTGGCGGCGCCCGGAGTGTGGTAAGGCGTCGCGCTCGGAGACCTGATGACCCGACTGCTCCATGCCCTGGCCGCCAGCCTGCTGCTCGCGTGCGGCGCCCAGACGATCCGCGTACCCCCCGACCAGCGGGGCGAGGCCCCCGAGGAGGGGGAGCCCGACGAGGGCGAGGCCGTCGCGGAGGCGGGCGGCGAACAGGAGGAGGGCAGCGACCCGACGCCCCTGTCCCTCGGGGAGCCGGTCGACGTGCCTGGCACCGGCGTCACCATCCGCCCGCCGCGAGGGGCGAGCCCGATGCCGTTCCTCGCCGGCTTCTACGACGAGAGCCGCCAGATCCAGATCAGCGTGATGGTGGAGCAGGGCCCCGAGGACATCCTCGAGGCGATGCGCTCGGCCGGGCAGCAGGGGGCGCCGACGCCGGAGCAGGTCGAGCGCGTGACGATCGACGGCGTGAGCGGCCGGGTCGGCTATGACCGGCTCCACACCGACCGGGGGGACTTCGAGCGGGTCTGGCTGCTGATCCACGATGGCGACAAGGCGCTGGGGATCATCGCGACCTACGGCCAGGAGAGCGCCGAGGCGGTGCGGGACGGCCTCCTCGAGGCTCTCCGCGGGGCGCGCTGGAACCGGGAGACGCCGATCGACGCGGCCCAGGCGATCGGGCTCTCGGTCGGCCCGGTCGAGGGGCTCCAGCCGAGCCACGCGTCGACGAGCCGCCTGATCCTGCTTCCGGCGGGGGCCTCCTACCCGCCGGAGTCCCCGACGGACGTGGTCGTCGCGGTGGCGCCGCTGTTCCCCCTGCGGGTGCCCGCGGACCAGGTGGCCGAGGCGTGCACGCAGCTGATGGACCAGCTCGTGAACCTCCCTCCCCTCGACGTCGAGCACGAGGGGGCGGTCGAGGACGGAAGCCTCCCCGGGTGCGAGCGCCTCGCCCGGATCGACACCCCGGAGGGGGACGAGGTCGCCGCCTACGGCGCCCTCGTGTTCTTCGACGGCACGCCGATCCTGGTCACCGGGCGGGCGTCGGCCGACGAGATCGGGACGTGGCAGGGGCGCTTCTTCGCGGCGGCGCGGAGCGTACGGGTCAGCGACGTCCGACCGATGCCCGACAGCTGAGCCGATGGACGATCCGCTCGACGGGAGCCTCTTCGGGCCGGGGCAGCCCTGCTTCGGCTGCGCGCCGGATCATCCCCACGGCTTGCGGCTCCGCTTCGAGCGCGCCGGGGACGAGGTGCGCACGCGCTACCTTCCGCACGACGCGGTCCAGGGGCCGCCCGGGCTGATGCACGGGGGCCTCGTGACCACGCTGGCCGACGAGCTCGCCGCCTGGGCCGTGATCGCGCTCCGCGGGAAGTTCGGATTCACCGGGTCTTTGTCCGGCACGTTTCACGCTCCGGTTCGGCTGGGGACCGAGGTCCTCGGGACGGCGCGCATCCTTCGCGACCGGCGCCGCTTGATCGACGTCGAGGTCGAGCTCCGCCAGTCCGAGGACACGGTGTTCCGCGGGGAGTTTCGCTTCGTCGTGCCCGACCGAAAGGGCGCGGAGCGCCTGCTCGGTTCGGTCCTGCCCGAGGCCTGGGAGCGCTTCAGCCGCTGACGGCTGGACCTCCGAACGAGCCCTCGGAGTCCCGGGTCCCGCGCCCCCAGGGGCGGGCGCGCCCCGGAGCAACCGACCCGAGACCGCGCGCGGGAAGGCGCGCGGGGGCCCACCCAGGAGCCTCATGCCTAGGGGCCCGTCCGGTAGGCCTGCAGCCACTCCGCCTCGGCCTGCGCTTCGATCAGGACCCGGAGCGCAGCCCGCGCGCGGTGAAGCCGGACCTTGGCGTTGCCGGGGTTGATGCCGAGGCGCTCCGCGACCTCCGCCGTCGACAGGTCGTCGAAGTCCCGCAGCAGCACGATCTCCCGGTATCGCTCGGGCAGACACCCGATCGCGCGGTGGACCACCTGCGCACAGTCCTCCGCCTCGAGCCCGCGCTCCGCGCAGGGGCGCACCATCGCGTGCGGCGACCCCTCGGGGGCCGCCGCGGTGAGCACCTCCAGGCTGCGGCTCCGCTTCCGCAGGCGCATCAGGCAGGTGTTGCGCATGATCCGCCAGACCCAGGTCCCGAGGCTGGCCCGGCCGTCGAAGGCGTGGATCGCCTTGCCGACCTTGAACATCACTTCCTGAAAGCAGTCCTCCGCCTCTTGCTCCGAGCGGAGCAGGCGCACGCCAAGCCGCATCAGCGGCGCGCGCTGTGCCCGGACGAAGCGCTCGTACGTCTCCGGACAGCCAGCCCTCAGCGCCGATACGACGTCCATGTCGGCGCGGGGCTGGTCCAGGGAACCCAACCCATTCATCGCCCGCTTCTATGCCGGAGGCGGCCCTTGATTACGCCCAATGACGTCCGCCGAAGCGGTCTCGTGGTCCTCGACGGGTCCGGACGTGCAGAGCCGCAGCCGACCGCGCCGGTTGAACCTACCGTTGGCTCCGTGATCGTGCGCAGCGCCCAAGCATCCCTCGCCTCGCGGGTGGACGGTCTCTTCACCCGGCTCGCCATCAACCCGTCGCGCTCCGCGCGGGCCCGCTCGCCGTCCGAGGGCCTCGGGCCCGTCGAGCGCCTCGAGCGCCTCGCCCGGCTCGAGGAGCAGCATCGGGCCGCGATCTTCCGGGCGGAGCCGGAGCGCTTCTTCGGCCGGGCCGGGGAGCCCGGGCCGTGGACCTGGATGCCCCGCCGGCCCTTCGGGTCCGACGGTCACGTCGTGGAGGTGTCCTGGGCGAGCGGCTACCGCCCCGCCGCGCTCGAGCCCGAGGTGCGGGCGGCGTACGAGGCGTGGCCGGAGAACGGGGCGATGCACGCTCGCCTCTATCTGCACGAGGACCGCCCCCGGCCGACCCTGGTGCTCGTGCACGGCTACGGGGGAGGCCGCTTCCCCTTCGAGGAGCGCAAGTGGCCCCTCGAGCTGTTCTTCGACCGCCTCGGCCTCGACGTCGCCGTGGCGGTCCTCCCCTTCCATGGCCCGCGTCGGCGGGGGGTGCGTCGCCCGCTGTTTCCGAGCGCCGACCCGAGGCTGACCGTGGAGGGCTTCCGCCAGGCCGTCTACGACCTGTGGACGCTCGGTGCGCGGCTGCGGGCCCGGGGGGCGCCGGCGGTCGGCATGATGGGGATGAGCCTCGGCGGGTACATCACCGCGCTGAGCGCGACCACCGACCCGCGCCTCGCCTTCGCGGTCCCCGTGATCCCGCTCGCCTCGATCGCGGACTTCGCCCTCCACGCGGGGCGCCTGGTCGGCACGGAGAGCCAGGTCCGCGCGCAGCATGCGGCCCTCGAGCGCGTGTACGCCCCGGTGAGCCCCCTGCATCGGCCCTCGCGCCTTCCCCCCGAGCGGGTGCGCGTGCTCGCGGGGGCCGCGGACCGCGTGACGCCCGTGCGCCACGCGGAGCGCCTCGCCGAGCACTTCCGGGTCGACGTGCACGTCTTCCACGGCGGCCACCTGCTCCAGTTCGGCCGGCGGGAGGGGTTCGAGGAGGTCGCGCGCATGCTCCGGGCCCTGGACCTCGCGCGCTGAGCGCCCCTCGCCATTGACATCGTCCGCCCTGGCCGATTACCCGAGGCGGGGACCGGGCGCGGTCCCGGGCGGTGGGCGAGGTGGCCATGATGGGTCGGGTCAGCGCATGGGCAGGGGCGGTCGCGGCGGTCGCGGTCGTGGCGCTCGTCGAGGGGTGCGGCGGCGGCGCGGGGCTCCGCCCGGGGACCTACCGGGGCCCCAACGAGCTCCGCTACGCGCTCACGTCGCCCGCCCAGCAGGAGATGCCGGTGGAGCGGCACCGCGGCACCGCGGAGGTGATCGCGGCGCAGGGCGACCTGCTCACGCTCCGCCTCACGATGTTCGAGGGGGGGGACCACTGCGATCTGTCGGTACGTCGCCTCGGCGGGGACGAGGACCGGCACGAGGTGGTGCCAGGCCAGGAGTGCGCGAGCCGCTTCGCCTTCGATGGGACACCGGTCGCCGCGGTGGTCGCGATCGACGAGGGCAGCGCCGCGTACGTCGATGGGACCCTGCGGATCGAGCTCTCCGGTCGCTTCGTGGCCGACCGCGGCACGCCGGTCGGTACGGTGCGGCTGCAGGGGATCGCGCGCTGGTCCTTCGAGGGACGGCGGTGAGGGCCCGGGCGGTCGGCGCCGGGCCGCGCCTCGCCCTCGCCTCGGCGCTGGCGTCGTCGCTGCTCGCCTGCAGCGGTGGGCCGGACCCGGAGCCGGCCCCTTCCGGCACGGGCGGCGACGAGATCGAGGAGGCCGGGTTCTTCGGCGTCCTGGGTGAGGGCCAGGAGGCGCCTCCCCTCCCGTCGAGGGACTTCGCGACCGCCCGAACCCCCGCCGCCTCGAGCGTGCTGCTCCTCCGGGCGGCCGACGCCCCGGACAGCCCGGACCTCCGCACGCTCTACCGCCGCCTCGCCCCGGGGACGGTGATCGTGCGGACCGGCCAGTCGATGGGGACGGGGGTCGTGGTCGGGCCCGGCGGCCTCGTCCTCACCAACCGCCACGTGATCCAGGGCGCTGCGCAGCGGGACTTCATGCTCTCGGTGACCGTGGAGTACGGCGCGATCGGGAGCGCGGGGGCGATGGTCCCGGACGGGGAGCCGCGGGTCGCCCGGGTCCTGAAGACCGACACGGTCCATGACCTGGCGCTGCTCCGCGTGGACGACCCGCCGACGCCGGAGATGATCATCGCCCTCGCCGCGGAGGACCCGGCCCCGGGCGCGCCGGTGGTCTGCCTCGGCCACGGCAACGTCGGGATGGTGTGGGCGGTGCGCTCCTGCGAGGTGGAGGCCACGGGGAGCCTCGAGGAGGCCTTCTCGCGCCTCCAGGCCGTCTGCGCGTCCGAGGATCCGCTCGCCCAGACGATGTGTCAGAGCATCCGAGAGCAGGTGCATCGCGAGATGAGCGGCCTCTACGTCCAGTCGAGCTGCGTGATCGCGCCCGGCGACTCCGGCGGACCGCTGGTCGACCGGCGGGGGCTTCTGGTGGGCCTCAACGTGATGAGCTTGCGCAACGAGCGGAACCAGCGCTCCAACTTCCACGTCCACCTGCGCGAGCTCCGCGCGTTCCTCGCCGAGGTCCCCGCGTCGCCGGAGCGCCACGTGCCGAGCCCCTGGCTCGAGACGGTGGTCGCCCGGAGCCCGGCCGACGTCGACCTCGACGGCCGGTGGGACACGATCGTCCAGTCGGGCCCCCACCGGGAGCTGGCTCGCCTGTTCGACCTCGACCAGGACTCGCCGGCGTTCCGTACGGACGAGCTCGACGCGGTGGTCGCCGAGCGGCGCTTCGACGCGGAGATGGCCGTCGTGGCCCAGCACGGGCAGGGCTACGCCCTCTACGACCAGGACGCCGACGGGCACCTCGAGCTCGTCCTCACCGTCGATGACCACAACCGGGTGACCGCCGCGCACCGCGTCGCTCCCGACGGGACCGTCACCCCGCTGGAGCTCGAGGACGACCGACCCGCCGTCGACGTGCGCCGGGTCCCTCAGGACGGTAGCGTGGCGCGCTTCGAGGCGGCGTTCGGGGACCACGCGCTGCACGTCCCGGAGCCCGGTCCTCTGCCCGCCTACCTTCAGGACGGAACGGTCGAGGCCGCCGACGGCAACGGCGCGCCCGACACGGTCCGTGCGGATCAGGGGCTCGTCCACATCCTCACGTTCGACGTGGACGAGAGCTTCCTGCCCACGCTCCGGAGCGCAGGCGATCTCCGGCGAGCGGTCGCCGAGCGCGCGCAGCACGAGCGCTCTCCCGGCTCGACGGGCGCCGTCCCCTTCGACGTCGAGGCGAGCTTCATCCGCCGCGACGACACGATGTGGGGCTACTACGAGACTGACGGAGACGCGGAGTTCGACGTGAGCGTCCGGACGTCGCCGACGTCGCCCGTCGTGCTGTCGGCTCGCGGGAGGGACGGGTCCGCCGCCGGGTCGAGCGACCGCTGGTTGGGGACGCTGTTCATGCGCGCCGACCTCGCCGGGGAACGGGAGGGGGCCTTCGACCGGATGCTCCAGCGCTTCGTCCCGGCGAGCTGGGTCGCGACGAGCGAGAGCCACGCGGGCCTGCCGGATCCCGTGACCCACCATGACGCGCCTCGGATCGAAGCGCGGGAGGAGGACGACCGGGCGTGGCGACACGCCGTCGTCAGCATGGAGAGCCTCGGCTTCAGCTCCGTCCTGATCGACGTCGACCGGAGCAGCTTCCGCGGGCGCAGCCGGCGGCACCTGCAGGGCGGCATGGAGGCGGCGGTCACCGAGGGGCACTTCCGCCCCGACTTCGCGCTGGCGACGATGCCGGCTGCCGTCTGGACGTGGTACGACACGGACCTCGACGGCGCGTGGGACCTCTGCCTCGTCCGCGTCGCGGACGGGCCGGTGCAGCGTCGTGCGGCCTATCGCGCGGGGGACGACGACGCCTGGGCGCCCGCTCCCGACCTCGCGGCCGGCCCCTTGATCCGGCCGAGCTTGTACGAGGGCGCCCCGGGCCGGGCGTTCGCGCAGCTCGCCCGGCGCTTGTTCGACGGAACGGAAGTCGAGGAGTAGGGAGGCGCGCGTCCGGGGGACGGGATCCGGGGCCGGCGGCTTCGGCCGCGGCTCGCGCGGGCACCTCCGGACGCCTCGCGCTCTCGGTGGACCGTGGGAGCGCGGAGCGGAGCGAGCCCGAGGTACGGCTCAGCTCAGTCGACCACGATCTCGAGGGAAGCGCCCGTGGCGCCGTAGGCCCAGGACGACGTCCCGTTGCGCTGGCTCGCCTCGTAGCTCTCCGCGCCGGGGCCGCGGCGGATCCGCGCGGCGCCGCCCTCGACGCCGATCGCCCCGGCGTGGACCGCGGCCCGGCAGACCGACGAGTCGGCGGTGTAGGGGTTGCTCCCCCAGAGCCCGCCGCCCGTCGTGCACTCGGGGGGACAGTGCACCACCACCGTCTCGCCCGGATCGAGCCGTACGCTCGAGAGGTTGTCGCCGCACCGGAGCCAGCCCTCGTCGAGGTTCGGCGGCTCCGGTCGCGCCCCGGTGAAGCGTCCGTCGTCGTCCACGCTGCGTCCCAGGATGGCGTGGACGCGCCCCCGGTGGCTGCGGCTGCTGATCCCGTGCTGGGCCGTCCCCCGGAACGCCCGCGGCGCGGCCACCCGCTCGACGTAGGCGAGGGCCTGGCCGGGGCGGACGACCCCCGCGTGCGTCAGGGCCGCGCAGAGCGACGACGACAGGTCGTACACCCCGCTGCCGTAGACGACCTGCGACCTGCAGTCGGTCGGGCAGCGGACCAGCACCGCCGGCGCCTCCCCGAGCACCCGACCCGCGGTCGGGTCGCAGCCGTCGACCTCGACCACCCCGTCCGGGTACCCGGGGGCCTTGGCCGCCGCGTCGCCCCCCGGGTCTGCGCCCCCCGCCGACCGATCGCTGGCGGGCTCGTCGACCTCGGTCGAGGCGGGCTGGCAGGCGAGGGTGAGCGCGGCGAGCAGAACGGGGTGACGATGGATGGAGTGGTGCATGGGGCGATGCAGGGGGTGGGGCGTGGGGTGGGGCGTGGGGTGGTGCATGGCGCGGTGGTATCAGGGCGCGGTGGTAGCAGGCCCCGGCGTAGCCGCCCACGTCGACGTACCCGCACCCTCGCCGAGGAGGGCGGCCCGACCCTCAGGGGGGCTCGTCCTCCAGCACCGGCGCCAGGTCGATCCGCCCCAGCGTGTCGTCCGCGCTCCGTACCTCCACCTCGAGGGGCTCGCCCACCGTGAAGGCCCGCTCCTCCCCCACGAGGCGATGCTGCGCCGGGCCCACCTCGTAGGGACCGCCGGGGAGCCGTTCCGCCTGCACGCTTCCGGTGATCCCCATCCCCCGGAGCTGCACGATCAGCCCGAAGGGCTTCACCGCCACGATGTCCCCCTCGAGGCGCTCGCCGACCCGCCCCGCGAAGTGGCGTGCGGCGAGCATGCGCAGGCGGTCCCTCTCCGCCTTGGTGGCCAGGAAGGCCCGCTCGTTGAGGTGCTCGGCGAGAGCCTCCACCGCGGGGTCGCCGGCGACCATCGCGCGCTCGCCGCGCAGGTACGCCTTGACGATGCGGTGGACCTCGAGGTCCGCGTACCGTCGGATCGGCGAGGTGAAGTGGAGGTACGTCGGCGCCGCCAGGCCGAAGTGGAGCCCGGGGTGGACGGTGTAGCGGGCGGGGCCGAGGGCGTCGCGGAGCACGGTGTCCATCGACGGGCCGCTCGCGCTCCCCGCGAGCTGGACCTCGAGCGCGGCCAGGCCGCGGGGGGTGAGCCGGTCGGCGAGGCCGGTCTCGAAGCCGAGGTGCCGCGCGGACTCGGCGAGGCGCTCGCCCTGGCTCGGGGTGGGCTCGGGGTGGACCCGGAAGACGCCGGGGAGCCCGCGGTCCACGAGCCAGCGAGCGACGCCCTCGTTCGTGGCCACCATCAGCCGCTCCACGAGCGCGTGGGCCGCGGTGTCCCGGCGGGCGACGAACGCGGCGGGCTCCCCGGTGTCCTCGTCGAAGCGGACCGAGGCCTCCTCCCGCAGGAGCTGGACGCCGCCCCGGGACTGGCGGACGGCGCTGAGGCGCGCAGCCGCCGCGCGCAGCCAGCGCAGGCACTCGCGCACCGCGCGGGGCAGGTCCGTGCGGCGTCCGTCGAAGAAGCGGGCGACCTCCTCGTAGCTGAGGCGCCGCGACGAGCGGATCCGGCTCCGGTAGAGGTCGACCGCGGTGACCTCGCCCTCGGGGTCGATGCGGAGCTCCGCGGTCATGGCCGGCCGCTCCCGGTCGGGCAGGAGGCTGAGCGCGTCCTCGCTCAGGCTCGGCGGCAGCATCGGCAGGACGCGGCCCGCGAGGTAGACGCTGGTCCCGCGGCGGTACGCCTCCTGGTCGACCGGGCTGCCCCGCCGGACCAGCGCGCTGACGTCGGCGATCGAAACGAGCACCCGGATCGCCCCGTCCTGCCCGGCCGGGTGGACGCTGAGCGCGTCGTCGAGGTCCCGGCTGGTCGGCCCATCGATCGTGACCGTCGTCAGACCCGTCAGGTCGCGACGGCCCGCGCCCTCGGCCGTCGACAGCGCGGTCGGGGTCTCGAGCACCTCGCTCGTGAACTCGGTGCGGATCCCGTAGCGGGCGACCACACGCTCCAGGCCGGCGTCGGCGAGCGGGACCTCGCGCGGGTCCACGAGGCGGCCCTCCTCGATGCGAGCCGAGACCAGGGTGCCGTCGGGCGGGGCGTTGTCGCCGGGGAGCGGCCAGTCCGTGTTGCCGACCATCGGGTCGACCTTCAGGAAGGGTCGGCCCCGATGGCGGAGGACCTCGCCGAACAGCCGGTCGCGGCCCCGGGACTCGATCGTCAGGTTGCGCGCGCGGAAGCGCTGCTCTTTGCCCCGGGTCAGCTCCGCGCTCACCCGGTCGCCCGCGAGGAGCGGGGTGAGGTCGGGGGGGGCGATGAACGCCGAGCGCACGCCGTCGACCTCCCCGTCGAGCTGCAGGAACCCGAAGCCCCGGGTGTGGACCACCACGTAGCCCTCGACCCGCTCCCCGCTCATGGGTGACTAGGTCCCGTCCCGTCGGCGTCGGCGCCGCCCGAGGCCGAACAGCGCGCGGCTGATCTGGGGGTAACGGGTCGGCGCAGTGCGCGCGATCGTGTCGATGATCCGGGCGTCGGTCCCGATCAGGACCCGCGGCGCCCGGCGCTCCATGCCGTCCGCGATCACCCTCCCGGCCTCCTCCGCAGAGGTGCGGGCGAGCTTGTCGAAGCGGCGGACGAAGCCCTCCCGGTCCTCGCCGCCCCTCTCGTCCCGGTAGAAGCGGCCGCTGCGAACGATGTTGGTCCGGATGCCTCCGGGGTGGACGCTCGTGACCGTGATGCCGGTGTCCGCGAGCTCCTGCCACAGGGACTCGGTCAGGCCCCGAACCCCGAACTTCGCGACGTTGTACGCGCTCTGCGTCGGCGCGCCCACCATGCCAAAGACGCTCGAGATGTTGACGATCCAGCCCGTGTCGCGTTGCCGAAGGTGCGGGAGGAAGGCCTTGGTGCCGTGGATCACCCCCCACAGGTTGATCCGCAGGACCCACTCGATGTCCTCGTATCGGCACTCCTCGAAGGTCTGGCTGAGGCTGACCCCCGCGTTGTTGACGATCGCGTCGACGCGCTCGTGCTCCCGGATCACCTCGTCCGCGAAGCGATGGACCGCGTCGCGGTCGCTGACGTCGACGATCCACGTGCTGGCGGCGCGGCCCCGGAGGCGAGCCCGACGCGCCGTCTCCTCGAGCCCCTCCCGGTTGACGTCGCAAAGGGCGAGGTCCGCCCCCCGGCTCGCGAGCTCCACGGCAAGGGCCCGGCCGATGCCGGAGGCCGCCCCGGTGATGGCGCACACCCGGCCGGCGAAGGGGCTCTGCTCTCGGCTCATCGTGCTCCCACGCGGGCGTCTACTCCGCAGCCCCCTCGAAGCGCCAGCTCGCCTCGCCGGTGAAGGCCTGGACGCCGGCCGGGGTCCGCGCCTGGCCGGCGAAGTTCCCCTCCAGGATGACCAGGAGCCGACCGTCGCGGAAGGTGGCCTCGCCCCGGTCGATCCGCACCTCCGCGGCGACCGGGATGCCCTGGTAGTCGAAGCGCGACGAGCAGCGCTGGCCCGGGGTGACGTCCAGGGTGTTCAGGCCGGTGCGGCGAGCGCTGATCCGGCAGGGTGGCTCGCCCCGGTCGAACATCCGGAGCTCGAGCGTCAGGTAGGTCTCGTCGTTGTCGATCACCTCGGCCGAGCCCTGGTTCTCCTCGGGCGGCATCTGCTGAGGGTGGGGCTGGACGAGAGAGAACTCGAGCGTGTTCGGCCCGCGGTAGGTCCCGCTCCGGTTCGTGGAGGGCGCGCCCCCGCAGCCCGCCAGGGCGAGCCCCAGGCCCAGGGCGATCGCCGCCGTCGTCGTCTCCCGCCGTGCCATGGACACACCCCCTTCCGGACGCGTCTACCGGGTCGCCGCGGACGGTGTCAACGCGGGCGCTCGCCGAAGAGGAGCCCGTGGACCTCCCGCAGCAGGCCCTGGGACTCTTCGCGGTCGAGAGCGAGCTTGCCCGCGAGGGACTCGATGGCGGCGGCCTCGGCGCTGGCGACGAAGTCGTCGACGAACGCGACGGTCGCCGCGACCCGGAACGCGAAGGTGCGGTTCTCGGGGGTCCGGATGCGCGAGGTCGCCGCCTCGAGGCGCGCGGCCCAGCCCTCCTCGGCCAGCCGGCCGTTCAGCTCGTTCAGGGTATCGGCGAAGGTCGCGTCGCCGAGGAGGCCCATGTCCATGAGGGCGGCCACGCTGGCCTCGAGCTGATCCGCCTCGTCGTCGGAGATCTCCCCGTCGACCGCGGCCATCAGGAACATCACCTCGAGGATCCCGAGGAGCTCGTGGCGGCGCGCCTCCTCCGGGTCTCCGGGAGCCGGCGCCACGGTGGGGAACGGGGCGTCGATCGCGCGGGACGCCTGGAGGCCCGTGGCGAGCTTCCGGAGCCGGTCCGAGAGGTCCATGGCGACGGTCTAGCCCGTCACGGGCAGGGCGGCACCCCCGCGCAGTCGCTATCGGCGCAGTCGATGAACCCGTCGACGTCGTTGTCGACCATGTCGTTGCAGAGGAACTCGCCGGTGATCAGGGCGGCGATGTTCAGGACGTAGCGGCCGGAGGAGGCTCCGAAGCCGTCCACCACGATCACGACCTCCTGCCCCGCCCGGAGGCGGATCCGCACCTCGCTGTCGGTCCCGGTGCCCCCGTCGTCGTCGCAGACGAGCTCCGGCCCCGCGCACTCGTCGAGCACGTAGAGGACCGTGTCGTACATGGATCCGTTGGTGTCGATCAGGTACTCGCCGCCGAAGGGCGCCCGCCAGGAGAAGCTGATGTCCTCCGCCGTGCTCCCCGCGCGACACCCTGGCGTCGTGTCGTCGCCCTGCCCGACCGTGGTGCCGCGGGACACGACCCCGAGGGCGCTGCCGAGGTCCTGCTCCGGGCAGACGCAGACCAGCTCGCCGGCGCAGTCCGGGTCATCGCAGTCGACGAGGCCGTCGCAGTCCTGGTCCAGCCCGTCGGCGCAGAGCTCCGGCGCGGGGACGCAGCAGGCGGGCGCCGCGGCGCAGTTGGGGTCGAGGCAGTCGATCAGCCCGTCGCAGTCCTGGTCCCGGCCGTCGTCGCAGAGCTCCGGCGTGGGCACGCAGCAGTCGGGGGCGGCGACGCAGTCCGGGTCTTCGCAGTCGACGAGGCCATCGCAGTCCTGGTCCCGACCGTCATCGCAGACCTCGAGGAGGGGCCGGCAGCAGCTCGGGTCCGTCGCGCAGTCCGGGTCGTCGCAGTCCACCAGGCCGTCGCCGTCGTTGTCCCGCCCGTCGTCGCAGTCCTCGGGAGGGCGCAGCCGCTCGATGTTGAGCTGGTAGCGGCCCTCGTCGTCGCCCGACCCGTCGACCACCAGCGTGACCTCCTGGCGGGCCACGACGTTGAGGTCCACCCGGGACGAGGCGCCGAGCGTGTCGTCGTTGCAGCCGAGCTCGGCCCCGCTCGGGCACGCGGTCAGCACGTAGAGGACGGTGTCGAAGGTCGACCCGAGGGTCGAGAAGCGCCAGCGCCCGGTCGCCGGCGCGGTCCAGCGGAACGCTTGCTCTCCGGCGGTCGATCCGAGCGCGCACGACGGGCTGAGGCGGTCCGGGCGGGCGTCGGTGCTGCCGGTGGCGACGGCGATGCCGGTCATGCTGCCCAGGTCCCGGCTGTCGCAGAGCCCACAGATCGGCTCGCCCGCGCACACCAGGTCGTCGCAGTCGGCGTCGCCGTTGCAGTCGTTGTCGTCCCCGTCCGTGCAGACCTCGTCCGCGTCCGGGTTGATCCGCGCGTCCTCGTCGTTGCAGTCGGTGCCGCTCGGGCACCCGATGGGCACGAAGCCGTCGCCGTCGTCGTCGCGCTCGGTGAGCTCGCAGCCCGTCGGCTCCACGCACCTCCCCACCAGGCACGGCGTGGGGCTGTCGCAGACCAGCGGCACGCCCGGGGTGCAGAACCCGCCAAGGCACCGCTCCGCCCCGTTGCAGACGCTCCCGTCGTCGCACTCGCCGTCGCCCATGCAGGGGACCTGCTCGCAGCCGACCCCTGGCACGCACACCTGCCCGGGCGGGCAGAGGCCCGAGTCCGGCGTGGAGGCGCAGCCCCCGGGCTCCTCGCACGCGTCCCGGGTGCACGGGATGCCATCATCGCAGGTCGGGGCCATCCCCGCTCGGCAGCGGCCGTCGGCGCCGCAGCGCTCCTCGCCGTTGCACGCCAGCCCGTCATCGCACTCGCCGTCGCTCGAGCAGGCCACCCCGTCGTCAGGGAGGGCGCCGTCGGGCGGGCCGCCGTCGAGGCCGGGGGATGGCACGAGCACGCTGCTCCGCCCGCAGCCCGCGGCCGCGAGGGAGACCGCGAGGCCCAGGACCGGGACGACCAGGCCCAGGCTGCGGGCGGGGATACGCAAGGAAGCCATGATGCGTTGAGGATAGTGCGGTTGGCGGGGCTTGACCTCCGCGCGTGGCAAGGCCTGGCACGCGCTTGGCGTCTGTCGGCCTCGGTGCAACCCGGATGCCGGGCCGTCGGGCCGCCAGGCTGGCGCGCGGGCCGCGCGAACGCCGTAACCTCAGGGGACCGTCCGCATCGGAGCGCCCCATGATCGCCGCGGCCGCCCTCATCGCAGCCCTGGTCCTGAGCTACGCCCTGCTCTCCCGGCCCCTCGACCGCTTCTGGATCACGGCCCCCATGGTCTTCGTCGGCGTCGGCCTCGTGATCGGGAACGCGGCGTTCGACATGGTCGATCTCGGGATGGACAACGAGCCGGTCCACCTCGTCGCCGAGCTGACGCTGGTGCTCGTGCTCTTCGCGGACGCGTCCCTGATCGATCTGAGGGCGCTGGCGCGTCAGGCCAGCCTGCCGACGAGGCTGCTCGCTCTCGGGATGCCGCTGTCGATCGTGCTCGGCGCGCTGGTCGCGCGCCTCCTCTTCCCGGAGCTCGCCTGGCTCGAGGCCTTCGCCCTCGCCGCGGTCCTCGCGCCGACGGACGCGGCCCTCGGCCAGGCGGTCGTCTCGAGCCCCGCCGTGCCCGCCCGGATCCGTCAGACCCTCAGCGTGGAGAGCGGCCTGAACGACGGGATCGCGCTCCCCGCGGTGCTGCTCTTCACCGCCCTCGCCTCGATCGGCGGCGGCGAGGGCCGCTCGCCGGGCGAGTGGCTGACCTTCGGTCTCCTCCAGGTGACGCTCGGGCCCCTCGCCGGGATGGTCGTCGGGGGCGTCGGGGGGCGGCTGCTCCGGGCCGCGCAGGGCCGGGGCTGGATCGAGGCGTCGGCGGAGCGGGTCGCCGGCCTGAGCCTCGCTGTCCTCGCGTACGCGCTGGCGGAGACGATCGGCGGCAACGGCTTCATCAGCGCGTTCGTGGCGGGGATGGCGTTCGGCGCCGTGGCCCGGGCGGAGACGCGCTGCATCCACGACTTCCTGGAGGCCGAGGGCCAGCTCCTGATCATGCTGGTGTTCCTGATGTTCGGGGCGAGCCTGCTCTGGCCGGCGCTCCGGGGGGCGACCGGCGCGGTGGCGCTCTACGTCGTGCTCAGCCTGACCGTCATCCGCATGCTGCCGGTCGGCCTGAGCTTGATCGGCACCGGGGTCCGCATGCCGACGGTGCTGTTCCTGGGCTGGTTCGGCCCCCGGGGTCTGGCCACGGTCCTGTTCGGGCTGCTGGTGGTCAGCGAAGGGAGCATGCCCCACGGAACGCTGGTCGAGGCGGTGGCGATGTGCGCGGCGGGCGTCAGCGTGCTCGCCCATGGCGTCACGGCGCTGCCGTTCGCCACCCTCTACGGGCGGGCCGTCGGCGATCGGGACGGCTGCCCCGAGGAGAATCGGGACGGCCTCGCGACGCCGACCCGCGCGGTGCCGATGGCCGAGGCGCGCTACGCGCCCGGGTCGGCGCCGTAGGCGTGGGCCTTGAGCTCCTCGACCCGCTCGGCGTCCACGGCGAGGGCCTCCGCGAGCTGGTCGAGGGCCCGGAGCTCCTCCTCCGCGAGGTGCCCGTCCGCCTTGGCGAGCTGCCAGGCGAGCGCGACGACCAGCTCCCGGAGCCCCGGCTGGGTGAGCGCCGAGGCAGGCTCGTCGAGCTCCGGTGCCTCCGTGATCTCGGCCTCGAGCGCGCCGCGGGTGTCGGGCCCGAGCTCGCTCCGAGCGATCAGCTGGCGCAAGAGCGCGGCCTCCTCGTCGGCCAGGACCCGGTCGGCGTGGGCCATCCAGACACAGAGGCGGATCGCGGCGGTGCGCTCCCGGTCGACCGTGTCGGCCGGCTGGCCGGCGAACCACTCCCGGAGCTCGGAGAGCTTCTCCTCCCCCAGCACCGCGAGGGCGAGCCGCGCGCCCCGCTCCTCCGCCTCGCCGATCAGGATGCCGCCCCGCGCGAGGGCACCGACCCAGGTGGCCATCGCCGCGATGCCGTCGTCCATCCCGCCAACCATCGCACACTTCCGCGAGGCCGTGCTCGCTCTGGCGGGCGGTCGGGACGGCGGATGCGGGCCCCCCGGCCTCCACCATCTCAGCGGTACGTGGCGTCGCGGAGCAGGCTCGCCGGTGGCTCGCCGTCGACCGACACGATCGCGATGTCCCGGGCGGGGATCCAGTGGACGCGTCCCTCGCCGTCGCAGAGCGCCAGCAGCTGGCTGGTCTGGTCGAGGCCGTGGTCGCCGCGGACGCGACCGAACCCGGCCCCGAGCAGGACGTAGCGCTTGCCGGTCTCCCGGTGGACGGCGATCACGGCCATGCCGAGCAGCTTGGCGAGGCCGGGCGGCCGTGTCACCGGGCATGCCCCTCCCCGGGGAGCCCGGCCTTGTCAGCGCCGCCGGGGAGCCCGGCCTTGTCAGCGCCGCCGCGGCTCACCACATGGGGCATGTGCTCCGGCTCCTCCCGATCCTCGTCGCAGCGCTCGTCCTGGGCGCCTGCCTCCCGATCCCGGGCCTCCCGCCGGCGCCCTTCCTCCCGCCCCCGCGTCCGCGGACGACCCTCGGGCCGTCCGTGCCCCCCCTCGCGCGCCTCGGCCGCTACGTCGACGGTCGCTTCGAGCGCGTGAGCGCCCGCTCCCTGCCCCCGAGCCACCTCTACGTGCTGGTGCACGGCTGGGCGCCCGGGTGGTTCCATCGTCCCGGCGTGGACCGGACCGCGCCGAGCTGGGCGAGCGAGGACGCCACGGGCCGCCCCTTCGAGCCCTGGGTCGGCGAGCTGGCGGCGGCGATTACGCGGGTCGACCCCCACGCCGTGGTCGTCGCGTACAGCTGGCTCGAGGACGCTGTGACCGGCCGCTTCTTCCTGGCGCAGCGCAGGGCCTACGCCGCGACGAACCTGCACGGCGACATCCTCGCCGACGCCCTGGAGGACGCGACCGGGCTGGAGTTCGCCGCGCGCCACGGCCAGGTCCACCTGATCGGCCACAGCTTCGGTGCGCGCGTGGCGGCGTTCGCGGCGCTTCGGATCCGTCCGCGCCAGCTCACCCTGTTCGACCCGCCGGACACGGCCGTGACCTACATGACCGGCACGCCCGCCCGCCTCGCGCCCGTGCTGCGAGGCCTGCCGCTCGGCCCGAACCCCGGGGAGGTGTTCGTCGACAACTACGTGTCGGCGGTCGGCGGGACGTACCACCACCGGGCGGGGCTCGCCGGCGTGGTCGACGTGGCCCTGGCGCCGCCCTACGGCATCGCCGACTACACCCGCCGGCACGTCTACGCTCCCGAGTTCTACGCGCACACCGCCAACCGGGACTACGGCTTCGGCTGGTCGCGGCTCCTGGCCCGGGTGCCGCCGCCGGAGCCGGCCTGCTATGCGCAGCTCTACGGGGAGCTCCGCCTCGTGCGGGGCTGCCCGGGCGGCTGAGGGGGCGTTGGGGGCACGGGCTCTCCGCCGAGCCACATGTGCGCGATCAGATGGCTTCCGGCCTCGTGCGCCAGCTCCCGCTCGTCGGTGATGTCGAGCAGGAGCAGGTCCGCCCGCGCTCCGGCGGCCACGCGTCCCCGGTCCTCCAGCCCGAGCAGCGCCGCCCCGTTTCGGGTGCACGCGACGATCGCCTCGGCCGGGGTGAGGCCGTTCCTCCGCACGGCGAGGGCGACGACGAAGGGCAGGCTGAGCACCGGCGACGAGCCGGGGTTGAAGTTGCTCGCGACGACGACCGCTCCGCCGGCGTCGATCAGCGTTCGGCCGTCCGCGTAGCGCCCGTCGGTGTGGAAGCCGGACGCGGGCAGCAGGACGCCCACCGTGTCGCTCGCCGCGAGGCGCCGGAGGCCGTCGGGGCCCGTCGCCTCGAGGTGGTCGACGCTTCGACAGCCCAGAGCGATCGCGTCCTCGAGCATCCCGAGGGCATGGAACTGGTCGACGTGGAGGCGCAGGGGGTGGCCGAGGTCTGCGGCCCTGCGGAGCAGACGCCCCGTGTCCTCGCGGCTCCAGGCCCCCTCCTCGCAGTACGCGGCGACCGCGACCCCGGGGTAGGCCTCGTGGACCGCGGGCAGCGTCTCCTCGATCGTCCGCTCGACGAAGCGCGGCTCGTCCGGGTCGCTCGCGTGCCCGATGCACGCCGTGGCGACGACCTCGCTGCCGACCCGGCTCGAGGCCGCCTCGATCGCGAGGAGCATCTTGAGCTCGTCCGCCGTCGTCAGGCCGTAGCCGCTCTTGACCTCGACCGCCCCGGTGCCGTGCCGCTCGAACCGCTGGAGGCGAGCGGTGAGGCCGTCGGCGAGCTCATCCACGGAGGCGGCCCGCGTCGCGCGCACCGGCGCGAGGATGCCGCCGCCGGCCTTCAGGAGCTCGAGGTACGATGCGCCGGCCAGCTTCGCCTCCCACTCGTCCAGGCGGCTCCCGGCGAAGCAGGCGTGGGTGTGGGCGGCGACGAAGGCGGGCATCAGCACGCGGCCTCTCGCGTTCAGGCGCGGGGCGTCGGGCGGCGCATCGACCGCCGTCCCGACGGCGCGGATCCGACCCCCCGCCACGCGCACCGCGCCCGGGCCGAGCGACCGGAGCTCGCCCATGGCCCGACCCCGGCGGGGGCCGCGGTCTTCCTCGGCCGGGCCGGCGAGCGTCAAGACGCGAGCGTTCTCGACGACGAACGCGCTCAACCCCCCGCCTCGCCCGCGTCCGGGGCCATCGGCAGGTCGACGCCGCGCTCGCGCGCGCAGCCGAGCGCGGCGTCGTAGCCGGCGTCGACGTGGCGCACGATCCCCATCGTCGGGTCGTTGGTCAGCACGCGCTCGAGCCTCGCCGCGGCCTGGGGCGTCCCGTCCGCGACGATCACCTGCCCCGCGTGCTGGCTGAAGCCGATCCCCACCCCGCCGCCGTGGTGGAAGCTCACCCAGCTCGCCCCGCTCGCCACGTTGACCATCGCGTTGAGGACGGCCCAGTCGCTGACGGCGTCGGAGCCGTCCTTCATCGCCTCCGTCTCCCGGTTGGGGCTGGCCACGGAGCCGCAGTCGAGGTGGTCGCGCCCGATCACGATCGGCGCCTTCAGCGTCCCGTCGGCCACCATCCGGTTGAAGAGGAGCCCCGCCCGGTCCCGCTCGCCGAGCCCGAACCAGCAGATGCGGGCCGGGAGCCCCTGGAAGGCGAAGCGAGGGCGGCAGTCGGCGAAGCGGCCCGCCGCGAGCGCAGCGGGGTCCTCGTGGCAGCTGTGGAGCCAGCGATGGAGGCGCGCGTTCCAGGGGCTCTCGTCCGCGGGGAAGGCCTCAAGCAGCGCCCGGTCGGTCCGGAAGATGTCGGCCGGGTCGCCGCTGAGCGCGGCCCAGCGGAAGGGCCCCCGGCCCACGCAGAACTGTGGCCGGATGAACGCGGGGACGAAGCCCTCGAAGGCGAAGGCCCGCTCGAAGCCCTCGTCGAGGGCTCGCTGGCGGATGTTGTTGCCGTAGTCGAAGGTGACGGCGCCGCGCTCCTTGAGCGCGACCATCGCCTCGACGTGCCGGCGGATGCTCGCGAGGGCGCGGCGGAGCGTGCCCTCGGGGTCGGTGCGGCGCGCCTCCACCGCCTCGTCGTGGGTGTACTCGACCGGCACGTAGCCGAGCAGGGGGTCGTGGGCGCTGGTCTGGTCGGTCAGGGTGTCCGGAACGACGTCCCGCTCGAGCAGGCGCTCCAGCATCGTGATGGCGTTGCCGTGCCAGCCGATGCTCTGCGCGCGGCGCTCCTCCTTCGCGGCCAGGGCGCGGTCGATCGCCCGGTCGAGGTCGTCGTCGGTGGCGTCGAGGTAGCGGTCCTCGAGCCGTCGGGCGAGGCGCGAGCGGTCGACCTCCGCGATCAGGCACGCCCCGCCGTTCAGCGTGATGGCGAGGGGCTGGGCGCCGCCCATGCCGCCGCAGCCGGCGGTGACCGACAGGGTGCCGGCCAACGAGCCTCCGAAGCGCTGCCGCGCGCACTCCGCGAACGTCTCGTAGGTGCCCTGGAGGATCCCCTGCGTGCCGATGTAGATCCACGAGCCGGCGGTCATCTGGCCGAACATCATGAGGCCGCGGCGGACCAGGTCGTCGAAGTGGGTCTGCGTCGCCCAGTGGGGCACGAGGTTGCTGTTCGCGATCAACACCCGAGGGGCGTCCGCGTGGGTCCGCACCACCCCGACCGGCTTGCCGGACTGCACGAGGAGCGTCTCGTCCTCCCCCAGGCGCTCGAGGGTCGCGACGATCGCGTCGAACGCTGGCCAGCTTCGGGCCGCCTGGCCTCGTCCGCCGTAGACGATCAGCCGCTCCGGATGCTCTGCGACGGCCGGGTCCAGGTTGTTCATGAGCATGCGCTTGGCCGCCTCGGCCGCCCAGGTCCGGCACGTCCGCTCCGGGCCCCGCGGCGCGCGCACGGTGCGCGCCTCCGCTGCCGGGAGCAGGTCGCCTCCCCTCGTCGCGTTCGCCATCTCCTCTCCTTAGCAGCTCCGTCAGACGGCGAGGATCTGCGCCAGCTCGGCGATCACCCGGTGGATCGCGTAGTCGGGGGGGGGCGGGCCCAGGCTCAGGCGCAGCGCCCCGTCCGGGCTCGTGCCGAGGGTCCGGTGGGCGAGGGGCGCGCACTGGAGCCCGGCGCCCGCCAGCACGCCGCGGGCGCGGAGCGCGCGCGCGAGGGCGGCGGCCGTCCAGCCTTCGGCGGTGAGGCACACGGTCGGCACCCGCCGGTACACGGGGGTGGCGCCGTGGAGGTGGACCCCCCGGACCGCCCGGAGCCCGGCCTCGAGCCGGTCGAGCTGGGTCCGGGCGGCCGTGAGCCGGTCCGGCCGCCGGGAGAGCCAGCCGACCGCGGCGGCCAGGCCGGCCACCGCGGCCCGGTCGACGGATCCCGTATCGCAGTAGCCGAGAGGCTCGGGCTCGCCGGCCGGCAGCCGCCGGGACCGCAGGGCGACGTCCTTGCCCCCGATCAGACCGCCGACGCCCCACGGGCCCTGCAGCGCCTTGTGGCCGCCGAAGGCGACGAGGTCGGCGCCGAGCGCCGGGGCGTCCAGGTCGGTCCATCCGGCCAGCTGGGCGGCGTCGACCAGGAGCTGGGCCCCGGCGGCGTGGGCGCGGTCCCGGATCTCGGCCAGGGGCAGGAGCGCGCCGGTCACGTTGCTCGCCCCGCTGACCGCCACGAGCCGGACGTGGCCCTCCCGGAGGACCTCGTCGAGGTGACCGAGATCGAAGGGACCGTCCGAGCCTGCGTCGGGCACCACGTCGACCTCGACCCCACGCGCCTCGAGCGCGAGGACGGGGCGCACGAGCGCGTGATGCTCGTAGCTGCTGATCGCGACGCGGTCGCCCGCCTGCCATGGCAGGTCGGCCACCGCCACGGCCAGGCTCGCCGTGCAGCCGGGGGTGAGCAGGAGGTGCTCCGGCTCCTGCACCCCGAAGAACGCGGCGATGCGCCGATGCTGGTCGGCGAGCGCCTCGTCCCAGTCCTCCGCCGACGCGCTCAAGGCCTCCGCGACGGCCTCGCGCACGGGCGCTGGCTTGGGCCAGCTCGTCGCGGCGTGATTCAGGTAGATCACGCGCCCGAGGGTACCTGCTCCCGCGGCCGAACCCCGCGCCGCCGGCGCGCCAGCAGCAGGGACACGCCGCAGGCGTGCGCCGAGGACGGGCGAGGGGGGCGGGGGGGTGCAACCCCGGGGGAGCCGTGGGGGGCGGCGCCCCCCACAGCGATCAGAACTGCGCTTCTTCCGTCGAGCCGCTCAGCGCCGTGGTGCTGCTCTCGCCGCCCGACACCAGGGTGGTGACGACGTCGAAGTAGCCGGCGCCGACCTCGTGCTGGTGCTTGGTCGCCGTGTAGCCCTGGGCCTCCGCCGAGAACTCGTTCTGCTGGAGCTGGCTGTAGGCCGTCATGCCGCGCTCGTTGTAGTCGCTGGCGAGCATGAAGCTGCTGTAGTTCAGCATGTGGAACCCGGCGAGGGTCACGAACTGGAACTTGTAGCCCATCGCCCCGAGCTCGACCTGGAACTTCGCGATCGTCGCGTCGTCCAGGTTCTTCTTCCAGTTGAAGCTAGGGCTGCAGTTGTAGGCGAGCTTCTTGTCGGGGAAGTCCTTGAGGACCGCCTCGGCGAACTCCCGCGCCTGGTCGAGGTCCGGCGTGCTGGTCTCCATCCACAGCAGGTCGGCGATCGGCGCGTAAGCCTTCGCCCGCGCGATGCAGCTCTCCATGCCGGGCTTGACGTAGTAGAAGCCCTCCGGGCTCCGCTCGCCGGTGCAGAACGGCTTGTCACGGTCGTCGATGTCGCTCGTCAGGAGCTTCGCGCTGTCGGCGTCGGTCCGGGCGACGAGGACCGTCGGCACACCCGCCACGTCGGACGCGAGCCGCGCCGCGGTCAGGCTCCGGAGGAACAGGCTGGTCGGGACGAGCACCTTGCCGCCGAGGTGGCCGCACTTCTTCTCGCTCGACAGCTGGTCCTCGTAGTGCACGCCGGCGGCGCCCGCCTCGATCATGTTCTTCATCATCTCGAAGGCGTTCAGCGGGCCCCCGAACCCGGCCTCCGCGTCCGCGACGATCGGAACGAGGTAGTCCATGCGCTTGACGCCATCGACGCTGTCGATCTGGTCGGCCCGCAGGAGCGCGTTGTTGATCCGCTTGACCAGCTTGGGCACGGAGTCGGCCGGGTAGAGGCTCTGGTCCGGGAAGGTCTGCGCCGCGCTGTTCGCGTCGGCCGCGACCTGCCAACCCGAGCAGTAGATCGCCTCGAGGCCGGCCCGGACCATCTGGACGGCCTGACCGCCGGTCAGCGCGCCGAGGGAGCGGACGAACGGCTTGGTGCTCATCGCGCTCCACAGGCGCCGCGCGCCCTTGTCCGCGAGCGTGTGCTCGATGCGGATCGACCCGCGCAGCTTGAGCACGTCCTCCATCGTGTAGGGGCGCTCGATGCCCTTCCAGCGATCGTGTCCCCAGTCGTCGGTGTCCTTCCGGACGGTCGGCACCTCGGTCATGTTTCCTCCTTCGGGGTCAGCTCGGATCGCCGACCATCCTCTCGTAGGCGGGCAGGGTGAGGAACTCGACCAGCTCGTCGCTGGTCGCCACCTCGAAGAACAGCTCGCTCGCCGGGGCGAAGGCCCCGCCTTCGAAGCGCTCGTCGCCGATCTCCTGACGGATCACGGCGAGCTCCTCCTCGAGGGTGCGGCGCACCCGCTCCTTCGTCACCGCTTCGCCGTCGTCGAGGACCGCTCCGTGCTTGACCCACTGCCAGACCTGCGTCCGGCTGATCTCCGCGGTCGCCGCGTCCTCCATGAGGTGGTACAGCGGCACGCATCCGTTGCCCCGGAGCCAGGCCTCGATGTACTGGACACCGACCCGGATGTTGTGCCGGAGTGCGGCGTCGCTCCGGGTCCCGGTCGGCGGCCGGAGGAGGTCCTCCGCCGTGACCTGGATGTCCGCCCGCTTGTTGTCGATCTGGTTCTTCCCGGGCATGTGCTCGTCGAAAATCGCCTTCGCGATCGGAACGAGCGCGGGGTGGGCCACCCAGGTTCCATCGTGCCCTTCGCGCACCTCCCGGAGCTTGTCCTGGCGCACCTTCTCGAGCGCGGCCTCGTTCGCCTCCGGGTCGTTCTTGATCGGGATCTGGGCGGCCATCCCGCCCATCGCGTGGACGTTGCGGCGATGACAGGTGCGAATGACCCAGCGCGAGTACGCGCTCATGAACGGCTGGGTCATGCCGACTTGACCCCGGTCCGGGACGACGCGGTCCGCGTCGTCGGCGAAGGTCTTGATGTAGCTGAAGATGTAGTCCCAGCGCCCGCAGTTCAGCCCGGCGGAGTGCTGCCGGAGCTCGTGGAGGATCTCGTCCATCTCGAAGGCGCCGGGGATCGTCTCGATCAGGACGGTCGCCTTGATGGTGCCGAGGGGGATGTCCAGGGCCCGCTGGGCGTGCTCGAACACCCGGTTCCACAGGCGGGCCTCGAGGTGGCTCTCGAGCTTCGGCAGGTAGAAGTACGGGCCGCTCCCCCGCTCGCGGAGCGCCCGAGCGTTGTGGAAGAAGTACAGCCCGAAGTCGACCAGTCCGGCCGGCGCGGGGCGGCCATCCACGACGACGTGCTTCTCCGTGAGGTGCCAGCCGCGCGGGCGGACCAGGAGAACCGCGATGTCGTCGTTGAGGCGGTAGTCCTTCCCTCGCCGTTCATCGCGGAAGGTGATGGTGCGGCGGACGGCGTCCCGGAGGTTGAGCTGCCCATCGACGCAGTTGGCCCAGGTGGGGCTGTTCGCGTCCTCGAAGTCCGCCATGAAGCAGCTGGCGCCGCTGTTGAGCGCGTTGATCACCATCTTCCGGTCGACGGGACCCGTGATCTCGACGCGGCGGTCCAGGAGGTCGGCGGGGAGCGGGGCGACCGTCCAGTCGCCGTCCCGGACCTCGCGCGTGGATGGCAGGAAGGTGGGCTTGGCGCCGGTCCGGCGCCGCTCGGCGCGCGCCGGCAGGCGCGCCGTGACCTCGTCCCGATACGTCCGCACGAGGTCCGCCACGAAGGCGCACGCGTCGCGCGTCAGGATCGCTCGGCCACTCGCCTCGGGGGTCTCCCCGAGGATGTGAACGCCGTCGGGGAGGTCGAGCAGGGGAGCTGTCATCCGAAGGGCCTCCGTCGGTCGCGGGGGGGAGTCGAGAGTGCCCGATACCGTATGCCCTCCGGGTCCGATGTCAAACAGTAAACGGCCCGCGGAGGGCCCTCTCCACCGCTTCGTTCAACGATCGCTCCCCGTGCTCCGTCGAGAGCGAGCCTCGTCCGCGCGCCAGGCAGGCTCTTAGTAAAACAGTAAAGCAGCCTGAGGCGATGGCTCCGGGGCGATCGGATCGAGGGGGGTTAACCGGTTAACGGGCGGAGCTCCCGGGGACGAGGGACCTGGGCGATGCTAGGCTTCCGAGCCGCGCAGACCGGGCATGGAGCCGCAACCGAATGTCCAGGAGCTTCGTCTCCTCCTCGACCGGGCCCCGGACGCGTTCTTCCTGCACCGCGACGGCGTCGTGGTGTACGCGAACCGACGCGCCGCGGGGCTCCTGGCGGTCGACGAGGCGGACGAGCTGCGGGGGCGTCCCATGCCGGCCGAGCTCCTGCCGCCGGACCCGGTCGACGAGTCCGTGGCCTACGACGTCCGCTTCGCGAACGCCGGGAGCGCTCCGCGCGACCTCGAGGTGTCCCACGCCCACGTCCAGCTCGACGAGCGGCGGACCGCGGTCGTCATCGCGCGGGACGTGACGGAGCGCCGCCGCCTGCAGGCGCGCCTCGCCCAGGCGGACCGCCTCGCGACGGCGGGGCTCGTCGCCGCCACGGTCGTGCACGAGGTGAACAACCCGCTGACCTACGTGCTCCACTTCGTGGAGCGGCTGGGGGAGGAGCTTCGCGCCGTGGCGCCCACGGTCCCGACGCCCGAGGGCCGGAGGGCGCTCGAGGCCCTCGAGGAGGGCGCGAGCACGGCCGTCGACGGGTGCCTGCGGATGCGCGACATCGTGCGCGACCTGAAGACCTTCGGCCGCAGCGAGGACGGCGCCCCGACCCGGATCGACGTCAACCGCGTGCTCCGCTCCGCCGTGCACATGGCGGGCCGGCAGGTCGGCCTGAGGGCCCGCCTCGATGTCGTCACGAGCCCGGTCCCGGCCGTCCTCGGCCACGAGGGGCGCCTCTGCCAGGTGTTCCTGAACCTCCTGCTCAACGCGGCGCAGGCGATCGACGGGGAGGACGCGGGGGCGGAGCGGGTGGTCGTGACGACGGAAGGGGGCGAGGGGCAGGTCCAGGTGGCGATCACGGACAGCGGGAGCGGCGTTCCCCCGGACGTGCTGCCGCGACTCTTCGACCCCTTCTTCAGCACGAAGGGCACCACGGACAGCTCCGGGTCGGGCCTGGGCCTCTGGATCAGCCGGCAGATCGTGCACGAGCACGGCGGCCACCTCGAGGTGGAGAGCCGTCCTGGCGAGGGCAGCACGTTCACGGTGGTGCTGCCGGCCTCGCCTCCGGGGGACCTCCCCGCTTAAGACTTCGGCAAGACGCGCTCCGTCGGACTCGGTGAGCGGCCCCGCGCCGCCGAACGCCGAGCCGAAAGGAGCACCGATGAGGACTACCCCCCTACCGCCCGAGCGGTCCGAGGCCCCGGATGACCAGGATGGGGTCGTCGATCTCTGGACCTTGGTCGCCGACGCCCGCCGAGCCGGGGCCGACGCGGCCGACCCGGGCGGGCTGCCCCGGCGAGCGAGCTTCGCGCCGATCGTCCCCTACCCCGAGCCCGACGTGGCGGCGAGACGGCGCCGGCCCACCTGGATCGGCGTCGCCACGGCGGCCCTGTTCGCCGTGGGCGGGCTCTCGACCGCCTTCGCGGCCACCCAGCTCGCGTCCCGGGTCGACCCCGCGGCGACGGCGGCCGACCAGCCGCCGGGCTACCCGGCACCCCCTGCGGCGCCGCGTCCGACGGCGGAGGAGCCGGCCCCGGAGCCCCCTCCGCCGGCCTCCCTCGAGGCCGACGAGCCGGGGCTGGACGCGTCGCCGTCCCCGGCGGCCGGGGCCTCCCCGAGCCCGCGGCCGAGCAAGCGGAGCCCGCGGGAGGTGACCCCGCCGGCCATCGCGGCGACCGACCGGCGCTCGGACCCGGCCGATGCGCCCGGCGAGGAGCTCCCGGAGGCCCTCCCGTCGAGCCTCGCCGAGCTGATCGACCAGGCGGTCCAGGGCGGGCGCCCCCCTCCGCCGGAGGCTGGACCCGGCCTGCCCGAGCTGCCGAGCCGGGAGGACGTTCGCCGCGTCCTCGACGGCCTGGAGCTCGAGATCGGCCGCTGCGCGGCGGGCCGGACGGGGCGGGCGGAGGCGCGCATCGCCGTCCACGGCCCCACGGGCCGGGTCACCGCGGCGAGCCTGGGCGCCGACTTCGCGGGGGCGCCGCAGGCGGCGTGCATGGAGCGCGTGCTCCGCGGAGCGCGGTTCCCCGCCTTCGCCCGGGAGCGCTTCACGGTGGTCTACCCCTACCGCATCTGATGCCCGTGCTTGGACGGGTCGAGGAGGCGGCGTAGAACGAGGTCGTGAACATCCTTGACTTCAGGCCCCGGTTGGGGCGCGCGATGCTCCTGGCCGTCGTCACCCTCACCGGCTGCTACAGCAGCTTCGAGGGCGACGCGGACGGCGGGCCCCCGGTCGTCCTCCCGGACGGTGAGGTCGTCCCGGGGCCGGACCTCGGCCCTCCGGCGATCCGGTGCGGCCCGGGCTTCTGCTCGCCCGGCGAGCGCTGCTGCCCCGAGTGCCGCGGCGGCGAGACGTGCCAGCCCGAGGGCGTGTCCTGCCCGGACCTCGACTGCGAGGAGGGGGACTGCGGGACGAACGCCGACTGCGCCGCCGGCGAGTACTGCGCCCTGGCGCTCGGCGCCTGCGTGGCGCCGCCGGAAGGCGGGGTGTGCGCGCCGCGGCCGGCCCGGTGCGGAGGCGACTGCCCCGGGGTCTGTGGCTGCGATGGCGTCACCTACTGCAACGCCTGCGAGGCCGCCGCCGCGGGCACGAACGTCGTCGTCGACCAGCCCTGCACGGCCCTCTGCGGTCCCGACGCGGAGCTCTGCCCGCCGGGGCGGTACTGCGAGCTCGGTACCCTCTGCGGCGAGGCGGGCAACGCCGGCTCGTGCGAGCTGCGGCCCACGCGCTGCGGCGACGAGGGTCCCGAGGCCTGCGGCTGCGACGGGAGCCGCTACCGGAACGCCTGCGAGGCGAACCGCGCCGGGGTCTCCGTCGCCGTCGAGGAGCGCTGCACGGAGCCGCCGCCGACGCCCGAAGAGGTCTGCGCGACGCTGTGCGACGACTGGGCCCCGCGGTGTGGGGACGTCTTCCCGGTCCCGGCCGACCAGTGCCCGCTCCTGTGCGGTCTGCTCATCACGACGTGCGATGAGGACGAGCTCCGGCAGGCCGAGGGCTGCTTCGCGATCGACGACTGCACGGACTCCGGGATCTGCTTGTTCAGCATCGCCTGCGTGATGATGTTCTAGTCGCCGGGCAGCCGGCTAGCGCCGCCGGCCGCCGAGGCGCCGGCGGCCGAGCGGCCGGTGGACGTGCCTCGGTCGGGTCTTCGCGAGCCGCCGCCGGACGCCGGATCCCATCTGGTCCTTCGCCCGCCCGACCAGACGGTCCAGCTCGTCGAGCAGCGCGAGGGCGTGGAACGGCTTGCAGTGGATCGCCGCGAAGAGCTCCCGACCCGCCTCCGGCAGCTCCGCGACGCTGGCGCTGACGAGGATCAGCGCCGGCGTCCGCGTCCCCAGCCGAGCGTGGACCTGACGGGCGAAGTCGAGGCCGCTCTGGCCGAAGCCCAGGTCCTGGTCGATCGTCATCGCCACGAAGGGCGCCCCGTCCAAGGCGGCGAGCGCCTCGGCGGCGGATGCCGCCAGCACCGGCGCGTAGTCTCGCCACCTGAGCACGCGCGCCAGGACCCGACGCATCGCCGGGTCGTCGTCGAGCACGAGCACGCGGCCGGCTCGACCGGTCTGGAGGGCCCCCACCATCCACCCTCGGTATAGCTCGACGGGGCGCTCGGCGCTTCGTCGAGCACCGCGCCGGACGATCGGCGCGCCCGGGCCAGCCGGCTAGCCCTCGAGGGCGAGGCCGAGCTCGGCCCGGAGCGCCACGTAGGGCTCGGACACGGCGAAGAGGTGGAGCTCCCGGAGGCGCTCCTGCTCGGGCACGACGGTGGCCTCGGCGGGGGCGGCGCGAACCAGCGCCGCGGCCACGGGCAGGCTGTCGGCGAGCAGCAGCCCCGCGCGGTCCGCGGTGAGGTCGACCCCGGTGGCCCAGCGGCGCAGGTCGAGCTCCGGGGCGGCCTCCACCAGGCGCCGCGCGAGGCCCTCGAGGGCCTCGAGCTGAGGCCCCGCCAGGTGCTCCTCGATCGCCTCGAGGTTGTCGTCCACGGCCTCCTCGAGGTCGGCCGGGACCGGGAAGCGCTCCACCGCGCTCCGCACCGCGGCCAGCAGCCAGGCACGGAGACCGGAGGAGGACGCCACGAGCATCCGCAGGTAGTGGCCCGGCCGCAGGTAGCTCAGGTGCCGGGCGGCCACGAAGGCGAGGGCCTGGTCGGGGCCTCCGGCCTGCGCGGCGACCCCGAGGCCCACCGCGGGGGGGTTCGTGAACAGGAAGCTCAGCGCCCCCGGGTCGTCCGAGCGCGCGTAGAGCGTCGGCATCCCGAGGGCGAGGGACGCGGCGACGGAGCGGATCATCGCCGCCATCGGCGGGCTCGACGGCCCCGCGGCGAGGGCGTCGGCTCCGCTGAGGCCCAGGCTCGCCAGGGACGTGCTCCGCGCCGCGACCGCGGCCGGGGTCACCGCCGCGAAGATCTCGGTGAGCAGCGGGTCCTGCTCCGGGTGGCGCAGGCGGCTCCACTGGTCGGCGCTCAGCGGCGGCAGCTCGAGGGCGGGCGCGTCGCGGCGATGGGTCCGGAAGAACGCCTCCTCGTCGGGGCCCGCGTTCTTGAGGACCGTCAGGGCCTGGCACATCGTCCAGGCCTCGTCCGCGCGCCGCGCCTCGGTGAAGAGCTTGCGGAGCGCCTGGTAGGACTCGACGCGGTAGGGGTCGAGGCGGAGCAGGTCGCGGTGGAGCCGCACGGCATCGTCGAAGTGCTTCTTCGGCGCGTCGGCGTAGTAGGCGGCGAGCACCTCGGCCCGATCCCGGTCCGTCGGGTCGTGCCGGTGGGCCTCGGTGTAGGCCTCGATCGCGTCGGCTCGCCGGTCCCGCTCCCGGAGGTGGTCCCCGAGGGCCTGCCACAGCGCGGCGATGACCGCGCCGTTGGCGTTCCCCTCGAGGCGGGCGATCCGGCTCCGGTAGGTCTCCTCGACCTCCTTCGTCCGCCCCTGGCTCGCGAGCAGCTCGCTCAGCTCGTCGAACGCGCGGTCGAAGGTCGGGTCCGCCTCGAGCGCCTTGCGGTACAGCTCGACCGCTTCGTCGCCGCGGCCGAGCTCGTGGTACGTCACCGACGCGGCGGTGTTGAAGTAGCGGGCGAGCTGCTCCCGGTTCTCGACGATCTCCGTGAGCCGGAGGAGCACGTCGACCAGTCGCTGCCAGTCGCGGCCCTCCGAGTAGACGGCCATCAGCTTGGCCAGCAGGTTGCGGTCGTCCCCCTTCACCTCGAGGGCCTTGAGGAACGTGGCGGTGGCGCGGGCGTGGTCGTTCAGCTTCGTGCTCGCGAGGTCCCCCGCCTCCACGAGGAGCCCGAAGGTCTCCTCCTCGCTGGGCGCCACGGCGGCCGCCCGCTCGAGCACCGCGACCACGGCCTTCCAGCGCTCCTCGCTCTCGTAGAGGGCCCGGAGCGCCATCAGCGGGTCGAGGTCGTTCGGCAGGAGCTCGGCGGCGCTACGCAGGTTCCGCTCCGCGTCCTCCTCGCCGGCCCGCCGCTGCGCCTCGCCGAGACGGTAGAGCAGGCGCCCCCGGTCCGGGCCCACCGCCTCCGAGCCGAACCTCTCGAGGAGCTCCCGGTAGAGCTCCGCGGCCTCGTCGGGGGGTCCGGACTGGAAGGTGACGCCAGCGACCCGCTCCATCACCTCCCGGTCGGCCGGAGCGAAGGCCTTGGCGTTGAGGTAGGCCCGCTCGGCCTTGTCGAACTGGCCGAGGGCACGGAACGCGTCCCCGCAGCGGACCGACACGTCCCGGGCCGCCCGGGCCTCGAGCTCCCCGGCGCGGGCCAGGATCGGCTCGTAGAACGTGACCGCCCGCGCGTAGTCGTCCTCGCCGAAGGCCATGTCCCCCAGGCCCTGCGCCGCGGGGGTGCAGGTCGGGTCGAGGTCGAGCGCCAGCTCGAAGGCCACCTTCGCGCCGGCCGGATCGTCCAGGCGGTCGCGTCGGAGCCGGCCGAGCTCGGCCTGCAGCTCCGCCTTGCGGAGGTCCCCCTCGGCCAGCTCGAGCTCCCGGCCGAGCAGCTCCGCCGCCCCCATCGCGTCGCCGCGCTCGGCGTAGATCGTGCGCAGCGACGACGCCGCCTGGGGGTTCTCGGGGTGGGCGTCCATCGCGCGCTTGTAGCGCTCGATCGCCCCGTCCCGGTCGCCGCTGTCCTCGAGGATCCGCCCCGCGCGGATCAGGAGCCCCGCGCGCTTCTCGGCGTTGGCCTCCCCCTCGATCAGCTTGTCGGTGGCCTCGAGCGCGCGCGCGGCGTCGCCCCGCTGGGTCTGGAGCTGGGCGATCAGCTCGAGCGCCTCCGCCTGCCCGGGGGCGAGCGCGACCACCCGGTCGAGGACCGTCACCGCGCGCTCGGGCGCGCCGACGTCGTGGATCAGCACCTTGGCGGCGTTCATCAGGAGCCCCACGGCGCGGGCCTCGTCCTCGCTGTGCGCCGCGTGCCGCTCGAGGGTCGCGACCAGGTCGTCGTGCCGGCCCAGGCTGCGGTCGATGCGCGCCAGGTTCGCGTTGGCGGCCTCGTTCCCCGGGTCGATCTGGACGATCTGCTGGAAGTGCTCGGCGGCGCGCTCGAGGTCGACGAACTCCTCGAGCTGGATGTCCCCCATGCGCTCGTGGAGCGTCATGCGCTGGCGCGGGGTCGCCGCCACCTCGAGCTGGCGCTCCAGGTTGGCCATGAGCTCGGCGTACCGTTCGGTCCGCGAGTAGATGCGGTCGAGCCCCTTCAGCGCCTCGAGCTGGGTCCCGGCCTGGTGGCTGGCGGCCTCGTAGAAGGCCGCCGCCTGGTCGAGGTCGTCGAGCCGGTCCTCGTAGATCTCGGCGACCGCGCACAGGGTCTCGACGCGCTCGGTCCCGTGCTGGGCCTTGCTCTTGGCGTCGAGCAGGTCCGCGAGCTCGCTCCACTGCCCGCGCTCCCGGTAGACCCCCTCGAGCGCCTCCGAGGCCTCGGGGTGGGCCGGGTCGCCCTTCAGGATCTCCTCGTAGATGCCGACCGCGCGGTCGACGTCGTTCAGCTTCCGGTGGACGACGTCGGCGGCCTCGGCCCGCAGGTCCCGAGAGCGGGTGGGGCTCTGGGCGGTGTCGGCCCGCTGCAGCAGCACCGCGACGAGCTCGGTCCAGCTCTGCGCCTTGCGGTAGAGCGCGACGGTGCCCGCGAGCGCGGCGTCGTGGCTCGGATCGATCGCCAGGGCCTGGCCGAAGCAGGGGAGGGCGAAGTCCGGGCGGCCGAGGTGCTCGGCGTACCAGCGCCCCATCAGGGCGTAGAGGTGCACCTTCGACGCGTCGTCCTCGGTGTGCTCGACCGACTCCGACAGCGCGGTGATCGCCTCGTTCCAGCGGTCCTGGCGCTCGCCGGCGAGCCGCTCGACGGCGCGGGCGGCGCGCTCGTCCCGGGGCTGCTCCGCGAGGGCCTGGACCCAGGCGACGAACGCGTTGTCCGGGTCCTGCAGGCGGCGCTCGTAGGTCTCGCCGATCTCCCGCAGGATCGCGGCGCGCGCCTCGGCCGACTCCTCGGTATCGACCTTGTCGAGCAGCAGCTCCACCAGGCCGTCCGCGTCGCCGCTCTGGCGCTTGAGCTCCTCGAGGAAGGAGCGCGCGATCCCGTCCTCGGGGTCGACCTCGAGGATCTCCCGGTAGGTGGCCTCCGCCCCGGCGTGGTCGGCGAGGTCGCCTTCCTGGATGCGCGCGATGCGGAACAGGAGCGACTTCTTGGCGTCGGTCTCCTCGACGGCCTCCACCGCCTCCTGGAACACGGCCACCGCGTGCTCCCAGGCCTGAGCCGGCTCGACCACGCGCTCGAGGGCGGTGGCCCGCTCCTCGTCCGCCGGCGCCTCCCGGACCGAGCGCGCCGCGTCCGCGAAGGCCGCCGCGTCGAGCTCGCTCTTCGGGCGCGCAGCGGGCGGGATCGACGCGCGCCCGATCGTCTCGAGCGCCTGCCGGAGCTCCTCCGCGGTCGCCCACCGATCCAGCGGGTCCTTCGCGAGGCAACGCAGGACCGCCTCGTCGACGGCCCGGCCGACCCAGCCCTTCGGCGCCCGGCTCGAGGGCGGCTCCGGCTCCCGCTCGAGGTGCGCAGCCACGACGTCGATCGCGCTCTGACCCAGGAACGGGGGCTCGCCGGTGAGCGCCTCGTAGAGCAAGCAGCCCACCGCGTACAGGTCGGAGCGGACCGTGGCGTGGCCGCCCCGCGCGAGCTCCGGGGCGATCGCCTTCGCCGTGCCGAACACCGGCACCAGCCCGGTCTGGGTCGCGCCGACGGGCGCGCGGGCGAACAGGCGGTCGGCCCCCCCGTCGAGGAGGACGCCGGTCGGCTCGTTGCCGATCTTGGCCTCCGCGGTCGGCTCGACCATCACCACGTTCTCGACCTTGACGTCGCCGTGCACGAGGCCCCGCTCGTGCAGCGCGTGCAGGGCCATCAGCACGCCGCGGGCGACGGGCCGGAGCTCGTTGTAGTGCATCGGCCCGCCCCGCTGGACCCGCTCCGCCAGCAGCCGGCCGGCCACGTAGCCGCGGGCGACCCAGGGTCGGCCGGCGGGCAGGGTGCCGACCTCCAGGACGGGCGCCAGGTGAGGGCTCTCGACCGCCCGCTGGGCCCGAACGGCGGTCTGCCAGCGCGCCGCGCCCGACCGATCCCTCGCGTCGGCGGACCGCAGCACCTTCAGGATCGCCTCGCGGTCGGCTCCCTCGGCGAGGTAGTCGATGCCGACCCCGCCCTCGCCGAGGCGCTCGCGGACGGTGAAGGAGCCGACCTTGCTCCCGGGCGTCAGCGGCTCGCCGGCGCCGTTCAGGGCGTCCTGGACCTCGCGGCGCAGCGAGCCCTTCGCGAGCTGCATCGCGTCGGCGAGCGCGAGGAGGGCGTCCTCGGCTGCGCAGCGGGCGACGAGCGCCCTGGCGAAGGAGCCTTTGCCGTCGGTCCCCCCCACCACCTGGGGGTCGAAGCCGAGCAGGTCCGTGCTGAGGTGAAAAAGCTCATCGAGCTCGAACATCCGCTCGAGCTCTCCGCGGAGGATGTCGGTGGTGCTCATCGGGGCCCTTCGGGACCGAACATCGGAGGAGAAAAGACCGCTCTTGGGGGGAGTCTCCCCCGAGCGGAGCGCGCGGATGTTACACGTGTGTTGCCCCGCGGCCAACCCGCTCCCGCGCCCTCCGCCGGCAGGTCAAGCCGAGCGGTGTGGAGATTCGGGATTGCCGGGGCCGGGGGAGCGGCCCATGGTTGGCGCCGCTATGGCGCGAGTACGCTTTGAGCCGGCCGCTTACGAGGTGGACGTGTCCCCCGGAACGGCCCTCGTCGACGTCTGCGACGACCACCCGGAGGCGGAGGTCCCGTTCTCCTGCCGCTCCGCGAGCTGCGGCACCTGCCGCTGCCGGGTGAAGGAGGGCATGGAGGCTCTCAACCAGCCGGAGGACGACGAGCTGGACGTCCTGGAGGTCTTCGGGGACGGGCCCGACGTGCGGCTCTGCTGCCAGCTGACGCTGGTCGAGGACCGGCCGGTGACCCTCGAGGTGGTCGAGCCCGAGTAGGTCCGGGCGCTCCTCGCGTGTCGCTCCTCAGTCGAGGATGACCACGTCGCAGGGGAACTCGGCCTCGAGGCCGACGCCCGGAGCGGTCTTCAGCGTCTCGCAGGCCTCGCCGAGGAGCTCGATGCGCGTGTCGTCGAGCGCGCGCCACCCGTCCACGCCGTTGCACTCGAGCAGCACGCCGTTGAGCCGCACCTGCCCCAGGCAGGGGTCGCCGACGATGCGGCCGTCGAGCTCGAGCTCGCAGCTGAGCTCGCCGCCGATGATCGTGCGCAGCGCATCCCGGAGCCCGTCGTCGTCGCCGGCTCGCCAGAAGGGAGCGTCCTCGTCGCCGGGCCGACGGCCGAGGCCCGCGTTGGCCACGTCCTGCAGGTGCGCCGACGAGAGCTCCCGCTCGTTGGCGAGGGAGATGACGAAGGTGCGCACGCCGAGGTCGAAGGCCCGCTCCACCGCGGCCAGCGCCTCGGGCTGGCCCCGCTGGGGGTTGGGCTGGGCGCAGGTGTCGGGCTCGCCGTCGGTGCACAGCACGAAGACGGTCGGGTCCGGGTCGGGGTCCGGATCGAGGGCGAGCCGGTCGAGGAGGGCGTCGATCGACTCGCCGGTCGGCGTCTCGTCGATCGGGTTGGCGGGCGCGTACACGTCGTCGATCGCGCTGAAGTTGGAGAGCGCCGGCTCCACGATCGTGATCACCGGACACTCGCCATCGATGTTCTCGTTGTCCGACGAGCGCGCGCTATAGAGCGCGAGGCCGAAGCGGACCTGGTCCTCCAGAGCGGCGATGAAGCCGTCGGGGGAGGCGAGGAGGCTGTCCTTCAGCGCGTTCCAGCGGTTCGTGTCGCCGAAGCCCTGGCTCATGCTCCCCGACTGGTCGACGACGAGGATGACGGTGGGGGTGACGCGACGAGCGTCCACCTCGACGTTCGCGCACACCGTGTTCATGTCGGGGGGCGGGCCGGAGTCGACGGCTGGGCCGGCGTCGCTGGACACGCAGCGCCCGTCCGCGCTGCACGCCCGACCGTCCGGGCAGGACCCCGGGACGCAGTCCGCCGTGCACGTGTCGCCCGCGCCGCAGTAGAGGCCGTCGGGGCAGTCGCCGCCCGGCCCGCAGGGGTCGCCGCAGAGCGCCGCGATCGCCCGGCCGAGGTCCTCGCAGGCCACCTCGGCGCGGGCGCGCTCGCCGAAGTCGCAGCCGCTCAGCGCCAGGATGGCGAGCGCGAGGGCGCTGGTGGTGGGATCGGCCCGCATGTCCTTACCTCCGGCGGCCCCGAGCTTGACATGAGCCGTCCCGTGCGAAAGGCGGCCATGGACCCCTCACCATTCGAGGACGATGCGGCCGCGTGCGACTCGGTGCACGCGACGGCCGGTGCGCGCCCCCGGATGGGCACGGGGCCGGGTCGACGGTACGCTGCCGGCCATGCTCGACCTTGCCCGCCAACGGTGCTCGGCGTGGCTCGGACGCTCGATCCTGCCCGCCGCCATTCTCCTGCCGCTCGCCGCGTGCAGCGGCGGCCTGGAGGGGCGCTCGGATGGGGGGAGCGGCTCTCCGGATCTGGCCTCGCGGGACGTCGGCGGGCCGGACCTCGGGGGCCAGGAGCCCTTCGTGGTGGAGCTCGACACGACCGCCGGGATCATGGCGATCCAGGTCTTCCCGTCCTGGGCTCCCCTCGGGGCCCGGCGCGTCCGGGAGCTCGTCGAGAGCGGCTACTACGACGGGGCGGCGTTCTTCCGCGTCCTGCCGACCTTCGTCATCCAGTTCGGGCTCGCCGCGGACCCCGACGTGACCGCGATGTGGCTGGACCGCCGCCTCCCCGACGAGCCGGTCATGGCCTCGAACACCGAGCGGCGGGTGTCCTTCGCGGCGGCCGGCCCGGACACCCGGACGACCCAGCTGTTCATCAACGTGGCCGACAACGCGCGCCTCGACGACATGGGGTTCGCGCCGATCGGGGAGGTGACCGAGGCGTCCTTCGGCGTGACCCTCGACATCAAGCCCTGCTACGGCGAGATGCCGGACCAGCGCCGGATCCGGAGCGACGGCGCGGCCTACCTCGAGGCCGAGTTCCCCCAGCTGACGATCATCCGGACCGCGACGATCCGGCCGCCGGAGTGACCGCGGGCCCCGCGCGGAGCCCCGACCCGCGCGAGGCTAGCTCTCGCCCGCGTCGCCGGGACGGCTCTCGCGAGCCGGCGGGGGGGTGATCGACGACAGGTCGGCCATGCCCTCGGCCATCCGGAGGTACATCTGCGCGGCCTTGTTGTCGCGGTCGATGTTGAGCGCGTCGCGCCACTTCTGGAGCGCTTCGTCCTTGCGGTGCTGCGCGAGGAGCACCACCCCGAGGGCCACATGGGCCGGCACGTAGCGGGGCTTGGCGCTGACCGCCTCCTCCAGCTCGAAGCGGGCGGCGTCGAGGTCCCCCTGCTGGCGGTAGAGGTTGGCGAGGCGGAGGCGGAGGTCGGCGAAGGTGGGGCAGAGCAGGCTCGCCTTGCGCAGCTCGTGCATCGCGTCGGCCGGCATGCCGGCGTCGATGTAGGCCTGGGCGACCTCGGCGTGGAGGTTGGCGATCTTGCCCTTGACGAAGGGGTCCAGGTGGCCGGGGCTCCGCTCGCCGTGGGACAGCGCGGCCCGATAGACCCGCTTGGCGTCGTCGTAGAGCCCCAGGTCGTTGTAGGTGACCGCGAGGTTCAACGCGGCCTCCGTGTAGTGGGGATTGATGTCGAGCGCCTTCTCGAAGGACGCCTGGGCGTCCTGGAAGCGGCCCCTGTCATGATGGATGACCCCCATCATGTTGAGCACGTCGGCGAAACCGTCGCTGCGTTCGAGCACCTGCGTGAGGTAGTGCTCGGCTCGGTCGAACTCGCGCTTGTCGTAGTGCTCGCGGCCGAGCGAGAGCAGCTGTTTGGTGCGCTCGTCCATCCAGTCGCGATGCTAGTCGTCCGCTCTCAGCGCAGCAACAACCGTGCACGCGCCGGGGCGTCGCGTCAGGTCTCGAACCGCGACAGAAAGCTCTCCGCCTGGCGCGCATAGCCGCTGTCCGGAAAGCGCTCGACCAGCTCCTCGAAGGTGCGCCGCGCCTCCCGAACCTCGCGCATCCTCAGGTAGACGCGGCCGAGGAGCAGGAGGGCCTGCGGGACGACGTCGCTATCGCCGTAGCGCGTCATCAGCGTTCGGAGCCGGCGGGCGGCGGCGCTGGGTCGGTCGAGGTTCAGGTAGAACTCCGCGGCGTAGAGCTCGTGCAGGGCCAGGAGCCGGATCACCCGCTGGAACATCTCCTGCGCTTCTTCGAGGTACTCGGAGTCGGGGTGATCGTTGATGAACGACCGAAGCGCGGACAGCGCCTCCCGCGTCGCGGTCTGGTCGCGTTCCTGGGGCGGAGGAGCGAGGAAGAAGCCGCCCGGGATCTGCTTCACATAGGCCGATGCGACCTTGAACTCCGCGTACTCGATGTCCGGGTGTCCGGGGCGCGCTCGGATGAAGGCACGGTAGGCTTGGATGGCGCGGATCGGGCGGTTCTGCTGAAGATGACAGTCGGCGAGACGAAGCTCCGACAGCGCCGCGAAGCGGCTGTAGGGGTACTCGCTGCGGATCCGGCTGAACAGCGGCTCGGCGGTGAGGCAGTCGCCGTCCTCGAACGCCTCGAAGGCGTTCTGGTAGGCCCGCCGGGCGTTCTCGCCGTAGCTGAGGGCGGGGTTGTTCTGGGGCCCGCCGCAGGCGACGAGCGCAAGGGCGAGCGGAGCGAGAGCGCGCACGGGCGGAGGCTAGCAGGCCGGCCCGGGGCCGGCGACGGCGGTGGCTCGGGGCCCCGAAGGTGGCTAGACCGTCGGGCGCGGCGGCCCGACGCGACGACCCACGCCGCGATGACGACGCCGAGAAGCGACACGGCTCGATGACGACGGCTCGATGACGACGGCTCGATGATCACGGCCCGATGACCTGGGGACGACGGAGGACGCGGGAGCTCATGGCTCGCCGCCGCACGCACCTGGCCACCGCGATGGTCCAGGGCGAGGAACCCGAGGAGGCCTCGGGGCGTCTGTCGATCGTGCACGCCCGCCCCGACGAGCCCGTGGTCGACCTCCTCCACCGGGTGCCGACCCGCCGGGTGGACACCGAGCTCCTGCGCCAGGCGCTCCGCTTCGCCTTCGAGGCGGGCGACGCGGGGGGCCTGTTCCAGCGCGCCGTGGAGGAGGCCCCCGTCGCGCCCTCCACGTGGGACCCGGCCAACTTCGAGGGTCACCTCTACCTCGAGGCGTTGGTGGAGCGGTGCTTCCGGGTCCGGGTCGATGGCAAGACCTACACCCCGTCCGAGGGCTACCTGGTTCGCCTGCTCGGCCGCCCCCCCCGTGACCTCCGGGACACGGAGCTCCGCCAGGCGGTGCTGCGCGAGCTGATCGAGCAGCCGGAGCTCCGCGCGAGCCTCCGGACGCTGTACGTCGCCCTGCGGGAGCTCCGGGCGCTGCTCGACGAGCGGCCGATCGCGTTCGGGGAGACCCTGCGCCGCAAGCTGGACCTCCTGGTCGCCCTGCGGACGGTGATCGACACCTGCGCCCATGGCTTCGCGGGCGCGTCGAGCGCCCTCGGCCGGCTGCGGGACTACGGCCAGCGCGCGATGACCCTCGACGCCTACGCCCGCCTCCTGCAGATCCTCGACTTCGACGGGCACCTGGCGACCCTCGAGGTCCGCTTCCGGCTCGGGGCCGACGGGCGCATTCGCGACTTCGCCTTGCTCTCGGCGCGCGAGAACGAGGCCAACCCGCTCCGCCCGAGCCCCTGGCGCAGGGTGCTGACCCGCATCGTCGGGGTGCTGTTCGGCTACCGGTACACCGAGCAAGAGGTGATCCTCCGGGTCATCGACGACGTCTTCCGGGACCTGGAGGACGCCGTGCTCCCATGCTTCGGGCTGATCGGCGACGTCGAGATGTACCTCGCCGCGCTCGGCTTCCGGGACACCGCGCTCGAGCTGGGGCTGCCGGTGTGCCTGCCGGAGCTCGTCGACCCGCCGGCCTTCGAGGAGGACCAGGGCGGGCCTCGGCGCATCGAGCAGCTCTACAACCCGCTGCTGATCCTGCAGGACGTGGTCCCGGTGCCCTGTGACGTCGACATCGACCGCCACGACGGGATCGTGATCGTCACCGGGCCCAACTCCGGCGGCAAGACGCGGCTGCTGCAAGCGCTCGGCATCGCGCACCTGCTGGCGCAGAGCGGCCTCTTCGTCCCCGCCGCCAGCGCCCGCCTGACCCGGGCTCCGACGCTGTTCGCCAGCCTGATCGACCGGGCACCGGCGGACCAGAAGGAGGGCCGCCTCGGCACCGAGCTCCTGCGGGTGCGGCGCCTCTTCGAGCAGCTCGAGCCGGGCTCGGTGGTGCTCCTCGACGAGCTCTGCAGCGGCACCAACCCCTCGGAGGGCGAGGCGATCTTCGAGATGGTGGTCGGGCTCCTGCCGCGCCTTCGCCCTCAGGTGTGGGTGACCACCCACTTCCTCGACGCCGCGGAGCGCCTCGCGAAGGCGGGGTCGGTCGAGCGCATCTCGTTTCTGCAGGTGGAGCTCGACGAGCACGCGGAGCCCACCTACCGGTTCGTCCCCGGCGTGGCCGGCACGTCCCTGGCTCAGCAGGTCGCGGAGCGCCTCGGGGTCACCCACGAGGAGCTCTCCGGCCTGGTCGAGGCGCGCCTCGAGGCGGTCGCGGAGGAGGCGCAGGGGGCGGAGGACGAGCACGCGCACGAGGACGAGGACGAGGGTCCCGAGCTCCCGAGCGCGCTGAGCAGCACCGCGTAGGCCCCCCGCCGTGACGGGCCGCGTGCTCGACGGGCCGCATGCTCCAGCCGAGGGGCCGCCGCCCGGAGGGTCTCAGGGTGTCGTCGGGCCCCCCGGTCCGCGCCGGACGGGCGCGGCCCGTCCCGAGAACCCTGCCGAAGACCGGTCCCGGTCGCGCTATGGTCGTCCCTCGACCCGCTATGGTCCTCCGATGAACAAGCGGCGGCGCCCGACCGTCCGTCCGGTCCGGCCCGCCCCCGTCCGGTTTCGCGCCCCCTCCATCGACCCGCTCACCGACCTGGGAGACCCCCTTGGCGAACCTCCTCCGTCCTCTCGCCCTTCGCTTCGCTGCCCCGACCGCGCTGGTCGTGGCGCTGATCACGCCGAGCGGCCTCTCGAGCGCGCAGGAGACCCGGCTGCCGAGCCTCCGCCAGCGGGCCGAGGAGGCCCCCCGGGACTACGAGGCCCAGCGCGCCCTCGGCGAGGCCCTGCTGCGGGCCGCGCGCTACCGGGAGGCCGAGCGCACCTTCCAGGCCGCCGCGCGCCTGCGCCGCGGGGAGCAGCGCCCCCTCTACGATGTGGCGCGCGTCCACTTCGCGCGCCGCGAGTACCATGACGCGCGCGCGGCGTGCCGGAACCTCGCCCGCATCGACCGGCGCTCGGCGCTCTACCACGTGTGCATGGCCCGGGCGTTCCTCGCGTGGGGGCGCGCGTCCCGCGCCTTCGACTCCGTGGAGCGGGCCCTCGCCGTCGACGCGGACGACTACGACGCGCTGCTCGCCCTCGGCGACGCCCACCGCCTCCGGGCGAGCGTCGACGAGGCCGTCCAGGCCTACCGGCGGGCGATCGCCGAGAACGGTCGCGCGGCGGAGCCCCACCTCGGGCTGGGCCTGCTCTACCTGAACGCGCGGCGGCCGAGCGAGGGCATCGCGGCGTTGCGGCGGGCGCTGGAGCTGGACGGCGACAGCCCGGACATCCTGTTCGAGCTCGGGCGGGCCCTCCTGCCTGCCGACGGGGGGGACCAGGGCGCGCGCGAGGCGATCCCCCTCCTGCGCCGCGCGGTCGCGGGTCGTCCGAGCTTCGCCCTGGCCCACGCTGCGCTCGGCGACGCGCTCCTCGGGGTGGGCAGCGCGTCGGAGGCGGCGGAGGCCTACCGGACGGCGCTGGGCCTGCAGGAGGATCTCGCCGTCGCCCGAGCGGGCCTCGGCCGGGCTCAGGCCGCCATGGGTCAGCTCGAGGAGGCGGAGGCCACGCTGCGGGCTGCGCTCGAGGACCTCTCGAACGACTGGTCGGCGACCAGCACCCTCGCGCGTGTCCTCGTGCAGCGGAACCAGCGCCAGGAGGCGTACGACGTGCTGCTGAGAGCGGCCGACCTCGACCGCTCGGACACCCGTGCCCTGATGCAGGCCGCGGCCATGGCGATGGAGGAGAACCGCGCGGTCTACGCGCTCACGTTCCTCGAGCGGGTGGTCGCGATCGACGAGGACTACGCGCCTGCGCTCGCCATGATGGGCGACGCCTACGCCTCGCAGCGCCTGCGGAGCCGGGCCGCGGACCTGTACCGGCAGGCGCTGGCCGGGCAGGGGCCGATCGACCGGGCCGAGGTGCAGCGCAAGCTCCGCGAGGTGCAGTAGGCCGGTCGATCGGCCCGGGCCGGGTCAGGGTGGCGCCGGCTGCGGCGTCGCACTACACCGTCGACCGCTTCCGGCCCATGCCCCCCACCTTCGACTTCGACCGCTACTTCGCGAGCCGCCCGGCGATCCTGGCGCCGATGGAGGACGTGAGCGATGCGCCCTTCCGCGCGCTCTGCCGCCGCTTCGGAGCGGACCTCTGCGTGACGGAGTTCATCAACGTCGAGGGGCTGCTCCGCGGGTGCAAGCACGCCAAGCGGAAGGTCACGGTCGAGCCGGGCGACCACCCGACCGCGATCCAGATCTACGGGTCCGACCCGGCCCGCCTGGCCGAGGCGGCCACGGTGGCCGCGGCGGCGCGGCCCGTCTTCCTCGACATCAACTGCGGCTGCTGGGTGCCGAAGATCGCGCGGCGAGGGGCCGGCGCCGGCTGGCTGCGGGACCCCGAGGCGATGGTACGGATGGCCGCCGAGGTGGTGCAGCGCGTCGAGCTCCCGGTGACGGTCAAGACCCGCATCGGCTGGGGCCCGGAGAGCGACATGCCCATCGTGGACCTCGCGCGTCGCCTCGAGGACGTCGGCGTCCGGGCGCTCACCATCCACTGCCGCACGGCGCAGATGGGTCACGACGGCCAGGCCGACTGGAGCTGGGCGGCCAAGGCCCAGGCCGTGGTCGACATGCCGGTCGTCCTCAACGGCGACGTCCGGAGCGCGCACGACGCGGCCCGGGCGATCGAAGAGACGGGCGTGGCGGGCGTCATGATCGGCCGCGGCGCCATCGCTCGCCCCTGGGTGCTCGGCGAGGCCCGTCGTTACCTCGACCACGGCGTCGAGCCGCCGGAGCGGGGATTCCGGGAGCGCCTGGCGCTGTGCCGGGAGCACCTCGCCGCCTGCATCGCCCAGCGGGGCGAGCAGCGGGCGGTGCGCTACATGCGGCGCTACTACCCGGGCTACCTCAAGGGGCTCCCGGGCGCCGCGCAGGCTCGCCATCGGCTCAACCGCGCGGACACCCGGGACGAGGTGCTGCGGGTCTACGACGACGTCGAGGCCAGCCTCGAGGCGCGCGAGCGCCTCGGGGCCGCCGCCTGAGTCGGCGAGGGGACGGGCGGCGACCGGTGGGGCGCCTCCGTGGAGGGGTCCGTGCACCAGGCCGGGGGGCTCACGCCTCCGCGACGGACATCCCGACCGACACCCGGCTCGGGTCGATGCCCTGGCGATGCAGGGCCTTGAGCCAGCGCTGCTCCGGCGGGACATCGAAGAGCAGGTCCGCCTCGAGGTCGGCGCTGATCCAGCTCCCCTGGCGGAACTCCTCGTCGAGCTGGCCAGGACCCCAGCCGGCGTAGCCGATCAGCACGAGGAAGGTCCCGGGGCCCTCCTCGGAGGCCAGCTGCTCGAGCAGCTCCTTCGAGCTGGAGAGGGCGACGCGCTCGTCGAGCTGCAGGCGGTCGACCGCCGTCTCGCCGGTCTGGGGGTCGAACAGCACCCAGCCCGTCTCCTGGGCCACCGGGCCGCCGACCCAGATCGGCTCGGTGCTGGTCGCTCCGTCGACCTCGACGTCCAGGTGCTCGGCCAGCTCGGGGAGGCAGGTGTCGCTCGGGCGGTTGATCACGAAGCCGAGGCTGCCGCTGTCGTCGTGCTCCACCAGGAGCACCACCGTGTGGTGGAAAAAGGGGCACCGGAGGCCGGGGGCGGCGATCAGGAGGCCCGGGGCGAGCTCGGAGGTCACGGACGGGAGCCTACACTACCCCGGACGGCGGACCAGACCCGCCGCCGCGGCGGGAGGCGCCCAGCGACCGGCCGACCGAGCGCCGCTATCATCGCGCTCCGATGGAGCCGATCCGCCGCCACCTCCGCACGGCGTTCCGCGCGTCGGGCTTCCTCGCGCTGACCGCGGGCACCGTCTACGGCCACCGCGCCCTCGCCTACCTCGACCCGTCGCTGCACGCCTGGGCAGTGCGCCGGGCCTGGGTCCACCGGTGGGGGCAGGCGATCGTGAGGCTCTTCGGCCTCGACCTCACGCGCGTCGCCGGGGAGCTCCCGACCGGTGGCGGCCCGTTCCTGGTGGTCGCCAACCACCACTCCCCGTTCGACATCCTGATCAGCCTGCAGCTCGTCGGCGGCTCGGTGTTGAGCCACCACGGGGTCGCGAGCTGGCCGGTGGTCGGGGACGCCTGCCGCGCCACCGACACGATCTTCGTCGACCGCGAGGACCCGAGGAGCGGCGCCAAGGCGATCCGGGCGATCCGGAGCCACCTCAAGTCGGGTCGCAACGTCATCGTGTTCCCCGAGGGCAACACCTTCCGGGGCGACGAGGTGCGGCCGTTCCGGCAGGGCGTCTTCGCGGCGGCGCGCGGCCTCCCGGACGTGCAGGTCCTCCCGCTGGGCCTCGCCTACGTCCACGGGACGGAGTTCGTGCAGGAGGGCTTCGGCGAGCACCTCCTCCGGACGAGCGGCCGGGCCCGGACGCCGGTCTGGCTGGCGATCGGGGAGCCCCGGCCCGTCCCTGGCAAGGGCGAGGTGGAGGCGCTCCGGCGGACCGTCCAGACCCTGGTGGACCGCGCGGCGGCGGCGCGTGACCGGCAGCTCCAGGCGAGGGCGCCCGGGCCGAGCCTCCCGACGCCGCCCGAGGCGAGCGCCTGCTAGCCTTCCGACGCGGAGGTCGAGTAGCCCTCCAGGCCGGACCGTCCCAGGCTGCCGCCATGCTCCGCACCGGCTTCGCTCCGGCCTTCGTCCTTCTCGCCGTCGCTGCCAGTGGCTGTGGCCTGGGCCCCGTGCAGCGTCGCATGACCTACGGCCACCAGGTCAGCCAGGCGAACCACGGCGTCGAGATGGACTACGCGGTGCTCACGCCACGGGGCTGGGTTCGGGGAGAGGAGCTCCCGCTCGTCGTGTTCCTCCACGGCGGCGGCGACAGCCACGACGCCTTCGACCGCCACGGCGTGAGCGAGCGCCTCCTCGACGGTATGGCGTCGGGCCGCATCCCGCGCGCGGTGGTCGTCCTGCCGAACGGCCACCTCGGCTTCTGGGCCAACTGGTGGGCCGGCACGCGCCGCTACGAGGACTGGGTGGTCGAGGAGCTGATCCCCCGCGTCCGGGCACGCTACCAGACGCTTCCGTGCCCGGAGCACTGCCACGTGATGGGGGTCTCGATGGGTGGCGCGGGGTCGCTGCGCTTCGCCCTGAACCGCCCCGACACCTTCTCGACCGTGGCGAGCCTCAGCGGGCCGATCTTCACCACCGAGGAGATGCTCTCCTTCGTGCAGAACCGGCTCCTCGCCATCCTGATCCCGTCCGAGGCGATCTTCGGCCCGCCGGACCGCCGGCGCGTCATGCAGGAGGATCTCTTCCTCGTGTGGACGAGCGCGGAGGCGACGCGCCTCGACCGGATCTTCCTCGCCTGGGGCGACCACGACCGGGGAGGGATCATCGAGGCGAGCCGCCGCTTCCACGAGCACCTCGAGCGCCACGACATCCCCCACACCGCCGTGGAGTACGAGGGCAACCACAGCTGGGCGAGCTGGTCGCCCGTGATCGAGCAGGCCTTCGTGGAGCAGGTGGAGCGGGTCGAGTAGCCATCGGAGGTCCCGTGCCGCAGGCTACGCTGCCCGCGTGCGCCACCGGCTCGACGCGCTCGTGGACCGGGTGTTCCCCGGGATGGGGTTCCGGCCGCTCTGGATCGCGAGCGCCGCGGCGATCCTGCTGACCCTCTACGAGTACCACGGCAGCACCACCGACGTGCCGTCGTCCTTCGCGGCCTGGTCGGCGCGCACGTTCGCGGTGGAGGCCCCGGCCTTTCACGGCCACCTCTGGTCCCACTGCGCGGCGGTCGTGCTGCTGATGCTGGCCCCGCTGGTCCTGTCCTTCACGCTGGAGGGCTGGGGTCCCCTCCAGCTCGGCCTGGGCGTCCGCGGGGCGGGTCGCGAGCTCGGGGTGGTGCTCCTGCTCTGGCTCGCGATGCTCCCGGTGCTCGCGCTCGTCCACGACACGCCGGCCTTCCATCGCACCTACCCACGCCTCCCCGAGGCCGCGACGGACGTGCGCCTGTTCCTGCTGTACGAGGGCCTCTACCTCGTGAAGTGGGTCGCCTGGGAGTTCTTCTTCCGCGGGTTCCTGCTCTTCGGCTTCGCCCGGGACTTCCTCTACCGCGCGGTGCTGCTGTCGACGGTCCCGTTCGTGCTCATGCACTTCGGCAAGCCGGAGCTCGAGACCCTCGGCGCGCTGGTCGCGGGGCTGATCCTCTGTTTCATCGCCCTCCGCTCCCGGAGCATCTGGCCGGGCGTGCTGCTGCACTGGCTGGTCGCGACGTCCCTCGACGGGTTCGCGTCGACCTGGTGGCGTTGAGGCCGCTCCGGGGTCAGGACGGGGGGCGTGGCGACCCGCTGCCTCGTGATCGGCCTCGACTGCGTTCCCCCCGCGCTGGCCTTCGATAGGCTCCGGGCCGCGCTCCCCAACCTCACTGCGCTGGTCGCCCGCGGCGCCCACGGCCCGATGCGCTCGACGGTGCCCCCGATCACGGTGCCGGCCTGGGTGTCGATGACCACGGGGCGCGATCCCGGTGAGCTCGGCCTCTACGGCTTCCGCCAGCGGCGCCGCGGGACCTACGACCTGGCCCTGAGCGACGCGCGGGATGCGCCCGCGCCGCGCCTCTGGGACGTGCTCGGCGGGGCCGGTCACCGGGTGGCGGCGCTCTACGTCCCGATGACCTCCCCGCCCCGGCCGGTGAACGGCGTCCTCGTGTCGGGCCTGCTGTCGCCCGGCCCCGACGCGCCCCACACCCACCCGCCGGGCCTCGGCGACGTCCTCCGGGCGCGCTTCGGCCCTCACCGGCCCGACGTCGACGAGTTCCGCACCGACGACCTCGGCCACGTCCTCGACCAGCTCTACGCGACCACCAAGCTCCACTTCGATGTGGCCCACCACGTGTGGACCGAGGAGCGGCCCGCCTTCCAGATGCTCGTCGAGATGGGCACCGACCGCCTGCATCACGCCGCGTGGCGCCACCTCGATCCCGAGCACCCGGGCCACGACCCCGCCGACCCCGCGGTCCGCGAGGTGCGGGACTACTACGCCTTCGTGGACGCGCAGATCGGCCGCCTCCTGGCGGTGGCCCCGGCCGCGAACGTGCTGGTGGTCAGCGACCACGGCGCCCGGCGCTTCGAGGGCGCGGTGCGCATCAACGAGTGGCTCCGCCGCCGGGGCTGGCTCGCGCTGCGGGTCGAGCCGACGGAGCCCGCCGCCCTGCGCCCCGTGGACGTGGACTGGTCGCGGACGCGGGCCTGGGCCGCCGGCGGCTACTACGCGCGCGTCTTCCTCAACGTGAAGGGGCGGGAGCCCGACGGCGTGGTCGAGCCCGAGGCCCGCGCGGCCACGGCCTCCGCGCTGGCGCAGGAGCTCGCCGCCATGGAGGGGCCCTTCGCCGTTGACGTGCGGCGCCCCGAGGCCATCTACGGAGAGGTCGTGGGCCTGGCGCCCGATCTACTGGTCGTCTTCGGCGACCTCGCCTACCGGGGCCTCGGGCAGGTCGGAGGGGACGTCCTGACCGCCGAGAACGACCGCGGGCCCGATGGGTGCAACCATGACTGGGAGGGCATCTACGTCGCCGCCGGCCCGGGGATCTCGGCACGCGGCCGCCTCGATGGGCTGACCCTGTTCGACGTGGCCCCGACGGTGCTCGGCCTCTTCGGCGTGGCGCCTCCCGCGGGCTGGCGCGGCCGCGACCGGAGGGCGGGGTGAGCGCGCGCCATCTCGTCGTCGGCCTGGATGGGGCCGACTGGGCGGTGATCGACGCGATCGGGCCCGCGTCCCTGCCGACGCTCCACCGGCTGCGCGCCGGCGGCGCGTGGGCCCGCCTGCGGAGCGTCCAGCCGCCCGCGACGCTGCCGAACTGGACGACCTTCCTGACCGGCGTGGACCCCGGCGATCACGGCGTCTTCGACTTCACGACGCGGGCCGGCTACCGGGTGGAGTTCACGGCGGGGACGGCGCGCGAGGCGCCCAGCGTGGCGTCGCGGCTCGACCGCCTCGGCCTGCGCGCCGCCGTGATCGGCTTCCCGGCGACCTGGCCGCCCGAGCGGCTGCGGCACGGGATCTTCGTGAGCGGCTGGGACTCGCCGGTCGCCTTCGACGCCGATCGCTCGTTCTGCTGGCCGCCGAGCCTCCACGGAGCCCTGGAGGCTCGCTTCGGGGCGCTCCGGTTCGACGACGTCGACGAGTTCGACGCCGAGCGGCCGGGCTGGCACGACCGGCTGCCCGCTGCGCTGGTCGAGCGGGTCCGGCGCAGGGCCGACCTGGCGGAGTGGCTCCTCGGCCGGGAGCCCTGGGACCTGTTCGCGGTCTACTTCGGCGAGAGCGACACGGCTTCACACCACCTCTGGGCCCTCCACGACCCGGCCTCGCCGCGTCACCCCCGGGGGACCCGCCCCGCGGAGCGCCTCGGCCTCGAGCGCGTCTACCGCGCCCTCGACGCGGCGCTGTCCCGTCTCGTCGCCGCCGCGGGTCGGGACGTGGGGCTCACGGTGGTCAGCGATCACGGGTCCGGCGGAAGCTCCGACCGGGTGCTCTACCTCAACCGTGTCCTCGCCGAGGCCGGGCTCCTCGCCTTCCGGCCAGGGTCGACCGCGGGCGCTCTCGCCGGGTGGGCCAAGGACCAGGCGCTCACCCGCCTTCCGGCGCGGGCCCGCCAGGCCGCGTTCGGCCTCGCCGGCCGTGCCCTGCCGGGCTGGCTGGAGTCCCAGGCGCGCTTCGGCGCGCTCGACCTGGCCCGGACCCAGGCCTTCAGCGAGGAGCTGAACTACTTCCCGAGCGTCAGCCTGAACATCGTCGGGCGCGAGCCCCTCGGCACGGTGAGGCAGGCGGAGCGCGCCGACGTCGTGCGGCGCGTCACCGAGGTCCTCCTCGCCCTCCGGGACCCGTGGAGCGGGACCCCGATCGTGCGAAGCGTGTGGCCGCGCGAGGATCTGTTCAGCGGGCCCTACGTCACGCGGGCGCCGGACCTCCTGCTGGACCTGCACCTCGATCCGCGCGGCTACAGCTACAACCTGATGCCGTCCGGGCAGGCCCCGCCCGGCACCGGACCCTGGCGTCGCCTGGGTCCCGAGGAGCACCTCGGCCGCAAGGGCCGGAGCCTCCCCGGCAGCCACCGGCCGCGCGGGCTGCTGCTGCTCCACGGGCCCCGGGTCCAGCCGGTCGGCGAGATCGAGGCGAGGATCGCCGACGCCACGGCCACGCTGCTGGCCCGGATGGACGTCGACCCGGGACCCGAGCTCGCCGGGCGCGTGCTTCGCGAGGCGGTGCCGCGCGCGGGCTCGACGGTCTCTCGCGCGCTGCCCGCAGCCCCGCCGCCGAGCCGTCAGGTGGGCGACCGGCAGTACGTGGAGGCTCGGCTCCGGGCCCTGGGCTACGTGGACTGAGCCCACCGGCGAGCCGATGCGGACCCTCCACGTGGCGGCGATGCCCTTCCCCTCGGTGCAGGGGACCCAGGCGGCGGTCGCGGCCATGGTCCGGGCGGAAGCGCGGGCGGGGCGGGGGCCGGAGCTCCTGACCTATGCCCACGGCGCGTCGGCCCACGGCGCATCCGCCCACGGCGCGTCCGCCGCGCCCCACCTCGCCGGCGCGGTGCATCACCGGACCGCCGACCTGGTGCGGGACCGGTCGCTCCGGTCGGGCCCCTCGCTGCGGAAGCTGGTCCAGGACGTCCAGGTGGCGCTCGCGGTCCGGCGCCTCGCCGGCCGGGCCGACGCGCTCGTCGCGCACCACGTCGAGGCGTGCGCGGCGTGCCTGCTCTCGGGCGCGAGCAAGCCGCTCCTGTTCTTCGCGCACACCGCCCTCGCCCCGGAGCTGCCGACGTATCTGCCCGCGGAGCTCCCCGGGCCTTGGCCGACCGCGCTCCGGCGGGGCCTCGCCCGCGCCCTCTCGGCCAGCGGCGCGGCCCTCGACCGCGCGCTGCTGCGCCGCGCGGACGGCGCCGCGGCCCTGAGCCCGGATCTACGCGCCGCCCTCGAGGCGCAGGGGGACCGGCCCGTGACCTACGTCCCCGTGCCGTGGCCGGTGCCGGCGCCGATCGCGCCCGAGGAGCGGGCGGCCGCGCGCCGCGAGCTCGGCCTCGGGGAGGAGCCGCTGCTGCTCTACGCCGGGAACCTGGACGCCTACCAGGGCCTCGGGACGCTCCTCGAGGGCTTCGCGCGGCTGCGGGCGATCCGGAAGGAGGCACGGCTGCTGGTGGCCACGGCGTCGGACCCTCGAGCGCTCGACGAGCCGCTCCGGCGGGCGGGCCTCGGCGCGGCGGTCACGGTCACCCGCCTCGGCGGGGCGGAGGCCGACCGACGCCGCATCCATGCGGCTGCCGACCTCGCGGTCGTCCCCCGCCGCTCGCCGGGCGGCCTGCCGATCAAGCTGCTGGACGCGCTGGCCAGGGGGCTGCCCGTCGTGGCCACGCGCCGGGCGACGGCGGGCCTCGCCCTCGAGGACGTCGCCGCCCTCGCCGCGGACGACGACCCGGAGGCGCTCGCCCGGGCGATGCTGGCCGGCCTCGCGCGCGCTCCGGCGCTTCGCGAGGCGGCGACGCCCTACGTCCGGGCCACCCACGGCGACGAGGCGTTCCGCTCGGCCCTGGACGCCGCGCTCCGGGAGGCCCGGCGCCGCTGGAGCCTCGGCCGTCGACCGCCCGACCGACGGCCTCGACGAGGCGGCTCCGCGTGCGCCGACGACGGCGCTCCGCCGGGCTGAGGGACCTCCGCGGGCCGGGCTCGCGCCGGAGGCACGACGGTCGACGACGGTGGCGCGCGACGTGCACACGGCGCGAGCTTCCGCCGAGGCTCGGGCCCGTCCGGCGGTCAGGAGATCCACGCGGCTCCGCGAGGGTCAACTGATCGGCAGACCCGCGCGAAAACTGGAGAGCCCCACGGTCGCGTTCCACCATCGATCCGTCGCGGCGCGGAGCCCTCCATACGTCGCGCACCCCCCGGCGCCCGCCTGGTCATGAGAACACCGGACTCCCCCAGCGACGCCCTGACCTCCGTCGAGGCCTCGCCCCTGGCCACCGCGCTGCTCGGCGAGGCGGCCCGGGGTCAGCCGCTCCCCCCGACGCTCGACGTGCTGGGCGCGCTCGTCACCCTCGCCGAAGGTCGCCGCGCGAAGATCCAGCTGCTCCTCGCCGACGTGTCCGCGGAGCTCGTCCTGGTCCGGCGCGGGCAGGATGTGCTCGTCAGCTACCTGCGGGCCGAGGAGGAGGAGCGACGGGACCCGGCGGAGCCCGCGGGCCCTCGCCCCTCCGAGCGCCGGCTCCGGCCGATCGTGTCGCTCCGGCCGGTGCACCTCGGTGTCCCCGTCCGCCTCGGGATCCCGGTGCTCGATCGCCGGGTGCCCCTCGCCGCCGCCCTCGCGGCGGCCGCGGCGGAGGGGGAGCGGGAGGCGACGGCCCTCGCCGACCCGACGGTCCGGGACGTGGTGCTCCGGCTATGCCGCCAGGCCCGGGACGGGGTCCGCCCGGCCGTGGCGCCGGAGTCCCCGGTGCGGGTGGTCGGCGGACGCACCGCCGCCTCGGGGGTCCCTCTGGCCTTCGGCTACGAGGTCCACGTCGTGCCCAACCGTGCCGGCTCCGGGGGCCCCGGCGCCCACTCCGATCTGCACGCCCTGCTCGTGCCCGGCACGCTGTGGGCCTGGGCCCGGGGGCGCCGGGTGGTGCTCGTCCGGGGCTCGATCATGGTGGCCGTCGAGCGCATGGTCGCCGCGGTCCGGGCGCTCCTGGAGGCCTGGGAGCAGGGCCGGGGCATCCACGTGCGGCTCCGCGCCGGGAGCTTCGCGGTCGGGCTGCGCCACCGCTGCGACGAGCCCCGCGGGGTGGAGCTCGCCCTGCGCTCCGACGACGCCGGGCTCCTCACGCTCCCCGGGCTCACCGTGGGTGAAGCGGGGCTACCTGTCCTCCGGGTGGCGAGCGAGCTCCTCCGGTCGCTGGTCGACCTCGACCGTTCGCAGGCCCGGAACCTTCGCGTGACGGACCTCCGGGACGAGGTGCGGAGCCTCCGTCGGCGCCTGCGCCGACGCGCGGAGCGGGATCGGTCGATCCTCCACACCGACCCGGAGAGCCTCCGGGCGTCGTCGCCGCCCAGCCCGCCGTCGGTCCGGGCCGAGGCCGAGCCCCGCGCCCTGCGCTACGAGCCGCGCTGGACCTCGGAGGTCGCCGCGCTGGACGAGCGGTCGACCTTCCTCTGCGGCGACCGGCTGCTGATCGGCGGGCCACGGGAGACCCTCGCCCTCGGACGTGACGACGGCCGCGTGCTCTGGCACCGCCCCCACGCGCTGGCGTCGGTCGCGATGGCCGGTCCCGTGCTGGTGCGCCTCGCCCCGGAGGGTGCGGTCGACCTCTGCGACCCCCGGGACGGGGAGGCCTTCGCGTCCCTCAAGACCGGGCCCCGGGGCGGCGGACCGACCGCGCTGAGCCTGGGCGGACCGAAGGTGCCGCCCGTGCTCGTCCTGACCGAGCAGCCGGAGAACCTCGTCGGGATCGACCTGCGGACGGGCGAGGTGCGCTGGAGGGTCCGCGCCGGCGGGCCCCGGGTGGCCCTGGGCAAGGCGGGCCGCATCCTCCTGCTCGTCGCGGAGGGCGTCCTCGAGGCCCTCGATTCCGCGACCGGCGAGCTCCTCTGGCGCTTCAGCGGACGGTCGCTCCGTCCGGAGGAGCCGGGCGTGGTCGGCGACACGGTCGCGGTGCTCGGGGGCGACGGCGCCCGCGCCGCCGATCGCCTCTACGGGGTGGATGTCTACAGCGGCGCGCCCCGGTGGGAGCGGCGCCTCGAGGGCATGGCCACCGCCGGACCGCTCGGCGCGGGCGACCGGGTGCTCCTGCCGTACCGCGGGGACGAGGAGGCTCGGCTGTGCGCGCTGAGCGCCGACGGCGGCGAGCCGGTCTGGGACCGGCTCGACCCGGGCTTCGTCCTCGGGGCCGTGGCCCTGCCGGTGGACGACGCGCTGCTGGTCCACGGACCGCACGGCGGTCTCGATGCGATCGGCCTCGCCGATGGCGCAACCCGGTGGAGCCGCCGCCTCGCCCACCCCGTCGACGACGACATCCCGCGTCGGCTGGAGCCCGTGCTCCGGGGCGGCGCGCTGTTCGTGCCCTCGGCGCAGGTGCACGCGCTCCGGCCCGCCAACGGGGGGCCGCTCGGCGAGCCGCTGCCCTGTGACCTGATCCCCGACTGGCTCCGCGTCGACGAGCGCGGGTGGGTGTACGTGGCGGAGGAGAGCGGGCGCCTCGCTGCGCTCGCCCCCCGCGCGTTCCTCCGGCTCGTGCGCTAGCCCCGCCAGGCCGCTCGCCAGCCGCTGGCTCGGCCTAGCTGCTCTCGTCCGCGCCTTCGCCCGTGCGCTCGGGTGGCGCCGCGTCGATCGTGAGGCGGTACGCCCCGCGGCCCGCCGGGCTCTGGCTGTTCGCCCGGATCACGTACTCCCCGCGGCTCGGCGCGACGAGCTCGATCGCCGCGTCCGTCGAGTCGTCGCGCGCGTCGTCCACCTGGGTCGTCGCGTTGTCCGGCCGATGGAGCCAGAGGTAGGCGTCGAAGTCGTCGCTCTCCATCGTGATCCGGATCCGCCAGCCCGCGTCGGCGCGGAACGTGTACAGGTCATAGGGCGAGTCGTCGTCGGGGATCCGCGCGTCGTCGTCGGTCAGCTCGCCCTGGTGCTCCTCGTGGACGGGCGTGGACGGCGCGCAGGCCGCCAGGCCGAGGACCGGCGCGAGGGCGAGGGCGCGGAGCGCGGGATGGAGAGGTCGGGTCGAAGGGCGCATCGGATCGGTCAAAGCACTCGGTGGCGGAGGCTCGGGAGGCTCCGCCGAATGGCAGCGACGCGCTCGGGGTCGATCGTCCCGATGGCCACCCCCTCGCCGTCCCCTCCGCAGTCGGCGACGACCGTCCCCCAGGGGTCGCACACGAGCGCGTGGCCGTAGGACCGGCGTCGACCGAAGTGGTGCCCCGTCTGGGCCGCGGCGATCACGTACGCCTGGGCCTCGATCGCCCGCGCCCGCAGCAGGACGTGCCAGTGATCCTTGCCCGTGGTCAGCGTGAAGGCGGCGGGCACGGCCAGCGCGATCGCCCCGTCGCCGACCAGGCGGCGGTACAGCTCCGGGAACCGCAGGTCGTAGCAGACGCTCAGGCCGAGCCGGCCGAAGGGGGTGTCCGTCACGACCGCCTCGCGACCGGCTTCGACGGTGGCCGACTCCTCGAGCTTCGTCCCGTCCGGCAGGTCGACGTCGAACAGGTGGATCTTCCGGTAGACGGCCCGGATCTCCCCGGCCCCATCGAGGTGCACGCACGCGTTGCGCACCTTCCGCGGGTCGTCCCCCCGCTCCCAGAAGCCGCCCAGCACGAGGTGGAGGCCCGTGCTGCGGGCCAGGCTCCGGCACCGGTCGAGGATCGGGCCCCCCGAGGGCAGCGGCTCCGCGAGGGGGAGCTTGCCGGCCTCCGGCCCGAGGTAGGCGAAGCACTCCGGCACCAGCGCGAGCTCGGCACCCTCCTCGGCCGCGTGGCGGACGAGCCGCTCGGTGGCGCCGAGGTTCGCCTCCACGTCGTCGGTGGAGGTCATCTGCACCGCCGCGACCTTCCTCTTCCGTTCGGTCATCGCCGGGGAGCCTAGCAAGGCCTCAGAAGGTGAACCGCCGGATCGACACGTTCATCAGGAGGCCGATCCCCATCATGCTGGTGAGCACGCTCGACCCACCGTAGCTGAAGAGCGGGAGCGTGACGCCGACGACCGGGAGCAGCCCCGACACCATCCCGAGGTTGATCACGGTGTGCCAGAAGAAGAACGCGCTCACGCCGACCGCGACCACCGCGCCGAAGCGGTCCTTCGCGAGGGCCGCGACCCGGAGGCCCCAGAGGATCAGGAAGACGTAGAGCGCGAGGAGCAGCGTCACGCCGAGGAAGCCCTGCTCCTCCGCCCAGACCGCGTAGGGGAAGTCGGTCTGCTGGTCGGGCAAGAACCGGAACTGGTTCTGGCTGCTCATCATGAAGCCCTTGCCCCACAGCCCTCCGCTGCCGATGGCGACCTTGGATTGAAAGGCATGCCAGCCAGAGTCGAGGATGTCCTCGTTGTCCCCGATGACGGACTCGAAGAAGGAGAGGAAACGCGCTCGCTGGTGGTCGTAGAGGAGGTAGGTCCAGGTGAGGGGGATGCTGACGAGGAACACCGTCGCCAGCGTGGCCAGGCTCCGGAGCTTCAGGTTCGTGAGCAGCATGATCGACCCGAAGATGAAGGCGCACATCAGCGCCGTCCCGAGGTCCGGCTGGCGGAGGATCAGCACCATCGGGACGGCCAGGATCAGGCCTGGCACGACGAGGTCCTTCAGGGTGCGGCCCTCGGTCTTCGGGTCGTTGTGGAGGTGCTTGGCCAGCGCGACGATCAGGAGGATCTTCATGATCTCGCTCGGCTGGAGCGAGAACGCGCCGATCCGGATCCACCGCTGGGAGCCGCGGATCTCGGGCGCGAGCAGGAACACGAGGAGCAGGAGCACGATCCCGGCGCCGTAGGCCACCCAGCCGAAGCGCTCGTACAAGCGGTAGTCGATCGCGACGATCAGGACCGCCACGCCGGCCCCGAGGGTGAGCCAGTAGATCTGCTGGATGTAGAGGTCGCTCAGCGACGCCGAGCCCGCGCTGGTGGCGCTGTAGAGGTTCGTGACCCCGATCAGCGCGATCGCCGCGACGGCCACGAAGAGCGGCCAGTCGAAGTTGTCCCGCAGGCCCTTGCCGAGGGTCGCCACCGTCAGTTCCTCCGGCTCCGCGGAGGGCGCCGGCCGATCACCGCTGCGGTCTCCGTCGAGGGGGACGCCAGGTACTCCTGGAGGATCCGGATCGCGATCGGCGCCGCGTAGCGCCCGCCCGGGCCGCCGTGCTCCACGAGCACCACGATCGCGACCTCCGGGGCGTCGGCCGGCGCGAACCCCGCGAACCAGGCGTGGGCGCGCCGGAGGTAGGCGGCCCGTCCGGCGGTCTCACCGCGGCGCACGCGCCGCGACACCTGGGCGGTCCCGGTCTTGCCCGCCATGGTGACCGGCGCCTCGGCATCCAGGTCCTCGAGCGCCTCGTGGGCGGTGCCGTTCGACGCGTTGACCACGCCGACGAGCCCCTCCCGGACCAGCTCGAGGTGCTCCGGGTCGAGGGCGACCCGCCGGCGCACCTGGGGAGCGAAGGCTCCGAGCAGCGCCCCGTCCGGCCCGGCGACCCGCTCGATGAGCTGGGGCACGTGCAGCCGGCCCCCGTTGGCGATCGCCGCGTAGGCCAGCGCGAGCTGGATCACGGTGACCCGCGTGTCGCCCTGGCCGATCGTGTTGTTCAGGGCATATCCGATCTGATACCGGCGCCCCTGGCGCTCGTACCAGGCCCGGGTCGGGATGAAGCCGTCGGCCTCGCTGTTGATCCCGATGCCGGTCGGTCGGCCCAGCCCCAGCTCCCGCGCGAGGCTGGCCAGGGGGTCGAGGCCCAGCTCCTCGGCCAGGCGGTAGAAATAGACGTTGCAGGACTCGACGAGGCCTTCTCGCAGGTCGACGTCGCCGTGGCTCGTCGTGCAACCGAAGCGGGTGCGCCCGAGCGTGTAGGACCCGGTGCATCGCACCTTGCCGAGATCCTCGACGGCGCCGTCCGCGAGGCCGGCCAGGGCCGCGAAGGGCTTGAAGGTGGAGCCCGGGAAGTAGCTCTCGTAGAGCGACCGATCGATCAGCGGGCGGAAGGGATCGTCCCGCAGGGCCTCGTACTCCGCGTGGGTGAGGCCCTCCGCGATCTCCTCGAGGTCGTAGGATGGCTTGCTGTAGAGCGCCCGCACCGCGCCCGTCTCCACGTCCACGACCGCAGCCGCGCCCGACGGGTAGCCCGCGAAGGCGCGCTCGATGATGCGCATGAGCCCCATGTCCAGCGTCAGCGTCAGGTCGCGCCCGGGGACCGGCTCGCGCCGCATCGGCGCGGCCGGGTCCGCCGGCGGTGACGTCACGCGCCGGCCGCGGGCGTCGACGAAGATCCGGCGGTAGCCGCCCCGGCCGTGGAGGTAGGACTCCCAGCTGCGCTCGACCCCGGTCCGGCCGACCCGATCGCCGAGCCGGTAGCCCTGGGCGCGCATCGTCTGGAGCTCCTCGGCGGTCAGCTCGTTGAGGTAGCCGATCGCGTGGGCGCCGAGGCGGCCGAAGGGGTAGCGCCGGACCGGCTCGGCCAGCACCGTCACGCAGGGGAGGCGGATCGGCCGGTCCTGGGTGCCGGCCCGGGCGCAGAGGTCCTGCTGGTGCGTCTCGACCGCGGCCAGCTGGTCCCTCGTGATGTCGTTGAACACCCGGATCTGGTGCGCCCGGCGGCGCGCGGGCACGCCGTCGAGGCGGGCGGCGAGCTCCGTCCGCTCCTCCACGCTCAAGCCCAGGAGCTCCGCCAGGCGCCCCACGTCGCCCTCCTCGAGGTACTGCGGCGTGAGGTAGACGTTGTAGGCGGGGCGGTTCGTGGCCAGCACCCGGCCCTGGCTGTCGCGGATGATCCCGCGCGTCGCCGGCAAGCGGACGGTGCGCGTGATGTTCTCCCGCGCGACCCGCGCGTAGTGGGTGTGCTCCACCAGCTGGAGCTGGATCATCCGGGCGAACAGCACCCCGAAGGTCAGCACCACCACGAGCGCCATCCACTTGTAGCGGCGCTTGAACTCGCCGACCTCCCGGCGCACCGACAGGAAGGTCATGTGGCGCCCCCCTCCTCCCGGCGCCGCACGAGCGCCGAGTCGAGGCGCGCCATCCCGGCGTAGAGAAGCGGCGAGACGAGGGCGGTGATCGCCGCGCCCGCGGCCAGGGTGCGGACGGTGTGGGGGACCGTATCGGCGGCGAAGGGCGGCGGCGGCTCGAAGATCGCCTGGAGGGCCAGCGTCATGCCGCCCGCCAGGATCTCGATCGCGAAGGTGAGGCCGATCTGGAAGAAGGGTCCCCGCAGGAAGAGGCTCAGCCCGGAGCCCCGGCTCGCCAGGTAGGTGGAGAGCAGCACGAAGGCGGACAGGCTCAGGCCGAAGCCGCTGAAGATGTCGAGGAGGTAGCCCGCGAGGAACGCGAGGAGGGCGCCGCGGACCAAGGGGATGTCGGGCGAGACGCCGAGGTACAGGACGAAGGGCAGCAGGAGGTTCGGCGCCCACGCACCGAGCGGGAAGACCACCGCGACCGCGCCCTGGACCACCAGGAGCAGGAAGGCGAGCACGAACAGGGCAAGGAAGCGCACGTCAGAGCGCCTCGTCGGCGGCGGCCTCCGCCTCTTCGTCCACCGCCTGATCCTCGCGGGAGCCCTCCGTCAGGATCAGCACTTCATCGAGGCTCGAGAAGTTGACCGCCGGCGTGACGTCCGCCTCCTGGTAGAGACCGAACTGGCGCCGCACGATCCGCGTGACCCGCCCGACCAGGATCGCGGCGGGGAACCGCTGGCCCAGGCCCGAGGTGTGGACCAGGTCCCCGACCCGGATGTCGTCCTCGCGGCGCAGGTACTGGATGCGCGCGCGGTAGCGATCGTCCTCTCCCGTCCCGCGGAGCATCCCGCGCGCGCCGGTCCGCTGGATCACGACGTCGATCGCGCTGTCGGTGTCCACCGTGAGGAGCAGGTCGCTGTAGCGGCCCCAGGACCGGCGGACCTGGCCGACGAGGCCCTGGGACGTGATCACGGGCATGCCCGCGCGGACCCGGTCCCGGTCCCCGCGGTCCACGCGCGTTCGGGTCACGCGGAAGAAGCGGTTCACGTCGCGCCCGATCACCTGGGCCACGACCAGCTCGCCGCCGATCCGCTCCCGGAGCTGCAGGAGCGAGCGCAGCCTGCGGTTCTCGAGCGCCTCGTGCCGCAGGCGCCGGTGCTCCTCCCGGAGGCGCGCGTTCTCCGCCCGGAGGCGGTCGTTCTCGTCGTCGATCTCCCAGAAGAAGAAGTACTCGCTCACGACGTCGCTCACCCAGCGGGCCGCGCCGGTCGCGACCATCTGGACGGGCGCGCTCATCGTGAGCAGCAGGCGGTCGAGGCCGTTCGTGCGGCTCGGGTCCTTGAGGTTCGCGCGGAGGACGAAGAACGGGATCGCCAGGAGCGCCACGCAGATCGCGGCGTCACGGAATCGCTTGAAGGAGCTCACGGCGGAATGACTCCGGCCTCTCGAGGGGCCCGCTCACGAGATCGTGACCTCGCGGAGCAGGGCGAGGTGGTCGAGGGTCTTGCCGCTCCCGAGGACCACCGCGCTGACCGGGTCGTCGGAGACCATGACCGGCAGCCCCGTCTCCTCGCGCAGGAGCACGTCGAGGAACCGGAGCTGGGAGCCGCCCCCGGTGAGCACGATGCCCTTGTCCACGATGTCCGCGCTCAGCTCTGGCGGCGTCCGCTCGAGGGCGGTGAGCACCGCCTCCACGATCGTGTTGATCGGCTCGCTGAGCGCGTCGCGGATCTCGTCGCTGTTGACGAGCACGGTCTTCGGTACGCCAGCGACGAGATCGCGCCCCTTGACCTCCATGTTGTCGGCCTCCTCCGCCCCGTAGGCGTTGCCGATCATCACCTTGACGCGCTCGGCCGACTGCTCCCCGATCAGCAGATTGTACTTGCGCTTCATGTACGCGATGATCGCCTCGTCCATCTTGTCGCCGCCCACGCGGACCGACTGGGAGTAGACGATCCCGGCGAGGGAGATCACCGCGACCTCGGTCGTCCCCCCGCCGATGTCGACGATCATGTTGCCGCTCGGCTCCGTGATCGGCAGGCCGGCGCCGATCGCCGCGGCCATCGGCTCCTCGATCAGGAAGACCTCGCGAGCGCCGGCGCTCTCCGCGCTCTCCTTCACCGCGCGCTTCTCCACCTCCGTGATGCCGAAGGGGACGCAGATGATGATGCGTGGCTTGACCAGCGTGCTGCGGTTGTGGGCTCGCTTGATGAAGTAGCGGAGCATCGCCTCGGTGATCTCGAAGTCCGCGATCACCCCGTCCCGGAGCGGCCGGACGGCGACGATGTTCCCCGGCGTGCGGCCGAGCATCTCCTTCGCCTCCCGGCCGACCGCGAGCACCCTCTTCGAGCCCCGCAGATCTTGCTGGACCGCGACCACCGACGGCTCGCACGACACGATCCCGCGCCCCTTGACGTAGATCAGGGTCGTCGCGGTACCGAGGTCGATCGCCAGATCGTTCGAGAAGAGCCCGTAGAGCCAGTCGAACAGCATGGGCAGGCCAGTCGCGTCGTGGGCGCGTGAGCCGTCCCCGAGCCGGTCCGGGCGGCGGCTAACTGATGGAAATCATTCGAAGAGTACTTTTCGGCGGCGCCGGCTTCTTCACGTATCAGAAAGGTGCGTTCCGATCAAGGCGAGGCCCGGAGAGCGTCCCTGTTTGGGGACGGCGTCCCTGCTCGGGGACGGGTGGCGACATCCGCCACGGCCCGTCACGCTGAGGCCTCGGGCAGCGAGGCCGCCGTGACTTTCCACCCAAGGACCTCGGATGCAACGCGTCTGAGGCAGAGTCATGCCGAAGGGAACTGACCCCGGGGCAGCTGCGCACGGCCTCGCCGAGCAGCGGGGGCGCGAGGCGTCACAGCTCGTCGACGCGGCCCGGGGAGGCGACCCCCATGCCTTCGACGCGCTCGTGCGCCGCTACCGCCCGCGCATCTTCGCCCTCGCCCTGCACCTCACGGGCAGCCGGAGCGAAGCCGATGACATCACGCAGGACGCGTTCCTGCGCGCCTACCGGAACATCGCCCGGTTCGAGGGACGCAGCGAGTTCTTCACGTGGCTCTACCGGATCGCGCTCAACCGCGCCCTCAACGCGCGCCGCGACCGCCGGCGCCGCGCGACGCTGAGCATCGACGACCCTCGCCTGACCCTCGCCCTCGCGGTCGACGCGGGCGGCGACCCCCGCCGCGCCCTCGAGCTGCGGGAGACGTACACCCAGCTCCTCGCGGCGTTCGACGGCCTCTCCGCGCTGCTCCGGACGACCGTCGCGCTGACCTTGCTCCAGGGCCTCTCCTACAAGGAGGCGGCGGTGGTCCTCGAGACCACCGAGGGCACCATCGCGTGGCGCGTCCACGAGGCGAGGCGGCGCATGCGCGAGGCGATGCAGCGGCTCACTCGGGACCCGACGCCCGTGGAGCGGCTCCGCCGGGCGGCCAGGGCCGAGCCCAAGGACGCGCCCGCGAGCCTCGAGCTCGCCCTCGCCGGCCTCCTCACGTGACGCGGCCCGGGTGCTGGCTCCGCGAGCGCGAGCCCGCGTCCGCTCCTTCCGCCCCTCGGCTCAGCGCCGGTCCATCGGGATGTAGTTGCGCTCCTCGGCGCCGAGGTACACCTGCCGCGGCCGGCTGATCCGTTGCTCCCGGTCCTCGAGCAGCTCCTCCCACTGGGCGAGCCAGCCGGCGGAGCGGCCCAGGGCGAAGAGCACCGGGTACATGTCCATCGGTAGCCCCATCGCCTGGTAGATGAGCCCGGAGTAGAAGTCGACGTTGGGGTAGAGCTTGCGGCCGACGAAGTACTCGTCCTCGAGCGCGATCCGCTCGAGCTCGACGGCGATGTCGACCAGCGGGTTCTTGCCGACGGTGTCGAACACCTCGTAGGCGAGCTCCTTGATGACCTTCGCTCGCGGGTCGTAGTTCTTGTAGACCCGGTGGCCGAAGCCCATCAGGCGGACGCTCTTGTCCTCCTTGGCCTCCTTGACGAACTGCGGGACCTTGTCGACCGACCCGATGCGCTGGAGCATCCGGACCACCGCCTCGTTGGCGCCCCCGTGGCGCGGGCCATACAGCGCGGCGCACGCCGCCGCGAGAGCGCTGTAGGGGTCCGCGAGGGAGGAGCCGACGCAGCGCATCGCCGTCGCCGAGCAGTTCTGTTCGTGGTCGGCGTGCAGGGTGAACAGGACGTCGAGGGCCTTCTCGACCGCGGGGTTCGGCCGGTAGTGAGGCTCGACCATCCGGAACATCATGCTGAGGAAGTTGCCCGTGTAGCTGAGCTCGTTGTCCGGATAGACGATCGGCAGCCCCCGCCGGTGGCGGAAGGCGTAGGCGGCCAGGGTCGGGAGCTTCCCGATCAGGCGGACGATCTGGAGCCAGCGGTTCTCCGGGTCCTCGACATCCTTCGCCTCCGGATAGAAGGTCGACAGCGCTCCCACGGTGCTGATCAGGATGCCCATCGGGTGCGCGTCGTAGCGGAACCCGTCCATGAGCTCGCGGATGTTCTCGTGCACCATCGTGTGGTGAGTCACCTCGTGCGCGAACGCAGTGTATGCGCTCTGGCTCGGGAGCTCGCCCCGGAGGAGCAGGTAGGAGACCTCCAGGAAGTTCGACTGTTCCGCGAGCTGCTCGATCGGGTAGCCCCGATAGCGCAGGACGCCGCGGCCCCCGTCAATGAACGTGACTCGGCTCGTGCAGGATGCGGTGTTGAGGAACGCCGGGTCGTACGCCATGAGGCCGAAGTCGGTCTCCTCGACCTTGATCTGACGCAGGTCCATCGCGCGGATGGTGCCGTTCTCGACCGGAAGGACGTAGGTCCTGCCCGTTCGGTTGTCGGTCACGGTAAGCGTCTCTTCGGCCATGGCGTCTCCACGTGGACAGGAGCGGGGATCGAGGTGGCCCGCCGAGGGCTCCGCAGAGCGAAGGCCCTAGCGACCGCCTACCTCGAACGGGGGGGTCGGGCTGCGGCAGCGGCCCGAAGGCGGCGGCATTCTTCGTCACGACACCAGGGTCGTCCAGTGCCGGCTAGGCGAAGGTTAGGTTGGCCACCGCGGCGCGCCAGCCGGGTAGGCTCACGGCCGCAGCGGTGGCGCCGAGCCGGCGCAGGACCCGGCGCGTGCTCCACCGCTCTCGCGGGTCGGGCTGCGCTCCGCCGAGCGCCTCCTCGGGGCCGAGCCTCCACCCTGGCCGCTCGCGCTTTCGGGCGCAGATGGCCCGGAAGTCGCGGGCCCCGAGCCGGTCGGCCTCCGTCGCGGTCACCAGGGCTGCCCACTCGTCCCGATCGAAGACGACGCGGTCGTCGGTCACCGGCACCGAGCGCGGCGGCTCGCGCGGCTCCTCCCTCGCTGGCTCGTGGTCGGTCGGGGCGGTCCCGTCGAGCGCGATCTCGACCTCGACGGGGATGGACGCGGCGTCCGGGCGGCCCTCCAGCGCCAGCACGAGGCGCGGCGCGAGGGGGAGGTCGCCGAGGACGCGCGCGGGGAGGTCCAGCGCCTCGTCGCTCCCGCGCCGGTCGACGTCGAGGCCGAGGGCGCTGGGCAGGAGGGGGGGATGGCGAAGGGGCGCGCCCACGACGTGTCTCCGGGTGGTCAGGCGGGCATGGCCTGATCAGGTGTTCAGTGGCGAGCGAAGCCTGAGCCGGAGACGCCGCCGGGTCAACTCGCTTCCCCCGAACGGACGGCCCAGGGCGCGCCGGACTGACGGACGCCCCCGTCAGCGCCGGCGACGCGGCGGCCGCCAGCCCACCTCGGCCAGCGCCTGCCGTTCGTCGGGGACTTGCCCGTAGAACGGCGCCTCGATCGGGGCCGCGGTCTCCTCGATGATCCGGATCGCCCTCGCCGGCGTGAGCGACGGCTCGACGCTGATCAGCTTGGCCGCCAGGTTGGCGGCGTTCGGCGACGCCATCGACGTGCCGCTCAGCGGCACCTGCTCCCCGTTGGGGATGACGCTGTCCACCTCGACTCCGTGGTCGAACACGACCACCCGGTCCGGATTCGAGTTGGTGAACGTCGCCCAGTCGCCGAAGCGGTCCACGGCGCCGACGATCAGCAGGTTCGGGAGCTCGAAGGAGCTCGGCACGTCCCCGTACTCCACGACGTCCCGGTTGCTGTTGCCCGCCGAGACCACGAACAGCGTGTCCGGGCACGTCTCGAACACGTAGCGCCAGTTGGCGGCCCGCTGAGCGTGGACCTCCTCCGCCCGGGCGCGGATCGCCTCGATCGTCGGGTACCGGTCCGCCTCGTGGCCGAGCTCCGCCTCGAGGTAGTCCTGGGTGAAGCCGAGGCTCGCGTTGACCACCCGCACCCCGTGGGCGTTGATGAACCGGGCGATGTCCTCGACGTTCGCGCGCTCCGCGGCCAGCTCCGCGTCCGTCGGGCCCCGGTGATGGTAGAGGCGCCTCTCGCCGGCCCATGCGGAGCGGAACACCGCGACCCGGGCCTGGGGCAGCCCCGCGGTGAGGATCCCGGCGACGTGGGTGCCGTGGGCCCACTCCCCGACCGCGTCGAGGTTGGACTCGAGCCGCTCGACCGCCTCGGGGTCCGTGGTCTCGCCCATGAGCGCGATCACCCGCTCGGCCGCCTCGGTCGACGCCAGGCCGGCCCGCAGGTCCATGATGCCCTTGAGGAAGGGAGCGTACTCGGCGACGACGTCGTCGCCGGGCTCGAAGATCAGGCCGTCCTGGCCCGGCGTCGGGTCCGCGATCACACCGTGGATGTCGTCGACCAGCCCGTTGCCGTCGTCGTCCTCGCCGTTCGGGGTTTCGGCCTCGTTGGTGAAGAGCTGGCCGGTCGGGAGCACGTCGGCCGCGACGCCCGTATCCCACACGCCCACGACCACCGGGTTGGCGCGGCGGTCGCCGGTGAGGTCCACCGTGCTGAAGGCGTAGGGCTCCCGCGCCGGCTGGTCCGCCCGCTCCGCCGCGATCGCATCGATCACGCTCAGGAACTCGTCCCGGTGCTGGACGATCGAGCGGAGGATCGCGTCGTAGAACAGCGCGGACACCGCCGTGTCCAGCCCGAGGACCTGCGCGTGGAGGCGCGCGAGGCGGGCGTCGAGCTGCTCCTCGTTCTGGAACAGGCGGTAGACGACGGTCGCGCTGCCGAAGCGGTTCGGGGGCAGCTCCCCGAGCACCGCCCGGATCGCCGCCTGCTGCCCGGCCGGCTCCTCCGGGCCACGGCGGGCGAGCTCCGCGAGCAGGGTCGTCCCGGTGTAGGCGCGGTTTCGGTTGCGGGCGCGGGCGCGGACGAGGCGCACCAGCCGCACCGCGCGGTCCGACTCGCCCGCCGCGGCGGCCGCGACGGCGAGGTTGACGAGCTGCTCGCTCACCCGGTCGCCCAGCTCCGGGGCCTGCTCGGGCTCGAGCAGCCAGCCGTCGAGGCCGCTCAGATCGAGCTCCGGCGCCACCTCGGCGATCCGGGCCCGCGCGTCCTCCCGGACGCGGGCGACCAGCTCGTCGCGGCCGAGGGACGCCCAGCCCTCCGGCTCCTCGGCGCCGCTGCTCTCGTCAGGGGGAGCCTCCGCGAGGGGCTCCGCGGGGGGTGCCCCGCCGCCGCACGAGGCGGCCAGGGGGAAGGTGAGGGCCAGCGCCCATGCGGTGAGGTCGGGTCGGGTCATGACGACGCATCCCACCCCGCCCTGCCACCGAGGGCAACCCCCCGGCGGTGGCCTCGGGATTTCGGGCTACCCTGCCGTTGAATCGACCGGGCGCAGTCCGCGTTCCCCTACGGGAGGTCCCGCCGACCGGGACGTACAGGAAGACGGAGGCGAAGCATGCACCGCCACACGCTCTCGGCCCTGGCCACCCTGACCGCCCTCCTCGTCGGAGGGCCGGTGGCTCCGTCGGTCGCCGCGGCCCAGGTCTCCCCCCAGGCCCGCCCGGTGTTCGGCACCGCCAACCTCGACCGGGGCTTCCAGCCGGACCCGCGGCTGTTCACGGGGCGGGCGGGCGGACCGGTCAGCGCCCAGCAGGCGGGCGGCGGCTGCCGGGGCAGCATCACCGCGGCACCCAGCCACGTGATCCAGACCCGCTCCGGCTTCAACCAGGTGCGCCTGATGGTGCAGAGCGACGCCGACACGACGCTGGTCGTGATGCTCCCCAACGGGCGGGTGGTGTGCGACGACGACGGGGGCGGCGGCCTCAACCCGCTCGTCCAGACCGGCACGCCGGCCGGGCCGATCCGGGTGTGGGTCGGCGTCTACAACAGCGGCCAGACCGGCTCTCCCTACACCCTCGGCGTCTCCGAGCTCGCCCACATCACCCCCGCCAACCTCCAGAGCTCCACCCCCCCGGTCGCCCTCGACCCGAGCCTCGGCCCGGCGTACGGCGCGGCCAACCTCGCCAGCGGGTTCCTGCCCGACCCGCACCTCATGCGTGGCACCTCCGGGGGGCCGGTGCGCGCCTCCCAGCTCCAGGGCGACTGCCGCGGCTACATCTCGCGCCGGCCGAGCCACGTCCTGACCACGACGACCGGCTTCCGCCTCCTGCAGGCCGCCGTGAACGCCGGTCAGATGGACACGACCCTCGTCGTGCAGCTCCCGTCGGGGCAGGTCCTCTGCGACGACGACGGCGGCTCCGGCACCAACCCGCTCCTCACGGCGACGAGCCCACCGGGGCAGATCCGGGTGTGGGTCGGCTCCTACCGCCAGAACGAGGCGGCCCCCTACACGATCGGCTTCTCGGAGCGGGGCAACCTGACCACCGCGAGCATCCCGGCGCCGGGCGCCCCGGTGCCCGCGCCGCTGCCGCCGGGGCACGGCGGGACGCTGCAGGTCGCCACCCCGCCGACCGTCGTCCAGATGCAGGCGAGCATCCCGGTCACCCTGCTGGGCCCGGGGCTGAGCGCGGAGACCGTCGCGGTGTGGCACCCCTCGCGGAGCCGGGAGGTCCAGGTCGCGCTCAGCGGCGACCGGCTCACCGTGGCCGGGGCCAATGTCCTCACCGTGCCCGCCGCGATCCAGGAGGGCGTGGTCACGGTCACGCAGGGCCGGCGGGGCGACCTGCTGGTCCGCGCGGAGCGCGCCCCGAGCGGCGGGGATCCCGGGCGGCAGGTGCTCCTCCTGGTCCGGTGGAGCGGCGGGCCCCAGGTCGCCGAGGAGTGGTCGGGGACCTTCCAGCAGCGCGCCCCGCGCTGGGCGCGGCGCTTCCGCTGAGGCGGCCCTCGGCAAGGGCCCGTGCGGACACCGGCGGCCCGCCGTGATAGCGTGGCCCCACCCCCGCATGGCGCGCACGGTGAGCTCCCGGCCGGCGAAAGAGCAGTCGATCACGGCGGATCTCGAGGTCTCCGAGCCGGAGCTGATCCTGCGGCTCACCGGCCCCACGTCGACGACGCTTCGCGTGCTCGAGCGCGAGTACGGGGTCCAGCTGGGCGTCCGGGGCACGACGATCCTGCTCCGCGGCGATCCGGAGCGGGTGGCCGGCGCCCAGCGCGCGCTGGCGGAGCTCCTCGGGGTGTTCGCCCGCGGCGACGACCTGAGCGAGGGAGACGTCGAACGGGCGGTCCGTACCCTGAGGCACGACCCCGAGGTGCGCCTCTCGGACTACATGGACGACGCGGTGCTGGTGGCCCCGCGCAGGACCATCGTCCCGAAGAGCATCGCCCAGAAGGTGTACGTCCACTCGATCCGGACATACGACGTGACCTTCGGGATCGGGCCCGCCGGGACCGGCAAGACCTACCTGGCCATGGCGATGGCCGTGCGCGCCCTCACCGAGGGCAAGGTCCAGCGCATCATCCTGACGCGCCCCGCGGTCGAGGCCGGCGAGAAGCTCGGGTTCCTCCCCGGGGACCTCGCGGAGAAGGTCAACCCCTACCTGCGGCCGCTCTACGACGCCCTGCACGAGATGATGGACATGGAGCGCGTGCAGGCGCTGATCAGCCGCGGGTCGATCGAGGTCGCCCCCCTCGCCTTCATGCGCGGCCGCACCCTGAACGCGAGCTTCGTGATCCTCGACGAGGCGCAGAACAGCACGACCGAGCAGATGAAGATGTTCCTCACCCGCCTCGGCTTCGACAGCAAGGCGGTGATCACGGGGGACGTGACCCAGACGGATCTGCCCACCGGGCGAAAGAGCGGCCTCGCCGACGCGACGCGGCTCCTCGCGGACATCGACGGCATCGCGATCTGCCACTTCTCGGACCAGGACGTGGTGCGCCATCCTCTCGTCGCCCGCATCGTCCGTGCCTACGAGCGGCGGGAGGAGCGCATCGCGGCGGAGCGGGAGGCTCTGGCCACGGCGCCGGACGACCAGCCCGACGAGCCGCCGGAGGACGCCGATGGTCACTAAGATCGACAGCCTGCCGCCCCTGCCGAGCTGGGACCCGGAGTGGGTCGCGGGGGTGGTCGAGGCGGACGAGCGGCTCGGGCGGGTCGAGACCCGGATTCGGGGCCCGGTGGTCGAGGTGCGGCGGGGCGAGGGGCAGGCCGTGATCCTCTCGGTCAGCGCGCTCGCGAACCGCGCGCTGCACCCGTACACCGAGAAGGTCTCCCTCGGACACATCGGCGTGCTCCTGGTCGGACCGCCGCCCGACGACGTGCTCGGGCGGCTGCCGGAGAAGGCGGTGGTCGCGACGATGCACCGCCTCGACTCCCGCAACGCGCTCCACACCGCGATGGACGGGATCCTCGAGCGCTCCGAGCTGCGCATCGCCGCCGAGCGCCGGTCGCGCTCGATCCGCCGCTACCGCTACGAGCTCGCCGAGCTGGTCGGCATCGCCCGCGCCCTGACGCAGGAGCGCGACATCGACCGCCTGCTCGACCTGATCCTCGAGAAGAGCCGCTTCGTGACCGGCGCCGACGCCGGCAGCATCTACGTGGTGGAGGAGCTCGAGGAGGGCGGGCGGCGCCTCCGCTTCAAGCTCAGCCAGAACGACAGCTGCAGCTTCGAGTCGAGCGAGTTCACCATCCCGGTCTCCACCCGGTCGATCGCGGGCGCCGCCGCGCTCACCCGGCAGGTGATCAACCTCCCGGACGTCTACGAGATCGGGGAGGACGAGCCCTTCGGCTTCGACCGCAGCTTCGACGAGCGCGTCGGCTACCGCTCGAAGAGCATGATCACCGTCCCGATGATCAGCGCCGAGGACGAGGTCATCGGGGTCATTCAGCTGATCAACAAGAAGCGGATGCCCGAGCGGCGGATCACCACGCCGACCGAGGCGGGGGCGGAGGTCATCCCCTTCGACGAGCGGAGCGAGGAGCTCCTGACCACCCTGGCCTCCCAGGCCGGCATCGCCCTCGAGAACGCGCTCCTCTACGACGAGATCCGCACCATCTTCGAGGGCTTCGTACGGGCGAGCGTGCAGGCGATCGAGCAGCGGGACCCGACCACGAGCGGTCACTCGCTCCGGGTGAGCGTGCTGAGCACGCGCCTCGCGGAGGTGGTGGACCGCGTCGACCGGGGCCCCTACGCCACCCACCGCTTCAGCCGACGGGAGGTCCAGGAGCTCGAGTACGCCTCGCTCCTGCATGACTTCGGCAAGATCGGGGTCCGGGAGCAGGTGCTCGTGAAGGCGAAGAAGCTCTACCCGGACGAGCTGGGCCTGGTCCGGGCGCGCTTCGCGTACGCGACGAAGTCCGCGGAGGCGGAGGTTCTCCTGCGCAAGGTCAGCATGATGCAGGAGGGCGCGGGAGCGAGCGATCTCGCCGCCCTCGACGAGGAGCTCGCGGTCCGCCGCGCCCAGCTCGAGGAGGCGTGGCAGGTGATCGCGGAGGCGAACGAGCCGACGGTGCTCACGCAGGGCGACTTCACGCGCATCGCGGAGGTCGGGGACTTGACCTTCGTCGGGCCGGACGGCGACGAGCAGCCGCTCCTGACGGAGCGGGAGGTCCGCTCGCTCCAGGTGACCCGCGGCAGCCTCAACCGCGAGGAGATCGGCGAGATCCGCTCCCACGTCGTCCACACGACGAACTTCCTGTCCCGGATCCCCTGGGGAAAGAGCTTCCTCCGGGTCCCGGAGATCGCCGGTGCGCACCACGAGAAGCTCAACGGGTCGGGCTACCCGAGCGGCCTGACGGAGGTGGACATCCCGCCGCAGTCCAAGATCATGACGATCGCGGACATCTACGACGCGCTCACCGCGCGCGACCGCCCCTACAAGAAGGCCGTCCCGGTGGAGCGGGCGCTCGACATCCTCGGCTTCGAGGTCAAGGACAACCACGTCGACGGCGACCTCGTCGACCTCTTCGTGCAGGCCGAGGTGTACCGCGAGGTCGAGCGCGACCTGAAGTACTGAGCGCGCCGGCGGCCGCAACGCCGAGGCTCACCTCGGCTGGATCCCTGCCGTACCGGCTGGCATATGGGTTGCGCCGATCCGCGTCGGCTGCGGGTCGGGGCGATCCGCGCCGGAGGTGCGATCATCGGGTCATGGAGCGTGGCGTGCTCCGTGCCCGCCGGCGCGAAGTCCCTTGTCCGCCGTGACGGAGGTTCCGATGCAAGGACGTTCCTTCCTGGTTGCCTGCACCGCGCTGCTCGCCGCGGGATGCCCGGGTGGTCTGCCCTCCACCCCCAGCTTCGACTTCGGCCCCCCGCGGGACCGGGGCCCCTTGCCGGACGACGGCGGGGACATGGGGATGGCCGAGGACATGGGGATGGCCGAGGAGTGCACGTCGGCGACGGACGTCGAGCCGGACAACAACAGCGAGGCGATGGCGCCGACCGTCGGCCTGCCCTTCGACGACTGCGGCGTCCTCGACGGTAGCTCGGACCGCGAGGACAACTACCTCGTGGTCATCCCCGCGGGCCGGACCTCTTTGGCGATTGATCTGGACAACCGGGCCGCCGAAGCGCTGGACATCGGCGTTCGCTTCCAGACGGTGACGCAAGAGCTCCGCGCGCTCGAGGGTTCCCGCTTGTCCTTCATGGTGGGCGTCGATGACGAGAGCACCTATCGCATCTACGTGGCGCGAGCCGTCACGGGGGACACGACGGCCCCCTACCAGCTCACCGTGACGCCCGGGTCGGAGCGGTGGGAGGTCGAGCCCAACAGCACGCGGAACGAGCCGGACCGACGGGGCCTCGACCCCGACCAGCCGACGCGCGGCCGCATCCACGCGACCAACGACGTGGACTACTACTGCCTCCGGCCTCCGCCCGGGACGACCAGCCTCACGTACACGCTGGTGAACATGTCCGGGACCTCCACGTTCGGCATGCAGGCGCGGTCGGAGCGGGACTCGGGGGAGGCGGAGAGCGTCTCCCCGGGGCGGACCCAGTCCAGGACCGTCGGTGTCGTCGCTGGCGAGGAGCTCTGCATCTCGGTGGACCTCGCGAGCGGCGACGTCCTCGGCGAGTACAGCCTGAGCGTCGCCTACGGCGACGAGCTCTGGGAGATCGAGAGCAACAACTCGCGGACCGACCAGGAGAGGGAGCGCAGGGATCTGGTCGATCCGCAGACGTGGCACGGTCGGATCGCGAGCACGCGGGACACGGCGGACTTCTTCTGCTTCGACGCAGGGCCCGACGTGACCAGCCTCGACTACTCGCTCGCGAGCCTGCCCGCCTCCGAGAACGATCCGGTCACGACCAACTTCGAGGTCGCCTTCATCGCGGACGGCGTGGAGGTGAGGGCGGACAGGGTCAGCGCCGGCACCGACCAGCCTCCGGTCAGCGTGGGGCTCGACCAGACCTCGGCCTACTGCATCGAGGTCGCCAGGGGCGACGGCGACGCTGGGGGGCTCTACGAGCTCACCCTCGCGCCGGGAACGGAACTGATCGAGACCGAGCGCAACGACAGCCCCGGCGCGGAGACCCCCCTGGAGCTCGGTGCCGGCGTCTACCGGGGAACCGTTCGCCTCGCTCCCGCCGATAAGGATCGCTTCATCGTGGAGGACGTCTCGGCGCTCGCCAAGAGGATGCTCTACACCTTCTGCAACGACTCCTCGTCGACGACCCTCGAGGTAGCCATCTTCCGGCCCGGGATCAGTCAGAACATCAGGCGACGGAGCGTGGACTTCGAGGAGTGCCTCGATGACATCATCGGCGTCGAGGGCGGCACGGACATCGACTACATCTTCGAGGTCTCGCGCGTGACGGGATCCGCCGAGCCCTTCGCGGACTACCGGCTCGACGCGAGCGTCGACGCGATGGAGAGCTGGGACATCGAGCCGAACCCCGACACCAGGCCGACGCGGCTCACGCGGGACGAGGTGATGAACGCGGACCTCTGGAACATGTCGGACCGCGACTTCTTCGAGCTGCCGTCCGCGGGGTCCGCGCGCTCCGTCACCTTCGACAACCCCGCGAACGTCGTGGAGCTTGCGTTCACTCTCAGCGAGGCGCTGGCCACGGACATCACGGGCGACGTGGGGCGGGAGACCGCGTGCTGCGTCTCCTTCATGCCCATCACGGGGAACGACCTGCTCGTCGAGGTCGAGCGGAACGGCGACGCCGTGCGCTATCCCGTGGGCTACACGGTGACGGTCTCCGACATGGGCTGCGGCGCTACCCCGGCCTGCCCCACCGACTGATCAGCACCCTGCCCGAGCGGTCACAAACCTGCGCACTGCCCCCGCGGTGTGCGACGCTCCCCTACTGATCCGGCCTCCCCTGCCCTAGGCCTACCCCGTGGACGATCGCATCTACGACGGTGTCGTCGAGCTCGTCGGGCGGACGCCCCTCGTCCGGCTGCCCAGAATCTCGCCCCGGCGGGGCGCCGAGGTGTGCGGGAAGCTCGAGTCGAAGAACCCCGGCGGGAGCGTGAAGGACCGCCCGGCGCTGCGGATGCTCCGGGCTGCCGAGGAGGCCGGGCAGATCCGTCCCGGCGCGACGATCGTCGAGGCGACCAGCGGCAACACCGGGATCAGCCTCGCGATGGTCGCTGCGGTGCTCGGCTATCGGTGCGTGCTCGTCATGCCCGAGGACATGAGCCTCAGCCGGCGGCAGATCCTCCGCGCCCACGGCGCCGAGGTCGTGCTGACGAAGGCCGAGGAGGGGATGAGCGGCGCGGTCGAGCGGGCCGAGCGCATCCTCGCGGAGACCGACGAGGCCTTCATGCCCAGCCAGTTCGAGAACCCCGCCAACCCCGAGAGCCACGAGCAGGGGACGGCCGAGGAGATCTGGCGGGCCACGCGCGGGGAGGTGGACGCGTTCGTGGCGGGCGTCGGGACCGGAGGCACCGTGACGGGCGTCGGCCGCTACCTCAAGGCCCGGCGGCCCGAGATCGCGGTGGTCGGCGTCGAGCCGCGCGGCAGCGCCGTCCTGAGCGGCGGCCGCCCCGGCCTCCACGCGATCCAGGGCCTCGGCGCCGGGTTCGTCCCGGCGGTGCTCGACCTCGACGTGGTCGACGAGGTCCTGACGGTGGCCGACCTCGCCGCGGACCGCATGACACGCCGGCTGGCCCGCGAGGAGGGCCTGCTGCTCGGGCCCTCCGCGGGCGCGAACGTCCACGCTGCGGTCGAGGTGGCAAAGCGCTTGCAGCCCGGCCAGCGGGTAGTGACCATCCTCTGCGATGGCGGAGAGCGCTACCTCTACTGAACAGGCGCAAGACCACCGTGGAGGACGGACACCGGGAAACGCAAGGTCGCCAGCGGCGCGTCGCCTTCGTCGGCGACGATGAGGGCCTCGTCGAGGCGCTGGCCGCCCATCTCCAGGAGAAGGGCCTGGGGACGAGGCTGGTCTCCGTCGACGGCCTCACGTCCGGCCCCGAGCCCCCCGACCTGACCGTCCTGGTCGGGAGCGCCGCCTCGGACGGCGGGGCGGCGGTGGTCGACGGGGCGGGCGCCGACCGCTGCGCCTTCGCCGCGATCATCCCGGAGGGCGCCTTCGCGGCCCGGATCGAGGCGCGCCGGCGCGGCGTGCACATCGTGCCCCGCCAGGACGACTCCGTGGGGCTCGCCGACAGCCTGGAGCGCCTGGTCGACGAGGTCGCGCCGGACGAGCCGCTCGTCCTCAGCGACATCCTGCAGACGGTCGCGAGCGAGGTCGCGGGTCGCCTCGAGGTCTCCAGCGTCGGGCAGGTGCGCATCCGGGACGGCTCCGAGCTCAAGGCGCGGGAGCTCTACGAGAAGTTCATCGGCGACCTGAGCGCCCTCGGGGAGCGCCGGCCCAAGCGCCGGCCCCTCGCGCCTCGCGCCTCCCCCGAGGCGCCGGCGGCCGCGTACGACGACGAGGCCGGCACCGTCCAGCAGCCCCGCTCCGAGCTCGACCGCTGGCGCCGGCTGGCCTCCCCCGGCGGCCCGGCCGAGCCGATGGTCACCGAGCCGGACGGTCACGCCCGCCCGAAGATCGATAGCCTGAGCCGCTTCCCCAGCGCCCAGGCCCTCCTCGGCGAGGAGGGGCTGCCGCCGCTGCCGCCCCCGGCCGCGGACGAGGACGAGACGGAGACCGGGGAGCTCCCGGCCCAGCCCCCGCCGCCTCCGCCCCGGCGCAGCGTCCGCCCGGAGCCATCGCACGCGGTCGCCCCGCAGGACTCCGAGCTGTCGGCGCTCAGCGCCCTGGTCGAGGCCCGGAAGTCCCAGCCTCCGTCGGCCCCTCCCCCGGTCGGCCTCCGCGGTCGCGACCTGCGCGGCACGGCCCCGATCCCGCTCACCGGAGGGACGCCCGCCTCCGCCTCGCCGGAGAGCTCCCTCGAGGCTCCGGTCCCCCTGCAGCCGTCGCCCGGCCTGGCGCTGCCGCCCCGCGGAGTCGTGGCCCCCGGGGGGCCGACGCCCCCGATTCCCCTGACCCCCGAGGCGCAGCCGATCCCGCCGTCGCCCCTCGCGTCCGACAGCTTCCCGTCGATCCAGGTGGAGGACCCCGAGGCGAACGACGGCGAGGCGCGTGGGACCCCCACGGACCTCGGGCCCGGCGGCGCCGGGTGGCCCAGCGCGGCCCTGCCGGACCGGGCGCCCGCGGTGCCCGCCGAGGAAGGCTCCTCCGAGCAGTGGCAGCGGATCGACGGCTCGCCCGAGCCCCGCGCCCGGCGCGCGGCCGTGATGGCCCAGGACCAGGCCCCAGAGCCCCCTGCCGTGCCGCCGCGGCCGGTCCCGGAGGAGAAGCGCGGGGGCGCCGGCCTCCTCGTCTTCTTCATGGTGTTCTCGTTCCTGCTCGTGAGCGCGGTCGGAGTCGTCGCCGGCTGGTACTGGTGGAGCTACCAGCAGGGCCGCAGGGTCGCGGTCGAGCCGCCGCCCTGGGACGCGGAGGTGGATGAGCCGCCGCCGGGCGGTGGCACGACGGTGGCCGCCGCGGCTCCACAGAGCCAAGGGACACAGGGCGAGGGGAGACAGGGCGAGGGGACACAGAGCCAAGGGACACAGGGCGAGGGGAGACAGGGCGAGGGGACACAGAGCCAGGGGACACAGAGCCAAGGGACCGGCGCCGGCGAGGCCGGTGCGCCCGACGACCCGGAGCAGGCCACGGCGGCCCGCGCCCCCGCCGAGGCCGCCGATGCCACGTCGGACGATGCCACGTCGGACGATGCCACGTCGGACAATGACGCGGCGGACGGCGCTGCGGCGGACGAGATCGCCGTGGCCGACGCCACGGCGGACGATGCCGCGCCGAACCCCGCCGGGCGCGAGGGGACGTCCGTGACGCCGATCGAGGCCAACGCCGAGGCCCCGAACCGGGAGCTCGCGCGGAGCTTGCGGGACGTGGCCGCGGAGCAGATCCGGCAGGGCGACCTGCGGGGGGCGCGCACCACGCTCGAGCGGATGCTCCGGGCGCGGCACCGGGACGCGGCGGGCCACGCGACCCTCGCCCGGGTGCTCCTGCAGCTCGGCGACGCGGATGGCGCGGCGCGCCACGCCGAGCAGGCGACCAACTTCCGGAGCCTCAACCCGCGGTACCAGCTCCTGCTCGGCGACGCCCGGCGGGCCGGGGGCGACGCCGCGGGGGCCCGACGGGCCTACGAGCGCGTGCTCGAGCTCGACCCCGGCAACCGCGTGGCCACGGCCCGGCTCCAGGGGCTCTGACCGCCCCGCTCGGGGTATCGTTCTGCGCCCTCCTGCGCTTCGACGTACAGTGGGGGCGGAGGCATCGGTGCGGAAACCCGACAACGGCGGCGCGGCCACGGGCTGGAGGGGTGCCCTCGGCCCCGGCCTCGGGGGGCTGGGCCTCCTGCTGCTCGCGTGCGGCGGGCCGGACCCGGCCATCGATGCGGGGCCGAGCCCGGACGCCGGGGCCCCGATGGACGCGCCCGTGGCGGTCGGGGTCGAGACCGTCGCCCCGGCCAGCCTCCGCGCCGGCGAGCACCTGAGGGCCTCCTGCCTCCTCGTCGACGCGCGGGGGGAGCGCTACGAGCCCGACCCCGAGGTCCCGTCCTTCCTGCGGATCGTGCCCGAGGCCTCGGTGGCGGCGGGCGAGGAGGGGGAGCCGGTCGTGACCCGGGCGGGCACCCTCGAGGTGTCGTGCCAGGTCCCCGACCTCCGGCTCCAGGACGACAGCCCGGCCCTGGTGGAGGTCGGGCCCGGCGATCCGGCGGTCGTGGAGACCCGTCTCGATCGCAGCTCGATCGTCGCCGGCCAGGGCGTGGTGGCGACCTGCGCGGCGACCGACGCCTTCGGCAACCCCGTGCCCGACGCGCGCCCGGCGCTGCGGGCCGAGCCGGACGACCCCGGGACCGAGATCGAAGGGCTCGGCGCCACGTTCACCCGCGCGGGACGCTACGACGTGAGCTGCGAGCTCCCGGGGGCCCTGCGGCGCGGCGTCGGCCTGGACGTCGTGCCCGCCTTGCCCGCCTCCCTCGCCGTCGCGCTGGTGCCGGACCAGGCGCGCTACGGGACCGGCCAGGTGGTGGGCCTGAACCGCGTGGTCAGCGACCGCTTCGGCAACCGGGTAGACGCGGCGTCGGTCCCCGTGCGCAGCTCCCCCGGAGGGACGTCGGTGGGGAACGGTCGGTTCCGCTACCTCGAGGACGGCCGCTACGCCCTGACCGCTACCGTCGAAGGTCCGACCGAGGACGACGTCGAGCTCGAGGCGCAGGTCGACATCCTCGTCGACGGGCGGGGGCCGACCCTCGCGTGCACGAGCCCGGCCGACGGAGCCCTGGTGGAGCAGGCGCCCGGCGCGCCCCTCGCGCTCGAGGGGGCCGTGGCCGACGTGAGCGGGGTCGCCGAGCTGCGCGTCAACGGCGAGGTCGTCCCGGTCGACGCGGACGGGACCTTCCGCACGACGGTCACGCCCGCCTTCGGCATCAACTTCGTCGATCTCGAGGCCACCGACGGCGAGGGGCAGGGGTCGAGCGAGACCTGCGCGTTCCTGGTCAGCGACCGCTGGGCGCCGGACTCGGAGCTGGCCGCGGACACCGTCACGCTCGCCCTCCGCCAGGGCGCGCTGGACGACGCCGACCGGGACGGGCCGATCGACTCGGTCGCCGACCTCCTGGCGGCGGTCCTCGACGCCGAGGGCTTGGAGGCGTTGCTCGACGAGGAGCTGACCGCCGCCAACCCGCTCAAGGACTCGTGCGACATCAACACGTTCCTCGGCTGCCTGTTCCGGTCCCGGATCGACTACCTCGAGGCGGACCTCCAGGGCCCGAACACGGTGGACCTCGAGCTCCTGGACGGGGGGCTGGCGGCCCGCGTCCGCCTCGAGAACGTGCGCCTGCGCCTCCGGGTGCGGGGCACCCTGAACACCACGGGCTGGGTGACCTTCCGGAGCCTCGACGTCGCCGGGGCGTTCGACGCGTCCCTCGCGGACGGGGCGCCGCAGGCGGCGCTGAGGAGCGTGACGGTCGAGGTCGGGCCGATCGCGACCGACTTCGGCGGCTTCAGCGGCTTCCTGATCGACAACATCGTGGTCCCCCTCGCCCAGGGAACGCTCCGCGGGGCGGTCACCGACCTGGTCGAGGGCCTGATGCGGGACACCCTCGACGAGCTCCTCGACGGGCTGCTGAGCGGCCTCGACATCCGCACCCTCGGGACCTCCTTCCCGGTGCCCCGCCTCGACGGCGGGCCGCCGATCGACCTCGCCTTCGCGGTCGGCTTCTCCCGCCTGACGACGTCCCCCGAGCGGATGCTCTTCGGCATCGGCACCCGGTTCAGCGCTCCGGTCGCGATCGGGGCGCCGTCGCTCGGGGTGCCGCTCCGGTCCCCGGTCGCCCTCCGGGAGCCCGACGGGGAGGGGACGGTCCACGTCGCGATCGACGAGGCGCTGGTGAACCAGGCGCTCCACGCGCTCTGGCGGGGCGGGTTCCTGGCGGGGACGGTCGACGCCGAGGAGCTCGGGCTGCCCGCCGGCGTCACGGCGACCCTGTCGACCAGCCTGCCGCCGGTCGCGACCGTGGGTGACGACGGCCGCCTCCAGGTGAGCCTCGGCGCGCTGTCGGTCGACCTCGGCGCGGACGAGCTCCTCGCGGAGCCGGTCCGGGTGCGGCTGGGCGCGCGGGTCAGCCTGGCCGTGACCGCCGCGGGCGACGAGCTCGCGTTCGACGACGTCCGGGTCGACGAGCTCGCCCTCGCGGCCCCGGACGCCAGCCTGGACGGCGACACGCGGGAGGTTCTCGAGGGCCTGCTCCAGCGGCTGCTCGCCGGCGTCGTCGACGGCCTCCTCGAGGGCGCGCTCCCGGCCATCCCCATCCCGAGCTTCGCCCTGCCGGCCGACCTCGCCGATCTCGGCCTGCCCCCCGGCGACCTCGGGATCGTCTCCCCCACCCTCACCGCCGACGCGCCGCACCTCGTGCTCCGCGGCGACTTCGGGCTGCGCTGACGTGCGGAGCGCTCTGGTCGCCCTCGCCCTGCTCCTGCCCGCCTGCGGCGCCCCGGCCGGCCCGGGCCCGGGGCCCGGCGATCCGGCTGGCCCCGCGACGCTCACCGCGACGGTCCGGCCCGCCCGGCTCTGGTACCACCGGGACCAGACCCTGACCCTCCTCGCGACGGTCCGCGACGCGGCCGGCGAGCTCGTCGAGGCGGCCGAGGTCGACTGGACGGTCGATCCCCCCGCGGCGGCCGAGCTCGCCCCGGCGGCGATGGGGACGACGGCGGACGCGCGGCTGCTCGCGGAGGGGGTCGTGACGTTCACCGGCTGCGTGGCCGGCGAGGCGGTCTGCGGGGCGTTGACGGTCCGCGTGGATGACGGCGCGCCGGTCCTCGAGGTGGAGGCCCCCGCGCCGGGAGCCGAGCTCTCGGGTTCGGCGATCGTGGTCCGCGGCTCGGTCGCGGACCGCGCGATGAGCCGCGTCTTCGTGAACGGCCGGGCCGCGGTGGTCGACGACCGGGGCGCCTTCGAGGCGTCCGTCGAGCCCGCGTTCGGCGTGAACCACGTCGAGGTGGTCGCCTCGGACGGGCTGACGGACGCGACCACGCGGGAGCTGGACGTGCTGTGGGCGCCGTCCTACCGGGCGGCGACCTCGGCCGACGGGCGCCCGGAGGTGGCCTTCGCCGACGGGCTGGCGCTGTCCCTGGGGCAGGGGTTCGCCGACGACGGGGTTCCCCTCGACCTCGAGGCCGAGCCGGTCGTGACGCGGGACCTGGCGGACCTGGTGGAGCTGGTCGGGGCGAGCCTCGACGTCACCGGGCTCGTCCCGAACCCGCTGGTCGATCTGCCGCCGTCCTTGACCCTCGCCCTCGACGCGGTCGACCCGGGCACGCCGCGGGCGCAGATCGAGGTGACCGACCGCGGGCTCGCCCTGTTCCTGAGGCTGCGCGACCTCAGGCTGGACGTCACCGGCGGCCTCGACGTGGAGGGGACCTCGGTCGACCTCGAGGGCGCGGTGACCGCCACCGCGTCGCTCTTCGCGGACGTGACGGTGCGCCAGGACGGCCCGGACGCGGAGCCGGAGGTCGCCCTGGAGGAGCTGGTGGTCGCCCTCGAGACCCTCGAGGGCGCCTTCGCGGACGATGAGGCCCAGGCGCTGTTCGCCCTGGCGGACGGCCTGCTGCGCCGGACGATCGAGGAGCAGCTCCGCGCTCTGCTGGACGACGCCGCCGTCGAGGCCCTGCCCGCGCTGCTGCTGGACGCCCTGTCGGCCCTCGACGGGGCGCTCGCCGACCGGGAGCTCGCGATCGAGACGGATGTGTTCGCGCCGGTCACCCTACGCCTGGACGGCGGCCTCGAGCGGCTCACGCCCGCCGCGGCCCGGGACCTGCGCGCCATCCTCGGCCTGACGGTGGGCGTCGACACCGACCCCGGGTTCCCCGGCTCGCCGGGCGCGGCCGGGATCGCGCCCGACGCCGCGCCGATCCCCTTCCACGCGGACGGCGCGGTCCAGCTCGGGGTCCGCCTCGGGCTGCTCAACGGGCTCCTGCACGTGCTCTGGAACGCGGGCCTGGTCGACATCGACCTCGGGGAGGTGCTGCCGGACAGCGTCGCGAGCCTCGTCAGCGACGGGCGCCTGGTCGGGCGCCTGCCCCCGATCGTGCGGCCGCCGAGAGGTCGCGAGAGCGACACGCTCGTGCTCGAGCTCGGCCAGGCCGAGCTGACGCTCACCGTCCAGGGCGAGCCGGCCACGTTCGGTGTGCAGGTCCGCGCGGGGATCACCCTCGACCTCGACGACGGCGCCCTGGCGCTCCGGCTGAGCGACATGCCGGAGATCCGGGTCTGGGAGCTGGTCCCGCGCGAGGACCCCGGGATCCTGACGACCGAGCTGATCGAGGTGCTCTTCGTGGACCTCTGGCCCGAGCTCGCCTCCGGCCTGGGGGGGGACCTCACGCTCGAGCTCCCGCTGCCGAGCCTCGGCGACCTCGGCGGCCTCGCGCCCGACCTCGCTGGCCTCCAGCTCGCGCTGGAGCTGAACGGCCCGGTCCGGGTCCGGGACGGCGTTCTGCTCGTCGACGCCCGGATCGAGGGTCGCTGAGCTCGAGCTCGAGCGCGCGGCTCAGGCCAGCGGGCTGCGCGCGACCACGTCGTCGGGCGCGAGGCGGACGTAGAGCCACATATCGAGGAGCTGCCCGTTCTTGACCGCCGCGCGCCGCTGGACGGACTCGCGGTGGTAGCCGCACTTCTCGAGGACGCGCGCCGATGCCGGGTTGCTCGCGTACACGCCCGCCTCGAGGCGCAGGAAGCCCCGCTCGCCCAGCAGGTGCTCGCTGAAGGCGCCGAGCGCCTCCGTCACGATGCCCCGGCCCCAGTGGGCGACCCCGAGCCAGTAGCCCACCTGGGCGGTGAGCCGGTGGACGTCCTCGCCGGGGATCAGGCCGATCCCTCCGGCGGCCTCGCCGTCCACCTCGAGGGCGAAGGCCAGGCGCCGGCCCGCCGACGTCGCGTGGGAGAGCCAAGCCTCGGCGTCCTTCGCCGTATAGGGATTCGGGAAGATGTCCCGCAGCTGGCGGGCGATCCTCTCGTCGTTCGCGTGGACGACGAGGGACGCGCGGTCCTCGTAGCGCCAGGGCCGGATCACACAGTGACGAAGGCGGATCTCCATGATGGGTCACGGTAGCCAGTGAGCACGGCGGCCGATAGCCGTGGGACGGCGCCGGGGGCTTTGCCTGACAGTCTGGCCCCGGGGCACGGGGCATGGTGCGCTCGCCGCGCCAGCGTTGACACCCGCGCTGGCGGGCGACTACCCCTGACTCCGATGCGCCACCGGTCGACCCTTCTCCTGGCGGCGTCGTTCACGGCCGCGGCGTGGGCCTTGCCCTCCACCCCGGCGCTGCTGGCCGGCCCGACCGCGGCCGGGGCGCAGTGCATCGACGAGGCGATCCGGGACGAGCTGAATGCGCGGCGCCGCTACCGGGGCGTGCGGGAGCGTCTCTTCCAGAAGAGCCTGCGCCACGAGCTGAGCGTGCTCGGCGGGGTCTACGCTGCGGACCTGCTCAGCGCGTCGTGGATGGTGCAGGGGGCCTACACCTTCCACGTCACCGAGGACCTCGGCCTCGAGGCCAGCTTCGGCTACAGCCGGGCCCGCAGCCAGCTCGTGTCGATCATCGAGAACGAGATCGGCGCGACGCTGATCCGCCTCGACCGGCCGGTCTTCCTCTACCAGGGGCATCTGCTCTGGACGCTGGCCTACGGCAAGCTGCGCTGGTTCGGGAGCGGCATCGGGCGCTTCGACTTCAACCTCGCGATCGGCGGCGGCCTCACCGACACCCAGACCTCCCGCGGCCTCACCTTCAGCGCGGGCCTCGGCATCAAGCTCTTTTTCGATCAGTGGTTCTCGATCCGGCTGGACGTCCGCAATCAGATTCTCCAGCAGGAGCTGCTCGGGAGCTCGACGGTCGTCAACAACCTCACCGCCACCCTGGGGATGAGCGTGTTCATCCCGTTCACCTACTGAGGCCGACGAATGAAGGTCCCGGCCAAGCGCGTCGCTCCGCCGTTCGCCCCGGTCGGCCGTGCCCTCCTGCGCGCGGCCAGCGCCCTCCTCCTGCTCGGCGCCGTCGCTGCGCTCGTCGTGCCCGAGGTCGCGGAGGCCCAGCAGCGCCGACGCCGCCGGCGCCGACCCCCGCCCGTCCAGGTGGAACCCCCGCCACTGGAGGCGCCGAGGGACGTCCCCGAGACGCCGGGCGGCGCGCCGGACGGCGCGGACGGACCGGCGCCGCCGGGGTCCGACCCCGCCGCGGGCGAAGCCGCCGTCGATGGCGCCGACCCGGGGCCGCTCCCGCCGGACCTCGCTCCGATCCGGGCGGACGTGCAGGCGCTGGTCGACGAGCTCGTCCAGGTGCGCTCGTCCGTCCACGCGCTCGGCCAGGAGCTGTTCCGGACGCGCGTCGAGGTGCGGCTCCAGGATCGCGTCGGCGATCACCAGGGCCTCGCGCGCCTCGTCGTCCATCTGGACGGGGCGCCGATCTTCCGCGCCGACGGTCCGGTCGAGGGGGGGCCCGCCGGCCGGGAGCTATTCGCGGGCGCGCTCTCGCCCGGGCCTCACGTGCTGATGGTCGAGGTCGAGCAGCGGGCGCGGGCGGACGACGCGTTCCGCTACACGCTGCGGGACACGTACCGATTCCAGGTCGAGCGAGACCGGCTGGCGCAGGTGGAGGTCACGCTGTTGGACGCCTCGACGATGGGGCGCACGTTCCCGCGGTCCGGGGAGGGTCGCTACGAGCCCCGGACCCGGATCCGGGTCGTGTCCCGGCCGCTTCCCGAGGGGGCCGCGCCCGCGGAGTGAGGCCCATGCGCGTCCTCCTCGCCGTCGGCCTCGCCCTCGTGGTCACCGCCGCGCCCGGCCTTGCGCAGCCCCCGGAGGGCGCGGCGGACGGCCCGCCCACTCTCGAGGAGCTCTACGAGGCGCTGGCCGAGCGGCGCCTGGTCGCGGCCGAGTCCGGGTCCGCGGAGCGCCTCCGCGCGCTCGTGGTGCGCGGCGAGGACCTCTACCTCGATGGCCGCTGGGACGAGGCCCAGCGCGTCCTCCACGAGGCGGTCGAGAGCCCGCGCTTCCGGGACTTCGCGGACCTCGAGGGGTACCGGAGCGCAGAGCTCATGCTCGCGGGGGCCCTCCGGGAGCTGGGCGCGCTGAGGAGCGCGTGGCGGTACCTGCTCCGCCTCCTCGAGCGGGGCCCGGACGACCCCCAGTTCGGCCCCGCCTACCGGCGGGCGGTGGACGTGGCCCTCGACAGCGCGGATGTCGCCGCGCGGGTCGCGGAGCTGGAGCAGGCGGTGCCGCAGGCCGACCTGCCGCCGGACGCCGCGAACGAGCTCCGCTACGCCCGGGGCCGGGCGCGCTACGACGCGGAGGACTGGGCTGGCGCAGCGGACCACTTCGAGCAGGTCGGGCGCCGCAGCCGGTTCTACGCCAACGCACGCTACCTCCAGGGGGCGATCGCGGTCCGGGGCGGCCGCTTCGACGAGGCGGAGGCGCACTTCTGCGCCATCGCGACCACCCCGGACACGGACGCCTTCACGTTCTTCGTCGACGACCGGTTCTTCGCGATCCGCGACCTGACCTGGCTCGCCCTCGGCCGCGTCGCCCACGAGCGGTTCCGGGGCGACGACGCGTTCTACTACTACTTCCAGGTCCCGCAGGACTCGGTGCGGGTGACCGAGGCGCTGTTCGAGGCGGCCTGGTCGATGTACGAGGCGAGCGACTTCGACACCGCGGTGGACCTGCTCGACCAGCTCGAGACCCGCTTCGCCGCGTCGCCCTTCGTCCACGAGGCGACCCTGCTGCGGGGCTACATCCACCTCGGCCGCTGCGAGTTCGAGGAGGCGGACCGCCTCTTCACGGCCTTCCAGGCGCGCTTCGGACCCGTCGTCACGACGATCGACCGCATCCTGGCCAACCCCGCACGCCGGGAGCGGCTCGTCGAGGAGCTCCTGGCGACCGAAGCGCAGGCGGCCCGCGACGCCGAGCAGGCGGGCGACGGGCGGGAGGCCGACCCGCCGGAGCCGGCGCCGACCGATCCGCGGGCCCTGCTGCTGAGCCTGCTCCAGGTCGACCCGAGCTTCTATCGCCTCTACCGCGAGCTCCGGACCCTCGACGCCGAGACCGCCCGCGCGGGTCGCGTCGCCGCGGAGCTCGGCGCCATCCGCGCCCGCCTCGGCGGGACCGACGCCCCCGCGCCGTCGGTCGCCCTGCCGGACGAGCCGGACGAGGGCGCGGCGCTCGCGGGGGAGCTGGACGGCGCGCGCGCCACGCTCCGGGCGCTGACCGAGCAGCTGGACGCGATGCGCGCCGCGGGCGCCGCTGCCGAGCGGCTCGCGCCCATCGAGGCGAGGCTCGCCGAGCTCGGCATGCGCGTGGATCGCCTCGAGGCGAGGGTCCGCGAGGCGCGCGCGTACAGCGCCGCGCCGCCCCCGGCGGCCAACGACGAGCGCCTCGAGGCGCTCCTGGCGCGCGCCGAGGCGCGGGCCTCCGCCTACCCGACGCGGGTGGCCGCCGTGCGGGGGCGTCTCGTCGGGGCGGCGAACGCGGCCGCGCTGACGTCGCTGAGGGACCTGCGGCGGCGCCTCGGCGGCTACCTGCGCAGGAGCCGGATCGGCCGCATCGACGCGGTGATGGGGAGCAAGCGCCGGATCGAGATCCAGATCCAGAGCCTGGCGGCCGGGCGCTTCCCGCCCGAGCTCCAGGACCCGCTGGCCATCCAGGGCCTTCTGAGGGACGACGAGGAGTACTGGCCCTTCGAAGGGGAGTACTGGGCGGACGAGTTCCAGGAGGACGCCGACCTCGCGGGCGCCGACCTCGACGAGGAGCTCCTCGAGGAGGACCTCGACGACGGCACGGCGCCCCCCGACGGCGCCCCCGGGGAGGAGCTGCGGTGAGGCCCGCCCTCGGCGTCGCGGCGGCGGCGCTGGTCGCCCTTCTGCCAGCGAGCGTCGGAGCGCAGCGCGGCCGTGGGGCGGACGTCGAGACCCGGTTCCAGAACCCCGCCGAGGAGCGGCGCGTGAGCGCCGCGGAGGGCGCCGGCGACGCGCCGCCGCGGGCCGAGGCGCCGTCCGACGGGCCGAGCCTGGAGGACTCCCTCTACCTCCGGGAACGGCCCGATGCCCTCGGTGAGGCGGCCAGGGAGCACCGCGACGAGCTCCTCGAGCGGCTGCTCGCCGAGCGGGAGCAGCTGGTCGGCGAGCGGCGAGAGGAGGCGATCCGGCTCCTCGAGGAGTTCATCGCCGAGGAGCCGGAGGAGGCGGTGGAGATGCCGGACGCCCTCCTTCGCCTCGCCGAGCTCCGCTGGGAGGACGCGCGGGCCCGCTACCTCGAGGCCTTCGCCGCCTGGCAGGAGGTTCCCCCGGAGAACCGGGGCCTCGAGCCAAGTCCCGACTACGCGGTGAGCCTCGCCCTCTACGACCGCATCCTCGAGCGGCACCCGGACTTCGACCGCGTCGACCTCGTCCTCTACATGAAGGCCTTCGCCCTGATCGAGGGCAGCCACCTTCCCGAGGCGCTCGATCTCTATCGACGGATCCTCCGGGACTTCCCCCGGAGCCGCTTCGTCCCCGACGCGCACATGGCGCTGGCCGAGGCGCGCTTCCAGGAGGGGGACTTCGCGGGGGCCCTGACCGGCTACGAGGAGGTGCTCCGCTACGAGGAGAGCGAGCTCTTCGGCCTGGCCCTCTTCAAGAGCGCGTGGTGCCTCTGGCGGACCGACCGATCCCGGGAGGCGGCGACGCGGTTCCGGCGCGTGCTCGACCTCGGCCGCGGTCGCGGGCAGGCCAGCCGGGAGCAGCGGCGGCGTCTCCGGGAGCTTCAGGACGAGGCGCTGGAGTACCTGATCCAGGTCTTCACCGAGGACGAGTCCAACACCGCGCGGGACGTGTTCGCGTTCCTCGAGGAGATCGGTGGCGAGCGCTACGCCGACCGCGTCCTGATCAGCCTGAGCGCGCGGTTCTACGACCAGGACCGCTGGGAGAACGGCATCGAGGCCTACCGCCTGGTCCTCGAGCGGAGCCCGGGTGATGAGCGGGCGCCGCGCTGGCAGCTCGCCATCGCGCGGGGGCAGGTCGCCCTGGGGGACAGCGAGGCGACGGTGGCCGCGCTCGAGCTCCTGGCGACCGACTACCTCGAGGGGAGCGCCTGGGCGGAGCAGCAGAGCGATCCGCAGGTGGTCGAGGAGACGCGGGAGCTCGTCGAGCGCTCGCTGCGCCGTCGGGCGCTCCGCTGGCACGACCTCGGCCAGCAGGAGGACCAGATCGCGCTGTTCCAGCGGGCCGAGCGCCTCTACGGCATCTACCTCGAGCACTTCCCCGCCTCGGCCCAGAGCTACAACATCCGCTTCTACCGCGGCGAGATCCTCTTCCACCGCCTCGAGCGCTACGAGGAGGCGGGCGCGATGTACCTGTCCGCGGCGCCGGCCGAGCCCGAGGGCCGCTACACCCGGGACGCGCTCTACAACGCGATCGGGGCGTTCGAGCGGGTCCGGGAGACCCAGCTCACCGCCTGCGAGGCCGAGGGCGGAGGGGGCTCGGCGGCGGCCGCCGACGACGGACGGTCCGCGGCGCCGGGGGCCGGGACCGAGGCGCCCGGCGCCGACGCCGCCGCTCCGGACGCCGAGGACGCCGAGGACGCCGCCGCGCGGGCCGAGGGGGCCCCGGGGGAGACGGCCCTGGACGACGGGCCCTGCGGCGAGACGGAGAACGACCGCCGCTTCAGCGAAGCGATCGCGCTCTACGTCGAGCTCTTCCCGAACGACCCCGATCTGCCGGAGATCCTGTTCCGCCAGGGCCGCCTCTACTACGACCGGGGCATCTACGACCCCGCGGTGCGGCTCTTCGGCCAGCTCCTCGAGCGCTTCCCCCAGAGCCCCTACGCGGTGACCGCGGGGGAGCTGATCCTCGAGAGCTTCCAGCGCGCGGAGGACTACCGGAACATCGAGACCTGGGCGCGGCGCCTCAAGAGCTCGGCCGCGTTCCAGACCGCGGAGAGCCAGCGCCGCCTCGACGCCCTGATCCTGCAAGCGGTGTTCGCGACGGGGGAGCAGCTCGCGGGGCGCGGCGAGCACCGGGAGGCCGCCGAGGCCTACCTGCGTGCGGCGCGGGAGTTCCCGGCCGACGAGCGGACCCCCCAGGCCCTGTACAACGCCGGCCTCGAGTACCAGCGGGCCGGTGATCTGCCGGGGGCGGGGCGCGCCTACGAGCAGCTGATCGCGGCGCACCCGGGCACCGCGATCGGCGCCCAGGGCGCGTGGGCGGGCGCCCAGATGTACGAGTCGATCGCCCAGTTCCGGGACGCGGCGCGCTTCTACGAGGCCTACGGGGAGCGCTTCGGGGACCAGGACAAGGCGGAGGATGCGCTCTTCAACGCCACCCTCCTGCGCGTCACGGCCGGCGACCACGGCGAGGCGGTTCGGGACGGCCAGCGGTTCCTCGAGCGCTACCCACGGACGGGGTCCGCGCCGGAGGTGACCTTCCTCATCGCGCGCGCGCACGCCGCGGCGGGGTCCTGGGCCCAGGCGGCGGACGTGTACGCGCGCTTCATCCGGCGCTCGCGGGACCTGGACCGGCAGGTGGAGGCCTACGTGCGCCGGGCGGAGGCGCTCCGGGAGGCGGGCGACGGCCGGCAGGCCGACCAGTCCCTCGCCCGCGCGGTGGCCGTCGCGCGCCGGAACCGGCGCCGCCTCGGCGACGCCGGGCTCTACTACGCCGCCAAGGCGCGCTTCCTCCAGGCGCAGGCGCTCGTGGTCGAGTTCGAGGCGATCGCGATCCAGGGCAGCGTCGAGGGCCTCCGGGAGCGGCTCCAGCAGAAGTCGACGCTGCTGCGTCGGGCGGCCGAGGCCTTCGCGAACGTGGTCGAGTACCAGGTGGCGGAGTTCGTGACCGCGGCGCTGTTCCAGATCGGCCGGAGCTACGAGCTGTTCGCCGAGGGGCTGCGGGACGCGCCGGTCCCCGAGGGCCTGAGCGAGGAGGAGGAGATGGCCTACTTCGACCAGCTCTCCAGCTTCGTCATCCCGATCGAGGAGCGGGCCCTCGAGGCGTACGAGGGCGGCTACCAGACTGCGCTCGAGCTCCGCATCTTCAACCGCTGGACCGCGGCGCTGCGGGAGGGGCTGACCCGCCTGAACGACGTCGCCTACCCGCCGCTACGGGAGATGGGGGGCGACACGGTCGAGGGGGTGGACCTGCCCGGCCCCCAGCCCCTGGACGGGCTGCGGCGGGGGCCGAGCCGGGCCGAGGCGCGGCAGGCCGACGACGGCGGGGGCGCCGAGGCGGGCGACGCGGGCGCGGAGGAGGGCGGATGAGCCGCTCGACGCTCCCGCTTCGCGTGCCCGTCGTCCTGCCGCTCGCGATGCTGGTGGCCTGCGGGGGTCCGCCGGCGCCGGTCGCCCCGACGGAGCTGCCGCCCGTCGATCCGGCCGCGCTCCAGGAGTTCCAGCAGGGGGTCCGGCTCCTGGGCCGCGGGGGGCGGGCGCGGACGAACCGCGCGGCCATCCGCTTCGAGCGGGCCCTCGAGCTCGACCCGAACCTCTGGGAGGCCCAGTACAACCTGGGCGTGATCCACCGCCGCCGGGGCGAGCTCCGGGACGCGGTGGACCGCTTCGAGGCCGCGCGCGCCATCCAGCCCGCCAGCGGGGAGGTGCTCGTGGCGCTCGCGGAGACCCGCTACGCGCTCGGCGAGCGGGACCAGGCGGCCCGCATCCTGACCCAGTACGTACAGGGCCATCCCCACGACATCGACGGGCTCGTGGCGCTCATGGCGATCGAGCGCGAGCGCGGGAGCCACGACGCGGCCCTCGCCCACGCGCGGCAGGTCCTGATCCGTGAGCCCCAGAACACCCGCGCCCTCGCCGAGATCGGTCGCATCTACCGCGCCCGGGAGCGCTTCGACGTCGCGGAGCTGGTGTTCCGCAAGGGCCTCGAGATCGAGCCGGAGAGCGCCGCCCTCCACAACGAGATGGGCCTCCTCGAGCTGGCCCGGGGCGACACCCAGGCCGCCTTCCAGCGCTTCGCCCAGGCCACCGCGTCCGATCCCACCTTCGTCGCCGCCCGCATGAACGAGGGGTCGGTGCTGCTGCACGCCGGCGACTGGGCGGGAGCGGTCGAGCAGTACCGGGCCGTCCTGCGCCAGGACGAGGACCACCTCGACGCGCGCGTGGCGCTCGGGGTGGCGCTCCGGGGTCAGGGCGAGCACCGGGCGGCGCGCCGCGAGTACCAGCGGGTCCTCGACGCGAGCCCCAACCACCCGAGCGCGCTGTTCAACCTCGGGGTGCTGCTGGCGGAGTTCCTGGACCAGCGGCCTCGGGCGAGGGAGCTTTTCGTGCGATTCCTCCGTGTGGCACCCTCGAGCGGCGAGCATCGGGAGATGGCTCAGCAGTACGTGGCGGACATCCCGGCCCCCGCGGCGCCGGAGGGCGGGGGGGCGCCGTGAGACGCCCGCTCCGGCTCCACCTCGCCCTCCTCGCTCTCGCGAGCGCCGGCGGGGCGGTCCTGGCGGCTCATGTCGTCCCGGTGGCGAAGGGCCAGGACCGCCAGCGCACCGAGGCCGAGCTCGCCGACGAAGACGTGGTCGAGGAGGAGGTCGCGGTCGACGAGGACGTCGAGGACCCCGACGTCGACACCGACGTCCGGACCGAAGGAGGCGAGAAGGTGAAGGTGTTCCGGTTCAGCGGCCTCGACGTGACCGGGCGCCTCAAGTCCCCCCAGCTCCTCTACATCCTGAACCGGCTGCGCGCGGAGTTCGGTCGCCCGCGCCTCCCCCATCGGTCCTTCCTGCCCGAGCTCCAGCGCTCGACCAAAGGCCGCACCTTCTGATCCGGTCCGATCCGTCGTCGATCGGTTGAGGACTCGCCCGTGCCGAAGGAAGCTCCCCCCCGCAAGCTACGCGTCGCCCTGGTGTTCGGTGGGACGATCCAGGCGGAGCACACGCTCGACGCGCTGGAGCCGGTGATCCTCGGGTACGGTGGCGAGGCGATGCTGCCGATCCCGGCCGGTGTCGCGCCCGGCGACTCCCTCGAGGTGCTCCGGCCGATCGGGTCGACCTGGGAGCTGCTGCCTCACGCCCGGATGGGTGGGGCGGTGTGGGTCCAGGGGGAGCGCCATCCGATCGAGGCGCTGAGCGGGCCCGTACGCCTCGGCCCCGAGGACTACGGGGTGGTGACCCTCGACCAGGTCGCGCTGTTCTTCCAGATGGTCGCCGGGGCCCCGAAGATGGGGTGGGTCCCGACCGTCGAGGCGGCGCTCTGGGCCGCCCTGGCGCTCAGCGCCTTCATCCACGCGGCGGTGCTGGTGATCCTGTTCCTCGATCTGCGTCACAACCCGCCGAACACCGACGAGCTCAGCACCGAGCTGGTCCAGCGGTTCATGGTCACCCCGCCGCCCGACCCCCTCGAGATCGAGGAGCCGCCCGAGGCGGGCGGCACCGAGACCGAGGACCCCGGCCTCGTCGACGACGAGGAGGCGGGTGGGCGGGCGGCCGAGGAGGAGGAAGGCCGGGTCGGCCGGGAGGACGCCGAGCAGGAGCAGACCGAGATGGAGGGCGAGGTCACCGGCGGCGCGGCGGCCGTCCGCGTCCAGAACATCGGCCTCCTCGGCGCCATCCGCGGTGAGGAGGGCGAGGAGAACGCTCTCGCGGAGGCCCTCGAGGGCCCGAACCTCGGTGAGCTCCTCGGTGGCCTGGGGAGCGACCGCACGGTGATGGGCCGGGGCAGCGGCGGCGTCGGCCGCCGGGGGACGGGCAGCGGTGGCGGCGGGGACGGGCCGGGCACCCTGTTCGGGGCCGGCCGGATGGGGACCGGCGTGGGCGCGGGCCGCGGCGCGGGCGGAGGCCGCGGCCGCG
>JBHJHB010000003.1:0-13956 GCA_050331215.1 Sandaracinaceae bacterium | reverse complement strand
CCGTGGTGCGCTGGACGCGTAGCTCGCTGGGGGGCCGGCACCGCGCACCGGCCGCGCTCGCGGTCGCGCCCGCCGGCCGGCTCTCGACGCGGAGGCGGACCGGCGGCAGGGCGACGGCGGCCGGACCCTGCCCGACCCGTGCCGGCGGACGGGACGGGGCTGGCGGCGGGCGAGGGACGGGTCGTCGGGCGTCCATCGGCGGCTCGGGCTCGAGCGCGGCCTCGACGTCGGCCTAGGGCGGGGGCGCGGTCTAGCCCGCCGGCCCGCCGGCTCCCCCCAGGAGCGCATACGCCCCGACCGCGACGAAGGCGGCCGCGAGCCCCGTCGCCGCGGCCGTCCGCGCCCGCGGCCACCGCGTCGCCCGGTCCGGGTGGTGCTCGGTCCGCGCGACGGCGCGCCCGGCGGAAGGGGTCGAGAGGGTCGCCGCGGCGTCGGCGTGCGCGCCGTCCGCGCCCGGCGCGTCGGCGACCCTCCGCGCCCGCGCCGCGAGGCGATCCGCTGCGCGGTACGGCTCGGGATCGGAGCCGAGGGCGGTCAGGAGCGACGCCCGCAGGGCCCCGGCGTCGGGCGTGCGCTGGGCGGGGTCCCGGGCGAGGGCCCCCTCGACGATTCCGTCGAAGGCCGCGGGCAGGCCCCGGCGGAAGGAGCCCGGGGGCGGCGCGTCCGCGTCGCCGATCGCCGCGGCGACGGCAAGAGGCGTGGGTCGGTCGTAGAGGCGCTGGCCCGTCAGGAGCTCCCAGAGCACGACGCCGAGGGCGAAGACATCGGCCCGGTGGTCGTAGGGCGCGCCGTGGAGCCGCTCCGGCGCCACGTACGCGAGGGTTCCCTTGACGACCCCGTCCGCCGTGCGGTGCGCCGTGCCCGCCGCGCGGGCGATGCCGAAGTCCGCCAGCACCACGCGTCCGTCCACGCCGACCAGGATGTTCCGGGGCGCGACGTCCCGATGGACGATGCCCCCATCCTCGCGCTCGTGGGCGGCCTGGAGCCCCGCCGCGGCCTCCGCGACCACGTACGCGGCGACGAAGGGATCGAGGGGCGCCTGCTCGCCATCGCGCCGAAGGCCCTCGGCCGTCGTCCCCTCCACGTAGTCCATCACGAGGACGAGCGCCCCATCGATGCGGTCGAGGCGGTGGACCCCCACCACGTTGCGGTGACGGATCGTGGACAGCAGCCGGGCCTCGCGCAGGAACGCGTCGATCTGGGCCGGATCGCGCCGGAGGCTCGGCAACAGCCGCTTGAGCACCACTCGACGGCGGAAGCCGCCGGGCCCGAGGGCGTCGGCCAGGAGCACCTCGGCCATCCCGCCCTGATCGAGGCGCACGATCGGTCGGTAGGTCAGCTCGACGGGGTCCGGGGAGGGTTGCATCCTGCGGCGGCTCGCCGCCTCGAGTATAGGAACCGGCGGGCGAAGGAGCCCCGGAGGCCATGCGGCGACGGATCGCGACCCTCGGCATCGCCCTCCTCCTCGCGCCCGAGGCCGCGGCGGGGCAGGAGCTGACCTCCCGGGACCGCGCCCTCGTGCTCTTCGAAGAGAGCGAGGAGCTCTACCGCGAGCGCCGCTTCGCCGAGGCTGCGGTCCTCCTCCGTCAGGCCTACGCCCTGAGCGAGGAGCCGGTCCTGCTCTACAACCTGGCGCGCGCCCTCGATCGCGCCGGGGACCGCGCCGAGGCGCTCGCGGCCTACGAGCGCTACCTCGCGGACGCGCCCGAGGGCCCGACCCGGCGGCGGGCCCAGGCGGCGGTCGGGCGTCTACGGGCGCCGCCCGAGGAGGACCCGGAGCCTCCCGACCGGGACGAGGCGTCCCCCGTGGCCGCGCTCGCCGCCATCGGGACCGCACGGAGCCCAGCGCCCGGGCCGGCCGAGCCTCTGGACGGGCCCGGCCCGCCCGGCCGGGGGACGGACCCGGCGCCGACCCGGGCGACGCCGGACGCGCCAGGGGGGCTGGCGGCGACCCCGCTCACCGCCGACGCCGGCGGCGGGCCCCGGGTCGCCCCGATCCCCTTCCTGTGGCTCGGCGTGGGCGGCCTGGGGTTCGTCGCGGCCGGCATCACGTGGGCCGTCGCGAACGACCGGAGTCGAGCCGCGGACCGCGCGCCGTCGCTGGAGCGAACGGTACAGCTCCACGGTCGGGCGCAGACCCTCGCGGACTGGACGACCGGCCTCCTGATCGCGAGCGGCGTCACGGCCGGGGTCGGCGTGGTGTGGCTGGTGGTCCAGCTGGCCCGAGGCTCGCCGACGCCGCCAACGCAACCGCTCGCCTGGCGATGGTGATGGCATAGTGATTGCTCTATCATCACGCTGTGGTGGGCCGCTCCTCCGTTGCGCTTCTCTCCGCCCTGACCGCGGCGTGCAGCCTGCCGGAGGTCAGCCTGGAGGGCCGTCCGTGCCCCTGCCCGGACGGCGGGGTCTGCTCCCTGGAGGGGGTCTGCGTGGAGCGCCCGGATGGGAGCGTACCCCGGCGTACCGACTGCGATGGCGAGCTCGGCCGGGCGCTCGTGTGCGACGGCTTCGAGGACCCCGGGCGGCTGTCGCTGGTCCAGGTCGCGGCCGCCGGCTCGATCGGTGAGCTCTCGCCCGGCCGGGTGGGCCGGAACGCGGGGTTCACGTGCGGCCGGCCGAGCGCGGGTCCTTCGACGGCGGCCTTCGTCGCGTTCCTGCCCGGGCCACCCTTCGGCCCGCGCGTGGCGCTGTTCTGGCGGGCCTGGCTCTTCCTCTCCCCGGAGCGGCCGGGGGACGTCGAGATCCTGCGCTTCGGCGACCTGGAGGGGCAGGACGACCACATCGGCCTCGCCGTGAGCGCCTTCGGTCAGCTGCTCCTGCGTCGAGGCGTGGCGGGGAGCGGCGTGGAGGTGGGCGAGCAGTCTCCGCCCGACCTGGTGCCGAGCGGGGCCTGGGTGTGCCTCCAGGCCGTGCTGGGCCTGAGCGCGGAGGGGGAGGCAGCCGTCGTGTCGGCCCAGGTCGACGACGCATTCGTGCCGCTGCTCGGCTGGCAGGCTGCGCGGGCGACGGACCTGACGTTCGAGGACGGGATGACGGTCTCGATGGGCGTCTTCGCGGAGCGCCTCCCGGAGCAGGTGTGCGCCGTGTTCGACGAGGTGGCCCTCAGCATCACGGAGCTGCCGACGTGCGAGTGACCGAGCCACGACGGCCACGGTGGGGCGAGGCCGCCCCACCCCCTGGGGCGACGCCACCCCAGCCCAGCGTGGCTCCGGGTCTTGGACGCTGCTGGGCGGACCCCTGGCACGATCGCTGCTCTGCTCCCCGCTCGGGAGAGCTCCGATCGGCTCGCTTCGATCGGAGCTTCCCCGAACGCCGAAGGACGCGCATGCGGACGTCGCCGACCATCCTCTTCCTCACCGCCGCGCTGTCGGCGTGCGGGACACCCGCGGCCGAGCCCCACCCGGACGCCGGGATCGAGCTCCGGACCTGGATGCCGGTCGACCTCGGGGTGGACCTGCCCGTCGCGATGGGCGGCGACCCGCGCTCCTGCGGCTTCGCGCCGATCCTCCCCTCGCCGGCGGACCGTGCCCCCTACTGCGACCCTGTGCCGCGGGGGTGCCTCGAGGCGTGCGGGTCGGTCCTGACCGGCCCCACCCTCGGGTGCTTGACGGGCTGCCTCGGCCGGGACCCCGCGCCGCCCGATATCTACTTCGGGGGCTGCCAGATCTGCTTCTTCCGCTCGCTCCTCGCGTGCGCCGCGGCCAACGGATGCGAGCCCTTCTACGTCGCTCAGCGCTGCTGTCAGGTGGCGTGCGCCGAGGGCGACCCGAGCTGCACGGATCCCGACTGCGCGGAGGAGCGGGAGGCCGCGGATCTCTGCACGTTCACGCGCCCCGCCTGCAGCGACCTGACCAGCGGGGTCTACGAGCTCTGCCTCGGCGCGCCGCCGGAGCCCGGCGAATGACGACGACCCGGACCGGCCCCGCCCCCCTTCCCCACCGGAGGAATGCCGTGATCTCCAGCCCCCCGTCGTGCCCGCACCGGCCGTGGACCGCGGCCGCCCTGGGCCTCGCCTTCGTGCTCCTCGGCGTCACGCTCGGTGCCTGCGGCGAGGCGCCGCCCGAGATCGTGCCGGACGACGCGGTCGATCTCCTGAGCCCGACCGAGCGGCTCACCCGCGCGTCGATGGCGCTGCGCGGCGTCCGGCCAGCCCCGGAGGAGCTCCGAGCCGTGGCGGAGGACCCGACGTGGTACCCGTCCCTGGTCGAGTTCTACCTGTCGACCCCCGAGTTCGGCGACACGGTCCGGGAGCTGCACGCCGAGGCGCTCCGCCTCAACGTCGACAGCTTCAGCCCCTACTTCGGCTACAACCCGCTGGACGAGCTCGCCGAGGTCCCCTTCGACGACCTCAACCGATCGTTGGCGCGCAGCCCGCTCGAGCTGATCGCCTACGTGGTGCAGCGGGACCGGCCCTACACGGAGATCGTCACCGCCGACTACGTGTTCGCGAACGAGGCGGTCGCCGCGGTGTGGGGCCTGCCCTACGACGCGTCGGGCGGCGGCTGGCAGCCCACGCAGCACGTCGACGGCCGGGCGATGGCCGGCATCCTGAGCGACAACGCGGTGTTCCAGCGGCACGGGACGACCCCCTTCAACATGAACCGGGGCCGGGCCAACGCCGTCGCGAGCGCCCTCCTCTGCTACGACTTCCTCGACCGGCAGGTGGAGGTCGACACGAACATCGACCTCTCGAACGAGGCGGCGGTCCTCGACGCGATCAACAACCGCGAGGCCTGCAAGAACTGCCACCAGACCCTCGACCCGCTCGCCGCCTTCTTCGCCGTCTACAACGACGGAACGCCGAGCCAGGTGGTCGTGCGCTACCCCGTGGAGAACCGCCTCTTCAACCCGGAGGGCTTCCTCGACCGGCGGCCTGCGTCGCCCGCCTACTTCGGGACGCCGGGGCAGACGATCGCCGACCTGGGTCGCTCGATCGCGGACGCCCCCCGCTTCGGGCTCTGCGCCGCGCGTCGCTTCGCGGGGCACCTGCTCCGGGTTCCTGCGGACAGCGTCCCGCGGGCGGTGGTCGAGCGCTTCTACCGGACCTTCCGCGACGAGGGGATGAGCGCCAAGGCCCTCGCGCGGGCGGTGGTGCTCAGCCGGGAGTTCCGGGTCGCCGGGTCGGACCGGGAGGACGACGCGTGGCTCGAGGGCATCCACCTGGCCCGGCCGAGCCAGCTCGCCCGCAGCCTCGAGGCGCTGACCGGCTACCGGATGGAGGTCGACGTCGACCTCTTCTTCCCGAACCCGTACTTCGCGTACGGCACCTTCGACATGATGGACGACTCGGTCCTCGGCTTCGAGGTGCTCGCGGGCGGCACGGACTCCGTGCAGGTCACCTCCCCCGCGCGCACGATGACCGCGACGTCGACGCTCGTGCGCCGCAGCCTCGCGGGGCGCGCCGCGATCTTCGTCGTCATCCGCGACCTCACGGAGCCGGACCGCTCCGCCCGCCGGCTCCTCACCCGGGTGGAGGCCAACGACACGGACGAGGCCCTCGTCCGGGCGCAGCTCGCCGACCTCTACCTCGCGATCTACGGCGACGTGCTCGAGCCGGAGGACCCGGCCCTCGACGACGCCTACGCGCTGTTCGATGGGCTCGCGGCCAGCGGCGACGTGCCCAAGGCCTGGGTCGTCACGCTCTACGCCCTCTTCTCCGACCTGCGTTTCGCCACCTACTGAAGGAGCCTTCGACGTGGCCATCTCACGACGGGACATCCTGCGCGGCGGGGCCGCCGCTGCCGCCACCGCCGCCTTCGGCGGCACCCTCGGGAAGGTCCTCGCGGACAGCCCGACGAGGTCCGCCGATCGGCTGATCATCGTGTTCGCGCGGGGCGGCTGGGACACCACCCTCAGCATCGACCCCAAGCCGGAGGTGCCGACCATCGACACGCCGGACGGCGCGGTGCGCCGCTTCGCGGACCTGCCGATCTGGTCCCACCCGACGCGGCCATCCGTCGACGCGTTCTTCGAGCGCTGGGCGGAGCGGACGGCCGTGGTGCACGGCATCGAGGTGCGCTCCTTCGTCCACCTCGACTGCGAGAAGCGGATGCTGACCGGCACGCCGAGCGACACCGCGCCCGACCTCGGCGCCCTCGCCGCGGACTGCCTCGGCCGCGACCGACCCATCCCCTACCTCGTGCTGGGAGGAGTCGCGCGGAGCGGGCCCCTCGAGGCGCTCGTCGGCCGCGTCGGCGCGACGAACCAGGTGCTGTCGCTCGTGGATCCGCGGATGGCCTACCCCGACGTCACCGGCACCCCCGAGCTGACGCTCACGTCCGGAGAGCAGGCGCTCGTCGCGCGGTTCGCGGCGGCCAACGACGCCCGGCTCCGCGCCACCCGCGGCATGCGCGCCTCGAACGCCCGTCGGATCGAGGAGTTCATCGGCTCGTCGAGCCGGGCCGAGGACCTCTCCGCGTTCGTCCGGCAGGCGGGGCTCGGGGACCGGCAGCTCGTCGTCGACCCCCGCGTCCAGCTCGGGCTCGGCGTGCAGGCCCTCGCCAGCGAGCTCTCGCAGGCCGTGCTGGTCGAGGTGGGCGGCTTCGACAGCCACCAGAACAACCACGCCGTCCAGACGATCCGGCAGGAGCAGCTCTTCAGCGCGCTGACTGGCCTGATGACCGACCTCGAGGAGGCGGGCCTCCAGGACGACACCACGGTCGCCGTGATGAGCGAGATGGGGCGCACTCCGCTCCTGAATGGCCAGGACGGGAAGGACCACTGGCCCACGGCGAGCGCCATGCTGATCGGCGCCCGAGTCCGAGGCGGCCGCGCCTACGGGGCGACGGACGACCTGTTCCAGGGCGAGGCCCTCGACCTGGCGACCGGGGAGATCGACGGGCCGGACGCCAAGCGGATCCAGACCGGCAACCTCATCGCCGGTGTGCTGGAGCTGGTCGGGGTCGACCCGAGCGAGCTGTTCCCCGGCGTGGAGCCCCTGCGTGCTTTCACGGCATGAGCTCTGGCGGGCCGTGGTCGCCGGCGCGCTCCTCGCGAGCGCCTGCACGAGCCAGGGTGCGGGCCCGGTGCGGCCCGGCGGCTTCACCACGTTCGACGAGCGACCGTGCCCCGAGGAGAGCCTCCTCGACTGGGACACCTTCGGCCACCCGTTCGTCCTGAGCTGGTGCACCGGGTGCCACAGCACCGAGCTCCCCGAGGACCTCCGCGCCGAGGCGCCCCTCGAGATCAACCTGAACACCTTCGAGGGGGTGCCCGCGGAGCTCGAGCTCGTGTGGGGCGTCGCCGCGGACGGGGCGGACGCGATGCCCCCGGGCGGCGGCCCGGGCGTGGACGAGCGGGCCCTCCTCGGGGAGTGGCTCGCCTGCGAGCGCGACCGCCTGGCTACGGATTAGCGCCGCCCGGGCGTCTGCGGCTGCGGGACGTCGGAGGCCACCGGATGCCGGAGGAGACGCGGCGCGCCCCGAGGAACGAAGAGCTTGAGGTCGACGCGCTGGCTCACCACCGGGTCCCCCTCGATATCGAGGATCTTCAAGGTGAAGCGGAAGTGCCCGGAGCGCTCCGCGGCGAGGCGGAAGGCGATGAGGTCGGTGTCCCCAGGGCCGATCGCATGCTGGATCGCCATCCGGCGCTCCGTGGGCGCGCCGGACAGCGGAAGGTCGAGGTCGTAGAGCCTCGAGGTCATCATCGTGGCGGCCTCGGCGCACACGCCGCCGAGGTTCAGCGGGAGCATGAACCTCAGGCGCCCGCGCCGTCCGTCGTGCGCCACCCAGCTCAAGGTGCCGAAGGCGCAGGCGGTCGGCTGCTGGCGGAGCTCGGACGGAACCGACCCGATCGTCGCGGTACGCGACCGCTCGAAGGCGCCGGTGGCGAGCCGGGTCATCGGGACGCCGGGCGGCATCGGCCCCTCCGCGGCCCTGCACGAGTCGAGGCTGGTCACGCCGACGACGAGCTCCGAGGATGCGACGCGGCCCCAGCCACGGTTGGTGAAGGTGAGCTCCGGCTCCGTGGCGCAGGGCTTCGCGCTCGCGAGCAGGATCACGGACCGGTCCTCGGCGGCCCGCTCGATCTCGAGGACCACCTCCGAGAGGACGACGGTGTCGCCGCCGTTGTTGACCACGCTGACGGACAGCTCCGGGTAGTACCAGCCCTCCGCCGGTAGGCTCGAGCGAACCCGGTCGTGGACGTCGCCTCGGCGGAGGCGGCGCAGGTAGGGCGACCGGTGCCGGACGAAGAGCGTGTCGCCGTTGCGCTGGTAGCCATAGAAGAACCGCGAGCGCGCGGGCGTCGGCATCTGCACGACGCGGTCGGGCCGGTCGAGCTGCACGAGCCGGTCGCCCTGATGACGGACCGCGATGCTCGTGAGCTCCACGCCCGGGGGCTCGCCGGTGGAGCCCGGGGGGACCGTCGGTTGAGCCGGGTCGATGGCGGTCCGGGTGGGCGAGCCCGGTTCCGTCCAGGGGGGGTGAAGCGGGTCGGAGGGCTCCGCGGTCGCGAGCGTCGCGATCGAGGAGACGGGCTCGCCGCCGCTGCCGAACACGCCGGCTCCGACCCCCAGGGCGGCGCCCGCGCCGACGGTCACCACCGCGCCCAGCCCGAGGAGGCCTCGCCGACGTCGCCGCTGGCGCGCCAGCTCCTCCACCCGGTGGGCCACCTCGGCGGCGAGGTTGCCGTGGGGCGCGAGGATGGTCCGCATCCGCAGCGTCGCGGGGAGCGCGTCGAGGGGAACCGGGACCGCCATCACCGGGAGGATTCGCCTCCGCGCCTCGCGGGCCAGGCGCAGCTCGCTGAGGGCGTAGGTCCCCGGCTCGACGGCGTGTGGGCTGATCAGGAAGAGGAACAGGTCCGCCCGGCGGATCCGGTCGCTGATCTCCCGCGTGAAGCCGTCCGCCCCCCGCAGCTCGAGGTCCGCGAAGAACGTTCGATGCCCCGCCTGCGAGAGGACCTCCTGGAGCTCGTCGGCGATGTGTTCCTGTTCGAAGGCGTACGAGAGGAACACATCCATGGGCCGTCTGCTCCCCCGACGAGGCATCGGCGAGCGGTCGAGCTCGGCGGAACGACCGACGCGAGCGCCCAGCCTACCGGAGGCGGCGACAGCGGGGAAAGGAACGGGCGCGTCGCGAGGTGGCCGGCCGCTCAGCCGCCGAGGTCGGCGCGCTGGCGTAGGACGATGTGCTCGCTGGGGCTCGCGACGTCGACGCGGGTCTCGGCGGTCACCAGGACCTCGAACGTCGCCTCCACCGTCGTGCCGTACATGGAAGCGGAGCGGCTGCCCTCCAGCGGGAGCGAGCCGAGTCGGACCGGCCGCTCGCGCGTCGGCTCGACCCACACCACGTAGACGGTAGCCCCCGCCGCCATCCTCCCGGGCGGCGGGAGGTGGTCCGCATGGATGTCGACGCGGAAGTTGCGACCGTCGAGAGGCGTGACGATCACCTCGGCATCGGCCCCGGGGGCGTTCGAGGTCCCCTGGACCTGGTAGCTGGCCCCTCCCCCGCACGCGATTGCGGCGAGGACGAGGAGGGGCGCGAGGAGCTGACGTGCGCTGGGCATGGGTAGCGGTCGTGCACGATGCGCGCCGCACCTGGCCGGGCGAGCGCACCGCGGCGCAGCGGACCCCGGCGGCGCGATCGGCCACGGGCTCGGCGCCCATGCCCGGGGGATTCTGCGCCAGCTGCGGCACGACGCCTCACCCATCGCGCACCTCGCCCCGCGCTCCGGTGCTAGGACCGGTCCTGGTACTTCACCAGCACCCGGTGGAAGTGCTTTCGCTCCATCCCGCTCGCCCGGGCCGCGGCCGACACGTTGCCCTCGCAGCGCGCGAGCTGGCCGAGCACGTAGCGGCGCTCGAACTCCGCGATCAGCTGCTCCTTTTGCTCGGTGAAGGCCCGGTCCAGGTCGACGGCCCGGTCCCAGCGGCTCGCGGGGGCGCCGGCGACGTCGAGGGGCCGGCCGAGGGCGAGGGCGCGCTCCACGACGTTGCGCAGCTCACGGACGTTGCCGGGCCAGGCGTGGGCGGCCAGGCGGTCCCAGGTGTCCCGATCGGCCCCGTTGACGAGGCCGAGCGCCCTCGCCGGGTCGTCCGGGCAGAGCTGGCGGCTGAAGTGCTCGACCAGGAGCGGGATGTCCTCGGGGCGATCCCGCAGCGGCGGCACCCGGACCCGGACCACGGCGAGCCGGTAGTAGAGGTCGAGGCGGAAGGTGCCACGGTTGACCTCGCCGAGGAGATCGCGGTTGGTCGCCGCCACGACCCGGGCGTCGACCGGGATCGGCGCGCCCCCCCCGACCCGCCGCACGCTCCTCGCGCTCAGCGCCCGCAGCAGCTTGGGCTGGATATCGAGGGGCAGCTCGCCGATCTCGTCGAGGAACACCGTGCCCCCGGCAGCGCGCTCGAGCAGCCCGGGCTTGCGGCCGACGGCGCCCGTGAAGGCACCCCGCTCGTGGCCGAACAGCTCCGACTCGAGCAGGTGGCTCGGGATGGCGCCGCAGTCCACCACCACGAAGGGTCCCTCGGCCCGGTCACTCGCCGCGTGGACCGCCTCCGCGAGCACCTCCTTGCCCGTGCCGCTCTCGCCCTCGAGGAGCACCGTCGCGTCGGAGGGCGCCGCGCGCTCGAGCAGCGCGAAGAGCTCCCGCACCACCGGGCTCGCCCCGACCGCCGGGCCGAACCGCGTCCCGGTGAACAGCGGGACCTCGCCCCGGTCGCCCGTCGCCTCGAAGCGGATCTCGGTGGCTCCGGCCCGCACCGTGCAGCGCGCGGGGAGGACCGCGTCGCGGACGAGGAGCCCGTCCACGGTGGTGCCGTTCCGGCTCCCGAGGTCCAACAGCCGGAAACCGTCATCCTCGGTGCGGATCTCGAGGTGAACCCCGCTGACGGTCGGGTCCTGCACGACCAGGTCGTTCGTCGGCCCCGTGCCCACACGGAACGTGCGCTGCACGACCCGGCGCCGGGCGGTGGCCGAGCCCGGGCTCCTGACCGTGAGGCGGTAGGCATCGATGGCCGAGGTGCTCGGCCGCAGATGAACGGGGAGGGTCTCCGTTCCACCGCGGGGGGGGCCGGCCACGCTCGGGTCAGCCCTCCGGGCGGTTGGGGTGCAGGCGCACCATGTCCCCGTGCTCGTCGACCTGAGCCTCGAGGCTGACCATCTCGAGGCGGCCGTCGCAGGCCGGGTCACGCCGGGCCAGGAAACGGACCGTCCCCGCGTCCGGGTCGACCTGTAGGCTGTAGGCCCACGACACCACGGTGGGCGCCTCGAGCCCGAGCCAGCTCACCGCCTGCGGCTCGTCGACCCGCACCGGTCGGCACGGCGGCGGTGCCGGACGCTCCACGCGCGGGTCCGGCAGCTGGGCCGCGCCGTGATCGCTCATCTGGTACAGCTCCGCGATCGTGGTGTAGGCGGCGCGCAGCCGCCGCTCCGCCCGCAGCCGCTCCTGGAGCCCGGGCGGCGGCGACAGCGTGGCGTCGCGTGTCACGGTGGCCACGCCGACCTGCCCCTCGGCCGGAAGCGAGACCTCGATCACGGCCCGCGTCGCCTCGGCCCAGGTCGGTCCATCCTGGAGGGTGCAGGCGAGGGACACGTCGGGATCGTCCTCGTCGTCGAGGTAGTGGGCCACCGCCGCACCCTCCTCCCCGGTCGGGCGCTCCAGGAAAACAGAGCAGTTGTCTGGCTCCTGGTAGCACGTGAGCGTGTCGTAGTGGGTGTCGCCGAGGAGGAAGACGTGATGGTAGATGGCGGCCCCGTCCTCGACTCCCTCGGCCTCGCGGGTGGCCTCGAGCGTCCCGCGAAAGGAGAGCACCGTGAGCTCCTCCTCGTTCGCCGCTGCCTCGGCCGCCGTCGCGGCAGGCGGGGCGGACCCGCCGCAGGCGACCAGCGTCGGGACGGCGAGGAGCGCCGTCCAGCTCGGTCGCAGCCAACGCCGACGCTTCTGCCTACCCTGCTGTCGACGCTTCATCCGGCCCGCCGGTAGGTGAGGTTGTAGACGACGTCATGGGGGAGCCGCTCCGCGTGGATGCGCACCTGGTGCCGTAGCCGGTCGTCGCCCTCCAGACGGAAGAGGTGCCGGGCCGAGCCCTGGTCCGCGCGGCTCTCCACCTTGAGCGTGCCGCTTCCGGTGATGGTCTGCCGCACCTGGATCCGCCCGCCCGGGCTGTCCTCGGGCCGCCACGTGTTCGGCGGCGTGACGTGCTCCCGGCCCGCCCCGAGGTCGACGTGGATCCGGCTCGAGGTAACCTCGATCTCGAGCTGGCGGATCGGGGGGTTGGACTCCGTGAGGCGCCGTCGCGCGACCGGTCGAGCGAGGGCGAAGAGGCCGTCGATGCCGCGCTCGACCGCCCGGGCGATCGCCTGCTCACCGCCGTCGGCGGCCGTGTTGCGCCACCGGCCATTCAAGGCCTCCGGGGGGCCCTGCTCGTCGCCGTGCGCGACCGGGGCCGCGCCGATGGCGAGCAGTAGAGCGATCGTGACGGCGGCCGCGTGCCGCAGCCGGGTCGGTATCGGATTGGGCTCGTGTTGCATGCTGGACCTGTCGTAGCCGCGTCCGGCCATCACGGATGCATCTCCCCCTTTCAAGGTAACACGCGCCGGTCTGACCCAGGCCTCGCCGGAGCCCGGCCGGCCTACGGCGTGAGCTCGGCACGCAGCCGGCGGATCCGGTCGCGGAGGGGGCGCGGGACCGGCGGGTGGGTCGCGGCCTCCTCGTAGGCCGCGAGGGCCTCCGCCTTCGCGCCGTGGGCCAGGAGGATGTCGCCGCGCAGCGTCAGGTTCGCCCCCTCGTCCCCGCCGGCCTCGTCCGCCGCGTCCAGCCAGCCGAGCGCGAGCGCGACGTTGCCTCGCTCGAGGGCGACGCGGCTCAAGCCCCGCATCGCCGCTGCGTCCCGCGGGATGTAGCCGAGGGCGCTCCGGTAGGCGGCCGCCGCCCCTTCGACGTCCCCGTGGCGCAGCCGGCGGTAGGCCCGGCGCCGGTGAGCGGCGGCCCGCCGCTGGCGCTCGCTCGCGCTCGGCATCGCGCTCGGAGGGAGCACCGGGGGCCGGGCGACCTCGAGCGGAGCCGGAAGCGCGCTGCCGCTCGACGCCATGGGGTCGGACGGGGCGCGCTCCGGCGGCGGCTCGACCCCCTCCCTTCCGGCGGAGCGCACCTCGGGTCCGGTGGGGTCGCCGTCGGCGTCGGCCTCCAGGTCCGCTCCGGCGTCCTCCAGGGCCGGGGAGCCAAGGGCGGAGGCATCCGGCGCGCCCGCGGCGAGCGCCGGACCGAGGTCGATTCCGGCGTCGACCGGTCCCGTGCCCCCGGCGGCGGCCGACGCGCCGCGGAGCGCAGGGCCCTCCGCCGCGGCCGGGCCCTCCGGGGCGGCCGGGTCCCCCGGGGCAGCCGGCGCGGCTCCGGGCAACGGGGCCCGGGACGCCTCCGCCCCGCGGCTCGCCGCGTGCTCGACGGCGCCCTCCGCGTCGGGTTGCGCCGGACCGGCCAGCAGCAGCCACAGGACGAGGAGCGCCAGCACCACGCTGTTGAGGACCGTGAGGGGGATGGTGGCGAGCAACGCCCAGAGCAGGGGCCCGCGCAGCGCCACGCCCGGGGGCCCCGGCTCGGGGAAGGGGAGCACGGGGGTCGGGTCGGGAAGGGATCGCGGCAGCCGACCCTTCGGCACCGTCGGCGGGTCATCCCCGTCGTCGTCGTAGAGCAGCGGGACGGGCTTGGCGGGGCGCGGCGGCGTGACCCGGTCGAAGTGGGCCTGGAACGCATCGAGCGCCGGGTCCACCGCCACGGAGGGCTCCTCCGACGGCCCCAGCTCCCGCTGCACCTCCTCGGGGAGCGCCGAGCGAGGCCGGAGCACGGTCTCCCCCTCCTCCGGCGGCGGTCGCTGCCCGTCCACGGACGGGGGGCGCGGCAGGGGGGGGCGGCCATAGCGGCCCAAGGAGGATGGGGGGACGGGGGGCGCGGGGGTAGGCCAGAGCCCAACAGGGGCGGGAAAGGGGGAGGCCCAGGCCGGCAGAAGCGCGAGCGCCG
>JBHJHB010000002.1:0-4828 GCA_050331215.1 Sandaracinaceae bacterium | reverse complement strand
CAGCACGGCGGCGAGCCGGGCCGGGCGCGGGGGCGGAGCGCGCTGCGGGCCCCAGCCCCCCCCGGGGGGCGACGCAGCGACGCCGGGGCGCCGGGTCCGGGGGGCCACGAACCGGGCCGGGGTGTGGATGGTCGTTCACGGTCCGGACGCCAGGCGCAGAGACGGTTCGAATACCAGCATCTGGGATGCGTCTTGCTTTGCATGACGACCATGCCGCCGTCCCGGCCCGGCCAGCTCCGAGGCCTCGCGCTGTCGCGACGCGCGCCTTCCGCACGTCGTGGGCGTACCGACCGGATCGCTCGCCGCCTCGGCGTGCATCCACCCGTCGCGCTGCTGGCCGGCCTGGTCATGGCGGGATGCGGCGGCGCGGCGCCGGCGACCCCGGCGCCGGAGAGCCCGCCCCGCGACGAGGTCTGGGCGGTCAGCGCGTGGGCCGCCGAGCCGGCGAGGACGGGACCGGCGAGGACGGGACCGGGGATGCGGGCGGTGGGCACTCCCGGCGCCCCGGCGCCCGACGCGTCGCCCGACCCCCGGGGCAAGGTCGGCCCGGAGGGATCGGTCCCGAGCGCCACGGCTCCCGTGCCTCGACCGCGGCGCATCGATCCTCTTCGGCTCGAGCCGGTGCTCCTCGGCGCCCCGTCGGAGCCGGCGCGCGAGGCTGGGAGGTCCCCGGGTCCTTCGGCGGACGGCGAGCCCGGCCCGGCCGCAGCGGCCACGGTCGCGTCCCGGGCCCCCACCGCCACGGGCCCAGCCCGCTCGTCGAGGCCCGCGCGCCAGCGGAGCGCCCTGCCGCGTGGCGCCCGTTCGACGGATCCGCGTCCGCGCCCGACCCGGGCGAGCGCTCCGTCGCCGCGGAGGGAAGAGGTCGCCGCGAGGGAGCCCGGAGCATCGCCCGCCGCGGAGGGCGCCCCACCCAGCCAGCGTCCGCCAGCCGATGAGGCGCCCGCCGGCGAGGCGAGCTCGTCGACGCCCGCCGCGCCGCCCCGCCAGCCGGGCGCCGAGGTGGTCCAGACCGCGCTCCGGATGGTGCGCGAGGGCGTCATCATCCAGGGCGGCTGCTTCGGGTACATCGACGAGGTCTTCGACCGCGCCGGCTATGGCCCGCGCGAACGACGCACCGTCCATCGCCGGTCGCTCCAGGGCCCGTACGTCGACCTCGACCGCGTGCGCCCCGGGGACTGGCTCCTCTACGTCAACCACCCCGAGCGCACGCCCATCGGCACCCACAGCGTGATCTTCCTCGGCTGGGAGGACCGCCGAGCCGGCCGCGCTCGGGTGGTCACGTATCGCGGGAACAACACGCGGAGGCCTGGCGACCTTCGGGTGTACGAGATCAGCCGGGTCTACGGGATCGTCCGAGCCGTCGCGCCCGAGGCCTGACCAGCTCGTGTCCGCCGTCGGGCCGGGCGAGACGCGACCCCCGGCCCGCCTCACACGACGGACGGGCACACGTCGGCGCCCACCGCCGAGCGGCCGGGCCGGGCCAGCGCCAGGGCCAGGGCGACCGCCGCGAACCCGACCAGCACCCACCCCACCGGCACGGCACGGCCCAGGGCGACGATCGCCGGCGGGAACGCGAAGCCCACGTAGGCGGCAACGTAGAACTGGGCCACCTCCACGCCCCGGGGCTCGCGGCCGAGGGCCACGAAGCCGTGGAGCAGGTTGACGCCATAGGCCACGCCGGCCGCCACGCACGTCGCGACGAGGAGCGGGAGTCGAGCGGTCGACGCGTAGGCCGCGCCGAGGAGGAAGGCCGCCGCGGACACCCCGAGGCCGACGCGCCGCAGGCGGTCGGGGCGGTCGGCACCCAGACGCCGAGCGATCGGCTGGGTCGCGACGCCGACCCCCAGGGTCAGGGCCGTGACCACCCCCGCCGCGGCGGGGGACAGGGGCTCACCGAAGGCGGGGAGCGCCGCGAAGGCCATCACCGCCGTGCCGAACGCGAAGGGCGCGAACCAGCCGAGGCGGGGCGGGAGGCTCGGCCGGAACACGTCGAGGAGCGCCACCGGACGCCCCGCGCCGCGGGCTCGCGCATCGCTCCGGGGCACGCGCAGCAGCAGGGCGAGCCCCACGGTCATCAGCGCGAGGTGGGGCAGGTAGGGCGTGACCAGCGGCGCCTCGACGAGGCCGACGATCGACCCCGTGACCAGCGGCCCCAGGCCGAAGCCCGCGGTCAGCGCGATCCCGTTGCGAACCCCGGCCACCCCGGGCGCCGCGTCGGCGGACAGGGCGAAGAGCCACGCGCTCCCCGCGCTGAACGCGAGGCCCGACGCCAGCCCCGCGAGCAGGCGCGCCAGGTAGAGCGGCTCCGCGGTGTCGGCGCCGAGGAGCACCGCCGTGGCGGCGAGGGAGATCACCACCGCGGGGAAGACCACCGCCGGGCGCCCGAAGCGGTCCGACAGCGGACCGCCCAGCAGGATGCCGGGGGCGATCCCGACGGCGTAGACCCCGAACGTGGCGGCGACCGTCGCCTCGGAGAGGCCCGCCAGCGTGGCGTAGACCCGGAGCATCGGCGCGAACTGGTTGGCGCCGAACGCCACGCCGAACAGCGCGATCGCGACGTAGAGCCAGCAGCGGTCGAGGGAGCGTGGCATGCGCCGCCGGTGTAGGGACGGATCGGCGCGGCCGGCACCCCCATCCGGGACCGAACGGGCAACGTCGCGCCGCGAGCGAGCGCGCCGGCCGTGCCGCGTGGGATCGCGGTCGCCGCCGGGGTCGTCGGTCAACCCTGGACGGGCTGGCTCGCCGCGCTCAACACCGACGCCATCGCGCGCCCGAGCTCCCGCAAGAGCGTCGACTCGCGGTCCTCCTCCCGCATCGCGAGGTGCACCCAGGGGCGCGGCGCGCGGTAGCCCGAGGGCGGCGGGAGCCCCACGAGGCGGCCGGACGCCGGAGCCTGCCGGTCGTGGAGCCGCGCGATGAAGTGCGGGAGGTGGATCGCGCAGCGGCCGCGGCGGGCCAGCTCCAGGGCGGACTCGAGGGAGGTGAGGCGGTAGCGAACGCGCCGCGGAAGGAACGTCGAGGGCCAGCCGTCGGCGGCGAGGAGCGCCTCGGCGTTCATCGCGAGGCGGGTGACCGGGGCGGCGTAGACGTAGTCCGCGGGTGGTACCCCCGCGAACGCGTCGGGCCGCCCGTAGATCCCGAAGCCCGTGCGGACGAGGCGCTGGAACGCCACCCCGCGCCGGGGCGCCGGGGCATAGGTCACCCCGAGGTCGGCCTCGCCGTCCCGGATCGCGCGCTCGATCTCTCCGACCCCGACGTCCAGCACGCGCCAGTCACGCGCCGCCAGATCGGGTTGGGCCTCGACGAGGGCCCCGAGCACGTAGGTGCTGAAGGGCTCGAAGGTCGCGAGGCGGACCGCCGGTGGCATCGCGTCCTCGGTCTCCGCGGCCCGAAGGAACGATCGGTACTCGGAGAGCAGCCGTTCGCTTCGCGCGTAGATCCGGCGGCCGTAGTCGGTCAGCTCGAGGGTCCGGCCGCTCCGGTCGAACAGCGCATCGCCCAGCTCGCCTTCGAGCTTCTGGATCGACTTGCTGAGCGCGCCGGACGAAAGGTGCAGGAGGGGCGCCGCGGCGTTGAGCCCGCCCGCCTCGACCACCGTGCGGAACTGGAGCAGGCGACGGATGTCCACCCGGACTGCTTACGACAGCCGAACGGACCGTTCACTACGTTTCGGTGTTCGACATGGTCGGTCGGAGCTAGCGTCGGTCGAGGCTGACCGTACGGAGGAGGGGACATGGCCACGATCACCTGCCACCACGAGGACCGGTGGGGCGCGATCCTCGAGTACCCGGAGCTCACCCTCATGGAGATCCGCTGGTACGACACCACCGCGGACATGAGCGGGGAGGACTTCAACGCGTTCCTGGCGACCTTCGCGTCGACCCTCGAGAAGGCGACCACGCCCCGCTGTCTGGTCGACGGGACGTGCTTCCGGATGGACCCGAGCCGCATGAGCATGGGCTGGCGGGACGAGCACATCATTCCTCGCTACAACGCGGCGGGCGTCCGGAAGTTCGCATTCCACATGCCAGCGGGCATGCCCGCCATCGGCGCGCCCCCCCGGGCCGAAGGCCCCGCGACCTTCCCCACCGCCTACTTCGGGGCGCGGGAGGACGCTCTGGCCTGGCTGCTGAGCGACTGAGGGAGCGACCGGGGTCGCCGGGGCGTCCTGCCGGCGCTCGCCCGAGGATGCGGCCCTTCGCTGCAGCGCCTCGGGCGCAGGCCCCGCTCAGCTGCCGAACAGGCTGCCGAGGCCGCCGCCGCCCTCCGTGCCGCCCGCCGAGTTCTTGAAGTACTCGAGGACCTTCGGGAGGACCAGGGCGGTGACCGTGGTGGCGATCGGGAGGCCGAGGCCGGTCTTGTCCGACACGATCCTGGCGACCATGTCGACCATGGGATTGGCGGGGCTCGCGGCCTGACCGCCGGCCGCGGGCGCGTCGCCGCTGCCGAGGAAGCTCCCGATCATGCCGGCGAGACCGCCCCCGCCGGTGAGGCTGCCGAGGAGGTCGTCGAGGCCGACCTCGCCGCTCGCGGCGGCCTCTGCCGCCCCCTCCGCGGTGGCCCGGACGGCCTCCTCCGCCTTGGGCTGGTCGAGCTCCGTCTGCTGCGTGAGGGCGCCGATCGCGTCCTTCGCGACATCGGACTGGATGAACTGCTGAACGAGGGCATCGAGCATGGGCTGGCCTCCGCGGGCAGATCTACCGGTGGGCGGGGGTGGCGTCTACCGGGCGGGGGGACGCGGCTGACGTGCGCGGGGGGCGGACCCACCACAGGTGCGCCGCCGAGGGCGGGGGCGGGGGGGAGGTGGGGGGGGGGGGGGGGGGGG
>JBHJHB010000001.1:0-9663 GCA_050331215.1 Sandaracinaceae bacterium | reverse complement strand
CGCCCGCCTCCGCCCCCCCCCCCCCGGCCGCGCCCCGCGTTTTTCTTGACCCCCCCCCGCCGGGCCCCCCCCCCCCCGCGGGGGGGGGGGGGGGCCCGCCGCCGCTTCGGCCCCACCGCTCGAGCTCCGCCCCGACCCGGGCCGGACGTCCGAGGACATCACCGGGTGACGATGTTCACCGGCAGGGTCCGGACGACCGCGATCGCCTCCCCGCTCGGTAATCGGGCGGGCTCGCAGCGCCACTGACGGAACGTGCGCTCGAGGTTCCCGCTCGGCACGAGCTCGTGGCCCCGGAGCACCCTCGCCTCGGTGACGCGGCCGGTGGCGTCGAACGTCAGGCGCATGATGATCCGGACGCTCGGGATGCCAGCGGCCCGGATGGCGGCGCCCGGGTCGGGCACCGGCTGGCCGGCGCAGTCGGGCGGCGTCGCGTTCGCCGGAAGCCGGACCGGGCCTCGGCGTACCCTGGCGGGCGGCGGCGGCGGTGGCGCCGCGACCGGCGCGCTGACCGGCGGCGGTCGAACCGGCAGCGCGCCGCCCTCCACCCCGTCGGGGCTCCCTTCGGTCTCCGGGTTGAAGATCTCCTCCTCGTCGAGCTCCCCCTCCGACTCCTCGGGGACGTCCTCCGGGATGTCCTCGATCTGCTCGATCTCGGGCCTGAGCTCCTCGCCCCTCCGGATGGCGGGCTCGGGCTCGGGGGGTGGCTCGTCCGGGAGCGGGGGCTCCTCCGGCTCCGGCGGAGGCTCGATCGAGACGGGGATGTCGGACGGGATCTCGATCGGGGGCGGGACCTCGACCTCCGCGAACAGGAACCAGGGCATCCGGAGCATTCCCCAGAGCAGGAGCCCCATCACCACGAAGCCCACGAGGGAGGCGACGCCCAGCTGCGCGCTCGAGTTGCGGGAGGCGTCGTCCGAGAAGTCGTCCAGCATCGTGCTCGGCCCCGGGGCACCGCCCGCTCGGCCACGCCGGGGGAGGGGCCTGCCGCGCCCCGCGCGGCGTGGCGAGCGCCGGGCCCGGGCGTGTCGGCGGCCGAGTGTAGGGACTCTTCCCGCGTTGCGCCCGTCAGCGCTCCCGGTCATCCGTGGGGTCCCGGCCCCGGTGGCTCTGCCGGGGCCCCCGTGCGACTCTCCAGCCCCATGCGGCTCTACGCGGTCAGCGACCTCCACGTCGGCTTCAAGGCCAACCGCCAGCTCCTCGCCGCGCTCCCGGCCCACCCCGACGACTGGCTGATCGTGGCCGGCGACGTCGGCGAGACCCTCGAGCAGATGGCCTTCGCCCTGGAGACCCTCGTGCCCCGCTTCGCCCAGGTGCTCTGGGTGCCCGGCAACCACGAGCTCTGGACCCTGCCGAGCGATGAGGGCGCTCCGCGCGGGGAGGCGCGCTACCAGCAGCTCGTCGACATGTGCCGGGCGGTGGGCGTGCTGACGCCGGAGGACCCGTTCCCCCTGTACGAGGGGGAGGGTGGGCCCGCCGTGGTCGCCCCGCTCTTCGTCGGCTACGACTACACCTTCGTGCCCGACGAGGTCGGGGTGGACCGGGCCCTGGCCTGGGCGGCCGAGGAGGACCTCGTCTGCGCCGACGAGGCCTACCTCCACCCCGACCCCTACGAGAGCAAGGGCGCGTGGTGCCGGCAGCGGGCCGCGATCAGCGAGGCCCGCCTCGACGACCTCGACCCGCGGTACCCGACGGTGATCGTCAACCACTACCCGCTGCATGAGGACCACGCGGTGCTGCCCCGGATCCCGCGCTTCAAGATCTGGTGCGGCACCAAGCTCACCGAGCGGTGGCCGGAGCGGTACCGGGCCCGGGTCGTCGTCTACGGGCACCTCCATATCCCCTCGACGCGGTTCCTCGACGGGGTCCGCTACGAGGAGGTGTCCGTCGGGTACCCGAAGCAGTGGAAGAACCGGCCCTTCGGCGGTCCGAGCCTCCGGCCGATCCTGCCGGAGCCCTCGAGCTTCCCCTACGACTGGGACACGCTGGTCGCCCGGCACCGCGCCCGGCTGGCCGCGAAGGCCAAGGCGGAGGGGACGGGGTGAGCGACGACGTCGCGATGACCCCCGAGAGGTGGCGCTACACCGCGGCGTACCTCCACGAGACCTTCGGCCTCGAGGACGAGCACCTGGCGGGGCTGATGGCGGAGGCGACCCGGGCCGGCCTCCCGGCCATCGCGGTCTCGGCGGCCGTCGGTCGGCTGCTCGCGCTGCTGACCTCCATGACCGCCGGGCGCCTGGTGGTGGAGGTGGGCACGCTGGCCGGCTACTCCGCGCTCTGGCTCGCCCGCGGGCTCCGGGCCGACGGGCGGCTCCTGACCATCGAGAGCGTGGAGGCCCACGCCGCCTTCGCGGAGGCACAGCTCGCGCGGGCGGGGCTGAGCGACCGGGCGGAGGTGCTCCGCGGCGAGGCCATCCCGGTGCTGACCCGCCTCGCGTCGGAGCTGCCGGCCGGCTCCGTCGACGTGCTCTTCCTGGACGCCGACAAGGTCGAGTACCCGGCGTACTTCCGCATCGCGCGGCCGCTGATCGCGCCGGGCGGCCTCGTCCTGGCCGACAACGCGCTCGGCAGCAGCGCCTGGTGGATCGACCACGAGGAACACCCCGATCGGAACGGGGCGGACGCGCTCAACCGGGCGCTCGCTGCCGACCCCGCCTTCGAGGCGGTGGCGGTCCCGATCCGGGAGGGTCTCCTGATCGCGCGGCGCCAGCCCTGAGCAGCGGCCTGCCGTCGCCCGGGCGACCGCCCCGCGGGCGGCGGCTCAGTCGCAGCGATGCCCCTCCAGCCGTCGAAGGAAGCGGGCCAGCTCGCGCTGCTGCCCCGCCTCGAGGTTGCGGCGCATCCCGTGGCGGGTGATCGCGACGGCCACCGGCTCCCCGGCGTCCGCGTAGACCGTGTGCTCCTCGTCCCCGGCCGTGAACGTGCAGCGCGCCGGGGCCCTGGTGCAGGTCAGCGTGGGGCCGCCGCCGAGGCGGCTCGCGACCTCCTGCTCGTAGGCGGCGCTCGCCGCGGCCCCGCAGAGCTGGTCGTCCCGGACGCCCCGCTGGAGGCCGGTGTAGCTGCTCACGAACACGCTGAACCGGTCCGGGCTCGCGCCCTCGACCAGCGCCCGGCGTAGCGCGCAGACCCCGGCGCCGCCCTCCGCGAAGGCCCGGGCCGCCGGCGGGTCCTGCCTCGGCATGCGGTTCGGGTAGTGGATCACGGCGTCGAGGTACACGGCGTCGCCGGCGTCGGGCCGGAAGTAGAAGACGTAGCCGCCGCTGCCGTCCATGCTCCGGGCCACGCATCGCCGCAGAGCGGCGTCGCAGCGGACGTCATCCCCCTCGTGGACCGCGAAGGCGACGCCGGGGTGGTCGGCGGCCTCGTCGCGGCCGCAGTGGTGCTCGACGCCGGTATCGTCCGGATCGTAGGTCCCGAGGCCGCGCGCAGGGTCGATCAGGCGGTGGAGGGCGGGGACGTCGAAGGACGCCGCCTGCAGGGCCGCCTGGATGTCCGCCGCCGAGCCGGGGGTGATCGGCGGTGCGGTCGGGTCGGGGTCCGCGTCCGGGTCCGCCGCCCCGCCGGCCACGGCCTGCTCCGGCGTCTCCGGCGGTGGCGGCTCGGACGGCGCGGCGGCACCGGTCGCTTGCGCCGCCGGCTCCGACGCGGGCGCCGCGCTCTCCGCGGTCTCGGGCGGGGAGGACGGCGCTCCTCCACAGGCGGCCAGGGCGGCAGCGAGGGCGGTCAGGGCGGCGCGCGGCATCGGATGCGCAGCCTACCTGACGTCCCGGGCGGGATCGACGGCCCGGACGACCGGTTTGACCGGTTCGAGCGCCGGACCCAAAACGCGCCCGCAGCGACGCACCCCCGTGCGTCCTTCAACCGTGCGCTACTGTCGGCGCGCCAACACGGCCGACCGCGCGTCGGCCCGGGGAGAGAGAGATGACTACCATGAACCTCAACGTTCTTCGCCTCCTGACCGCGGGGCTCCTTGCCCTGGCTCTCGGCGCCTGCGGTGGCGACGCCACCGAGTCCTCCAGCGCGGAGGCCACCGAGCCGACCGGCGGCGCGGAGGCCACCGGTGGCGACGAGGCCGGGCCCGGCACGATCGTGGACGTCGCGGTCGGCGACGGCCGCTTCCAGACGCTCGTCGCGGCGGTCCAGGCCGCCGGCCTGGTCGACACGCTGAACAGCGCGGGACCCTTCACGGTGTTCGCCCCGACCGACGACGCGTTCGCCGCCCTGCCCGAGGGCACCGTCGACAGCCTCCTCCAGCCGGAGAACCAGGAGCAGCTCCGCGCGGTCCTGACGTACCACGTGGTCGCCGGCGCCGTCCCGTCGAGCGACGTCGTCAACATGACCTCCGCGACCACCGTGCAGGGCTCCGACGTCCCGATCGCCGTCGAGGGCGGCAACGTCCGCGTCGGCACCGCGACCGTCGTGATCCCGGACGTTCAGGCCTCGAACGGCGTCATCCACGTGATCGACGCGGTGCTCCTGCCGCCGCAGTGAGGCTCGGACAGGCGGAGCCGAGCAGCGGCTCCGCCTCCCTCGGGCTTGCCGGACCGGGCCTGCGCGGGCACAGGTGTCCTTCATGGACAGAGCGATCCTCACCTGTGCGCTCAACGGGGTCCTGACGAACCCCGCGCAGCACCCGGTCCCCGTCACGCCCGAGGAGATGGCGGCCTCGGCCCGGTCGGCCTTCGACGCCGGCGCCGCCATCATGCACATCCACTTCCGCCAGCAGGGGCCCGGGATGGGCCACCTTCCGAGCTGGGAGCCGGAGGTCGCCAGGGCCTGCGCGGACGCGATCCGCGATGCGTGCCCCGGCGTGATCATCAACCAGACGACCGGCACCGTCGGCCCGGACGTGTCGGGCCCGGTCGCCTGCCTCGACGCCCTGCAGCCCGAGATCGCCGCCTGCAACGCGGGGAGCCTCAACTATTTGAAGCTGCGCCGCGACGGCCGCTGGGCGTGGCCGCCGATGCTGTTCGACAACCCGGTCGAGAAGGTCCAGTCGATGCTCGACGCGATGGCCAGGGTCGGGGCTCGGCCGGAGTTCGAGTGCTTCGACGTCGGCATCGTGCGCTCGATCGACCTCTACCTGCGAGCCGGGATGGCCGACCGCGCCCAGTACAACTTCGTGATGGGCGTGGCCTCTGGCATGCCGGTGGACCCGAAGCTCCTCGACCTGCTGGTCGGCTACCGGCGGGAGGGCTCACCATGGCAGTGCACGCTGATCGGGCGGGCGGAGATCTGGCCGCCCCACCGTCGGGCCGCCGAGCTCGGCGGCAGGCGCCGGACCGGCGTCGAGGACACGTTCTACCTGCCGAACGGGGACAAGACCTCGGGGAACGGACCGCTGATCGAGGCCCTCGCCCGCACCGCGCGGGAGGTTGGCCGCGACGTGGCGTCGCCGGATGAGGCCCGGGTGATGCTGGGGCTTCGCGCAGCGTCGTGAGAGGACGTGTGGGAAATCTGTGACCTTCGTCCATGGCGCCTTCCGTGGGGCGCCCGATCTTTGCTAGGGGAGCGGGGATGACCGACGCCAAGCCCCAACGGTCCGACGCCTTCGTGTTCTTCGGGGCGACTGGCGATCTCGCCTACAAGAAGATCTTCCCGGCGCTGCAGGCGCTCTCCAAGCGAGGTCGCCTCGACGTGCCGGTGGTGGGGGTGGCCAAGTCCGGCTGGAACCTCGAGCAGCTGATCAACCGGGCCCGGGCGAGCATCGACGAGTACGGGGGCGGGGTCGACGAGGAGGCCTTCGCCGAGCTGGCCAAGCGGCTCCACTACGTCGACGGGGACTACGCCGAGATCGGCACCTTCAAGTCGATGAAGGCCTACCTCGAGGGCGCGGATCGCCCGACGCACTACCTCGCCATTCCGCCGAGCACCTTCCCCGTGGTCATCAACCAGCTCCGGGAGGTGGGCTGCACGGAGCAAGCCCGCGTGATCGTCGAAAAGCCCTTCGGGCGAGACCTGAGGAGCGCGACCGCGCTGAACACGCTCCTCCACGAGGTGTTCCCGGAGCGCAGCATCTTCCGTATCGACCATTACCTGGGCAAGGAAGCGGTCCAGAACATCCTCTACTTCCGGTTTGCCAACGCCTTCCTCGAGCCGATCCTCACCCGCTACTACGTCGAGAACGTCCAGGTCACGATGGCCGAACAGTTCGGGGTGCGGGGTCGGTGTCGCTTCTACGACGAGACGGGCGTCGTCCGCGACGTGATCCAGAACCACCTGCTGCAGGTGGTCAGCTACGTCGCCATGGAGGCCCCGTCGAGCACCTACTCGGAGGCGATCCGCGACGAGCAGGCGAAGGTGCTGCGCACGATCCGCCCGATGGGCGGCGACAGCGTGATCCTCGGGCAGTTCCGGGGGTACCGGGACGAGGAGGGCGTGTCGCGCAGCAGCGAGGTCCCGACCTACGCGGCGCTGCGGATGTACATCGACAGCTGGCGCTGGCAGGGGGTGCCCTGGATCGTCCGGGCGGGGAAGTGCCTCAAGGAGACCGTCACCGAGGTCACGATCGAGCTGAACACGCCCCCCCCCGTCGCGTTCCACGAAGCCGTCCCGTCGATCGGGAACTACGTGCGCTTCCGGATGAGCCCGGAGGTGGTGATCGCGATCGGCGCGCGGGCCAAGAGCCCGGGGGAGGCGATGGCGGGCCAGCACGTCGAGCTGACGGTCACTCACGAGCCGGCCCAGGGCGAAGCGGGGCGCATGGACGCGTATGAGCGGCTCCTCGGTGACGCGATGGCGGGCGACGCGACCCTGTTCGCGCGGCAGGACGTCGTGGAGGCGGCGTGGGCGATCGTCGATCCCCTGCTCAACGTCTCGCACCGGACGTACGAGTACGAGCCCGGGAGCTGGGGCCCCCCCCACGCGGACAAGCTCGTTGCGGAGATCGGCGGCTGGAACGTCTTCTAGCCGGGTGACCAGTCCCTCGACGCGAGGACGGCGCTGCCCCACACCGAGGGCCGATGACCTCGACCACCCCGCGGATGCCCACCGCCTTCGTCCCCCACGGGGGCGGCCCCTGGCCCGTGCTGAGGCTGGCCGCGATGGGCGACGACGAGACGGATGCCCTGGCCTCCTACATGCGCTCGATCGCGAGCGCGCCGCCGGTCCCGCCGCGGGCCCTCCTCGTGGTGTCCGCGCACTGGGAGGAGGAGGTGCCGACCGTCAACGTCGCCCCGTCGCCCGGGCTCCTCTTCGACTATGCCAACTTCCCGGAGGCGGCCTACGAGCTCACGTGGCCGGCCTCCGGGGACCCGGCGCTCGCCGCACGCGTGGCCGACCTGCTCACCGGCGCCGGCTTCGAGGTCGCCTCGGCCGCCGAGCGCGGCCTCGACCACGGCGTGTTCATCCCGCTCCTGCTCGCCTACCCGGACGCCGACGTCCCGGTGGTGCAGCTGTCGCTGATGGCCGACCTCGATCCGGAGCGGCATCTGGCGGTCGGCCGCGCGCTGGCGCCGCTGCGCGACGAGGGCGTCTACGTGCTCGGGAGCGGCAACTCCTTCCACAATCTGAGGGCGCTCTTCGGGGGCGACGCGTCCCACCGGCCCCTCGCGGAGGCGTTCGATCGCTGGCTCGAAGAGACCGTGGCCGGCCCCGCCGGGGAGCGCGCCGAGCGCCTCCGCCGCTGGCCGGAGGCGCCGGCGGCCCGGGCTTGCCATCCCCGCGAGGAGCATCTGCTCCCGCTGATGGTGGCGGCCGGGGCGGCGGGCGACGATCGTGGCCGCGTCGCCTGGACGGGGACCATGAGTGGCTTCCGCATCAGCGCCCATGTGTTCGACGGGCGCGGCGAGGGTCACTCCTCGTCGTAGGGGACCGGGGCGGTCAGCCGCGCGACCGCGGCCCGGAGCCACCCGGCGCCCTCGCGGCAGGCCGCCTCGAGGAAGGGGCCGGCCGGCAGGCCCAGGCCGAGGCGGAGCACCTCGTGGAGGTGCGCGCGCGCGTCGAGGAGCGCCAGCACCCGGTCCGGTGGGCTCCGGGCGAACATCCGCAGGAAGATCTCCGGCGCGGCGCCGGGGCGGTGGCGCAGCACGCGGAGGAGCAGGGCGTCGAGGAAGCGATAGGCCTGGCGCTCCGCGGGGAGGGCGAAGGGGTGGCCGCACGTGGCCAGGGACCGGACGATCGCCTCGCCGTCCTCCCAGATCCGCGTAAACGCGTAGCCGGAGGACGGCTTGACGCGTCCCCCGGCGATGCCGAGGGTCAGGATCCGGCGCCCGGTCCGCCGCGGGAAGGGGACGTCCGTGAGCGGCGTCGAGCCCGACTCCCGACGCTCGATGGTGAAGCGGTCCACTCCGAGCACATCCTCGAGGTAGGCCCGGATGGCCTCCGCCTCGTCGTTGGGGTGGAGGGCGACGTGCTCGACGAGCGCCCGGCGACGGTCGAAGGGCAGGACGTAGAGGAAGCGCACGTCGCCGCGCCCCTGGGGCGTCCGGAAGTCCATCAGCGTGACCGTCGCCTCGTCCAGGGCGTCCCGGTCGCAGCGCACGTCCCAGCCGAGGAAGCGCTGGGTCAGCGCGACGTGGCCGTGCCGATCGGCGGGCACCCGGTCGGGCCGTAGCCGGCTGTCGAAGGTCCAGAGGGGCCGGACCGTTCCCCGCTCCGTCCGGACCTCCCCGTCGTCGCGGACCGAGCGCACGCGCGCCGCGAGCAGCTCGGTGCGGCCTCCGGCCGCCAGCTCTCGCGTGGCCGCGCGCCGGAACACGGCGCCTCGCAGCACGTGGTACCGGTAGCGGTGGAGGGGGCGGACGACCACCTCCTGCGCCGTGGCCAGGCGGACCGACGACCAGGTGCGCTCGAGCTCCGCTTCGAAGGGGGGGGTGCGGTCGCTCCAGAACGCGTAGGTCTTCGCGTCGGTGTCCGCGAACCCGGGGTCGATCAGGAGCAGCCTCGCGTCCGGGAACGCGCGGTGGAGCTGCACCGCGAGGCAGAGCCCGGCGGCCCCCGCGCCCGCGAACGCGAAGTCGTAGGCGCGACCTGGGGTGGCGGGGGGCAGCGTCAGGGCCGGTTCCGGATCGACGACGGCGAACGCGTCAGCCGAGGAGCGCGCCGACGGCGAGCACGGCGAGCACGACCTCGGCGGCGAAGGCGGCGGTGTAGGCCACCGTCCGAAGGACCGGGAGCCCCATCGAGTAGACGACGAAGTGGGCCAGGCGCGCGACGAAGTAGACCGCCGCCGCCAGCGTGGCGGCCGGCCCGGTGGCGCCGGCGAGGTGGGCGCCGACGACCAGGGCGACGAACACGGGGAGGTTCTCGACCGCGTTGAGGTGCGCCGCGTGCGCCCGCCGCGCCCACGGCGGAGCCTCGGGGTCCGCGGGGGGGAAGCCGGCGACGCCCGTGCGGGTCGAGTAGCCCAGGGCGCTCGGGATGCCGATCCGCAGGACGCGCTCGGCGCCGTAGGTCAGCCAGAGGAGCCCGGTCATCGAAGCGGTCAGCACAAGCCAGAGGATCATGGGTCGTCCTTTCGAGCTGGGCGCAGCCTACGGGCGCGCCCGCCTCGAGGCTCGCCGGCGAGCGGCGCGAGCGCCGACACCGCTTTCGTCCCGCCCCCGAGACGCGGCGGCCCCCCCCCCCCGGGGGACGGGGGGGGGCCGGGGGGGGCCGGGGGGGGGGAGGGCCCGGCGGGGCCCGGGGGGCCGGCGGAGGGCCCGGGCCCGGGGCAGATGCGGGGGG